>CANKOY010000054.1 GCA_947484275.1 Planctomycetota bacterium | reverse complement strand
CGGCGCAGTGGTGCTTTGGGGCTGCGGCGGCGGGGCCGTCCAGGGGAGCGAGTCCTCGGGCTCCGATTCCACCTACACAGCCTCAATTCCCCCCGCGCCCCAGGATTCCGCAAGCACCTGGACCCAGGAGGAACTCGAGAGGGTCAGTCTGGAAATTCAGGGGGACGTGGAGAAGTTGCGCGGCGCCCAGTTCCAGGGCGCGGTGCCCGTGAGGCTTTCCTCGAAGGAGCAGTTCGTCACCTACGCGCTCGAGCGCACGGAACGCATGGAGCCCAAGTCCAAGCGCGCTGCCGACGAGACGATTCAAAGAATGCTTGGGCTGATCCCGCCCGACATGGACCTGCTGACGGAGACGATGCGCATGCTCCAGGATCAGGTCGGCGGCTTCTATGACCCGACCACGAAGACCTTTTACCTGATGGACAATTGTCCCGAGGGACTGGCGAAGATCGTGCTGGCCCACGAACTTGGTCACGCCCTAGACGATCAACTGTACGACATCGACGGGACGCTGAAGCAGGTCGCCGAGCGCTCTGACATGGCCCTGGCGTACCAATCCGTCGTCGAGGGCAGCGGCACCGCGGTCATGGCCCGCTGGACCAAGGAGCACATGAAGCCGATGGAACTCCTTCGCATGTCAAGCATGGAGGCCGAGCAGACCGCCTCGATGGCGCGCTCGCCGATGATCCTGTGGAAGCCACTGATGTCGGCGTACTTGAAGGGCGCGGCATTCCTCGCGCGCACGGACAACGTGATGCGCGGGCAGATGGCCAGCGGCACCAACGCCGACATCGAACAGGCCTTTCGATTCCCGCCCAAGTCCTCGGAGCAGATCCTGCATCCCGCCAAGTACTGGGACAAAGATTCACGGGATGAACCCGTGGCGGTGCAGCAGTCCGTGAACGAGGCCGTGCTCGGGGATTGGAAAGTTCTGCGCCGCGACGTCATGGGCGAATTGGCGCTCGCCATTTGGTGCATCGTGCCGGCCCAGCGCTCCACGGTAGGCGGCAAGGACATCGCCAACGCGGTGGGCATGGACTACACCTCGCCGGCCGCGGAAGGCTGGGGCGGCGATGAGATCTTGTTGCTTGGCACTGAGCAGGGCGCGCGCATCCTGCGCTGGGTCAGCGCCTGGGACACCGCCCGCGACGCGGCCGAGTTTTTTGGCGCGGCGAGCATGGTGCTGCCCACCCTGGAGGAGCCCCTGACCACACTGGCCGGCGGCAAGAGTTCCCAGACCGTCACGTCGATCCGCTACGGCGGTGAACTCGAGGTGATCATCGAACTGGGCTACGGCGCACGTGGATCGGAGCTGAAGAAGCTCCTCGGCGAGATCGCAGGGCGCTAGCCGAACGCGCCGCCGAGGCGCTGGCTTGGACTGCCGAGTCCCCCGACAATTCGTCCGCACATGAAGAAGGTGCCTTCGATGCGCAGGCCCGGACGCGGCAAGGTCAATCGATCCGCGGCCAGTTGCCATGGACTGACGAAGAAGGGCAGGGATCGACCCGGGGTTTCTACTTCCACAAGATCAACGCGTCGATCGGTCAACGGGTTCGTGAGCGATTGCACGCGCAAGATTCGTAGCGACACCTCGAGGCACGCCGCCGGCTGCTGAGCTCCGTCCAGCGGCAGAATTGCCGCTCCGTGGGGCAAACCTGCGACCCACGGTTCGCGCGCGCCGCTGTCTGGGCCGATGTAGCTAACATCCAGCGCGAATCCAGCCAGTGCCATGGCAATCACGTGCCCGCGCTCGAGGGTCCGCGGCAAACGGCGGGCGTCGCTAAGGAGCGCGCGCACGGGATAGGAGTCGGGCGAGGGCGTCGATGGATCCTCGCGCGGCAGCGGATTGGCCCAACCCGCAACGAACGCGTCGCTGGGCGAGTCCGCGGAGAGTGAGACCGCATCAAGGGCCACGCGCAAGCGCTGGGCAGAGCGGTAGTCGGGAGTCAGGGACCACACGAAGCGGCCCTCTTCGCGATCGAGGCGCACCCCCAGACCTCCGCCCAGGGACACTCTCAGGTGCTCACCGCCGGGACCGCGCCAGGGGACGCGCTCACCGCGTTCACGCGCGAGATCGGCCAGGCGCGAAAGATCCTGGTCGGGGGGGAACCCGATGCACTCCATTAAGAAATCCACGCGCCGCAGAGTTTCGCGATTGCCGCGGGATACGGCAACCATCCGCCGCGGTAAGCTCCGCCGACGATGCGGGCAAATTCCATGAAACAGACGACCCCCGTGTGCGCGAAATCGCGCGCTGGTTTATGGGTCCTGGCCCTGGGTCTGGCGGCGGGTTGCAACGCGACCGCCACCCCGGCCGAGCGCTCCCACAGCCCGCGCGAGTCCGCGTTCGACGTGGAGCATTACGCTCTCGCCATCGAACTCGACCCCCGGGCGCAGAGCATTTCCGGGAGCGCGCGCGTGCGCTTTTCCGCGCGCGCGAACCGACTTGCCGAAGTTGCGCTGGATTTTGTCGATCTCGCGGTACGCGACGTGCGCGGCGAGGTGGGTGAAGCGCTCGACTTCACCCATGAGGCGGGCGTCCTGAGCGTGCAATTGCCGCGACCACTGAATGCCGGCGACTTCGGCGAGTTCACGGTGAACTACGCCGGCGCGCCGCGGCGCGGGTTGTACTTCAACGATCCCATGGACGGGGTCGCGACCCAGGTCTTCACCCAGGGCGAGTGCGAGGATTCCCGCGGCTGGTTTCCCTGCTACGACTTCCCCAACGATCGCGCCACCAGTGAAGTCGTGGTCACGCTGCCATCGAATTGGACCGCTGTGGCGGCGGGGGAGCTCGTCGAGCGACGCGAACTTGGCGACGGGCGCGCGCTCGAGCGCTGGCGCATGCAGACGCCCCATCCGACCTACTTGACCACGCTGGTGGCCGGCGAATTCGTCACGAAGACCTCCGTGTGGGACGGAATCCCGCTCAGCTATCTCGCGGATCCGACCCTGGAAGCGCACATGGACGCGCGCTTCGAGTCGACCCCCGCCGTGCTGGAGTTTTTCTCGCACCTGACGGGCGTGCGCTACCCGTATCCCAAGTACAGCCAGGCCGCCGTGGCCAATTTTCAGTTCGGGGGCATGGAGAACATCTCCGCCACCACACTGACCGACACCTGGCTGACCGACGCGCGCGGCGAGCGCGACCAACCGGCATTTGGCCTGCTGGCCCACGAAGCCGCACACCAGTGGTTTGGCAATCTGCTGACCTGCGCCGACTGGTCGCACATCTGGCTCAATGAAGGCTGGGCGACCTACGCGGAGCAACTGTACGTCGAGGCGGTATCGGGCACGGCGGCGTTCGAAGCCTCGATGGCGCTCGTGCGCGAAAGCTACCTCGCGGCGGATGTGGGCGCAGCGCGCCGGCCGACGATCTACGATCGCTATCGCGATCCGATGGACCTGTTCGTCACGGGCCACGCCTATCCCGGCGGCGCGAGCCGTTTGCATCAGTTGCGCTTCGAACTGGGTGACGACGCGTTCTTCGCTGGCGTCCGGCGCTACTTCGCGGACTATCGCGATCAAAGCGTCACCACTGCGGACTTTCAGCGCTCGCTCGAAGCCTCCAGCGGCAAGAACCTCGCGCGCTTCTTTGAACAGTGGTTTTCGGCCGAGGGCTACCCCGAATTCAACGTGAGTTGGACTTGGGACGGCGCCAAGGGTCGCGTGGAAGTCGAGGTGGAGCAGACTCAGAGCGCCAGCGGCAAGACGCCCATGGTCTTTCGCACTCCCGTGGAGATCGAGATCTCCATGGGGGCCACCCTTCAGGCTCAGACGCTCATCGAGCGCGTAGAGATTGACGACCGCAAGGAAGTTTTCGGCTTCAACGCGCCGACGCGACCGCGCTGGGTACTTTTCGATCCGCGCGGGTGGCTCGTTGCGCGCACGGTTCAGCAGAAGAACGACACGGAGTGGATCTCCATCGCGGAGAATTGTTCCCACCCCCTCGCGCGCCGTGAGGCCCTCACGGCCCTGGGAGCCATGGCGCTCTCCACCAAAGCGGGGCGAGTGCGTTCGATGTACGCCGATGTCCTCGAAACGCGCCTCGCCGATGATGAATCCGAGCAGGTGCGCGTCGCCGCCGCACGAGCCCTTGGTGCCCTTGCGCCCGCACATGGATCCGTAGCGTTGATGGGTGCGGCGGGACACGACGCATCCGCCAGCGTGCGCGTGGCTGCGCTGGTGTCCTTGGCGGGCTTCGCGCCGGACCCGACGCTGGTCGAGTTCGCCCGGGCACAGTTCGAGGCTGGCCATAGTTGGTCCACGATGACCGCGGCTTTGGCGCTCGAGGCCAGCGCGGCGCCAAGTTCCGCTTTCGAGTCCGTGATGCAAGCCCTCACCCTGCCTTCGCCCCACGATGTGCTTGCAGCCGGTGCCGTGTCGATCCTGGCGCTGCTCGAGGATCCGCGCGTCGCCGGCAAACTGGAGCAGCTCGCGTTCTCGGCGACCGCTTCAGCGAGCGTGCGCGAGGCCGCAGTTCGCTCCCTGAGCCGCCACGCGCGCGGGAATCCGCAGCTTCGCAGACGAATCGAGAGTCTGTTGTCCGACGCAAACTACCGCCTGCGCAGCGCCGCGATCGATGCGCTCGCGGGCCTCCAGGATCCCCAGGCCCTGCCCGCCCTGCGGCAGTCCCACGGGACCTTGGTGGACTCGCGCCAACGGCGCGCGATCGAATCGATCCTGCGCGCCCCGTGGGCGGCCGGCAACTGAGCGCCGCCCGTGAGCCGTGCAGCGCGACGTGCGGGTGATGGCGCGCTGATGGAGGACATGCGCCGCGCACTGCTGGCGGAATTCGGCGCCCAGGCGATCTACCGACAGCTGGCGGCGCGCGTGGATCAGCCCGAGCTGAAAAAACTCCTCGAGCAACTTCACATCGACGAAGCTGGACAGATCGCGCGGCTGTCCGAAGTCATGCGCTCGCTCGGAGAAACTCCCAAGCAGCGCAGCCAGCGGCGGCAGATGCTTGCGTGGTCCCTCGTGATCGCCTCCAGGCTCACCGGCAACCGTTTGGTGTTGCGCATTTGTCTTGAAGCGGAGTCGACGGCGTCGCGCTGGTACGCACAGTTTCACGCCTACTTCAGCGCCCTGGGAGAACGCGAACTGGCGCACACCTGTGGCGAAATGAGCCTGTTCAAGTTGCGCCGCGCGCACGCCCTGCAGCCGTGGCTCGATCAGCCGCGCCGAGCCAGCCGCTGAGTTCGTGGATTGGTACCATTCCGGTCGCGCGCGCAGGGATCTGCGTGCCGAATTCACACCCCAGCACAGAAATCAGGATCATGAGCGAAGCAACACTGAGCGGCATCCCGCGCATTGGCGACCGCGCCCCCGACTTCACTGCGATCACTACTCAGGGCTCACTCGAATTTTCGAAGTGGCAGGCGGGCAAGTGGGTGATCCTGTTCAGCCACCCGGCGGACTTCACGCCGGTGTGTTCGACCGAACTGACCGAGTTCGCCCGCCGTCAGAGCGAGTTCGACGCATTGGGCACGAAACTCATCGGGCTCTCGATTGACTCGATCCACAGTCACCTGGCTTGGCGCGAGAACCTGCGCGTGATCCTCGGCGCGGAAATCAAGTACCCGATGATCGCCGACATCGACATGAATGTGTCGAAGCTGTACGGCATGCTGCACCCGGGCGCTTCGGCCACGGCCACAGTGCGCGCCGTGTTCCTGATCGACCCCAAGGGCATCGTGCGCGCCCTGGTCTACTACCCGCTCAACGTCGGCCGCAACATCGACGAGGTCAAGCGCCTGCTCGTGGCGCTGCAGACGGCGGACGCCCATGGTTGCGCCTGTCCGGTGAACTGGGTTCCCGGCGACAAAGTCATCGTTCCGCCGCCGAAAACCGAGGACGAGGTCAAGGAGCGCGACTCTCACAAGGAGTACGAGCGCAAGGACTTCTACCTGCAGAAGCGCGCGCTGGACAGCGCGAAGAAGTAGGCGTCGCGCCGGCCTGCGTCGATCAGAATTTCAGATCGCGCAGGTCGTCGATCGAGAAGTCGAGACTGACTTCGTGATCGATGTTGATCAGCCTGCCCGTGCCCTTGAACTGATTGAAGATCAGCGCCCCGTTCATGACACGACCGTCCTTGAAGTAGAGCGTGACCTTGTCGGCGGTCCGCGCTCCAAGGAGCTGGTCGTACATGCGCTGGGAGTCTGTGATTCGGCTTTTCATGGAAGTCATCGCGTCTGCCTGTGCGCCTGCTGAGGCGCGCGCGCTTGCGCGTGTTCGGGATGTGTGTGGGCGTCCGCCGTCAGGATTTCAGGCAGCCGCTCCACGAGGATCTTGGACCAAGTTTCGAAATTTGCGCCTTGGTCGCTCAGGCGCCGCAGTTCTTCCGGGCTGACGAACTTGCCCTCGAGGGTTTCGAGTTCACGCACGCGGACGTTGCCCTGTACATGGAGCAATTGAACCACGCCCACGTGGACCGCGCCCACGGGGTTGGAGTCGTCGTTGAGCACGCCAAGACGCGAGAGCTGCGTGGGCCCTTCGATCTCGACTTCCTCCTCGAGCTCTCGGCGCGAGCCGTTGTCGATCGGGCTGGATGTCAGCGTGCCGTTATCACCGACGCGGGCCTGGGCGTCCTCGGGATTGATGTGGCCGCCCACACCGATCGACAACTTGTTGATCAACCGCGCCTCGCCGCCTTTGGAGAGTCGGCGCATCATGAAAACTTCGCCATCGCGCACAACCAGCGTGTACGGGATGACTTGCTTCCAGTTGGGATTCGTTTCCGCGCGCGAGCGCTGCACGAAGAAGCCGTGGCCTGCGACGTCGGCTTCGAATGCGCTGAGGGGGAACTGCTCCCCAAAGGGGGTCAACCCCTGCGGGTAGCAGTCGCGAAACAGATCGCTGCGCGGGACGACGAATACGAATTCCATGGAGCGAAGGGGTCTGCGCCCGAGTGGGGCGCCATCCGCGTTAGCGCGGACTTGTTCTGTGGATGCCTGGCAGGGTCGGCCGCTTCGGCGCCCCCGCTCAGGACTCGTGGTGGCAAGGAGTCTCGCACACCTCTCCAACCTGTCAAGGCCTTGGAGGGGGGTGAGGAGTCACCACTACATCTTGTGGTGACAGGCTGGACAATGGGATCCCGCTGCGGTCGCGGGACCGCGAGGAGTGAGTGGCGTGAGGAGTCCTGTAAGCCGGGTTCTGTACCCCGCGAGGGGTGGCGACCATTTCTCTGGGACCGACCTCGCGGCCGGCCTCGAACGACCTACCCGGAAGGCATGGCGCGGGTCATCGCCGTGAGCCTTCCCTATTTGGTCTTTCTCCAGGTGGGGTTTGCCCTGCCGAACCTGTCACCAGGCCCGCGGTGCGCTCTTACCGCACCGTTTCACCCTTACCGTGGCCTCGCGGCCCCGGCGGTTTGTTTTCTGTGGCACTTTCCCTGATCTCGCGATCGGTTGCCGTTAGCAACCACCTTGACCCGTGGAGCCCGGACTTTCCTCCCTGCCTTGCAGCAGAGCGGCCGCCTGGACTCCTCACGCCGGCGGCTAGCATAGACTGCGGCCCGATCGCCCGCGCGATCCCAAGCTTGAGGATTCGCGGTGCGACCGGCGTCTAGCTCCCGCGGCTCCACGCCGTCGGTCCCAGTGCCACAGCAGCCAAGCCTATGTTCTCCCTGCTTCTCGCCCTTCTCCTTGCCCTGGCAGCGCCCCTGGCGCCGAGCCCCTCGGCCATCCCCTCTCGGACCCTCGACGCCAAGTTCGACGAACTCAAGGCAGCCTTTGAGCGCGCCGGACTCGAAGGCACTCAGGACGAGCGCAAGAGTGCGGCGGAGGCGCTTGCCACCAGTTTGAACGTCGGCGCCCTGGCGGTCTTCAGCGCGGAGCACACGCGTGTCACCGACATCGTGGATGACCATGACGCCAAGGCTTTCCGCGCGCGAGGGCTGATCGAACGCAAGTTGATCCTGATCGAGCAGTGGAAGTTGCGCGCCACCCGCGACGACAGCGCCGAGGGCGCCCTCGAGCGGGAACAGAAGGCGCTCGAAGAGCAGCAAAAGGACCTGACGCGCTTCGAGAAGCGCCTGGCTCTCGAACGGCCCTGGCAACTGACGCTCCGGGAGTCCGCCAGTCGACTCCTGGGATCCCTCACACCAGACAAGCGCAAGAAGTTGGAGACCGACCTGCTAGTCGACGCGAGCGAAAACCCCTCGGCCGCCGTGCGACGCGCTTCGATCGACCTCCTGGGAGCCGTGGGTGGACTGGACAGCGCAAATGGACTGGCGCGGCTGGCCCAGAGCCAGGGCGAAGCCTGCGACAAGATCGAGGATCGACTGCCAAAACTGATGGCCGAGGTGCACAAGCTGGAAGCTCGCCTGGCCAAGGAGGCTGACAAGGCGAGCGACAGTTTCTCGCGCGCCACCTTTGACCAGTACGACACGGCGAAGAAAGACGCGGCCGAGATGCGCACGCGCGCCCATGAGACCGCGCGGCAAGCCCAGCGCGCTGCCTCGGCTGCCGCCGGTGCGATCGTGCGCCTGGAAAGCAAGCAGGTCGAGGACATCGGCGCGACGCTGGTGCGCTCCTGGAAGAAGGGCAAGGGGCGCGGTCGAAGGATGGTCCTCAGCGTCCTGTCCCAGGCCCGCGTTGAGCCGATTCGTGTTGTCATGCGCGCCCAGTTGGCAGCCGAGTCCGAGCCGCTCGCGCGCGCCGAATGGATCGACGGCCTCGCCGCCCAGGGCGACAACGCCATAGTTCCAGAGTTGCTCAGCAAGCACTTGTCGGATGCGGCCTGGGTCGTGCGCAGCCGCGCCGCCATCGCCCTGGCTACGTTGCGCTCGAAGGATGCGATCCCGGTGCTGATCGCGCGCCTCTCGCAGGAACAGGGCCGTTTGCGCACGGACGTGGATCGCTCCCTGACTTCCTTGACGGGCCAGAGCTTCCGCGCAAACGCCGAACTCTGGCAGCGCTGGTGGCAGGCGAATGGCGCGAGTTTCCAAGTCCCGCCGATCTCCGCTGAAAAAACAGCCCTTGAGGAGGCCAAGGAATCAGTGGGGGTGTCGTTTTTTGGCATCAGCACCGAAAGCCAGCGCATCCTGTTCGTGGTCGACTGCTCGCTGTCGATGAACTTCTCGATGACGCCCAAGAACAATCCGGGCGACGAACCGGGCAAGCCCTTTGACACGCCCGACGAGGCCAAGGGCGAGTACTCGCGCCTGACCGCGGCCAAGCGCGACTTGGAAAAAGCCCTGGGTGGAATTCGCGACGGCGGAGAGTTCAACATCATCGGCTACGCTGCGGATGTCTGGTCATGGGACGACACACCGGCCGTGATGTCGGCAGCGACGCGAAAGGAAGCGTTGACCTATGTCTCGGCCCTCAGCGGGGCCGCCGGAACGAACATCTACTCCGCGCTGGAACGCGCGTTCGACATGTCCGGCGCCAAGGCCGGCAGCGCGTGGGTCAAACCGAACTTCGACACTATGTTCTTCCTCACCGATGGGCGAGCGACTGTGGGCCTGAGCACGGACACCGAGGAAATCCTGTCCTACGTTCGCGAGCGCAATGCGAACTGTGGGATCGTGATCCACACCATCGGATTGTCCGGCGCACAGGACGCGGATCTTCTGAGTCGGCTGGCGACGATGAATGGCGGTCAGTACGTTGCCCGCTGATTCGCGCGCGCCAGTTCCCATGAACGCACCCGAGCCCCTGACGACTTACCTCGAACTGCGCCAGTCCCAGGCGGACGGCAGTGAAGGCTCTGGGCTGTCGCACAACTCCGCCGGGCTGTTCTTGCTGCACGTGCTCGAGGTCGCGGCCCGCGGCGAGCCCCGTGGCGGAGTGACAATCCTGCACGACGCCGGCGATCACGGAGGTCGATACTTGGCGGCGGCGCGCGTGCTCGCCGAGCATCAGTGGGCCGTGGCGCTCCCCGACCTGCGCGGTCACGGGCGCTCCGAGGGCCAACGCGGTCACAGCAACGGTTGGAGCGAAGTGTCGCGGGACCTGCGGGCGGTGCAAGACCACCTGGCATATCGTCTACCCGATGCGCCCAAGGTGCTGATCGGCCAGGGACTAGGTGCGCTCTACGCGTTGAACTTCGCCCTGGAGCATCCCGAGGATTTGAGCGCCTTGGTTCTGCTCGCGCCGCGCTGGCATCCGGACTTCCAGGCACCCAAGCCCGCTTCCGGGATGCTGAGACTCTTCAAGAAGCCCGCGCCCACGGACGAGGGATGCGTGGGCAATCAACCCTCGCGCCTGACGAACAGCGACGCCGAGCGACACGCTTGGGGCGGCGATCCCCTGGTCCACGACTCGATCTCGCGCCGGGCCGTGGATCAGTCTTTGGAAATTGCTGCGCGCTGCCGCGGCGGAGCGAGCCAGTTGCGCGTGCCGACCCTGTTGCTGCACGGTGCGAAGGATTCGATCTCTGATCCAGCCCACAGCCGCGCGTTCCAATCGCCTTGCGTGGAACTTCGCGTGCTCGACGACCTCGCCCACGATCTTCTGCACGAGCGCGGAGCCGACCGCCTGGTCGACGACATTGTCAGGTGGCTCGGGGAAAGGCAGAGCGGCGCAAGGTCCTGAGGCCGGTCAGTCCGGCTCCCCAGACTCGATCCAATCGCGCAGCAGCACCAGGGCTGCGAAGCTGTCCTTGAGCGCTCGGCGATCACGCGGTCGCACTTGGGCGTCGCGCAGCAGATCCTCGGCGGCCTTGGTGGAGAGCCGCTCGTCCACGAACACCGTGCGCGGTTTTTTGAACTGCGCGGAGAGTTGCGCCGCGAATGCGCGCACTTCCAGGGCGCGCGGTCCCTCCGTGCCATCCATGTTGCGCGGCAAACCGATGACGAACACATCTACATCGCGCTCGTCGAGCAGCTTCGCGATGTGGGCGAAAAGGCCCGCACCGGGTGCATCGTCGCGCCAGGGTGCCAGGGGCGTGGTCGCCAACCGCAGGGGATCGGCCACCGCGAATCCGCAGCGGCGCGTGCCGTGATCGATGCCCAGGGCGGCGCGTTGATTCTTTTTCACACGAAGGGCGAGCGCGCGGCGTGCATGCGCTCCACCAGGGCGCGCACCTGATCGGCGCGTTCGCGTGTCGTGATCAGCACAGCATCGCCAGCGCGCACGACCACCAGGTTGTCGACGCCTAGCAGCGCCACCAACTGACCGTCCTCGCCGTAGACCAGATTGCCCGAGGCATCGAGCGTCTCCAGCAGCGTGCCGCCGGTGGATCGATTGCCGTTTGCATCGGGGGCGAGCACGTCTTCGAGGGCCGTCCAGGCTCCCACATCGCTCCAGAAGTAGTCGATCGGCAGAGTTCGCACGTCGCTCTCGCGCTCGAGCACGCACACGTCGATCGAAACCACGGGCAGCGCGCCGTAGGCGTGTTCGAGCTCCGCGCCCGTGGGAAAGCTCTCCAACGCGCGCAGCAATCCTGGTCCGTGTCGTTCGAACGCCGAGAGAATCGCGTCCGTGCGCCAGGCGAAGATCCCCGCGTTCCACAGGTAGCGACCGGACTTCAAAAATTCGTCCGCGCGTTCCTGCACCGGCTTCTCCACGAAACGACGCACGCGGTGCACGCCGTGATTTCCGCGCGCCGGCAGAGCTTCGCCCAACTCCAGATATCCAAATCCCGTGGAGGCGCGCGTGGGCCGCACCCCAAACGTCACCAGCGCCCTGCTCTCTCGGGCTTCGTCGAGGCCGGCACCCAGGCTGGCGCGCAGGCTTTCCGCCGGTCGAATGACATGGTCAGCGGGCAGCACGACGTGCACTGCATTGGGATTGCGCCGACGAATCTCCAGTGCGGCCCAGGCCACTGAAGCCGCAGTGTTGCGGCCGCAGGGTTCGAGCAGCAGGTTTTCCCTGGGCAGGCGCGGCAGCGCGCGCTGCAACTCTTCGCGCTGGGACTGTGCGCTGACGACGAGGATCCGGTCCAAGGGAATCAGACCCTCCAAGCGCGCCAGAGTTTGGGCCACCAGGGGCTCGGCGGCACCGATGGGGAGGTACTGCTTGGGCAGGCTCCTTCGACTGGCCGGCCAGAAGCGAGTCCCGGAACCACCGGCGAGGATTACGGCGAACGCGTCCATGTACCGAACTTATGCGCTGCGCGCACGCTGATCGCAAGCGCGGTCCTCGATCGCCGCCCACGGCTCGTTCGTCAACCCGCGGCGCGCAGGGTCAGAAACGGGCGGGCAGCGGGGTCAGGGGCGGCAGCGGCAATTCCCGCCCTTTTCCATTGGTGCTCTGAAGCAGGGACAGCACGCCCTTGAGCACGATCTGCGGGCGCGACATGTCTCCGCGCACCGACACGGACAACAGGTTGTTTTGGATCCAGTACACCAGCCGCGTCAGCGGGCCGAGACTGTCCACCAGCGCGAAGCGCGCCTCAAGGTCATGTTCCAGGCGTCCGTCGAGATCCAGGATGCCCGCGCCCACCAGCTCGAGGATCGGGCTCTGCACATGGATGGCGTCCATGTGGATCACCCCGCCCTTGAGCGACACGCGACTCTGCATGCGCTCGAAGACAGCGCTCGAGTCCATGCCGAGCTGCGACAACAAGTCGCGCACCACGGGAATCGACCACAGTCGCGTGTCGCGCAAGCGCACCCAGCCGTCGCCCACGATCTCAGTCAAGCGTTCGAGATCGCCGTCCAGGCGAATCTGGGCGTCCAGGTAACCTGTGTCGGCAAACTCTGACTGGAACATCCCGCGCAGCAGGCCTCCCAGTTGAACGTCGCGCAAAGCCAGACCCAGTTCGAAACGGAATGGATCGAGTAGGTCCATCGTGAACGCCGGCCCAGTGGCACGCGCGCGCGAGCCCTCGTTCTCGGAGCCGAACTGGGCGAGATCGCCGATGCGCCCGCCCTCGAGGTTGCCCGAGAGATCGAGGATCGAGAGCCGCGGCTCCACGTAGGTCACCAGCATCCGTGCGCCTTCGAGCTTGCGATTTGCGATGGCGCCGTCCAGTTCCGTGACCTTGGCCCAGGCTCGTACATGACCGCCCTCGAGCACGAGCTCCGACAGATCGACCCGCGCGCGATCGATCGACAGCGGCAGTCCAAGGTCCACGAAGGCGTCGCGCGGGCGCACGTCTCCGGAGAGCGCGACTTTAGGGTCGGCGAGCTCGGTCTTGCCCGTGTACTCGATTCTCGCATTCTCAAAGTCGATCCAGCCGGACAGGTGCAGGTGGTCGATGGCCGCCTTCACGGTGTCGGGGTCAAGGAACAGCGCCAGGTGCTCGCGATCGATGGGCAACCCACGCGCGTGGAGGGCGGAAGAGAAACGCGCGACGCCGCGCTCCTCCAGGAATCGCACGTCGCTCAGCGAAACTGCCGTGCTGCCCAGGCGCGCCTGGATTCGCTCCCCGGTCAAGATGCCTTCGCGCTGTACCAGTTGGCCCCACAGCCCCGACAGCCCAAAGCTGCCCGCAGCGTCCGTGCGGAAGGAATTGTCGCGCAGGAACACTCGGTACACCGATTCGCCTCCCGGCGCGCCGGGCGCAGCCGTTGGGCCGGATACCTCCGCCGAAAAATCGATGCGTCCGTCGATCGACAGGGCCTTGAGATCGAAACCGCCGCCGGACCCGCCCGCAAAGGCCTCGCGAAATGCGCCCACCAGCCCGCGGTTCGTCAGGTCAATCCCCGCGCCCTGGACTTCGATGTGGTCCCCACCGTCGGTGCTGAACACCGCGCTGCATGCGACGCGCGCCTCCTGGGGCCACTCGCCGATCAGCGGCGCGATGCGCGTCACGAACGAGCCCGTCTCGCTGCCAGAGCTCTGAGAACCCGACACCAGCACGCGACCCTGCACATTGCGCGTGGGCGTCGAAAAACTGGTGGGCGTCAGCTGGACCTGTCGAGGCTCCACTTCCACGCGGAAGGCCAATTCTTCGCCTGCCCGCGCGCGCGCCACGCGCACGCTGACATCGGCCTTTCCCGAGGGCTGGAACAGGTCCAGGGCTGTGCCCACCCCCGGCCACGTGGTTGCAATCACGTCGCGGTCGGTCCCGCGCAAGGCCATTCCGCGCACGGCAACGTCGAAGTCCATCAACATCGAACTTTCCGGGACGGGCGGGTGCAGCGGATGTTCCTTCGTGCGCAACGGCGGAGCTAGGGCCGGATCCTGCTGCACGCGCCCGAGCACTCGCGCGTGCTCGGCGGTGGGGGTGTTGCCCGCCACGTCGAAGGTGATCCCAAACAGCCCGCGGGGATCGAAGTGCAGGTCGATCCGTCCGGCAGCTCGATCCAAGGGAATCGGCAGCCCGTCCCACGTGACTTGCAGATCTCTTGGTCGGATCTCGAAGTGTCCGGACACGCCGCCGTTTCCCCAGTCGGACATCAGACGCCCGGATCCATCGACGACCCCAGCGCTCGGCCGGAAGGCAGGCCAAATCCAATCGGTGTTGGCGATGCTCTCGAGCGCCCGCCGCGCGGGTACGCCGATAGCGAGCTCCTTGGCGCTAAAATCCAGCACGAAATCCGGGTACTTGGGCAGCGGTGAAGCGGATGTCGGCGCGACGATCAGGCCCCTGACCCAAGCCTTCGCTTGCCCGCGCCCCTCATCGATCGGTTCGCAGGTGACGTCCATCAGGCCCAACTGGAACGCCCGCGGCTGACTGGGATCGAAGGCGGCGCACACGCGACCGCGCAGCTGCTTGACGGGCAACGGGAAGCCGTCACGTCCGGTCCCGGTCTGCGATGGCCAGCCCGTGTAGCTGGCCGACAGTTCGCCCTTCAGGCGCGCATCGAGCGCGGCGCTCCAGGTGCCTTCGTGGTCCATTGCCGCAGCCACAGCCACGTCAGCTCGGCCCATGGGGGAAATGGCCTCGAAGCCAGGGCGCGCCTCCTCCCAAAATCCAAGCTCCGCCACGGCCTCTGGCGAGACGTCGCAGTTGGCAAGGCGCAGCTCCGCCGACAACAGGCGCGCGGGTCCGGCCGCTCGGCCCACTCGGGTGAATACCGACAGTTCTGAATCGCGCCAGCGTCCGCGTCCCTGGGCAAGGACGTTCCAGGTGCGCGCGTCGGACCAGTCGCGCCCAACTTCGCGGCGATAGTCGGCCTCCACGTCAAAGGCGAGTTCCCGCAGTGCGAGCTTGCTTGCGTCGCGGGTCAGGGACCCGTCCGTCAACCGCGCGCGCAGGTCCACGGTGGTCGGCAAGTTCGTATCCAGCGACAGCTCGGCCCGCGCATCCAGCGCCAGGGTCCCCGTGGGCTGCAGGGCGCGGAAGCGATCGAATTCTTCCCCCGGGGGAAGGGCTGCGGTGGAGATCGGGAAGCCTGCGGTGGACAGGTGCAGGAGCAGCACGCCCGGCCGATCGATGTGCCCGTCCATATACACCATCGCCGCGCGATTCCCCGGATCAGCCAAGCTCGGGGAAAGCACGCCGCGCAGATTGGCGCGACCGTGTGCGTCCGGCCCGAAAGCTGCATCCAGAGCACCCAGGGGAAAATCCCCAAACGTCGGATGCACGAGATCGAATTGCACGCCGCTGAGGGTCAGTGGGGGATAGTCATCGACGCTCTCCATGGCGCCGGAGGCCGCGAGGGGGTGCCCCGCAGCGAGCCGTAGACGCGCGAGCGTCTCTAGCAAGTCGGCCGAGAGCCGGACGCGTCCTCCCGCGATCGTCACGTGTCTGAGGCGCTTGGACCGCGACGCCAGGGGCGCCAGGGTAAGACGCACTTGCTGAATGCGCGCCATGCGGCCGTCCGGCCCCAGGGAGATTCCATGCAGGATCACCGCGGGTGCGAACCAATCGAGCTCGAGCTCCTCCAAATCGAATTCCGTGCCGCCCGCCGCCAATTGACCGCGCGCTTCAGCGCGCACCCACTCGGCGAGCCAACCGCTCTTTTCCAGCACCAACAGGCCCAGGGCGCCCGAGACAACCAAGCAGGCGAGGGCAAAGCACGCGAGGCCGAGAGCGCGTCCTAGGATCTCAATCGTGCGCTTCATTCGACGGCCCAAAGGAGAAGCATCGGCCACGGCGAGCATCGCCGTCAAGCGCGCGCGAGATTCTGCTGTGTGTGGTCGGCAGGGAGCGGGGGGAGCGCGGTCGAGGCGCGGACCTGGGGCGTCATCACGTCGAATCCTCCGCGGAAGATGCGCTCCACGCGCCGTCCGACCGAGCAGGCGATCTCGTAGGGGATCGTGCCCGCGTGCTCCGCGATCTCCTCCAGCGTGATTTGCTCCGCGCCGTCGCGTCCGAACAAGGTGACGCGATCGCCTACCGTGACGCCCGGGATGTGGCCTACGTCGATTGTCGTGTAGTCCATGGAGACTCGCCCGACGATCGGTGCGCGCTCGCCGCGCACGAGCACAGAGCCCTTGTTCCCCAGGCGCCAGGGGACGCCGTCGTTGTATCCGATGGGCAAAGTGGCAATGCGCGTCGAGCGAGAAGCGCGCCACGTGCCGCTGTAACCCACCGGACTGCCCTCAGCGAGGTCTTTCAGGAACACGATCTGGCTGCGCAGGCTCATCACGGGCTCGAGATCTCGCGCGCCGGGAATCTCTCCAGGCAGCACACCGTAGGCGCTGATTCCGGGGCGAACGGCGTCGAACATCGGCTCGAGGCCCGTGAACACGCAGGCGGAGTTCGCGGCGTGGACCCAGCCCGAAAGCAAATTGCGGGCGCGCGCTTCGTCGATGACCGAGCGAA
Organism: Planctomycetota bacterium; assembly: GCA_947484275.1. GTDB lineage: Bacteria > Planctomycetota > UBA1135 > UBA1135 > JADJQU01. The sequence continues at coordinate 8,080 of CANKOY010000054.1, read as the reverse complement.
AGCGCGCCATTTGTTCGAGCGTGACATCATCGTCTGCTCCGAACGGCGAACTGACGTGGGTCATCACCCCGCACAAGCGCATGTGCCGCGACGCGCGGATCTGCTCCAGGAGCGGCAAAGCGCGCTCCGGCAGGACGCCCAGTCGCCCCATACCCGTGTCGATCTTGAGGTGTACCTTGGCCACTAAGCCCAATCGAGCGGCCAGATCCTCGAGCATCTGACAGCGGTCGGCCGAGTGCAGCGCCACGTGGACGTCGTGAACGATGCATGCAGTGGCTTCGTCGTCGACGATCGTGCCGAGCACAAGAATCGGCGCACGGATTCCGCTGCGCCGCAGCTCGAGCGCCTCCGCGGAACTTCCGACGCCCAGGGCACTGGCGCCGTGACGCAGGGCACAGTGACCGATGGCCACGGCGCCGTGGCCGTAAGCATCGGCCTTGACCACGAGCATCACAGCGACCCCAGGCCCGACGCGGGCGCGGATCTGGCCCATGTTCGACGCGAATGCATCGAGGTCGATGTCGGCCCACACGCGATATGAGTCCACGCGCCGAGACTAGCAAGCGCGACGCGCGGATCAACAAGCGCCCGCGCGGTGATTCGAGTTAGTGGCGCACTCCGAAGGCGCGCAGATACAACGGTTCGAGTGCTTCAATCCCGTGGGAACCCTCGCGCGCGAAGCGCCGAAGTCCAAGTTCCAGCAGGGCCGACGCCGCAGGCACCAGATCGAGAGACAGTCTCGCGCCCAGTGGCGGGAGAAGGTCCGGCGCGCTCGCGACGCCCGCGTCGCAGAAGACGCGCGAGCAACCTCCGATCAGCTCGGTGAGTTGCGCGGGAGCGGCCATGCAAGGCGCGCGCAGGACTTCGAGTTCGCCATCGGTCCTACGGTAGTGGGCGAAGTAGAACTCGCCCCCGCGGGCATCGAGTACCACGGCGGCCTCTTCCCCTGGACTCAACTCGCGCCAACAGAGGGCCTCGAAGGAGCACAGGCCAAACAGCGAGGCCCCTGAGCCCCGCGCCAGCCCGAGGGCGGTGGCCACAGCGACCCGCAGGCCCGTGAAACTCCCAGGGCCCCTGCCGACGACCAGGAGTTCGATGTCGCGTACGGACCGGCCGCAGTTCAGCAGCAGGCGCTCCAAGGCCGGCAGGAGGTCGCTGGCGTGGGCCCGTGAGCCAGAAAGGCGCTCCTCGTGGATCTCGCCGCCAACTCGCAGCGCTACGGAAGGCTGGCGCGTGGAGGTCTCGAATGCCGCTGCGATCATGGTCCGGCGGATCTCAGGAGCCTAGTTCGCGGCGCACGAGCTCGGCCAGGTCCTTGGCGCGGCGCAGGATCGAATCCTGATCCGGACCCTCTACCATCACTCGCGCCAGGGATTCGGTGCCCGAGTAACGCAGGAGCACGCGCCCGTCGTCGCCCAACTCGCGCTCCAGTTCGCGCACCGCATCCAACAGGCTCGGCACGCTGTTCAGGGCTGGTTTTCGGGCCACGGGCACATTGAGCAGCACCTGGGGAAAGGCGCGGAAGTGTCCGGCGAGGACCGACAGCGGCTCGCCCGTTTCCCGTAGCACCTCGAGCACGCGCAGGGCCGTGTAGATCCCGTCGCCGATGAAGTGGTTCTCGGAGCCGAAAACCACGTGGCCTGACTGTTCGCCCCCCAGGCGCAGGTTCTCGCGGCGCAGGGCCTCGACGACATTGCGGTCGCCCACATCCACGGTGATCACGCTGACGCCGACGTCGCGCAGGGCCCGGCCCAGTCCCTTGTTCGACATCACCGTGGCGACCAGGCGCGGGTCGCTCCACGCCCCCTTGGACATGGCGTGGCGCGCGAGGATCGTCAGGATCCCGTCGCCGTCCACGAGCTGGCCCTTCTCGTCAATCATCAGGCAGCGGTCGCCGTCGCCGTCCAGGGCGATGCCGGCGCTGGCGCCCACGCGCCGCACCGCGCTCGCCAGGGCCTCGGGGTGGGTGGATCCGCAATCGCGATTGATGTTGTCGCCGTCGGGCTCCGCCGCGATCGAGGTCAGCTGGGCCCCGAGGCGGCCGAATACGCGCGGAGCCACTCGACTCGCGCCGCCGTTGGCGCAGTCGAGCGCCAGGATCATCCCGTCGAGCTTGAGGCCCGCGCCCACCTTCTCCACGAGCCGAGTCAGGTAGGCGAGCTCGAGGTTTTCGTCGTACTCCGGCGCGGGGCCCTCGAGGTTGGGGCTCGGATCCGCGACCCAGCGACGTTCGATTTCAGTCTCGTGGGCGTCGGAGAGCTTCTCTCCGCTGCCCGTGAAGAGTTTGATCCCGTTGTCGGCCGCCGGGTTGTGCGAGGCGGAAACCATGGCCGCGAACTCGAATTCCTGCGTCCGCGCCAGCCAGGCCAGGCCCGGGGTGCTGATCAAACCGGCGCTCACCGGCCGCAGCCCGGCGGCCCAAAGTCCGCGCGCCATGGCAGCACACAGTTCGGGCCCGGAGCGCCGACCGTCGTGCCCCAAGAGCACGCGCCGCTTCTTGCGCGGACGCGCTTCGCCGGCGAGCACCGCGCCAACCGTTCGCCCCAGGGCCGAAACGGCATCCGTGGAAAGCCAGCCCTCGCCCGCGCGTCCGCGGACACCGTCGGTGCCGAAAATTCGCGCAGGGCTCACGCGGGAAGTGTCCGAATGATGTTCAGCATGGTGCGAGGTCTCTGGGAGATTGTGACCTCCTTCGGCCCGCGAACAATAGCCGAGCTCAGCGCGATGTGATCGCCCAGGCGACGCGCGCAGCCTGCGCCATGGTCGCCACGTCGTGCACGCGCAACCAATCCGCTCCGCCTTGGACACAGGCCGCCAGCGCGGCGGCCGTGCCACCGATTCGATCGGCGGGCCCGATGCTGCCAGGGCGCAGCTGGATCTTGTCGATCGCGCCGATGAAAGACTTGCGCGATGGACCCACCAGGAGCGTGAGTCCCAGGGAGCGCAATTCCCCAAGGCGCGCAAGCAATTGCAGGTTGTGTTCCAGGGTCTTGCCGAAGCCGAACCCAGGATCGATCCACAGGCGCTCGGCGGCGATCCCCGCGCGCCAACAGCTGCTGGCGCGCTCGCGCAGGAAGCCAGTGACTTCTTCGACCACGTCGCTGTACCGCGGCGCCACTTGCATGTCCTGTGGTGTTCCCTGCATGTGCATCAGGGCGAGCCCCGCGCCGCGGCGCGCCACAAGCGGCAGCATCTCGGGGTCGAAGCGACCGGCGCTGATGTCGTTGACCATCCCGGCGCCAAGGTCAAGAGCCTCTGCGGCAAGGCGCGCCTTGGTGGTGTCCACGCTGATCAACGCCTGGGTCTTGCGCGCCAGTTCGCGAATCACAGGGAGCACGCGGCGGCGCTCCTCCTCGAGGGTCACCGGAGTGGCCCCCGGTCGCGTGGACTCTCCACCGATGTCGATGGCGTCGGCGCCGTGGCGCAACATCTCGAGGGCGCGCTCGACCGCTCGGGTCGGGTCGTCCCATTGGCCACCGTCCGAGAAGCTGTCCGGCGTGACGTTGAGGATGCCAAGGATGCGCGGAGGCGTCCGAGCCGACGCGCGGGCCATGGCCGCAGCATGCAACGCCCGTGCGCCTGGCGCCGAGGAGCGCTCGGCGAGATCCCTGTCACCGAGGTCGAACTCGGCGACGAAACGGTGCCCTTGCACATCCTGTGTGTGATCGATGCGCAGACCGGGGCCGAAGTAGGCCCGGAGCTCCGCTTCCCGGGGCTCGCCTCGCGCCGACACCCGCGCGCGGGCCCCGCTGCCGAACGCGACCTCTAGCGCGCAAGGATTCAGCGCTAGAGCCGCATCACCGAGCAACTCCTGGCGCGGAAGTTCCATGGCCCGAGGATGGGGCGCCCTTGGCCGTCAGTCCAGTGCCCTCAGGCAGGAGAGAGCCCCGCGGCACCAGGCAGGTCGCCGGTCGCGGGCTTTGTCGCGGGCTGGCTGTGACCGGGTGCCTTGCGCGGGTCGCCACCGCCTCCGGCGCTCAGGGTGGGCGGAGCCTCGGGCCGCAGGGATTCGACACTGGCACCTGCCAGGAGCTTGTCCACGTCCGAGCCCGTGATCGTTTCGTACGCCAGAAGCGCGTTTGCGACGGCTTCGACCAGGACCTGACGACCGCGCAGGATTTCCTCCGCGCGCCGATAGGCGGCGTCCAGCAACGCGTGAACCTCGCGATCGATTTCTCGCGCGGTTTCCTCCGAGTGCATCCGCCCGCGCATCAGCTCCGTGCCCAGGAAATCGGAGCCCTGGCGCTCGGCGTAGTTGATCGGACCGATCTTTTCGCTCATGCCCAATTCACTGACCATGGCTCGCGCCAGGTCCGTGGCGCGCTTGATGTCATCCGAAGCTCCGGCAGAAATGTCGCCGCAGAATTCCTGCTCCGCAACGCGACCGCCGAACAGCAGCGCCAATTGCCCCAACATGCGTTTCTTCTGCATGTGGTAGCTCTCTTTTTCCGGCAGCATCATCGTCGAGCCCAAGGAACGCCCGCGGGGAACGATCGTGACCTTGTGGGGTCCTTCGACCTCGGGGACCAGGGCCGCGATGATCGCGTGCCCAGCCTCGTGGTAGGCCGTGATGCGGCGATCCTCCAACTCCAACTTGCGCGAGCGCTTTTGGCGGCCGTAGCGCACCTTGTCGCGGGCTTCCTCCAGATCCTCCATTTCGATCTGTTCTTTCTTGTTCAGCGCCGCGCGGATCGCTGCCTCGTTGATGATCGCGGCGAGGTCAGCGCCGGAGTATCCGGGCGTCGAGCGCGCAAGGACCTTGGCGTTGGCATCCGGCGCGACCTTTACCTTCTTGAGGTGCACGCGCAGGATTTCCTCGCGGCCCTCGAGGTCCGGCAGGTCGATGACGACCTCGCGGTCGAAGCGGCCGGGGCGCAGGAGCGCCGGGTCGAGCACGTCGGGTCGGTTCGTCGCGGCGATCAGGATGATTCCCTCGTCCGTCCCAAATCCATCCATCTCCACCAGGATCGCGTTCAACGTCTGCTCGCGTTCGTCGTGGCCTCCGCCCATCCCCGATCCGCGGCGACGACCGACGGCGTCGATCTCATCGAGGAAAATGATGCAGGGCGAATTCTCGCGGGCCTGCTTGAACAGGTCGCGCACTCGGCTCGCGCCGACACCGACGAACATCTCTACGAAGTCCGAACCCGAGATCGAGAAGAATGGAACCTCCGCTTCGCCAGCGATCGCCTTGGCCAACAGCGTCTTGCCGCAGCCCGGAGGCCCGACGAGCAGCACGCCGCGCGGAATGCGCCCGCCGATCTTCGTGAAGCGCGTGGGATTCTTGAGGAACTCGACCACCTCGCGCACTTCGTCCTTGGCCTCCTGCGCGCCCGCGACGTCGTCGAAGGTGGTGTTGGTGTGTTTTTCCTTGGTGTAGAGCTGTGCGCGCGAGCGACCGAAGGACATCACACCGCCCGCGCCGCCCTGATTGCGCATCTGGCGCATGAAGAACAGCACGACGAGGAAAATGATCAGCCACGGCGCCCACAGGAGCAGCACGGACTGCAGCAGACTCGTGGATTCGGTCCACTTGGTTCCGCGCGCCAGGTCGAACTGCATGATCTCGGGCGTGACACCCGATTCCTGGAGGGTCGCGACGATCGGCGCGACGTCCTTCAGATCTTCGATCAGCAACGAGAAGTTGCCGGAGACCGCAGGCAAGGGAAGGCGCGCAACGTCGGCAGCGGCGCCGCTGCCATCTTTCGCCAGTCGCGCCTGATACTCCGCCTTCGAGGGCGCGATCACCTGCAGCAGCATCTCGGTGCGCTGGGCAGTGGGCAACGCCGCGTGCGGCTTCGGAGTCGGGGCATCTGCCGCCACCGGCGGCGGCGGCAGCTCGAACGTGCTCGAGATCAAACGCGCGTTGATCGGCTGGTAGACGCCGCTGGCGATTCCGCCCAGGAGCTCCGACGTCTTGATCGTCTGGTAGGAGGGCAGTGCCTTGTTCTCGCGCAGCCGCTTCTCGATCGCGCCAAGGCTGGCGTACTCGACCTCGAACAGGTCGAACTCTTTGCCGCCGCCTAGTTTCTGCTTCGTCTTGAGCTGGCCCGTGATCCTGTTTTGACCGGAGAGCTCCTGGGGACCCACCTGGCCCTTGACGAGGTAGTACTCGTACTGGTCCTGGGTCAGCACCTGGGTCTTCTTCCAGGACTCGGCTCCGAAGATGACCAGCACGGCGACGAGCACTGTCAGGAACAGAAGGAAAGCTCCGAAGGAACGGTTCTTCTTGTTCTTGTCGGGCGGAGAGGTCGGGGTGTCAGCCATGGAGTGAAGGGGTCCGGGCGGTCGATTCGTGGATCCGGGGAGGGAACTTGTGCTCTTGCTCTACGACCCCGGCGGGCGATGTCTTGACGGAAAAAAGGGCGTCCGCGGTCAGTACGATCCAGTGTCTTGGGATTGGGCCGCCGGGTCAGGGGGTTCGTAAGCTACCGCGCCGAACAAGTCCAGCGTGAGGCGATCGGCCAGATTGCGCAGAGCCCGGGCCCTGGCTGCTGCTTCACCATCGGGCTCTTCCGTGCGATAGCCGCTTTCCGACATGGTCCGCGCCTGCCGCAACACCCGCAGTGGCAGCGGCTTGCCGTCGGCATCCAGCCTGCGTTTGGGGTCGACCAGGCTCGCCTCCACCGTTATTCGCACGCCGGTTTCCTGCAGGACGTTCTGGGGGCTGCGGATTCCGGAGCGACGCGAGTAGTCCACCACGCGGCCGCGCACCAGGAGCTCGGCCCCTTCGGGGGCCACAATTCGAACCGCAACCATCCTCGCGACCGCCTGGGACAGTTCGGACTGCAGCTGGACCTCCAGGTCTCTCAGGGGCCCGTCGTTTCCGAAAAACTCGACGCCAACTGTGCGCGCGTTCTCGGGCGCGAGCAGTCCGGTGCGGTAACCGCAGGCACCGAATACGCCAGCGGCGAAAAGCATGAGCACTGCGGCGAAGCGGCTGGCCATATTCACGGGGAGGTGGGCGCGGTGGCGTCGCGAACTGCAGGCACTGTGGGGGTGTGCGCCTCGGCTGGCGGAAGGCCTGCTATGGCGCGAGTTGCCTGGGCGATCAGGCGCGGGTCGCCCCCGAGCTTGGCGAAATCCAAAGCGCGCTCCGCGTGGAGTCGCGCCCCTTCCCACTTGTGCACTTGTTTGTAGAACTTCACGACGCCGAGGTCCGACAGGGCCAGGCGCGAGAGGCAGTCCCTGCGGTCGACGACGACCTTGCTCTCCAATTCGTGGGCTGCGTGTGCTTCCAGCCAGGCTTCCAGCTCACTCAGGGTGCGCAGCAGTTCCCGGCGGTCGTATTCGGGTCGTCTCAGTGCCACCAGCCGCAAGTGGGGGATGCGCCATTCGCTCTCCACGGCCAGTGGACTGTCGAGGTGGTAGGTCACCAGATCCTGGTAGCGTTCGATCGCCGTGGCCCAAATGCGGTCGTCTTCGTAGAGCTGGGCCAGGCGGTTGTAGGCCTGATCGCAGCGGCGCTCGCGCGGATAGTTTTGAACGAGGTATTCGAGTATGCCCTTGGCGTCATCGGCGTCGCTGAAGAGGCCGAGAATCGAAAAACTCGATTGCGACAGTTTCATGCCCGCCTCGAAGAGGATGTCGCCCGCCATCACGCGCTCGTGGTGCGTGCCTGCTGGCGGGTAGCGCGTGTCGACCTTCTGAATCATCGCGAAGGCCTTGATCTCCTCGCCGCGCTCAAGCTGCAGGCGCGCGGCGTGGACGCCGGCTGTGATCGCCAACTGACGCGGCAACCTCAAGTCGAACAAGTCCTCCATGTCGTCGGGGTCGCCGCCAGGGGCGGAAAGCTCAACGATGCGCGTTTCGGCGCAGCGCTCGAGCAGGTGCTCGATGCGATCCTTCATGTCGCTGGGGAGCGGGTCCAGCTCGCGGGCATCCCCCAGATGGGTCAAGGCCGCGTCGGTCTGGCCCGCCGCCATCTCGGCGGACGCCTGCTGCACGAGCTTCTCGGCCGAGGCCTCGGCCTTGTCGTGACTCGACCTGCTGAACAACTTGCCCACGGAGGCGCAGCCGGGCAAAAGCAGGAGCATGCAGAGTAGGAGCGGGCGGACGATCGTCATGGAGCGTTGCGTTG
>CANKOY010000053.1 GCA_947484275.1 Planctomycetota bacterium | reverse complement strand
GACCGCCGGCACCCCTGGCCGTGCAGCCAGCAGAGCCGCCCTTCGCTACGCTACGGCCGGCTCTGCTGGCGCAAATGCCGGCTCGAGCGCTAACATAGGACTTGGTACGACCATGGGGGGCAGGTCACTTCTGCTCGCGAATCTTGTCGAGCAGCGCGCGCGGATGTTCCTGCGCGCCATCCTGGGCGATCGCCGGTGAACAAAGCGCGCCCGCGATCCACAGGGCCGCGAGCCACACCGCGAAAGGACCCACGGATCGCTCGCCGAGGCGGGCCGCGGTACGAACGTGGGGGCAGTGCGTCATGGGTTAGGAGGTGTGAACCGCAGTGGGAACGCTCGGCAAATGGAGTGCCTTCGCCCATGGTAGCACCTCTCCAATACTGCATGGGCCCCTCGGTGTTCCCTGAACCGTGCCGCCACTCCAGTGCCGAAAATGAACTTCCGTTCACGGGCCGAACGTCACCTCAAGTCCGTTGGAAGTCTCGTTCGTCGTCGCGTCGACGCGGAACCAGGCCTGGAACAGAATCACTTCTCCGGCGAGGAAAATGTCGCCACCGGGCAGTGCGCTCTGATCCACGGCGAGCATCAGCGTCGTGCCCGCTCCGGAATTGATCGCCGGCAACCGCCGCACCGGGAATCCGATTCCGCCCAGGCACAGTCGGCTCACTCCAAACGCTGCGTTCTGTCGTCCGCGCGAAAAGAAAAACATCCCCAGTCGATTGCTCGGGACGTTGTTCGCGTGCAGCCGAAGATCGTTGCTCGCGATGCTCGAGGAACCGGAGCCCGAGATCACCGACATCGACGGCCCTGTGGGACAGAATGGCGTTCCAACACTAGCGCACGTGGTGCCAGCGCAAACTCCCATAGGATTCGCCAAGGCCGCCTGCAAGTTTGGATGGATCCAGCGCGTGGCGTGGTTGTTCTGAGTGTTGTTAGGACCGCAGTCGTCGTGGGTCACGATCCCCAGCACCGCTCCCGTCGGCCCGTGGATCACGGGCGAGCCTGAGTTCCCCGGCACGACGAATGTCGTGAAGCGCACGACATTGGTCGTGATGCCCGTCCAGGTGCCGAGCTCCGTTTGCTGCGTTTGATTCAAGGCTCCCAAGGCAACGCCGTGGCCATTGACACGGATCGCGTCCGCAGGATCGAAGGGCGGAACATCGGTAACGACAAAGCGCGCGCGCTGACGCTGCATCGGCGTTTCGCCCAGGTTGTTGGTCAGACCGCCGAAGTAAGCCCAGTCGAATCCGACGCCCGCATTCTGGGACTGCACGGAAACGGGATCGATCGGGAACTGATCCGCGATCGGCGGATGAACCAGCGTGCCGTTGGTCTGGGAGAGCGGGACGTTGAACTGTGCCACCATGCCTGCGGCAACGCAGTGGCCGGCCGACAAGAAACAGGACTGGCAGTCGGCGATCAGGAACGCCGTGCAACCCAGCGGCAGGATCCGCGCGACGCGGCCGTCGCTCGAGGGAATGCGCGTGTCCACGCCGCAGCCAAAATCAGACCCGATGGGGGAGAGGCCTGCGACCGCGCGCTCCATAACTAGTCGGTTTGCCCGTTGGTGCGGTTGAGCGAGCACTTCGACGAGCAGCGTGTCGCCGTTGAAGTACGCCGAGGAGCCTTGCCATTGCTCCACACCGCGGCTGTGGAGTTCCTGGACCTCCGCGTCGCGTAGGGAGGTCATGCGCAGGATCGAACCCGTTTCACTGCTCCATTCTCCGGCCAATTCGACGCTCGAAAAATGCAGTCGAAGCCAATGGGCGCCTTCTACGTGCACCGTGAACGAAATAACGACCTCGGGCACCGCGGACAGGTTGGCCACGAAGCCGGTGTCGTGGGCGAAGGCGACGTCGAACGACTGAAGCGGCGCCTCGAGGCTCTGCTGCGCAAGCGCTGTACCCGTGAGCAGCAGTCCGGCCACAAGCGTGGTGACGCGACGTACGACAAGGGACTCGCGCCAGCGCCATCGTCCGGATTGACCGCGGATCTCTGCGACCTCTTGCCGCGGATCGCCGCCGGCCTCGTCCCTGTACCCCATTTCGTCCAAGGCGTGCTCGACAACCGAGATTGCAACGCTGGCAGCACTCTCACGGCTGAGAGTTGCGCCCGTGCGAGAAGAGAAGAAGCCGACGTCCTCAGTGGCAGAGCCCGCCCGAGGCAACCCGATCTCCGTGCCTTGCGGCAGCACCAAATGCAGGCGCCGATTTCCGAGCGCGACGAAGGGATTGGGAAGGCGCCTGAGCCTGTCCATTAGCCCACGGCTGTCCACGGCCCTGGGTCTCACGTCCGAATCGTCCGTGCTCGCGTCCGCGACCATGACTCAAGCTTAGAGCACTTCCCAATACCTGGCTGCTCGCTAAGCAAATTCCAGGCTCGCCATCGCGACGTAGCGGCTCCTCCGAGAATTTCAGCGTCGCTGTGCCTCGCGCCGGCACCTGGGATCGCCCAAGCGACAAGCCAAGCAATAGGACGCGCTCTTAGCCTCTGCTCCGGTGTGCGTCGGATCACCGACGGGCAAGGGGCCGCAGCCTCGAGCGCTCCGCGCTAAATCGCGCGAGTTCCATGTCTTTCGCCGCGTCACCATCGAGCTCGGTGGCGCGACGGCGCGGATCACTTGGCGCTGGTCGCTAGGATTGAGACCCAGCGCTGCTGCACCAGTTGCATCGAAGCGCGGTTCAAATGCGTGGACTGTTCGCGCAGGGGATCGCGAGGGTCGTAGTTCAGCAATTCGTGTCGCAACAGCGTGCCGGCACTCTTGCCAGTCAGGCGGCGTAGCAGTTGATCGGCGCGGTCGGCCACGCGCTCATTGGCACTGAACTCGTCGTCGAGGAGCTTTTCAATTAGGAACGGATACAGGCGCGGCCCCAGGGCCGCGGCGTGAGCCACTGCGGACGGTCGCCATTCCTTGGGATCGCTGGTCAGCAACTGAGCAACCGGCTCCAGTTCCGAGTAGGCGAGCCCCCAGAACCACTGCTTCACGGGAACATCGCTGCGCACCGCTAGCCAAGCGCGCCAGGGCATTTCGATTTCCTCCGCGGACGGCTCGCAAGCGCGGTGATCGTGCGTGCGAAACCCGAACCAGTCGCGGCCCAGGCTGTCGATGCGCACGTGGGTCAGATCCTCGAGCAGAGTCAAAGCGTTGCCGCAGACCGTGTAGCGCGTGCTCTCAAGTGGACTGCCGTCCACGCCTGTTCCATCTGCCAACTGATCGACGAGATGGCTGAGCACTTGCTCTGGATTTGATGCCAAGTCAGCTCGCGCTGCGGCGAGCGCTTCCTCGGTCCAACTCGCCTGACTCGAGTGCAACAGCGAATCCCAGGTGTTCTCGGGGCGCTGCGACGAATGCGGCATCGCGGTTGAAAGGAGCGCGAAGGTCAGAAGAGCGAAGTGATTTCCCATGGCGATTGTGTTCTCCCTGCTCCGGTAGTGTCCCAATGGGCTGGAGTTGCAGCCCGACAGCACCGGACAGGCGTCAGTTCCTACGCGCGTTTTCCCTGTCCGTGGTCGCGGTGCCCCATGCCCCACCATGCTAGCAATCCGCCGAGGAGCGCCACCGCGGACATCAGTGTAAAGGCCGAACCGGGGGCCCTGGAGAAGATGAAGCCCGCGGCCATGAAGGCGAGCGCGTTGCTCGCGTGCGTGAAAGCTGAGTACAGGCTCTGAGCCGTGACTGAAATCTCGCGCGGAACGCGCCTGGTCAGGAAATTCATGAGCGCGAGGTGTACCGCTGCAAACGACAGCGCGTGCATCCATTGCGTTCCGATGAGCACCGCGAGGTGCGTCGAAAGTCCAAGGGCGATCCAACGCACGCAGGCTCCCGCCACGCCGACCGCAAGCAGCGTGCGCGCATCCATGCGCATGAGGATTTTTCCGGCGACCATGAACAGCACGATTTCGGCGAGCACGCCTTCGGCCCACAGAGCGCCGATCGCAGTCATCGAGTGCCCAGCGGCCTGCCAGTGCAACGTCGAGAACGCCATGTAGGTCGCATGGCTCGCCTGAACGATGCCGCCGCCGAGAAGCATGAAAAGTAACGGCCGCTCGCTGATCACAGTGCGCAGGGGCGATATTCGTCGCGCACTGCGCGCGCGCTTTTCCGTTTCAGGCAAGAGGAAAGCGACCAGGACGCTGGCGAGGAGCAGTGCTAAGGCCAAGGGGTGCACGATTCCCGCCCCACTCACATCCATCCAATAGCCGGCGCCGAGTGCCGCCACGAGAAACGCCAGTGACCCCCAAGCGCGCAGCGGGCCGTAGCGCAGGCGCCCTTCGCCCTCGAGCAGGAGCATCAGGTTCTCAACCAGTGGGATCGAGCACGCCTGGGCCGCGCCGAAGGCCAGGGAAATGGCGAACAGGGCGTGGAACGATCCCGCCCAAGCGAACAGCGAAAATGCCACTGCGCTCGCAATGGCCGTGGCGATGATCCAAGGCCGTCGGCGGTCGCTCTTGTCCGCGAAGTGCGCGACCAGCGGCCCCGCGATGGCGCGCGACCACGACAGAGCGGACATCAGGACGCCGATCTGCGCTGCGCTCATCCCGCGCCCGTCGAGCCAGTTCGCCCAGTACGGCAGATACACGCCGAGTGCCGCGAAGGCTGTCAACGTGAACAGCGAGAGCCGAATGGCGGGCGGAATCATCTGTGGAACGCGGCAGGATGCGCTGCGCGCGGACTGCGTGCAATGCGTGGGCAACGCGCAGTTCGACTGGCGCGGGCCCCGTACTGCCTGTTGGCCGTGGGGTTTTTCGGTTCCGCCCCGGTAGGTGACGACGAACAAAGCCCCGCAGCCGGATCGATGCGGGATGCCGTTCTCCTCCTCGCGAGCCTCGATTTGAGAATCTTTGCTCGGAAGGCCTGACCGTGGTCGGTCGGCCGATTCGGCCAGCGACCCCCGATGCGCGGGCCGCGGCCCGAGTCTTTGGACAACGCCCCGCGCTCCGGCGTCGACTGCGTCCCCGACCCAATTCCTCCCACCGCCTTCCCGCGCTAAGATCAGGCTTCCACCGGGCGCGACCCACGCAGCGGAAGATCCGCGCGTCCTGGGGGCGGAGTTGGCGGCGAATGTGCGCCCCAGGCCGGAATTGATGCGCTTGGTCCGGGTCGCTTCGCCCCAAGGATGACTTCGGTGACCAGCTCCGCCAACCCTGCCTTCCTGCTCCCGACCGACACCTTCGTTCGCCGCCACATCGGACCGGACGAGGCGCAGATCCAATCGATGCTTGGGACCCTCGGGTTGAGGAGCCTCGACGAGTTGGTGAGTCAAACCGTGCCGGCGGACATCCGGCTGAAGCGCCCGTTGGCACCCATGAGTGCCAACGAACCTCGCGGCGAGCACGAGCTGCTGGCTGAATTCCGTGCAAGCTGCCGCAAGAACGAGGTCTTTCGCTCATTTCTCGGCATGGGGTACTCCGGAACCGTCGTGCCGCCGGTGATCCAGCGCAACGTGCTGGAGAACCCAGGTTGGTACACGGCCTACACGCCGTACCAAGCGGAGATCTCCCAGGGGCGGCTCGAGGCGCTGCTGAATTTTCAGACGATGATCAGCGACCTGACCGGCCTGCCCATGGCGGGTGCGTCGCTGCTTGACGAAGCCACTGCCGCGGCGGAGGCCATGAGCATGTGCTTCGAGATCGGCCGCGGGAATCGCCGCACGTTCTTCGTGGACGAGCGCAACCATCCCCAGGTCATCGCCGTGGTCCAGACGCGCGCCACTGCCCTGGACCTCAAGGTCATCGTGGGCTCCATGGGGGGATTCGATTTCGCGAGCGGAGACGTTTTCGGAGCGCTGCTCGCGTACCCGACAACCGACGGCGAGGTGGTCGATCTCGAACCGATCGTGGCCAGGGTGCACGGGGCCAAGGCCCTCGCAGTGGTCAGCGCGGACCTGTTGGCGCTGACCCTGCTGCGCGCCCCGGGCGATTTCGGTGCGGACATCGCCATCGGTTCGGCCCAACGCTTCGGAGTGCCTTTCGGTTTCGGCGGACCGCACGCGGCATACCTCTCGACGAAGAGCGAGTACAAGCGGGAGATGCCCGGCCGCCTGATCGGCGTGTCGCGCGATGCCCAGGGTGGCCGCGCCCTGCGCATGGCGCTGCAGACGCGCGAGCAACACATTCGCCGCGAGAAGGCGACTTCGAACATTTGCACCGCGCAAGTGCTGCTGGCCGTGATGGCCAGCATGTACGGCGTCTACCACGGGCCCGCGGGGCTCAAGGCAATCGCACAGCGCGTCCACGGCATGACGCGCACTCTGGCTAAAGGACTGGGGAAGCTCGGTGTGAGAGTCGAGCACACCAATGTTTTCGACACCCTGTGCGTGGTCGTGGACGACTCAGGCGCAGTGCTCGCGAACGCGGCAAAGCGTCGCATCAACTTGCGCGCGCTTTCGAAGACGCGCGTCGGAATCGCGCTCGACGAGACCACGGAGACTCGCGACATCGCGGCCATCCTCGAGGTCTTCGGTGGCGACCGGGCGAGGGCATTGTCCGTCCAGGGCCTGGCCGCCGAGGTGTCGCTCGCTATCCCCGCGGTTCACGCGCGCAGAAGCACCTACTTGACCCATCCGGTGTTCAACTCGCACCACTCCGAGCATGAGATGTTGCGCTACATGCGCGGGCTCGAAGCCAAGGACCTGTCGCTGACCCATTCGATGATCCCGCTCGGCTCGTGCACGATGAAGCTGAACGCGACCTCGGAGATGGTGCCGGTGACCTGGGACGAGATCGCAGGCTTGCATCCTTTCGCGCCTGCCGAGCAGACGCGCGGCTACCAGGAGCTGTTTGCGAACCTGGAGCGCACGCTGGCCGAAATCACGGGCTTTGCCGCAGTCTCGTTGCAGCCCAACGCGGGCTCCCAAGGTGAATACGCGGGGCTGCTCGTGATCCGCGCCTACCATGAATCGCGCAACGAAGGCCACCGCAACGTGTGCCTGATTCCGACCTCGGCCCACGGCACGAATCCCGCCAGCGCAGTCATGGCGGGGATGCAGGTCGTCATCGTCGCCTGCGACGCCAAGGGCAACGTCGATGTGGTCGACCTGCGCGCCAAGGCCGCGGAGTACGCATCGAACCTGTCGTGCCTGATGATCACCTATCCCTCGACGCACGGTGTGTTCGAGGAGTCGATCCGCGAGATTTGCAGCGTGATCCACGACAACGGTGGTCAGGTCTACATGGACGGCGCGAACATGAACGCGCAAGTGGGCCTGTGCCGCCCCGGCGATTTCGGCGCGGATGTGTGCCACCTGAATCTGCACAAGACTTTCTGCATCCCCCACGGCGGCGGCGGGCCGGGCATGGGGCCGATCTGTTGTGCAAAGCAACTGGCTCCGTTCCTTCCGGGCCATCCGGTGGTGAAGGTTGGTGGCGCGCAAGCCTGTGGTGCGGTCAGCGCAGCGCCCTGGGGCAGCTCCGCGATCCTGCCGATTTCGTGGATCTACATCGCGCTCATGGGCGCGGAGGGGCTGAAGCGAGCGACGGAGGTGGCAATCCTCAACGCCAACTACATGGCGGCGCGGCTCGAGGGCCACTACGACGTGCTCTACACCAACGCCAAGGGGCGCGTGGCCCATGAGTTCATCATCGATCTGCGGCCCTTTGAGCACTCTGCCGACATCGTGCCCGCGGATGTGGCCAAGCGTTTGATGGACTACGGCTTCCACTCACCGACGATGTCGTTTCCGGTGGTCGGAACGCTGATGATCGAGCCCACCGAATCCGAGCCGCAGGAAGAACTTGATCGCCTTTGCGACGCGTTGATCTCGATCCGCGAGGAGATTGCTCGCATCGAAAGCGGCAAGGCGGACAAGGCCGACAATGCGCTCAAGAACTCACCGCACACTGCCTCGGTGGTGATGGCGGACGAGTGGAAGCACGCGTACACCCGCGAAGAGGCCGCCTTCCCGGTGCCCTGGGTGCGCGAGCGCAAGTTCTGGCCCGCCGTCAGCCGCGTCGACAACGGCTACGGCGATAAGAATCTGATTTGCACCTGTCCGCCGGTCGAAGCCTATGCAGAAATTACGCCCAAGGCCGCGCCTGCGCGCTCCACGCCCGCACGCGTCTGAGGCACTCTGCGATGTTCAAGAAATTTCTCGGTCTGTTCCACATTCAACAGCAGGGACGCATGCTCACAGTTGGCGAGAAGGCACCGGATTTCACGCTCACGGATCACTTGAATCGCACGGTGAAGTTGAAGGACTTCGCCGGCAAGCGCGTTGTGCTCTGGTTCTATCCCATGGCCGACACGCCCGGCTGAACGAAGCAGGGCTGCGGATTCCGTGATCGAATCCGCGACTTTGAAGCCTCCGGCACGGTCGTGCTGGGTATCTCCTTCGACAACGCTGCAGCGAACCGGGCCTTTGCCGAGAAATTCGACTACACGTTCCCGCTGTTGTGCGACACCTCGCGCACCGTCGGCATGGCTTACGGCGCGTGCAAGGACGTCAAGGACCGCTACGCCGCGCGCCTGACCTACGTGATCGGCCCCGACGGGAGCATTGAACAGTCGATCGAGACCAAGGACCCGGCGGGGCAGGCGCAGGCGCTGCTCGCGACCATGCCCAAGAAGGGCAAGGCTCCCGGCTAGATATTTCGCCGCGGGCCGCGCGCTGCTCGCGGCCGCGATCCAGCGCACGTTGAGCGTGGCCTTCGCCGAATTCGAAGCGGAGTGGGTCGAGCACGCGAAGAAGCGCTAACGAGCCGCAAAAACGGGCCTCAGTTCGTCGCGCCCGCGGCGATCAGCTCGCTGAACTTGTCGAGGTCGATGTTGCCACCGGACACGATGGCGACAATCGGCCCGTTGCTCGCGATGCCCGCCCTGCCCGACATCGCAGCGGCCAGGGGCATCGCTCCGGCGCCCTCTGAGATCACGCGCGCCTTCTCGGCCATGATGCGCATCGCGCGCCGGGTCTCCGCGAGGCTGACGACGAGGCATCCGTCCAGCACCGGTTTCATGCGCTCCCACATGCGCGGGAACACGCTGCGGCCGCCGGCGCCGTCCACAAAGGACGCGGTCCAATCAGGGAACGCCTGGGGTGATCCCTTGGCAAACGAGAGTGCAGCGGGCGCGGCGGTCTCCGGTTCGACGCCGAAGATCTTGATCTGCGGAGCCAAGGACTTGATCGCGCTGCCGACGCCGGCGACCAATCCGCCGCCGCCAATGCTGGCGAAGATCGCCGTCGTATCCGGGGCGTCCTCGAGGATTTCCAATCCCATGGTCCCGTGACCGGCGATGAAATTGTGGTCGTCGAAGGGATGGACGAAGGCGCCCTCGACTCCGGGATAGGCGCGGGCCTCGAGTACCTCCCAGGCCGTGGCGTAGGACACGAGAATCAACTTCGCACCGAGCGAGCGCATACGCTCGAGTTTCGAACCCGGAGCCGTTTCGATCGCCACCACCGTGCACGGGACACCGGCCTGCCGCGCGGCAAAGGCCACACCCTGGCCCGCGTTGCCCGCGCTGATCGTCCACACGCCGCGCGCCCGTTCCGCATCGGAGAGCAGCGCCACGGCGTTGGCTGCGCCGCGCAATTTGTAGGCGTTGATCGGCTGCAGGTTTTCGAGCTTGAGTCGAATGTCGGGGAAACCCGCCCCCAACTCCAGCCGCACGAGCGGCGTGCGCACGCAGGTGCGCGCGATGCGCTCGCGCGCGGCGCGAATCTCCGCCAGCAGGATCGGGCGAACAGGTTCCAATGACGCGGACATCGTCGCGGGATGGTAATCGGCGCGCCCGAAGCGCTCAACGTCAGGGCGCGATCAGCTCTCCAAGATCCTGCGCGCGTTCGCCGACGAAGCTGAACTCGCGCAGAACCTCGGAATTCTCGCCGTGGACGAGGTGCAGTCCGCAGGAGCCCGACGGCAGGTCGGAAAATTCAAACTTGCCGTCCGCGGAGGCGAGTGCCGTAGCCGGCCGCAGCCGCACTGGAGAGTTCAGCGGCGCATGGAGACGACGATCGGATTGTCGGACGTCTGCACGCGCTCGAAATCGGCCTTGTTCTTGATTCCGCGCCAGCCATCAAGGGCAAGGATCTGGCCGCAGACGCCGCCGAGCGTGTTTCCCGGACCGGGGAGCACAATGCGATCGGGGGCGAACTCGTGCAGGCCGGCGCGCACGCTGGCGTGGAACGAGAAGGGTTCGACGATTTGGGCGCCGAGCGTGTACTCGATCAACGCCGCGAGATCACAGCCCCAGGGAGCGAAGCGCGCGCCGCGGCCGTCGATCAAGGTCGTGCGCGGCGAGCGGAACTCCAGGCGTGCCAGGGAAGCGCGCGCGCGCAACTGCACCTGGGAGACCATCGGCGTGTGGTAGGGCCCGTGCTGCATCAATCGCATCGGATAGGAAATCGCGCCGCGCTTGACCGGCGCCAGCGTGCGCAGGAGGTGTGCGATGCCCGCCTCGCTGCCGGCCAGGGCCACGGAACCACCGAGGTCGATCGAAGGCAGCGCTTCGCCGCCCGAGGATCCGAGCGCGCGCGCCACGCTCTCCACCAGCTCCGGCTGCAGCGTCCAGTCGTCGCCCACCAGCGGATACAGGATCTGCCCGCCGACGCCGGTGAACTCCTGTTGCAGGAGCGACATTTCTTGGACCAGTCGGAATCCGTCGTCGAAGGACAGGGCGCCGCCGACGGCGAGCGCGGTGTACCAGCCCAGCGAATTTCCGCCGACGCAAACGATGTCGTGCTGTTCGCGCGCTACCTCCGCGTCGAGCATCGACACCAAGTAGATCAGCGGCGAGACGTTGGCGGGCTTGAGGTGCACCGAGGGACTGAAGCGCTCGGCGCGATCGAGGGCGGACAGCGAATCGAGGCCATACTCCGCGCGCAATTCATCGGCTCGCGCGACCCAGGGGTGGCCCTCGGGCAAGGATTTCAGAGCGCGCTCGGTGTACGAGCCGCGGCCGGGGCAAAAGATCGCCGCGCGCGTCATTTCTTGAACCCGATTCCCGCGGCCACGATCTGCGACTCCTGCACGAGCACCGCGGCTGTCGCCGGGCCCAGAGGCACGTAGGAATCAGCGGCGCGCACGCTGCGCACGCGACCGGGGTAGTCGTGCTCCGAGAGGTCCGACACCAGGGCCTCGGCCACTCCGCCACCGCTGGCGCGGCACTCGTCGACGATCAGCACGCCGGCGCATTGACTCGCGTGCTCGCGCACGGCGTCGAAGGCCAAGGGCGCTAGCCAGCGCAAGTCGATGACACGCGCGCGAATCCCGTGCTCGCGCTCCAGAGTTCGCGCCGCGCGCAGCGAAAGCCACAGGCCGTTCGCATAGCTGACAATCAAGAGGTCGCGCTGCTCACCGTGATACACGCCGAGTTCGCCGGGCAAGAGCGCGCTCCCGGGCGGCGGATAGTCGCTGGTCCACAATCCGTCGCCGTCTGAGTGAAGGTCCTTCTCGTGATATAGGGCGATCGGTTCGAGCACGCACACGACGCGGCCGTTGGTCTTTGCAAGGGCCAAGGCGCCGCGCAGGATCCGAGCCGCATCGTCACCGCGCGCGGGGACCGCGAGGGCAAGGCCGGGAATGTCGCGCAACGCCCCGATGGAGTTGTCGTTGTGGAAGTGCCCGCCGAAGCCTTTCTGGTAGCCGAGGCCCTGGATGCGCACGACCATCGGGTTCGTGAACTGGCCGTTGGAAAAATAAGCGAGCGAGCAAGCTTCACCGCGCAACTGATCGATGGCGTTGTGGATGTAGGCCAGGTACTGGATCTCCGGCACCGGCAAGAGCCCGACATGTGCCGCGCCCTGCGCCATGCCAAGAATCGACGTCTCGTCGAGCAGTGAGTCGAACACGCGCGCCTGACCGAAGCGCTTTTGCAGCCCCATGGTCACGCCGTACACGCCGCCCTTCTTCGCCACGTCCTCGCCGAACAGAAACATCTCGGGACGCAGAGCGAGTTCGTCGTTCAAGGCGGAGTTGATGTGCGCCGCCATGGTGCGTTTCGTCGGCGTCTTGACGGTCTCAGGCAGGCCGCCGGCCCAGAACGCCGCGCGCGAAGGTCCGTCGAGGCAGCGCTCGGCCTCGCTGCGAGTGGCGATCTCGTCGTAGGGCGCCAATGGCGCAATGACCTCTTCGCGCGTCTTCAAGTGCGGACGACGGCCGGCCTCCTCCGCCGCGGCCATGACTCGGGCGCGCGTTTCGCGCACGATCGCCGCCAGAGTCGAGCCGTCTGCGACGCCGCACTCGACCAGGCGTTTCGCATTGCGCAGCAGCGGATCTTGGGCCTCCACCGCCGCGATTTCTTCCAGCGTGTGGTAGGTCGTCTCCACATCGCTGCCGGCGTGGCCCCACAGTCGCACGGTGTTCAAGTGCAGGAATACCGGTGTCAGGCCCTCGCGACAGCGCGCGATCGCGGCGCTCGCGGACTCGTAGATCTCGTCGATCTCGCCCTCCGCGCGGAAGTAGTCGAGGTGCGCCTGATTGGAAAAGGTCTCGCGAATCCAGTTGCGCGGTGTGTCGACCGAGATCCCGATCCCGTTGTCCTCGCATAGGAAAAGGACCGGCGTCGGCGCGCCGCGGCGTTTGGAGTAGCGCGCCGCGTTGATGCCAGCCAGGGCAGTGGCGTGGTTGGCGGATGCGTCGCCGAAACTGCAGCACACGATCGAGTCGCCCGCGAATCCCGTGGGCACGCGCAGTCGCCGCGCCAAACTCAAGCTGCGCGCGAGCCCGGTCGCCTTGGGTAAGTGCGACGCCAACGTCGACGTCTGGGGCGGAACCCATAGGGCCTTCGAGCCCCAGACTTTGTGCCTTCCGCCGGTGATTGGATCTTCGCTCGAGGCGCACAGGGACAGCAGCGTGTCCCAGACCGGCGTCGCGCCCGGCAACTTGCGCGCGCGCGCCTGCATCAGGGCACCTGAGCGATAGTGCAACAGGCACGGGTCGTCGAGGCGCAGCAACGCTCCGATCACGGCGTTGTTCTCGTGGCCCGCGCTGCCGATCGTGTAGAAGGAGCGATTCGTGCGCTTCAGCTCGCGCGCAGCCACATCCAGGGCCCGAGAGGTCACCTGGTCCTCGAACAACTCCAAGGCCTGGCGCGCACTGAGCCTCCTGCCGGGGGCGATGGGCTGGTCCCCGCGGATGAGCCTGGGGGGGGCGGGTGCGGCGGCCAGCCACGCGTCGAGCGCGGCCTCCACAATGGCGACTCGGTTGGTGGACACGGGCGCGGAAGACTATCAGGGTGGCCCCGGCCCGCGAATGGGACTTCCTGTCCGGGCCCCAACGGGAGCTCCGGAAGGCAAGAAGCGCCCGGATTGGGAGGCTGGACCCGGAACGTCCGGCGCACCCTCTATGCGAAAGCCGCCCTCGCCGTTAGCCTATCGCCCTCTGAGTCGGCTCCGCAGATCGCTCGCAACTCGCCTTTTGGACGTCCTGAAAGGATCGCGCAACGACTGGGCCTATTTCACTGACTGAACTGAAGGAAACTAGAATGGGAACGAGACTGTACGTCGGCAACATGTCGTATCAAACCACCGAGGCGAGCCTCCGGGCCGCTTTCGAGGGTGGTGGCCGCACGGTGAAAGAAGTCGCGATCATCACCGATCGCGCAACGGGACGCCCGAAGGGATTCGCGTTCGTTCAAATGGGAACCGACGCTGATGCGCAAGCTGCGATCACGGAGCTGGACGGTAAGCAAGTCGACGGTCGCGCGATCCGCGTGAACGAAGCGCAAGAGCGCACGGCTGGCGGCGGCGGTGGCGGCGGTGGTGGCGGTGGCGGTCGCGGCGGCTACGGCGGCGGCGGCGGCGGCGGCGGCTACGGCGGCGGCGGCGGCGGTGGTGGCTACGGCGGCGGCGGTCGCGGTGGCGATCGCGGCGACCGTGGCGGCGACCGCGGTGGCTACGGCGGCGGCGGCGGTGGCTACTCCGGTGGCCGCGGCGGCTACTAAGCCCCAGAGCTTCTGAATCTTCGCGAGGAGCCCCTTCCGATCACTCGGGAGGGGCTCCTCGCATTTCCAGGACGCCCCGTTTCGTCCCGATCGGGTTCAGAGGGGTGAGCCCGTGGCGCGAGGCTTACTCACGATCCAGGGCGACGGCCCTATCAGGCAGCAAGTGGGCCGGGATCGACCGCCTCGGCACAGAAATGCCCGAATCAGGCGGCCGCGCGCTTCTCGCGCATGATCGCTTTCGCCTGCAGGATGCGCTCGTCCGGTGTGCGGCGCAGATCCCAGGTGAAGCCGATTTTCGACAGGCCCCACACGAACCACTTCGTCGGGTCGAGGTGGTACCAACGCACACCGTTGCGGTAGTCGCCCTGGAAGCGGTGATGGAAGTTGTGGTAGCCCTCGCCCAGGGTGATCACCGCGGTGACGAAGTGATCGCGGGCGCTGTTCTCGTCCGTGTAGGGCTGGGAACCCATGTAGTGGGCCACGGAATTGACCGCGAAGGTGGCGTGGTACTGCACCACCAGGCGCAGGAACCCGGCCACCAAGAGACCACCGATGGGATCGCCCCACAGAAAACCCAGGCCCAGCGGCAGAAGCGCACCGAAGACCACGGCCAACGGCACATACCAACGGTGCTGCCATTGGACGAGCGGGTCGGCCAGCAGGTCGGGAACGTGGCGGAAGTCCGGAGGCTTGGCCTTCGTCAGCACCCAGCCCATGTGCGCCCACCAGAAGCCGCGGCGAATGTTGTACGGATCCTCTTCCTGATCGACCTTGCGGTGGTGCGTGCGGTGATCGGCGGACCACTTCAACGCGGAGTTCTGGACCGACGCGGCGCCGAACAGAAGGTAGAAGAGCTTGACGGCCCAGTTCGCTTTGTAGGTCGGGTGACTGAACAGCCGGTGGTATCCACCGGTGATCCCAACGCCGCAGAAGGCGAAGTAGATCAGGGCTAGTCCGGCGGTCCACCACGAAAACTGCCCCCAGATCATCCACGCAATTCCGGCCAGACCCGCCACGTGGGTCGCGCATAGGAAGATCAAGTTGAGCCAATCGACGGGACGGCGTTCAAAGATCGGTGCGGTGCTGTTCAAGGCGGGGCTCTAGGCTGTGGTCCAGTAGTGGAACGATCGGGTGCGGTCTTCGCCGCGTCGCCACGTCCCAGGCTCGTCAGGGGGGCGACGCCTCATGCGAAGGCAGCAGGATCCTAGCGGACGGGTGGACCGGGGAAGAGGGGGAAAGTCCGCTCAAGTTCTGCAAGCACATGACAGAACAGTCCGGACGCCTCCCCAGGCGCGTGGGTCTGCATTTTCCGTGCTCCCGCGCCAAGAACCGAGCTATTTCCGAGCCGCCAGGGCTGTCTGGATTTCGGCGCGCAGGGCAGCGTCATCGGGCTTGACCGAGCTCGGGTAGAACGCGATCGGTACGCCGTCGCGCCCGATCAGGTACTTGCCGAAGTTCCAGCCTGGGGCCTTGCCCGTGGCTCCGCCAAGGAAGGCGTACACCGGCGACTGATCCGGCCCGGGCTTCGTCTGGACCTTGGCAAACATGGGGAAGCTGACGGAGAAGCGCTCCGTGCAGAACTTGCGAATCTGCTCGGCGCCTCCTGGCTCCTGGCCACCGAATTCGTCGCTGGGAAACCCGAGCACGTGGAAGCCCTGGGGCGACAGTTCCTTCTCGAGCTCCTCCAGTCCCTGGTATTGGGTTGTGTAGCCGCACTCGCTGGCGACGTTGACCACCAGCAGCACGTCGCCCGCGTACTTGGAGAGCGCGACCGATCCACTGTCGAGGCTCTCGATGGTCAGGCTGTTCAAGGTCATGGACCTGGCGCTTTCGGTTTTGGGAACGTCCCGGGTGGTGCACCCCAGGAGCAGTCCCATGGGAAGCAGGAGCGTGAGAATGTGGCGGATGTTCATGGGGAGCGGTGGCCGTGTGCGGCGGATTTTCCGGGGAGAGCTTGGCCCCGAAGCGCCGCGAGCGCAAGTTGGAATCGGACTTCGGCCGATGATCCGACTGCAACCACACCCGCTGCTCGTCGCGCGCGCCCTGGTGACGCAATTCGATCGCGAACTCGGCGCGCTGCCATCGCCCGACTGGCTGCGCGGACTGCTCTCCCTGGACGTCGATGTGCCACTTGCGTCCAGCGACGAACTGCGCGCGGCAGTGCGGGACATGCTGCGTCGCTCGGGCTACAAGCCGACCGGTCGCGGCAAGCCCGCCAGCGAGTACTTGAAAAAAATCGCCGCGGAGTCGGGTCTTGGCAGCATCAATGTCGCCGTGGATGTATGCAACGTCGTGTCGTTGCACTCTGGATTCCCGATCAGCGTCGTCGATGCTTCCCGTGCTCGCGAGCCGTACTCGATCGCTGCGACCCAGGGCGCCGCCGCGTACGTGTTCAACGCCTCGGGCCAGACGATCGACATCGAAGGATTGCTATGTCTGTGCGACGCCGCGGGCCCCTGCGCGAATGCAGTCAAGGATTCGCAGCGCACGAAGACCCACGAGAGCACGCGCGCGACGATCTCGATCCTGTGGGGCGTGCGCGGTCATGAGCCGGCTCTAGATCGTGCCGCGGCGTGGTACGGCGAACTCCTGGCACGCCTGGGCGCTTCATGCAGCAGGGCCGCGCTTTCCCAGTGAGCGCCCGGGGATCCGCTCGGCCCCGAAGTGTGCCATAGTGACTCCGTCGTCCCTCGCCCCGGAGTCGTCATGGAAACAATGCTGAGTTGGATTCGAGCTGCGGCACTGGCACTGCTGCCCGTCTGGCTCGTCGCGCCCGTTCAGGCAGGCACGTGGATCGTTGATCAGAACGGCGGCCCCGGTGTGCACTTCACGGACCTTCCGCCCGCAATTGCAGCCGCGCTGCCGGGGGATGTGATCCTGGTCCGTGGCGGCTCCTACACGCCGTTCACGCTGACCAAGGGCCTGACGATCCTCGGCAAGCAGGGCCCGTGGCCGACGGGCACCTACATTTCGTGTTGCGTGCCTTCGCACACGCTGATCGCTCCGCCGGCCGGTGAGACGGCCGTGCTCGCCGATTTGCAGTTTGGCGGCGACGTGCGCGCGATCGGGAGCGCGGGCGTCGTGATCATGGATCGGGTCCTGACCGGCCGTACGTTCCTGATCGACCAGTGCGCCGATGTGCGCCTCAATCGACACACCGGCGCTGGGCTGATCGTCAAGAGTTCGCGCTTCGAAGTCGGGTCCTCGACCCTGAACGGGTACACCCAGGGTATCCACGGCGGCACTGCGCTCTCGATCCAGGGGATCAGCCAAGGGCTGGTGACGCGGACATCGTGCATCGGTGGGGACGGTGATGATGTGCCCATCGGCTTGCCCGGCAACGGTGGCGACGGCGGCTATGGAATCGTGATCCAGGCTCCGGTTCCGGCGGTGAGCTAAGTGTCGACCCTGCTGCTCGCCGGCGGCGGCGTGAGCGAGATCCGAGGCGGCAACGGGGGCTTCACCTACTTCGAGTTGGACGGCAGCGATGCCGATGGGCTGTTCAACTACAAGTGCGGCGTGTGGCGCTCGGGGTGCACATTCATTGCGGGAAATCGCGTCGGCACCGGCGCGATCCCGCTGCGCTACGTTGCCGGCCCCGGGAGTTTCGACACGCCGATCAGCCCCGATGACCCGACGCTCGAACTCATCGGGGCGCCGAGCTACGGCGTACCCGTGATCGTGAAGGTGTACGCCACTCCAGGTTCTGTCGTGCGCTTGAACGTGGGCAGCACGCCGATCGTCGCTCCTACGCCAGGGGTCCGGGTCGACAATCTTGTTTCAGCGGACAGCACGTACTTCCTTGGTGTCGTGCCCGCGACCGGCGTGATTTCACATCTCATCCAGTTCCGCCGCGCATTCAGCACGGGGATGGCGCTGTACGCCCAGGCGTTCATGATCGATACGGTCGCCGGCGAAACCCGGCGGACGAATTCCGTTCCCTTGATCATGCGCTAGGTCCCGCGCGGTACTTCGCCGCCGTTCATTGCGCGGCGGCGAACTATCCGGCGCGAGCATCCCAGTTGGCCCACTCGTCGTTGGCTCGTTCCAATTCGGCTTCGCGGTCGGCGACGTCCATTTGCAGGTCGCGCACCTTGGCGCCGTCGCGGTAGACCTCGGGGGAGACGAGCTGCGCGCGCAGTGCCGTGAGCTCGTCCTCCAGCGCGATGATCCGCGCCTCGAGCTTCGCGAACATGTAGGGATTGCGGGGCTTGGCCGGAGCCGACTTGCCCCGCGGCGCGACTTCAGGCCCCGGTTGCACGGGTTGCCTCGGCTGCCCGGGTTTCACGGGCGGTGCTGGTTTGGCCATGCGCGCCTTTTCGGCCACAGCGCGTTCGCGCTCGACGCTCTCTTCCTGCTTGCGCGCGCGGTAGTCGGAGTAGTTGCCGGTGTACTGGCGCACACCGCTGTCGGAAACCTCGAGCATGTGCGTGCACAGGATGTCGAGGAAGGCGCGGTCGTGACTGATGGCGACGAGGGCGCCGTCGAATTCGCTCAGCATTTCTTCCAGCGACGAGCGCGCCGCGAGGTCCAAGTGGTTCGTCGGCTCGTCAAGGGCCATCCACGAGGGCTCCGTCAGTACCAATTTCGACAGGGCCACGCGCGCGCGCTCACCGCCGGAGAGCGCGCTGACCGGCTTGTCGATCTCTTGGCCGCGGAACAGGAAGCGCGCCAGGTGCGAGCGGATCTCGAGATCCGTCATCTGTCCGTGCTCGCGGCGCAATTCCAGGTAGGGCGTCGAATCCTTCGGCAGGTCGGCGGCTTCCTGATCGTAGTAGCCGCAGACGGATTTGTGACCGCGATCGATCTCGCCGGCGCGGGGACTGCTGCGACCGGCCAGGATCTTGAGCAGCGTCGTCTTGCCTGATCCATTGGCGCCAACGACGCCGACGCGCTGGCCGCGGCCAATGCGCAGGTCGAGATCGCGGAACAGTGTCCGCTGACCGAAACCGGCTTCGACTCCGCGCGTCTCGAGCACCATCTCACCTCCGCGGGCAGCCTTCGGCGGGCGAATCACCGGACGGCGCACGTCATTGAAGGGCTGTTCGACGCGCACGATGTTCTCGAGCTTCTTCTGCCGACCCTTGGCCTCGGCCGTGCGCTGGGAGCCCATGTGCCGGCGGATGAACTCTTCTTCCTTGCGCAGGAATTCTTGCTGCTCGTCGAAGGCGCGCTGGTCGGTCAGGAACTTCAGCTCGCGCAGTTCGACATACTTGGTGTAGTTGCCGCGATAGCGCGTGATCGTGCCGCGTTCCAGATCGAAAATCGTGTCCACGGCGCGGTCGAGCAATCGCCGGTCGTGGCTGACGACCAGCACCGCTCCGGACAAACTGGCGAGCCAGGACTCGATCCACTCGATGCCCTCGAGGTCCAAGTGGTTCGTCGGTTCGTCGAGCAACAACAGGTCGTGGCCGGCCACCAGTTCCCGCGCCAAGGCCGTGCGACTCTTCTCGCCGCCGGAGGTCAGGCGCGCTTCGCGATCCCACAATTCCCGCGACAAACCGATGCCCGCGAGCACGGTCTCGACCCGCCGTTCGATTTCGTAGCCGCCGCACATCTGCATGCGCTGCTCGAGGCGCTCGTGATCGTGAATGGCGCGCTCGAGTTCGTCGCCCGTGAGGTGGTGCAGACTCTCATTGACCTGCTCCAACTCCTCGGCGGTCTCGCGCGCGAGCTTCATGCCGCCCTCGACCCAGGCGCGCACACTGACTCCGGGCGGAAACTGCGGCGTCTGCGGCACATAGCCGAGACTGGTGCCCTTGCGGATCGTTACGCGGCCGGAATCGGGCTTCTCCAGGCCTTCGATCAGGCGCAACAGAGTGGTCTTGCCTCCGCCGTTGCGGCCCACGAGTCCGACCTTCTCGCCGGGATCGATCTGGGCCGTCGCGCCACGCAACACATCCTGGGCGCCATAGTGGCGCCGGACGTTCTCGAGCATCAGGAGACTCACGGTGTCGCTGCTAGCCCTGCTTCAATGGCGTTTCTGCGCCCGCCGGTTGCCCGAGAGGGGCAAGCTGCAGGAGCATTTTCACGACGGACATCCAGTGCCGGTCTCGCACCGCAATTTCCGACTGGACGAGAATGCGCGCGCCGCGTGCCGCGCCCGGGACGCCGGTGGGGATCACCATCTGACGCAGCTTCTTGTTGATCGAGTTGCCGATCTTGCGCGCCGCAGCGCCCTCCTCGAGCGTGCCGTCGCAGGTGATGTAGGTCGGTACGCTGATTTTCTTCGCCTCCATGGCGATCGACCAGCCGGCGACGTCCTCGGCCGGGGAGAAAAGGAACAGGGCGTCTGCGCAGGCAGGATTTCGCGCGGCGGCGGCGAGCACGAGCGCGGCGGAGGTCCCGCTGCCTAGGGCATAGATCTGGCCGGTGGGCCGCAGCTCGCGCGCCCACTTCAGGGCCTCGACCACATCGGCGAAGGCTTCCTCGTTCGTGAACTCAGTCTTCTTCAGGACGCTTGCGGCGCTGACGGCGGTCTCATTGGGCACTGCATCGAAGCTCTTGCCGTTGCGCAAATCCACGGCGAAGGTGAGGCAGGCGAATTCGCCGAATCGCTGGGCAATGGCGGGGAACTCCGCGCGCGAGCCCTTCTCCATATGGAAGCACACGACCAGCGGGCGGTCCGCGCTGTCGAAAGAGACGTTGTAGTAATCACCGGTGAGAGTCACGCCGTCGGGGCCCACGCGCTTCATCGTCTCGACCTTCACCTGGATTGCGGGCGCGGGCGCAACCGGAGCGGCGGGCTTGGGCGGATCCTGTGCAGCGAGCAAGGCGGACAGGGCCAGGAGTTTCAGGATCATGATGGGCACCTCAGGTGGGAGGGCGCGCAGTGTATCCTCCCGCGCGCCGCACACCCTGCAACGGAACCCTCATCATGCCTACGTTGTTCACCCGCATCATCCAGGGCGAGTTGCCCGGCCGTTTCGTTTGGAAGGATGAGCACTGCGTGGCCTTCCTTTCGATCGAGCCCTTGCGGCCCGGGCACACGCTGCTCGTCCCGCGCGCGGAAATCGACCACTGGATCGACGTGCCCGATCCCCTGCATGCGCACTTGGCGCAGGTGGCGCGTCGCTTGGGAGCGGCGCTGCAGAGCGCTTTTCAGCCCGCCAAGGTCGGGGTGATGATTGCCGGACTCGAGGTCCGGCACGTCCACTGGCACTTGATCCCGATCCACGAACTCGGCGACCTCAATTTCGCGCGCGCCGACAAGCACGCGAAGCCCGCGGACCTCGACGCTGCGGCGGCCTTGCTGCGCGCGGAACTGGGGCGTCCTTAGAGCACGTCCTAACACCTGGCTGGCCGCTTGGGCGATTCCAGGTCGCCAGCCGCGAGGCGCAGCGACGACGCGTATTCGCCTGCAATACTCGCAGGAGCTGCAACGTCGCGATGGCGAGCCCGGAGTTGGCCTAGCGGCCAGCCCGGTATTAGGACGTGCTCTTGGTCAGTGCGCTGAACCCGGACGCTTCGCGCGCGCATTCCATACGCGCAGCGCCAGCAGGAAACCGATCAGCGTCGCGGGCAACATCGCGATCGGCCACCAATGCCAACCGGAGGCCTGGGCAGCTTCCGGTGTGCCGTCCTTGGGCAGTACGGCGACTAGCACGAGCGTGTGGACTGCCGTGCCGAGGTAAACGAAGCCATCGATCAACCCTACGGCAACGCCAGCATTGTGCTTGCCGCCGAAGTCCATGCTCGCCGTGCCCGAGAGCATCCCGTGCACGCCGATGATCGCCAATGACATCAGCACTAGCAGCCAGCCAAGGGCGGGCGTTTCCAACGCGAAGATCATGCACACGCAGCCGGCGATCATGATTCCGTAGAGCACGGCCGACATCGGACCGCGCCGCGATCCGAAAACGTGGTCGGAGATCGTGCCCGCGAAAACGCCGCCAAGGATTCCGGCGACGCACAGCATCATGCCCCAGTTCTCGAACACGAAGTCTTCGGTGTTGCCGGTCTGCTTGGCGAAAATCGGATACCACTGCATGATTGCCTGGCGGAGGTACCCGCTGCAAAACTCGATCAGCGCGATCGTCATGATCACCGGGTTTCGGAACATCTTCATGGCCACTTGACCCAGCGTCAGGCGCCCTCCGTCCTCTCCACTGGATGCATCGCCGACTTCGACATCGGCATGACCGGTCTGACTCGGCTTGTCGAAGACCAGGAAGTAGTCGATCACTGCGAACACGAGCAGGATTGCCGCAGGGATGTAGAAGATGTACTCAACCTCGCCCGGGAATGCGGCGACGATCAGCTTGCCCCAGTCGAAGGCGAAGTAGATCCCCAGCGAGATCAGGATGCCGAAAATCCCGCCAAAAACGCCGCGCTCGCGCACGTGGAACCAGTGCGCGTTGACCTTGACGATCGAGACAGCGCCGAAACTCTGGAAGTACATGTTCGCCGCGTAGAGCACGGAGTACGTGCTCACCAGATTCAGCGGATCTCCATACTGCAGCACCAGGCCCATGGCGGCGTTGCAGACTGCCGATCCAAGGGCCGCGATCAGGATCGTGCGCCGCCCGCCCCAGCGGTCGGTCAGCGGTCCATTGATCAGGAACGCGATTCCGTACGTCAGCGTGCCGTAGAAAAAGATCGTCCCAAAGTCCGCCTTGGTCATCAGCGAGCCCAGGGCGTTCTTGGCGACGGTGAGGTTGTAGCGCCCCATGTAGAGGAACGCGTACGTCAGGCCCAGCGGCAGCCAATTGAGCGTGCGCCGCCGTCGATAGGCATCTGCGTAGCCGAGCTCGACCCGCGGCAGTCGCGCCAGGACGACTCCGATCGCCGCCAGCAGGATCAGGATCGGCAGCATGTTGCTCAGCCAAGTCGGCATGGGACGAAATCCTACGCGGTGCTACCCTGCGCGCCATGGGATCCGTTCGCTTACGTGAAGTTCTGTCGAGAATCGGGGACGTTTCGGCCAGCGGCCGCCTGCCCGTGGCCGTGTTCGACCTCGATTCGACACTGTTTACCACCGCCCCGCGCAATTGGGCGATCCTTCAAGAGTTCCTCAAGGCGCCGGGTCGCGAGGCACTGTCGAAGCAGGTGGCGGCGCTGCGCGCGGAAGACATCGGCTGGAATATCCAAGACTGCCTGCGCGAGCGCGGGATCGGCGATGCGGCCCTGTGGAATGAACTGCGGCGCTTTTGGAGCGACCGATTCTTCACCGACGAATACGTGTTGCACGACAAGGCTCTGGCCGGTGCCGCCGCGTTCGTGACTGCCTGCCATTCGCGTGGCGCCTTGATCTACTACCTGACCGGGCGTCATGTGGGCGGCATGGAAGTGGGAACGGTCGCCGCGCTGCGCTCGGAGCACTTTCCCTTCTGGCGCGGCCGCTGCGTCTTGCACCTCAAGCCATCCTTCGAAATGGCGGACGCCGCCTTCAAGGACGATGCGGTAGCGGACGTGCGCTCGTACCGAGGCGAAGTCGTCGCTAGCTTCGAAAACGAGCCCGGGAACGCCAATATGTTCCTGCGCGCGTTCCCGGGGGCCCTGCACTTCCTGCTGACTACCGTCCATTCGCCCAACGCCGAGCCGGGCGACCCGGCGCTGATCCGCAGCGCGGATTTCCTGCTGGAATAGCGCGCCAGTCGCCTGGGCAACCGCACCGGGGGCCCAATGGAGCGCCCTTGAGCACCATGCGGGCAGTGGGCCGGGCGGGCAGGCGCCTTGACCAGATCGAGCGAAGGCCCCTATCCTGAACGCATCGTGGGAGGACCTCCTGGCAGGCAGCGGGCCGCGGCGTTCCTCGAGTTCAATTTTTGCGGTCGTGCGCGCGATCGCCAGGCAACCTAGCTCACCGTCTTCGATCGATGGCCAATCGGCTTTACGTCGGCAATCTGCCGTTCACATTTACTCAGCAGGATCTGGAGCAATTGTTCTCGTCGTTCGGAGCCATCCGATACGTCGAGATCATCTCTGATCGTATGACCGGACAGTCCCGCGGCTTCGGCTTCGTCGAGCTCGATACCGCCGAGCAGGCGCAAGCTGCAATCCAGTCCATGCACGGTCGCGACATCCAAGGCCGTGGCCTGACGGTCAACGAAGCGCGCGAGAAGACTTCGCGTCCGCCCGGCGGCGGCGGCGGCGGCGGCTTCGCACCGCGAGCTCCCCGTGAGGGCGGCGGCGGTGGTGGCGGCTACAGCGGTGGTGGTGGTGGCTACAGTGGCGGCGGCGGTGGTGGTGGCCGCGGTGGCGGCGGCTACGGAGGCGGCGGTGGCGGTCGCGGCGGTGGCGGCGGCTACGGCGGTGGTGGTGGAGGCGGCGGCGGTCGCGGTGGCGGCGGTGGCGGCGGTGGTCGTGGTGGTGGTGGCCACGGTGGTGGCGAGGGTGGCGGCAAGCGCCGTCGTCCCGACTCCGACGGCGGCGGTCGCGGCGGGCGCGGCGGAGACGACGACGGCGGTTGGTGAGCCGCGCGCGCGCCGAGCTCCCATGGGCCGGCGCGCGACTGCTTCCAAAGGCGTGTCTGGGCTCTCGCTCCCGAGCGGAGTTCCCTGACTTTCGCGGCTCGAACTCCCCGTTAGGACATCATCAGCGCCTTCGAGGTTCACGAAAGTCCGACTGAGATTCCGCCCAGCCCCGGCGGAGTCTGGCCCTTCGTGGTCGTCGGAGCAGGAGCCGCGGGTCTTCTGGCCGGCATTTTCGCGGCGCGCGGCGGTGCGCGCACGCTTGTGCTCGAGACGCGCAAGTCGCCCGGCGCGAAGATCCGCGTCAGCGGCGGTGCCCGTTGCAACGTCTTGCCTTCGCGCATGGAGTGGGCGGACTTCCACACGCGCGGTTCGATGAACACCGTGCGCAACTTGTTGCAGTCCTGGCCACTGGAAGACGTGCGCGCCTTCTTCGAGGTGGAGCTTGGAATTCCGCTCAAGGTGGAGGACACCGGAAAGGTCTTCCCCGTAAGCGACGACCCGCGCGAAGTCGTGGTCGGATTGCTCACAGCCTTGGAGCGCTCCGGCGCCGCGTTGGTGGGCAATGCTCGTGTGGCAGGGCTGCGCAGAGTGGGGGAGCCCGGTAGCGAACGGTTCGAAATCGACCTGGACGATGGCCGCGCGATCGCGGCGCAGTGCGTTTGCATCGCCACGGGCGGTCTGTCGCTTCCCAAGACCGGCAGCGACGGTCGCGGGTTTGACTTCGCGCGCGACTTAGGTCACGCGGTCACGCCTCTGCATCCGGCCCTCGTGCCGTTGCTCGCCGAGGATGGGCGTTGGGGTGAACTGGCCGGGCTGTCGCTCGTGACGCGCCTCAACGTGCTGCGCGACGGCAAGAAGGTTGATTCACAGGCGGGCGATTTCCTTTTCACACACAAGGGCTTCAGCGGTCCGGTGGCGCTAGATGTCTCCTGGAACTTCGCCGCTCCCAGCGGCGAGCGCGCGCGGATGGAAGCTGCGTGGCTCGGAGACGGGGCGCCCGAATGGGAAGCGCTGCTTTCCCGCGGAGGACGCCTTACGGTGTCGGCGATCCTGCGCGAGCATCTGCCTCGGCGACTGGCCCTGGCGTTGATCGCTCGCTCGGGGCTCGACCCGGAAACCTCATTGGCGTCGCTTTCGCGCGAGGGCCGCAAACGACTGCTGCGCGAACTGTGTCAATGCGAGCTGCTTGTCGCCGGCAACGAAGGCTACCGAACCGCGGAAGTCACCGACGGAGGCGTGCCGCTTTCTGAGCTGCGCACTGCGACGCTGGAAAGCCGTCTCGTTCCCGGGCTCTATTTCGCCGGTGAGATCGTCGACGTCTGCGGACGGATCGGCGGCTTCAATTTCCTGTGGGCCTGGATCAGCGGCCACAAGGTCGGCAGTGCGGTCGTGTCCGCGCGCTCGGCTCAGTAGCTCATCCGCAGCGACGCGTACACGTTGCGACGGACTTCACCGCCAAAGCCGGTGATATTCTCTCCGGCTTCTGGATGCTGCTCTTCCTGGGCGTTTTGGACGCCTAGGCTGAACAGGACGTGCGAGTTCGGCCTCCATCCCATGCGCACGTCAACGCGCAGGATCGACGGGTTGTCCCAGAACTCCAAGTAATCGGTCCAGTAGAGCCCTGTGTCGAGTTCCCAGTCCGCGCCCAGGTCCATGTACGATCGCAGGGTCCCGTGGTTCTGACATGCCCCCCTCAGACCGGTCCAGATCTCATCATAGAATCTGGGCCCCAACCTCAGGGAGACAGACATGGGCAGGAAACGACGCCACACCGACGAGCAGATCATCCACAAGTTGCGCGAAGCCGAGATTGCACTGGCGCAGGGTCG
>CANKOY010000052.1 GCA_947484275.1 Planctomycetota bacterium | reverse complement strand
GTGCCCTGCTGCGGCTTCGCGATCTTCGCCGTGGCGTCGTCACGCTCGTCGGGCCGTGCTCAGCGGCCAGGAAGGCCGCCTCCGCCGTCCCTCCGTCGCGTTCCTAGCCACGACGAAGATCGCCTCGCCTCGCGACGGGACTTTTTCAACGGGCTGCTAGAGCCCGCCGCCCTTGGCCTTTTCGATTTCGCGCTTGTCGCGCTCCGTCGGGACGATCAGGTCCTCCAGGAGGTCCTTCTGGACCTTAGGGGCAGTGAAATTCTGGCCCTTGCGCTCCCACCAGGCGAACCAAGCTTTGAGCGCCATCGTGCGCCGCTCCTCGGTTTGACCGGGGAGGGGCGTGAAGCTCGACTCGTAGCCCGTGATGCGCTGGAGCGTCGAGTCCACGATGGCCAACTGCGTCAGGGAAGGATGGTCCGCATCTTCGACGATCTGGATCTCGAAGAATTTGTTGAGCAGCAGCGGGATCGCCGGCCGGCCGATCGCCACGACCTCGTCGCGCGCCAGGTTGGCGTCCTTGGGCCGCAGCGTGAGGTCGGTCATCGTGGCGATCAGTTTCTCGATCTGCACCACCTGCTCCGGCGGCGTTCCAGGGTAGGGATCGAGGCGGCGCATCTCTGCTTGGAAAAGGCTGCCGCCGTCGGCGGTGGTGACGCGCGTCACTTTCGGCTTGTTCGCCTTGAGCGCGCGGCGTTCCTCCTCGCTGATGAACCGTTCCCAGGACCAGACGCGCCACTTGGCTTCCGCAGTGGGCCGCGTCAGGTGCCAGTCGAACTTGCGCGTCTCAGCGATGCCCGCGGCAGCGCCCTCCTGGCGTTTGTCGGCGGAGATGCGCACCACGACATCGAGCAAGTCAAAGGTCAGGATGCCGCCCTCGAAGGGCTTCCAAAGGTGCGGGGAGTTCTCGTCGGTCCCGCGCGAGAGCTGCTCGGCGATGCCGTCGATGAAAGTCTGGCGCTCCACGGGACCGAACGCGGCGAAGTCCACGGGATTCGCCGGATCCTGCTCGGTCAATCTCTGGGCGATTCGCGGGCCGTCGAGGGCAGCGGTCAGCGCGTTCGTGTTCTGGGCCAGAGCTGAGTCGTAGACCCCGCGGACGACTTTCACGATCTCGCTGTTCCAGCCGCTGTGGTCCACGACTTCCACGGGTGCTTGGACCACCGGGGGCGGAGCCGGGGGCGGAGCCGGCTTGGAGCGGCTGGCCATGACCGCGAAGATCAGAATGACAACAATGGCACCGGCGCCGATGCCGATGGTCGTCGGGCTCATGCCCGAGCCGGCCTTCTTGGCGCGACTGCCCTTTTCGCGGGCGACGTACACCTTGCCGCACTCCGAGCAGCGGACCTTGGCGCCCTCCTTGTCCTCGGAGATCTTGGCCGTGGCGTGGCAGAACGAGCATTCGATCAGCATGGGGGAGGTGCGAGGAGGGGCGCCCACAGGGACGCGAACGAGGGACTGCCGAAGAGCCGTGTTACCGATGGACCGGGCCAGCGGCGGACTACCTATGAATGGAGCTGAGGCAACCGCGACTGTGCAAAGAGACCCGGAGCGTAGAACTCCACCTCGCGGCCCACAAGTCGCACGCGCTCCAGGGCCGGCATCTGGCCCTGGGACCAGAGGAATTTCTTGCCCAGCCCGCTACAGTTCAGCCATGGCGCGTCCTCAACGTGGATCGAGCTCGAAACCAGGGCGCGGCGCGGGCCGCGGGTCCGCTGACGGCGCCTCGCAGCCCACGCCCGGGCAGGCGAAAGTGTCTGCCTCGGCATCGCCGGCGCCGGCTGAGCCGCGCGTGCCCGTCGAGAATCCGCGACCGGGTCATTTTCATCTCGTGGCGCCCTTCGAACCCACCGGCGATCAACCCGCCGCGATCGCGAGCCTTGTTGCGGGCGTGCGCGCCGGTGCCAGGCACCAGACGCTGCTCGGAATCACTGGTTCGGGCAAGACTTTCACCGCGGCGGCGGTGATTCAGGACTTGGACCGGCCGACCTTGATCCTCTCGCCGAACAAAACGTTGGCGGCGCAGCTGTACTCGGAGTTCAAGGAGCTGTTTCCGAACAACGCCGTCGAGTACTTCGTGTCGTACTACGACTACTACCAGCCCGAGGCCTACGTGCCCTCGAGCGACACCTACATCGAGAAGGACGCCAGCCGCAACGAGAACATCGAACGCCTGCGCAACTCGGCGACGCGTTCCCTGCTCGAACGCCGCGACGTCTTGATCGTCGCGTCGGTGTCGTGCATCTACGGTCTGGGAAATCCCGATGCGTACGCCGAGATGGCCTTGACCCTGAAGGCCGGAGATTCGATTCAGCGCGAGGACCTCCTGCGGCGCCTGACGCAGATGCAGTATGCGCGCAACAACTTGGACTTCCGGCGCGGGACGTTTCGCGCGCGCGGCGACGTGATCGAGGTCTTTCCTATCTACGAGGAGGACCGCGTGCTGCGCATCGAGATGTTCGGCGATGTGATCGAGGCTCTCGTCGAGGTCAATCCACTGCTCGGCGAGGTGCTGCGCGAATTGCCCCGCGCGACTCTGTATCCGGCGGGCCACTATGTCACGCCGAAGGACCGGGTCCTGCGCGCCTGCGAGGGAATCGAGCAGGAATTGAACCTGCAATTGGAGCATCTGCGGCGCTCGAACAAGCTCGTCGAAGCCCAGCGCCTGGAGTCGCGCACGCGGCACGATCTGGCGCTCCTGCGCGAAGTCGGGGTGTGCAACGGCATCGAGAACTACTCGCGCTTCATGGACGGCCGCGCCCAGGGTGAACCGCCCTTCACGCTGCTCAATTATTTCCCCGAGGATTGGCTGGTCATCGTCGACGAGAGCCATGTTTCCGTTCCGCAGATCGGCGGCATGTTCCGCGGTGACCAATCGCGCAAGGGCACGCTGGTGGAGCACGGATTTCGCCTGCCGAGCGCCTTGGACAATCGACCCCTGCGCTTCGAGGAGTGGGAGGCCCTGGTTCGCCAGGCGATCTACGTCTCGGCGACGCCTTCGGCCTATGAACTTGGGAACTCCAGCGGCCGCGTGGCCCAGCAAATCGTGCGGCCCACTGGCTTGCTCGATCCGAAGATCGAACTGCGGCCGGCGCGCACGCAGATCGACGATCTAGTGCACGAGGTCAAGCGCACGATCGCCGCGGGCTGGCGCGTCTTGACGACGACCTTGACCAAGCGCTCCGCGGAGGAATTGACCACCTATCTCTCCGAGCTTGGTCTGCGCGTGCGCTACTTGCACTCGGAGATCGACGCCATGGAGCGCTCGTCGATCCTGCGCGATCTGCGCCTGGGCGAATTCGACATCCTGGTGGGTATCAACCTGCTGCGCGAAGGGCTGGATTTACCCGAGGTCGCCCTGGTGTGCGTACTCGATGCGGACAAAGAGGGCTTCCTGCGCTCGACGACGTCCCTGATTCAGACCTGCGGCCGCGCGGCGCGCAATGTCGAGGGGCGCGTGATTCTGTACGCAGATGTCATTACCGAGTCGATTCGCGTCACCATGGCCGAGGTCGAGCGCAGGCGCGCGGCGCAAACGGCTTACAACACGCTCCACGGCATCGAACCGCGCACCATTCTCAAGCCGATCCGCGACGGGATCGAGGCCCTGTACGAGATGGACTACGTCGATCTGGCGCCGACGGCCGCGGCGGGGGACAAGTCGCGCGACGCCGCCGAATCCTGGCCCATCGAACGCCTCCGGGGAGAGATCTACAAAGTGCGCGAGGACATGTTGCGCGCCGCGAACGAGCTGCGATTCGAAGAGGCGGCGAAGTGGCGCGATCGTCTGGCGACGCTCGAGCGGATCGAATTGTCGAGGTAGCGGCGCGCCTTCAGCGTTTCAGCGGGAAAAAAGTCGTGATCGGCGTGTTGTCGTCCATGCAGCTCAGGTTGTCGACGAGGAACGGCTTGCGACAGCGCTGGCAACAGAAGTCGAGTCGTGCGGTGTCCGCCTTTCCGCGCACCCATTCCACGATTTCGTTGAGGCGCTCCACTGGGATCGCATCGGCCTTGGCCGCCCCGCTGACGCGCGCCTTGGCGCCAAAGGTGTAGGCCGCAATGTCGTTCTTGTCCTTCAAATGGCTGAACACCGTGTAGTAAAGCCATGGCACCAATTCGGCCTCTAGTCCCGCGCGTCGTAGCGCCTCGTCGCAGCTCTCGGCCTGGTGCAGCTCCGTGCGATTTTCCAGTTCGCTTTGGTACGTGGAGACAAATCCAAGTCGGCTGAGGGCCACCAGCCGGATCAGCTCCACACGCAGCAGCGCATCCTCCACGGAAACCGATTCAAGATCCGCTGGGAGGAGGTTTGTGTCCTGGACGATCCGCCGATCGGATCGCGCGCCCTCGGCGAGGTCGCGGGCGAGCCCCGCGTAGTAGGTGGCCGCCACGAGGTGCGCGACGTCTGTGTTGCGCGATGAGCCCATGGACGACTTACCACCGGCGCCGCCCAGGAACGACTGATGCGTGGCACCTCGGACATGGGCCTGGGTCAGCAGGTACAGGGCATAGAAGCGCTGCAGACGGAACTCCGAGCCATCTGCCGCGCGGCCGGCCACGAGCTGTTCGGCATGGCCCGTCGCAGCCGCAGCGTTGTCGGAGCTGAGTTGCTTCGAAGAAGCGCTCAGCAACTCGCGATTCATCTCGTATGGATTGACCGAGGAGCAGGCCGCAAGGCTCCACAGAAGAAGCGCCGCCAGGCACGCGAGTCGCAGTCCCAGGAAATGAAATGAGGTGCACATGGGAATGTCCGTGGGGCCTGGGTCAGCGCGCGACGCCGATGAAGAAGGATGTCGTCTGACCGCCGCGAGTGAGTTTGAAGGACATCAGCGAGCGCGACAGATCCAGTTCCCGGTGCACTTCCTTGACGCTGTGCACCACCGATGATCCCTCGACCTCGTAGGCGCCAGCGGGTTTGAGCAAGAAATACACGTAGCCCTCCTTCACGCCACCGGAGAGGCGCAGGAATCCAGGCTGCAGGGCACCCTCGGAAATCAAAGTTCCAGGCCGACGGTCGACGCCGCGGCCACCGGAGAGCACGCGATCGCCGCGAATGACCGCACTCAACCGACTGTTTTCCTTGATGATGGTCTCGGCGCGCACGGTCTCGAGGGCGGTGCCGTCCTGCAGCACCAGGCGGAAGTCCATCTGCTCCGGGCTCAGCTGCACATCCTGCTCCGTGCCGGAGGTGCTCGGCAGGCCGATCTTGATGAATACCGGAACGATGCCGAGGTCTTCGGTGAGCTCCACGCCGAAAGTGTCCTCTTGATTCGCCACGAAGCGTGCCTCGGCGATCACCAAACCCGGCACCGCGGCGATGGAGACGAAGCCATTGCTCGCCGTGGGTTTCTTGATCGTGCCACCAGCCGGAACTTCCCCGTCGGTGGAGGCGCAGGAGGCGCAGAGCAGGAGGGCGGCGAGGGACGGGGCAAGACGCGCGAGGGTTGTTCCCATGAAAAGCTGGGGTCGCGGCGCCGGCGCACGGCGCACTGGAAGGGAGCGGAACGAAGCGAGGGGCGCGTGATGGTTCACTGCGTGCCGCGCCAGTAAACGAGATCGCGCGTCCATCCGCCAAGGATCTTCTCGCGCACCAGGCCGAACTTGGGCGAGATCCAACGCGTGATGTCACCACTGGTAACTACCAGGCACGGCTGACCACCGTCGGCTAAGTAGATTTTGCGGAAATCCTCGCGCTCGGAGGTTGAGAGCAGCGACTGAGGAACAGCGCCGTCGATCAAGTTGGGAAGGGGCTCGACGCTCAGGGTTCCGCCGCGCGCCTTGAGGTTGAGGTAGACCATGGAGCCCTTGGGGACGCGGATTTCGTTGTCGACGCGCTCTAGGACCAGGTCGCTTGAATCGGGGCTGAACTGCCCATTGGCGTCTGCGATCCGGCGCGTGATCGTCCAGCGGTTCGTGCCGCTGTCACCGGACTTGTCCTGATCCTCGACGTACGCGACCACGCCGCGTTCGTCGACCTGTCGAAACAGTTGCTGGCCATGCCGTCGGATCGGATAGCCCGAGTCGGGCTGCGACAGGGCGTGCTCAAGCTGTAGCACATGGCGCCAACTCTTGGACACGGCATGGATGGGCTCCAGGCCCACGAGCTTCCAATCGAATGCGTCGTTCGCGTCGTCCGCGTCGTACCAGCGCTGCGCAAGCTCGAACAAACGCAGGTCGTCGGTTGTTCCCTTTGGAGGCGAGATTGTGTCCTTCTCGAGCAGGCGCACCCATGGAGCGAGTGCCCGCGCGCCGCGCAGGGCATCGACATCCAGAACATCCCCGGGGGCCATCTCCTGCTTCAGGGATGCGAGCAGCTTTTCCGCGGCCAGAGGGAGATGCTCCGAGCAACCGTAGCGATCGAGATGTTCGAAGACCGGCTCGGGATCGCGCAGGAGATTGCCGAGATCCATGGTCTTCCAGGAGCTGAGGTCCTCGGCCACCGAGGTTGACAACTCCCGCGCCACCTCAGCAGACAACTGGTTCAGCAGTGCGTTGGCGTTGGCGAGTCGCGTTGGAACGGTTTGGTCCGCGAGCGGCACCGATTGCCATTCCCCCGCGGCGACTTCCAGCGCCGGAAAATCCTCGCGCGCGCCGCGCAGCGAATTCTCCGCCGCGCGTATTGCCGAGAGTCTCGGGCCTTTGCCAGCCTGTCGCGACTTGGTGTGCGTCTCGATGCTGGCTGAGGCTTCCACCAGCGCCTGGAGAAACTCCTTCAGCTGGCCTTCCTTCGCGAACACCGCGGACCCCTCGAATTCCGCCAATTTCTTGCGCGCACTGTCTCCAAAACCACCGGCCACAAGATCGGTCACGGCGTCGAATGCGGTCGCAACCAGCCCTTTTGGGCTGGACAGACGCATGGCGGTGTCGCGCTCGTCCTTCAGCCTTTCGATTTCCTTTTCCTGCGTGCGGACATCGTTCGTCAGCGCGGCAAGTTGATCGGCGGTCGTGTTCTTGACCTTCTGAACGTCGATCAGGTCCCCCTGGAGCCGGCTGATCTGGTTTTGCTTGTCCGCTACGTCGGCCTGGGCGGCCTTGAGTTGCGCGTCGAGGTCACCGGCGCTGCGCTCGGCTTCCACACGCTTGCTGTCGGCCTCGGCCGCGGCCAATTTCGTCTGTGCGTGCGCCAGGACCTCTGCGCGAATCTGGCTGTCCTTCGTCTCCTCCGCGAGCTTGACGGCGTCGAGCCGTGCGACGCCAGCGCGATCGAGCTCGCCCTGAATTCGCGCGATTTCACCCGAGCGACTGAGAAGGACATAGCCCTCCGCCGCTACCGCCAGGAGCGCCACCGCCAGCGCGCCGTAAGCCCAGCTCGGCACGTTCTGCGGCAATTTGTACGCAGCGGACTTCGCGATCGCGTCGGCGAATTCGCTCGCGGATTGGAAGCGTTTGTTGCGGTCCTTCTGCAGCGCGCGCTCCATCAGCCTGCGCAGGGGCTTGGGCAGATTCGGAATCTCACCCAGGCGCGCGGTCAAGTTCGTTTCCAGCACTGACTGCACAAGTGCGCGCGTGGTCGATCCGTCGAAGGGACGGTGGCCTGAGAGCATTTCAAAGAGCAGCACGCCGACCGCGAACAGGTCCGAGCGCGGATCCAGTCGCTCGCCGCTCGCCTGCTCGGGGCTCATGTACATGACCGTGCCCGCCCGCGAGCGCTCGTCGATTTCAGACGCCAGTCCAGCGATGCCAAAATCCAGGAGGCGCACGCCGACGCCATAGGGGTTCGCGTCGGTCTTCGCCACGCGCGCGGCGAGCATCACGTTCGAGGGCTTGATGTCGCGGTGGACGAAGCCCTTCTCGTGTCCGCTCTGCAATCCAAGCAGCACTTGGCGCGTGATTTCCAGGGCATGGCGCGGGCCGAGGCTCTTTTCGCGGTCGAGCATGGCGCGCAATGCCTCGCCCTCGACCAAGTCCATGGTGAAGAACAGGCTCCCGTCCTCGGTCTCTCCGGTGTCGCGCACCTGGCAGATGTACTCCGAGACGAATTCCTGGGCCGCGCGCACCTCCTGGAAGAACAGCTTCTTGAAGTGTGCGTTCTTCGAGTACTTCGGCAGCAGCACCTTGAGCGCCACGTCGCGCCCCTCGATCTGGCGATCCTGCACTGCGTACACGCGCCCCATGCCGCCCTGACCGAGCAGGCGGCGGACGACGAAGCGATTGGCGATTACCTGTCCTTCGCGCGGCGCGGCGGGCTTTGCTGCGGTCTGAACCACCGTTCCCGGCGCCGGCCCGCGGGCCTCCGTGGGCAGGGTCGGTTAGTCGCCGTGACTCTGGGTCTCACTGAGGACCAGCGTGGGCTCGACTTCAGCCATCTCCGAACGCGGGCCCTCGGTCTTGTCCACGCCGTCAGGACCGCGGACGACATCGGGTTTTCGCGCCGGCACGGGACCTGTGGTGAGTTCGTCAGGACGCCTCACCTTGCGCTCCGAATCCTGAGGCCCTGCTTGATCGTTCATCGCGCGATTGCTTCGAAAGTGGTGGAAACTGTGGGGGCCGGATGAGGTCGAGGTGAGCGTAACGGATCGCGCCGGGCCAGTGCTAGACTCCAGCGGAGTATGCCGCGCCGCGCTGCGGCGGCGAGGCGCGCAGTCCATTCCGGAGGCCATGGCTTGTTCAAGCTCCACGTCTACTCACAGTCCGGCGACCTCGACATGGAGGTCGAGATCGAGGGCGACACGGCCATCATCGGACGCTCCAGCGACTGTCACGTGGTCATCGACCGCAAGGACATTTCACGTCACCACGCGCGGCTGCTCCACGGTTGGGTCGTGGACGACCTCACTTCGCGCAACGGCACCCATGTTGATGGCGTGAGGATCGATGGGGCCACGGGTCTGGGGGCGAGTTCATTTCAGATCGGCGATCCCACAAGCGGCAACTTGGTGACCGTGGAACTGGTCCGAGCGGATCGCAGGGGCGCCGCGATGGGTGGAAAGGAACCCAAAGC
The DNA here is from genome assembly GCA_947484275.1 of Planctomycetota bacterium. Classification (GTDB taxonomy): domain Bacteria; phylum Planctomycetota; class UBA1135; order UBA1135; genus JADJQU01. Next base: position 17,427 of record CANKOY010000052.1, on the reverse strand, counting down.
CAAGGAACCCAAAGGCAAGGCGCGCAAGCTCGAACGTTTGCCCGTCGAACGCCCAATCGCACCCGCGGACAGCGCCAGCGTGGCTTCTTTGCGCGCTGAGCTTGCGCAGGAGGCCGAGCGCTATCGCTACAAGTGCGAAAAGCTGGAGGTCGAACTGGACACCCTGCGCCGCAAGTTCGAGGAATTCCGCGACCTCGGCAAAGGCCGTTAGCTGCTCGAGGCGCGTACTACGCGCGCCTCGCCATCCGTCGACAGTGCGAGGGAGTACTCTCGCCCGCCCTCCAGGGCTTGCACCGTCCATCGCTTTCCGTCCACGGTCACCTGCGCACCGACGTCCAAACTCCCCGGGGCGAGCACCGCGAAGCCCTGTGGACCGAGGTCCATGCCGCGGCCCGATGATTTCATCACGCTCTCCTTGGCGCACCACAACCGGAAGAACGCAGCAACTTGCTCGACGCGCTCCGCCTTCGTCCAGCATTGGAACTCTTCATCGGTCATGACGCGCTGCGCCAATGGCGCATCGACGCGCGCGGGACGGATTTCCTCGGCATCGAGTCCAAGTTCCCGATCGGAGACGGCCACCAGGGCGTGCTCACCCGTGTGAGTCAGGCTGAAGTGCGGGCCGGAACCTCGCACGCGCGGCTTGCCGTGTGCGCCAAAGTCGAATTCGATCGCCTGCGGTGAACAACCCAGCTCTCGGCCCAGGATCTCGCGCAGGAATCCGTGGGCCGCGAGGAAGCGCCTGCGGTGCTTTTCAAACACAAAGCGCTCGGCCCGGGTGGTCTCGGTCCCATCGAGGGTCGCGGACCACCGGGCAAGCTGCGGGTCGCTGACCGCGCGCGCGTCGATCGCGTAGAGTCGGACTTCTGTTGCGAGAGCCATGGAGCGCGCGCGAGTCTGGCGCTCCGCGGGGCGCCTGTCAGGGGGAAACTCAGGGGTTGCCCCCCGCGGTGGACCTGCGAGCATCGACCGAACTGTGATCTGAGGGCGGCATCCCCTGGGACCTGCGTCCTATGATGCTCGCGATGTTGCACGAACCGCGCTGGAGCCTGGAGGGTGTGTCCGAGCTGCCGGGCGTGTACCTGTTCCGCGATGGCGCGGGCGTCGTGCTGTACGTAGGCAAGGCCCTCGCCCTGCGCGCGCGACTGCGCAGTTACCGCCGGCCTGGGGGCGACGGTCGGCCGATGATTCGCTTCCTGAACGAGGATGCCGTTTCGGTCGAGACCATTGTCACGCGCACGGAGCAGGAGGCTTTGCTCCTGGAGGACGCGCTGATCAAGGAGCACCGTCCGGTCCACAACGTTCGTCTGAAGGACGACAAGTCGTTTCTGATGTTGCGGCTCGACACCGCGGAAGAATTTCCGCGCTTTCGCTTCGTGCGCGCACACGAACGCGCGCGCCAGGCAGATGCCCCAGGTCGGCAGCGCTTGTTCGGGCCCTTTGCGAATTCGCGCGCCCTGCGGCACACACTCAGCGATCTGCACCGAGTCGTGGCTCTGCGCGATTGCCCGGATTCAGTCTTCGCCAATCGCTCGCGTCCGTGCATGAAGCACCAGATCGGTCTGTGCTCGGCGCCCTGCGTGGGGTTGATCAATCGCGAGGAATACGCCGTGCTCGTGGCGCGCGCGGAACGCATTCTCGGCGGCGACATCGCGGAACTGGAGCAGGAACTCGACAGTCGCATGCGCGGCGCTAGCGAAGTGCGCGAGTACGAGCGCGCCGGCGCCTGGCGCGATCGTTTGGCGGCCCTGCGGCGAACCGTGGAACGCCAGGGCGTGCGTCCCCAGGATTCCGTGGAGCGCGACGTGCTCGGACTGGTGCGCTCGGGCGCCGACGCGCTGCTGCACCGCATCGCGTTCCGCGGCGGGCGCATGAGCGAGAGCCGCTCGCACTGGTTTCGCTCGGAGCTGCCAGACGACGAGCTGTGGAGCAACGTGATCACCGCCGTCTACGGGGCCGGCCGTCCGCCGCCGCCGAAGGAAGTCGTGCTTTCGGCGGAACCGGCGGACCCGGAATTCCTGGGGCGTTTGTTCGGCGATCAAACGCGCTGGATCGTGCCGCAGTCCGGCGAGCGCCGGCGAATGCTCGACTTGGCCCACGCCAACGCGCGCGCCGCCCTCAGCCAGCAGCGCGGCCTGCGAGCGGCCAATGAAGAAGCCCTCGAAGCCCTGGCCGACTTGCTCGACCTGCCCGGCGCGCCCGAGGTGATCGATTGCTTTGACATCTCGACGCTGCAGGGCCGGCACACGGTTGCAAGCCGCGTGCGCATGCGCTCCGGGCACCTGGACAAGTCCGGTTACCGGCGATTCAAGCTGCGCAGCGTGGCGGGCCAGGACGACTTCGCCTCGATCAAAGAGGTCGTCGGCCGCAGTCTGCGCCGCGGCGCCAAGGACAATGAATTGCCCGATCTCGTGGTGATCGACGGCGGAGCGGGGCAACTGTCCAGCGCCCTCGAGGCGCGCGCGGAAATCGGCGCACACGAGGTGCCCATGGTGGGCCTGGCCAAGGCCCGGGCCGAACGCAGCGTCCAGGGCCGACGCAAGGGCGCTAGCGAGGAGCGACTGTTCCTGCCCGGCGTCGCGGAACCGCTGGAATTAGGCCGAAATTCGCCCGTGCGCCTTTTGCTCGAACGCCTTCGCGATGAAGCGCACCGCTTTGCGATTCGCTACCACCGCAAGGAGCGCGGGCGCATTCGTTCTCAACTCGATTCGATCGACGGCCTTGGCCCGGTGAAAAAGCGCGCGCTGCTCTCGCGCTTTGGCTCCGTGGCCGGCGTGCGTGCAGAGTCGGCGGAATCCCTGAGCGGCGTTCCGGGCATCAGTCCGCGGCTTGCGGCCGCCATTGTCGAGGGGCTCGCGCGCCCCAACTCGGACGCTTGAGCGCGCCACCGCCCGCTCAAGCGCGCGGATGATAGAGCCGGTGCAGGGCCAGGAGTTTCTCGCCGTCCACGTGCGTGTAGATCTCGGTGGTGGAGATCGACGCGTGACCCAGCATCTCCTGCACGCTGCGCAGATCTGCGCCGCCCTCAATCAAGTGCGTGGCGAAAGCATGGCGCAAAGTGTGCGGAGAAATCGCGCCGCGAATCGAGGCTGCGGTGGCTGCGCGCTTCACGGCGCGCCAGGCGTTGGTGCGGTCCAGTGGCGTGCCGCTGCGCGTCAGGAAAACTTCTGGCCGCTGCCGCGGATGGGGGAGCTGTTCGCGGCCGTCTCTGATCCACAGTTCGAGCGCCGCGCGCGCCCGATCGTTGCACGGCACCAGGCGCACCTTGCGGCCCTTGCCGTACAGCCGCAGGACGCGCAGAGAGGGCTCGATGCCGTCGAGGCACAGGCCGATGGCTTCGGAAACACGCGCGCCCGCGGCGTAGAGCACCTCGAGCAGCGCGGCGTCCCGCTGCTGGCGCCAAGGCGGCAAGCTCTGATCCTGGGTCGGGGCCGACAGCAGCCGTTCGACTTCGCCCACCTCCAGCGATTTCGGCAGGGAGCGTCCCATGCGCGGCGCGCGGACGAGGGCCGTGGGGTCGCCTGCAATGCGTCCCTCGGCAACCAGATGCGCGAACCAGACACTGGTGGCTGACAGCTTGCGCGCCACGCTCGAAGTCGCGAGTCCTGCGGCCCGCAGGGACTCGAGCCAGCCGTAAATCAACTCCCGGTCGAAGTCTGCAAGTTTGAAAACTCCGCGAGATCCGGCCCAGGCGATCAACTGTCGCAAGTCGCTGCGGTAGGCCGAAAGCGTGTGCCGCGACAGTCCCGCTTCGACCCGCAGCGCGATCAGGAAGTCCGCGAGGGCGCGCTCGAGTTCTGCTGCCGCTAGTTCTTCCGGGGTGGCCATGGGAATTGGCCCCGAAGGCCACTGGCCACAGGGTCCACGGCCAAAGGCCTCGGGGCAAGGCGGATCACTCTTGACTGGTCAGCTTTCGCCACCATAATGCTCGGCCGCCGCGGATGACGGGGGCCGTGAAAATCGGCATCCGACCCCCGCGGCAAGCCATAGGCAGGCTGCGCACCGCCCGGGATGCTCGATTCCGACCCCCCAGGGACCGTTCGAAGCTGCATCGAGTTCACCATCTCCGCGCCCCGCGGCATTCGGCCCCCACGCTCGCGCCATGACGAAGAAGCTAAGCGCCAAGGACCTGGACACGTTCCGGAACAGCCTCACTCGGGCCCAGGCACTGCTTTCGGGGGACATGTCCCAGCTTCAGCAGGAGTTGCTGAATTCGGATTCGGGCTTTGAGACGCGCCCGGGCGACACCTCCGACGGTTACTTCCAGGAGTTCAACCTCGAGTTGCTCGAGCGCGACGGCGACACCCTGCGTGAGATCAACGAGGCCCTCGCCCGGATCGAGCAGGGCAACTACGGGCTGTGCGAGAACTGTCAGCAGCTGATCCTGAAAGAGCGCCTAAAGGCCGTGCCCTACGCGCGCTACTGCATCGACTGTCAGCGCAAGGCCGAGCGGGATCTCATCTAGTGAACCGCCAGGGGCGATTCGGCAGCAAGTTTCAGCCTGCTTCGTCGCGGGGCAGGCTTGAAGCCGCGGCGCGTTTCGAAGTGGCTGAGCGCTCGTCCTCGGATCTTTCCTGGCCGGCGATGACCACGAAGCCTGCTCCTGAACTGGCTGATGGTGCCCGCTGACCACGTCGCCGCGAAGGACACCGCCAATGGGTGCGCGAGCATGAGCGATTCGACCGAGCCTATGGCCGAGCAAGTCGATCCGCGGCCGCCGTTTCGAGCCGTGGCGCAGCGACTGGCCTGGGTCGCAGGGCTCGTGGCCCTTGATCTGTGGTCCAAGGCCTTCGTGTTCGCGCGCATTGGACAGCCCTGGCGGCCGATCGAGGGCGCGCCGGTGACCTACGACCTCCACGGCCATCCGCGCGAGGAGCTGGTCGGGCAGTGGCTCGCGTTCATGACCTCGCTCAATCCCGGCATGGCCTGGGGTTTCGACGGACTGCCGACCCATGTTCTGGTGTACGGACGCGGCGCGGCGGTGCTGCTTTTGATCTGGCTCTTGGCGCGCAATCCAGTGCGCCTGCGGCTCATGACCTTCGCCTTCGCCCTGGTTCTTGCCGGCGCCGTCGGAAATCTCCACGACAACGTCTTCACCACCTCCGAGGGCCGGCCCTTCGGCAAGGTGCGCGACTTCATCGACGTCTACTTCGCCCACTGGGACTGGCACTTCCCGACCTTCAACGTCGCCGACAGCTGCATCTCCGTCGGGGCGGTTCTGCTCCTGGCCGGAAGTTGGCGCAAGGACCGCGCCCGAGCTTTGCGCTCCTGACCGGCCGCGATTCGGTCGCAAGGGTTCGCTCGGATCGGCGCGTGCTTTCGGGGAACGGTTGCCAAGGGCCGTGCGCTGGATGCACACTCATGTGGCGCCGCGCGCTTCCCGGGCGCGCAACCACCAGCGCGCGTCCACCACATTCATGCGTTTCGAGGACCTGACTCCGGCTCACGTGCGGCGAGCGATCGCGCTGTTCGTCGAACTCGCCTGGCCCGCTGACGGCTCAGGGGAGCCACCGCAAGTCGCCAGCGGAGTGCTGGAGGCGCGCACGCTCGAGGAGCTGTTCTCGCGCTTCGAACGCGCGCGCGGTTGCGACATCGAAGGTTCGCGATCCTACGTGCTGCGCCTGGGCAACAGCCGCTACCCGTTCATGAAGTTCGTCGTCCAGGAATACCTGGTGGACAACGAGTTCTTCTTCTCCGTGGATACCCACGACAACCTCGACGTGCGCGCCAACGCGCCCGACTACGCGCAGTGGCAGGAGTTGAAGCAATTCAATCGTGTACTCAAGGAGCGCATCGAGGCCGCGTGGTGCAAGGCATCCTTGCCGACGTTCGCCGACCTGCGCCTGTTGTGCGAGGACCTCGCGCCAGTGGAGCGCGAATCCGACAAGCGCGTGCGAATTGCCCTCGTGGATGACGAAGAGAGCGTTGCCCTCGGTCTCGGGGCCCTTTTGCGCGGCCGGGGCTATGAAGTTGAGCTGTTCCATTCTGGCGAGAGCGTGCTAGAGCGCTTGCAGTCCCTGCCGCGGCCCGATCTCCTGATACTCGACTATGAATTGCCAGCACTGGATGGGGAGGCGGTCCTCGCGCAGGTGCGCGCGGCCCCGAACTTGAACGACATGCCAGTCCTGATGGCGACCGCCTCATCGATCCAACTCGAGCGCCTCGGCCCGATCAACGGCTTCCTGCACAAGCCCTACCCGCGCCGGCTCCTGTTTGCGACGATTGCCCAGCTGACCTCGCGCCCCTCGCGCAGCGCCAGGCACCCTTGAGGGTGCAAGTGGCCGCCCCAATTCGGGTCGCTCTTCCCTTCGGGCCCTCGCTCCCGTTCAATGTTGCCCCCCTCCGGCGTGAGTGGGAAAGAGGATCTGTCTGAATCAATGAACTGGGAAGCATTCAACGACAAGCTGTCCGCGTTTGGCGACGGCGTGGGGCGCAAGCTCAAAGGCATGTTCGGGAGCCACACCGAGCGGCACGTCAAGGGTCTCGGCCCGCTGGTGTCCGAAATCGCGTCCCTGGAGCCCTGGGCTCAGGGCCTCTCATCGGAGCAGTTCCTGGCCCAGACCGCCGAGTGGAGAGCGGCGATCGCGGACGGCCGCACGACGCTCGATGAGGTCCTGCCGCGCGCTTTCGCCATGGTGCGCGAGGCCAGTGTGCGCACTCTAGGTTTGCGCCACTTCGATGTGCAGATGGTCGGCGGAATCGTGCTGCACCGCGGCAACATCGGCGAGATGATGACTGGCGAAGGCAAGACCCTTGTGGCGACCCTTCCGTTGTATTTGAACGCGCTCGCGGGCAAGCCGGTCTATCTGGTGACCGTCAACGACTACTTGGCGCGGCGCGACTGCCTGTGGATGAAGCCGATCTACGACTTCCTCGGCGTCAAGAGCGGCGCGATCCAGTCGAACATGCAGGCCGCCCAGCGCAAGCCGCTGTACGAGAATGACATCGTCTACGGCACGAACTCCGAGTTCGGCTTCGACTACCTGCGCGACAACATGAAGGTGCGCCTGGAGGATCAAGTCCAACGCCACTTGACCTTTGCGATCGTCGACGAAGTGGACTCGATTCTGATCGACGAGGCGCGCACGCCCCTGATCATTTCGGGGCCGGCGGAAGAGTCCAGCAGCAAGTACTTGCTCGCGGATCGCGTCGCGCGGCGCTTGAAGCGCGACAAGCACTTCGAAGTCAAGGAAAAGGAGCGCCAGGTGTCGCTGCTTGAGGTGGGCATCGAGGCCGCGGAGCAGTTGGTCGGCGTCGATTCGTTCTACACGCCCGGCAACGAAGATTGGCCGCACTTCCTAGAGAACGCATTGCGCGCCCATCACCTCTACACGATCGACAAGGAATATGTCATCGAGGAGCGTGAGATCATCATCGTCGACGAGTTCACCGGCCGGAAAATGAACGGTCGGCGTTGGTCGGACGGCCTGCACCAGGCGATCGAAACCAAGGAGAGCATCCCGGCGCGCCAAGAGAATCAGACGCTGGCGACGATCACCTATCAGAACTACTTCCGCCTGTTCAAGAAGCTCGCGGGCATGACTGGAACCGCGCTGACCGAGGCCAGCGAGTTCTACAAGATCTACCGACTGGAAGTGATCCAGATCCCCACCAACCTGCCGATCGCGCGCAAGGACAGCAACGACGTCGTCTACTGCACCGAAAAGGAAAAGTGGAAGGCGATTGTGGACGAGGTGGCGGAGGTTCACGAGCGTGGTCAGCCGCTCTTGATCGGCACGACTTCCGTAGAGAAGTCCGAGCTGCTCAGCGGCATGTTGAAGCAGAGCGGCGTGCGCCACGAGGTGCTCAACGCGAAGAACCACGAGCGCGAGGCGAACATCGTGGCCCTGGCCGGCGCGCGCAAGTCCGTGACCGTTGCCACGAACATGGCCGGTCGCGGGACCGACATCAAACTAGGCGGCAACTTCGAGTGGCGTTTGCGCGAGGCCTTGGCGGAGGCCAAGCTGCGTGAGGGCGACGTCGAGCACTTGGCGCAGATCGACGAGGTTCGCGCGCGTGTGCGCACAGAGTGCGACGTGGATCAGGCCCAGGTGCTCGGACTCGGCGGCCTGTACGTGCTCGGCACCGAGCGCCACGAGGCGCGGCGTATCGACAATCAGTTGCGCGGTCGCTCGGGTCGCCAGGGCGACGCGGGCACATCGCGTTTCTTCCTGTCACTGGAAGACGACTTGATGCGGCGCTTCTATCGCGACTGGGTCAAGAGCGCCATGCAGCGCATGGGCATGAGCGAAGGCCAGCAGATCGAGTCGAAGATGGTCTCGCGCGCGATCGAAAAGGCCCAGAAGAAGGTCGAGGACTACAACTTCGAGATCCGCAAGTCGCTGCTCGAGTACGACGAGGTGATGGACAAGCAGCGCAAGACGATTTACGGCGTGCGCCAGGAAGTGCTCGAGTCGGTCGGGCTGAAGCATAAGGTCCTGACCATGCTCGCGTCGGCGATCAAGCGCGCCGCGGAAGTCCACAGCCAGGATCCCGAGGGATTCCAGGGTTGGTGTCAGCGCACTTTCGGCTTCGACATCTCCCAGACGGCCGTCGAGGCCGCGGTTTCGAGCGAACCGAATTGGGATGCGGTGGTCGCCGAAGTGAACGCGCAGTACGAGGCGCGCGAGCAGGAAGCCGGTGAGGAGACGTTGCGACGCGTGGAACAGTATCTGCTGCTCAATGCGATCGACGGCAAGTGGAAGGATCACCTGCACGCTCTCGATGCGCTGAAGACCGGCATCGGCTTGCGCGGCTACGGCCAGCTGGATCCGAAGAACGAGTACAAGCGCGAGGGATTCGAGCTGTTCGAAAATCTGTTCGCCGCGGTGGAAGACGAGGTGGCAAGCCTCGCCTTGCGGATCAGGGTCGAAAAGCCTCAACCCACGGCCTGAGCCCATGGGCGCGCGCGGACCGATCCGCCAGGGCGCGATCGAATCCGGAGGCCTCAATCCCATCGCGAACCTCGATTCCCACGCCATTCGCTCCGACCCCGACCCGGGGATCCTGCGCTGGCTCTTGCACGGCTTCTACGACCTGATCTGGATCGCAGCCGCGCTGCTCGCGTTTCCCTGGTGGGGCTATCGGATGGCCAAGAGTCGCGCCTTCCGCCAGATGGTGGCCGAGCGCCTGGCGCTGCGCTCCTTGCCTGCTTCCGGTCACAAGCGTCGCGTCCTTGTGCACGGTGTTTCCGTGGGTGAGATCAAGGGCGCCGCGCCCTTGGTTCGCCGCATCCTGGCCGAGTTCCCAGACTCGGAAGTGGTCCTGAGCTCGACCACCAGCACGGGCCTCGCCGTTGCGCGTCAGGTGTTCCCCGAGCACGCGGTGGTGCGCTTTCCCCTTGACGCATCGTTTGTCGCGCGGCGCTTCCTCAAGACGTTGCAGCCCGTGTGCGTCGTGCTGATGGAACTCGAGATCTGGCCCAATTTCCTGCGCGAGTGCAATCGCGCTGGCGTGCCCGTGGCGGTCGTCAACGGCCGAATCACGCCCAAGAGCTATCGACGCTACCGCTGGTTTCGGCGTTCACTGCCGCAGTTCAACCGCATTTCGCTGTTCTGCGTGCAGAGCGAGGACTACGCCGCGCGCTTCAGCGCCCTGTCGCGGCGGCCCGGGCGCGTGTTCGTCACCGGCAGCATGAAAGCCGATGGACTGACCATCGGAGCGCGCACGGCCCCAGCGCAATTGACGGCGCTGCTCGGGGGATCGCCCAGCGTGAAGCGCATCGTCGCCGGCAGCACGCACGATCCTGAAGAGTCGATCGTGGCGCGCGCATGGCTCGCTGGCGCACCCCAAGCGCGCTTGATTGTCGTGCCTCGACATCCCCAGCGTGCCCGGGACGTGCAGCAGGCGCTGGCAGCCCTGGGCGCGAAGGCACAGCTGCTGAGCGAATTGCGCGGCGGCGAAACGCCCGATCCGCGGCGTCCCGCGATCGTGGACACGATCGGCGAATTGGAAAACGTCTACGCCCTTGCGGACCTCGTCTACGTCGGCGGCAGCCTCGTGGCCCACGGCGGCCAAAACATGCTCGAGCCCGCGGCCCAGGGAAAGGCCGTGGTCTACGGGCCCCATGTCGACAACTTCATGACCGAAGCCGCGCTCTTGGAGGGCGCTGGCGCGAGTCGGCGCGTCGCTGACACCACGGAACTGGAGCGTGCGTTCCGCGAATTGTGCGCCGACGATGACGCGCGCGGGCGCATGGGCGCCGCGGGTCTAAGCGCTGTGGATCGCCAAAAAGGAGCCACCTCGTTGACCCTGTCGGCGCTGGCCCGCTTGATCGCGCCGTGATCCGCTCGGCTCGGTCCTGATCGTGCCCAAACGGCTTCAATCGGCCCCGGTCGACCGGAGCCAGTCTCCACGCTTCCCCGGCCGCAGGGCAGGCGGTATCTTTCCCTGGCTCTGCACCGCGCGGCAGAAGTCATGGGGCCCCCCTCGGGCGATTCCTGGCCATTCGCGCGTGCTCCCGTCCACTTTCTCCCTGAACGACCCACGATGACGTCCCGCAAACTCTTCACCTCCGAATCCGTTTCGATGGGCCACCCCGACAAGGTGGCCGACCAGATCTCCGACGCGATCCTCGACGCCTGCCTGGCTGAGGACCCCGCTTCGCGCGTGGCCTGCGAGACCCTGGTGACCACGGGTCTGTGCGTCGTCGCCGGCGAGATCACTACCGCCGCACGCGTCAATTTCCAGGACGTCGCGCGCAAGACTCTGCGGCGCATCGGCTACACCGACGACGCCTTTGGCATCAACGCTGACAGCTGCTGCGTCATGGTCACCGTGGGCCGCCAGTCCCAGGACATTTCCGTGGGCGTCACCGAAGGCGAGGGCCTGCACAAGGAGCAAGGCGCCGGCGACCAGGGCCTGATGTTCGGCTTCGCCTGCGACGAGACCGAAGTGCTGATGCCCTTCCCGATCTACTACTCGCACCGTTTGGTGGAAAAATTGGCCGAGCTGCGCCAGTCGGGCGCGATCGCCTGGCTGCGTCCCGACGCCAAGAGTCAAGTCACCGTGGAGTACGACGGCGATGTTCCCGTGCGCGTGCACACGGTGGTGATCTCGACCCAGCACTCGCCCGACATCGCACACGCCGATTTGGAGAAGAAGGTGATCTCCGACGTGATCAAAGCCGTGATCCCGGCCAAGTACCTCGACGACAAGACGATCTACCACATCAATCCGACCGGTCGCTTCGTGATCGGCGGACCCCACGGCGACTGCGGTCTCACGGGACGCAAGATCATCGTCGACACTTACGGCGGCATGGGCCGTCACGGCGGTGGCGCCTTCTCGGGCAAGGACTCTTCCAAAGTCGATCGTTCCGCCGCTTACGCCGCGCGCTGGGTGGCGAAGAACGTGGTCGCCGCAGGCCTGGCCAAGCGCTGTGAAGTGCAGCTCAGCTACGCCATCGGCGTCGCGAAACCGCTCTCGGTGCGCGTGGACACCTTCGGCACCTCCAGCGTGCCCGAGGCGCTGATCGCCTCGGCGATCAACACGGTGTTCGATCTGCGCCCGGCGGCGATCGTGCGCGACCTCGACCTGAAGAAGCCGATTTTCGAGCGCACCGCCTACCACGGCCACTTCGGTCGGCCCGAGTTCGCCTGGGAGAAGACCAACCGTATCGCGGCCCTCAAGGAGGCCGCGGGCGCAGTGGCGGCGAAGGCCAAGTAGGCCCCGCGCACGGTTTCCCGCTCGAGCGCGCCTCCAGCCCGCCCCGGCCGTTCCCATCTGGAACGGCCGGGGCGGCGCTGCTTCCCGGGGCGCTCGGCGCACTCCCGTCGGTGACTCAGGCCAGTTGATGGGTTACAACCCCTGCGCCTGCTTCCTACGAAGTCCGCCCCAGCCCCCAGGGCTGAACTCACCATGCAACTCCGCCGTCCTCTCGCCCGCGCCGTCCGCGCTGGTTTCACTCTGGTCGAACTCCTGGCCGTGATGCTGATCATCGGCATCCTCGCCGTGGCGCTCCTGCCGCGCATCGGAGCGGCCTTCGATCAAGCTGAGGTCACCGCCTGCAAGCGCAACATGGAGGAGATCTACAAGGGCTTCATGCTCTACAAGATGAAGTACGACAAGTACCCCAGCGAGTCTGGGGTGCGCTTCTTCGGCGAGCTGATCTCGATGAAGGTCTGGGAGAACACCAACCGCGATGTGGACCGCCTGAACTGCCCGGCGGTGAAGAACCCCTCAGGCACCGAGGGTATTCCGAAGGAAGAGTGGTACCTCGACTTGGCGCCCCTCGACGGCACCTGGTCGTCCTACGCCGGTCGCGACAACCGCGGCTTCCCGATGAAGAAGTTCACCTCGGGCAAGGAGCCCCTGGTGGCCGACGACAACGACGGCGGTGAGATGAATCACAAGACGACCACGGTCGTGCTCTACGGCGACGGGGCCGCGCAGACCTTCGAAATCGCCTTGCTCGAAAAGGAAGGCAAGCTGGCCAAGGACGAGATCCTGATCGTCGGCCCCGGCTCCCAGGAAGAGGTTCTGCGCAAGCTCTCGCTCGACTAGCCTGTCTGCGGGCCCCCGGCTCCAGCACTCCGGGCGCTCGACCCGATGAGGGGCGGGAACCGGCGCCGTCCCGCCGTCCCCGATGAAGATCTTCTCCCTCGTGCGAGCGCTGCGACCCTATCAATGGGTCAAGAACGTGTTCGTTCTCTCGGCCGTGGTTTTCTCCTACGGCGAATTGGGTCGGAGTCACCCCGAGGGCTACAGCGATCTGGCGCGCGCGTTCCAGGCTTTCTTCGCCTTCTGCGCCGGGGCCAGCGCGATCTACCTGGTCAACGACGTGCTCGACGTCGAACAGGATCGCGCCCACCCGACAAAATGTCGCCGTCCGATTGCCTGCGGAGAAGTCTCCGTGCCCCTGGCTCTGGCCACGAGCGCGGTCCTGATCGGCATTTCACTGTTGCTCGCTTGGCTCGCGGGCGGCGGCGGATGGTCCGTGGTCGCGGTGGTCGGCGGCTACATCGCGCTCAACTTCGCCTACAGCGTCAAGCTCAAGCACCTGGTGCTGATCGACGCCTTCTGCATCGCCACGGGATTCTTGCTGCGCGTGCAGGCCGGCGGTCTGGCGGCCGAGGCGCCGGTTTCGCACTGGCTGCTCTTGTGCACGTTCTTCCTGGCGTTGTTCCTGGCGCTGTGCAAACGCCGCGCGGAAATTGACTTGCTCGGCGACGGGCGCGGAGCGCACCGGGCCAATCTGCGCGAGTACACGGTGGGCTTCTTGGATCAGATGGTGACGGTGCTAGCCGCGACCACGATCGTCAATTACACGATGTACACGGTTGCCGAAGAGACCGTGAAAAAGTTCGATTCGACGCGTTTGGTGTGGTCGGTCCCGTTCGTCGTTTTCGGCATCGCGCGCTACATGTTCCTCGTGCAGACCAGCCGCGGCGGCGGAAATCCCACGCGCGTCTTGCTGGGCGGCGACGCTATGTTCGTCATCAACGCGCTCGCCTGGGCCGCCGTGGTGGCCAGCACGCTGTACGCGAGCTGAGCCCGGTTCGCGCGCGCCGAGCTTGACCGGCGGGCAGCTCTCCGTAGGCTCTTCGCTCCGCACGGCGGGCGCAATGCCCCAAGGAAGCCCAGGAGGATCGATGACCACCGCTGATTTGAAGCTCGCCAACCGCATGTCCCACTTGGGGACCGAGTCCGCTTTCGAGGTTTTGGCGCGCGCGCGGGCCCTGGAGGCCTCTGGAAAGAGCATCGTCAACCTGGGCATCGGTTCGCCGGATTTTAGAACTCCGGACAACATCGTCGAGGCGGGCATCAAGGCCCTTCGTGACGGCATGCACTTCTATACGCCGGCCAAGGGCCTGCCCGTCGTCCGCGAGGCGGTGTGCGAGTACATGCAGCGTCAGTGGAACGTCTCGGTCAACCCCGAGCACGTGGTGATCGTGCCTGGCGGCAAGCCGACGATGAACTTCGCGATCGAGATGTTCGGCGAGCCGGGCGCGGAGATCATGTACCCCAACCCTGGGTTCCCGATTTACGAGTCCCTGATTCGGTTCACCGGCGCAACACCGGTGCCCATCGAACTGCGCGAGGAAAGCGGCTTCAGTTTCAGTGCCAAGGACGTGCTCTCGAAAATCACGCCGCGCACGCGATTGTTGATTTTCAACACGCCCGCCAATCCCACCGGCGGCGTGGTGCCCAAGCAAGAGCTCGATGAACTGGCCCGCGGTCTGGAGGCCCATCCGCACGTGACGATCTTGGCGGACGAGATCTACTCGCGCATGACCTACGACGGCGCGAAGCACACCTGCTTCTTGAGCTACGGGCACCTGCGCGATCGCACGATCGTCCTCGACGGCTGGTCGAAGACTTTTTCCATGACCGGATGGCGACTGGGCTTTGGCATTTGGCCTGAGAAGCTCGTGGCCCACGCCGAGCGCCTGCAGATCAACTCGACCTCCTGCGCCAGCGCGCCGGTGCAGATGGCCGGTCGCGAAGCACTGCTCGGGCCCCAGGATGCGGTGGAGGCGATGATGCGCACGTTCGACGAACGCCGACACTTGATCGTCGACGGATTGAATGCGATCCCCGGGATGCGCTGCGTCATGCCCAAGGGCGCGTTCTACGCCTTCCCAAACATCACTGGCACGGGGATGAAGTCCAAGGACCTCGAAGTGAAGTTGCTCAACGAAGTCGGCGTCGCGATCCTGTCGGGCACCGCCTTCGGCAAGTTCGGCGAGGGATTCCTGCGCTTTTCCTACGCGTCGAGCAACGACAACATCCGCGAGGGATTGCGCCGCGTGAAGGAGTGCCTGGCCAAGGCGGGCGTCCGAGGTTGAGGTCCAGCGTGTCTCTGAGGCCCAGCGACTTTCGAAGCGACACCGTGACGCGGCCCAGCGCCGCCATGCTCGCGGCCATCACGGGGGCGGAGCTTGGCGACGACGTGCTCGACGGAGATCCCACCGTTCGGCGTCTGGAGGAGCTGGCGGCGCGAAGGCTCGGCAAGGAGCGCGCTCTGTTCGTGCCCTCGGGCACCATGGCCAATCAAGTCGCGCTCGGCGCGTGGACGCGGCCCGGTGACGAGATCATCGCCGAGCGCACGTCGCACATCGTCACCTGGGAGGCGGGGGCAGCGGGCTACTTGCACGGACTCCAATCGGTGACACTCGATTCGCCTCGTGGACCGCTAGAGCCCGCGCAACTAACGCGCGCGCTGCGCGCGGATTCGCTCCACTGCGCGAAAACTGCGCTGATCTGCGTCGAGCAGAGTTTCATGGGCGGAGGTGAATGCGCCGGTGGTCAGGTTATTGCGTTGGAGTCGCTGCGGCGCACTGCGGACTTTGCGCGGGAACATCGCATCCCCGTCCACATGGACGGCGCGCGTTTGTTCAACGCAGCGGTGGCCTCGGGCGTGGATGCTGCAACCTACGCGGCTTGCGCGGATTCGGTTTCCATTTGTCTCTCCAAGGGACTTGGTGCTCCCGTGGGATCGCTGATCAGCGGAGATGCGGCTTTCGTGCAACGCGCCATGGTCGTGCGCAAGCGACTGGGGGGCTGGATGCGGCAGGCGGGTTTGCTTGCCGGAGCGGGAATTTTCGCGCTTGAGAACAACGTCTCTCGTCTGGCCCAGGACCATGCCCTTGCGAAACAACTTGCCGCGGCGCTCCACGGCCTTCCAGGACTTGACTGCGATCCGAGCCAGGTCGAAACCAACATCGTGATGGTGGCCGTCGATCATCCGCGGCACAACGTCGACTCTCTGACGGCGGCGTTTGCCTCACTCGGTGTGCTCGTGCTGCCCATGGGGCCAAGGAGCCTGCGCTTCGTGACGCACCTCGATGTGGGGGAGGCGGATGTGGCGCGGCTGGCGAACGCCGCCCACGGGATCTTGGGTGCGCGTTGAAGGGGGTGTATCCTGCTCGGCCACTCTTCGCGGCCAGCCGCGCGACTTGATCCACCACGAATAACGCTCCATGGGAATCTTCAAGGCCTACGACATTCGCGGACTGGTGCCGCAGGAGCTAGACCCGGCGCTCGCGCGCAAGATCGGTCGCAGTTTCGCCCGGTTGCTCAAGGCCAAGCGCCTCTTGGTGGGCCGCGACATGCGCACCCACTCGCCGCAGATCGCGGCGGCCGTTATCGAGGGCATGCGCGATGAAGGCACGGATGTCGTAGACATCGGCCTCGCTTCGACGCCAATGACCTACTTCGCCATCGGCTCGCAGGACGTGGACGGCGGACTGTGCGTGACCGCAAGCCACAATCCCGGCGAATACAACGGGATGAAATTGTGTTCCCGCGGCGCACGGCCAATTTCCGCGGCCAACGGCATCCTCGACATCGAGCGCATGACCCGCGAGCCCGAGCCGCCCGTTGCCCAGCAGCGCGGCAATCTGACCCATATCGAGCTTTTGAGCGCCTACGCCGATCACGTGGCCGCCTTCGCGCGGCTGGAGCGGCCTGTGACAATCGCGATCGACGCTGCCAACGGCATGGCGGGCTACACCCTGCCCGCGATTCTGGAGCGCGTGCCGCTTCTGCGCGCGAAAACGCTGTTCATGGAGCCCGACGGCAGTTTCCCCAACCACGAAGCGAACCCGATCAAGGAAGAGAACCTCGACGCGGTGCGCGAGCTGGTCCGCGCGTCTGGAGTCGAGTTGGGCGTGGGCTTCGATGGCGACGCGGATCGCTGCTGTTTCGTGGACGAAACCGGGCGCACCGTCAGCGCGGACTTGATGACCGCGCTGCTCGCACGCGACATCTTGAGTCGCAAGCCCGCGCGTCCCGTGGTCTACGACCTGCGCTCGTCGTGGGTAGTCAAGGAAGAGATTCAAAAGGCCGGCGGCGTCGCCCTGCGCGACCGCGTGGGCCATTCGTTCATCAAGGCCACGATGCGCAACCACGGCGCAATTTTCGGCGGAGAACTTTCGGGCCATTTCTACTTCGCCGACAACTTCGTCAGCGATTCGGGCGTGATCGCAATGCTGACGGCCGTCAGTCTCCTCTCGCGCGAGCCGAGAGCCTCACTCTCCACCCGCGCGACGGGACTGCGCCGTTACTTCTCCACAGGCGAGATCAACTTTCACGTGGAGGACAAGGCGGCGGCAATCGCCGCGCTCAAGACTCGCTACGCAGGCGGCCGTCAGGACGAACTTGATGGCATCACCGTCGAATTCGGCGACCTGAAGTCCGCCGAGTGGTGGTGGTTCAACGTCCGCATGTCGAATACCGAGCCCCTCCTGCGCCTGAATCTCGAAGCCTCCAACGAAAAGCTGCGCGACCTGAGGAGGGCTGAAGTCGTCGCGCTCCTGGGGCAGCCCGAGTGATCCTGCCCCCGATGGCTGGGCCCTAAATCCGAAATCCGCGCCACGAGGCGTGATTTCCGCAGTCGTAGTCGGGTCGCCCTTTCACGAGGTCCATCCGCCATGGGATTTCATCCCACTTTCTGCCCGCGCAAGGACTGCCCCTCGCGCTCAG
>CANKOY010000051.1 GCA_947484275.1 Planctomycetota bacterium | reverse complement strand
GGGGCGCATCGGGAACCTGTTCCAGGCAACGGTCGACGGCGGTCAGGGATCCCTTGGGGACCATCTAGTCGAGTTCGCCGCAAATCCCCAAGGCGGCCCCGGACCGACGGCCGCCGTCACGCGCCTGAACTTGGGCGGGGTGCGCATGAGTATCCCGGGCCAGGGCAGCGAGGATCTGACCATTCACGGCCGCGCGCGACGGGCCGTGGTCGCCGCGCTGCGCGACAGCGCTGTTCGCCGCGGTCGCCACCTGGAGCTCGCAGGAGAGGGAGTCGCCGTGGAGGGCGGCGTGCACCTACTAATCAGTCTAGAGGACGGTCGCCTTAGCGCCCACGCTCGCGAGCCCGGCGGCCTGGATCTGCGCGCTTCGATTCCATCGCCCCCCAGCGATCGCCGCGCGCTGTTGCCTGCACTGGCGGCTATCACGCTGATCCTGCTCTGGCGCCGGCCACTGATGGCGCTCCTTGCGGCGCTCAGCCTTGGGGCGGCGCTGCTGGTCGCAGCGGAGCCCTGGCGCGCGCCGGAATCCTGGTCGGGATTCCCCTCTCAGCTCGCTGCGCTGGTCTTTGAGGAACTGGCCTCGACGTCGGCATGGAAACCCATGGCCGCGATGATCGCCCTGCTTTCGAGCTGGGCGATCAGCGCGCGCAACGGCGGCCTCGGGGGCTGGACCGCATGGTTGAGCGCGCGCGCAACGACCGCACGCCGTGCACAGTGGGTAACTTGGATCGTCGCCGCCTGCGCTTACTTCGAAGCACCGGGGAAGGGTGTCGCGCTCGGTTGGATGTTGCGCACCACGGCAGTCCGCGCGCGCGTGTCCGCGGAGAAGTTCGCTTGGATCCTGGATTCAACCTCGAGCGCGGTGCTCGGACTGTGCCTGCTCTCGCCCTGGTCGGCCTACGCGTTCGAGCTGGCATCGACACACGCCCCCGGCGCCATGACCCCCACGGAGTTGTGGCTGCAGACCCTTCCCTGGCGCAGCTTCTGTTGGTTGACGCTGGGCCTGGGCCTGGCGGTGATCCTGAGCGGGCGCGACTTCGGCACCATGCTCGGGGCCGAGCGCCGCGCCCGCGAGGGTCTCGGCGCCAATGCGCCCAAAGCTCGCCGGGTCTTTGCCGCGCCCGAGCCCGATCCGCGCACAGCACTGGAGGCTTGGCGCGCCACTGCGCCCTTCGCTGTTTTCGCTCTGGCGCTGCTCGCCCAGGGCCTGCGCGACGGCGGCGCTTTCAGCGGCGAGCTCGCTCTCGCGGACCGCGCCGGATGGACCGCGGTCGTCGGAGCCATGACAAATCCAGACGCTTCGTTGATCGCAGCTCTCTTCGCCCTGGTGGTGGCCCTGGCCCTGTGCGCGTTCGGTGGTGCCGAGCGCGGAGTACCTTTGGCCCTCCTCCGCGGCCTGCGCGCGGCCATCCGGCCCGCCCTGCTGATCCTCGGCGCCTGGGCAGTGGGCCTGATTTCGACTCGTCTGGGCGCGGCGGAAGTCTTGGCAGGCACCCTCGGCGATCGCGTGGCACCGCAGACCCTGCCGGCGCTCCTGTTTTGCCTGGGCGCCGGAGTCGGGCTGTGCTTCGGATCGGCAACGGCGGCACTGGCCCTCTGCGTGCCGCTCTCCACCGGGCTCGCCATGGCCGTCGGACCTGACTTCGCTCAAGGCGCGCAGGTGCTCGGAGTCATGTCGCTAGCCGCGGTGCTCGAGGGCAGCGTCGCCGGCGCCTTGCTGTCGCCGCTGTCGTACTCGAGTCTGTCGGCCTCGATCGGCGCGGGTGCCGACCACGCGGACCACCTGCGGACCCAGACCCCCTACGTGTTGCTCGCCCTGGGGAGCGCGCTCCTGTTCGGTTTCCTTGGCCCTGGACTCTTCGGCTTCGGGCCCTGGATTTCACTGGCCCTGGCTGCCAGCGCCACCGCGGGGATCTTTCTTTGGTACTCAAGGCGCAGCGAACGACGCGCGAGTTGAGCGCCACTCGGACCAGCGAGCCCCACCGACTTCCACCGTGGCACTTCCCAAGAATTTCAGCCGCCGTCTGATCGGCGGCGTGCTGCTCGGCGTGCTCGTGTACCTGGGCATTGTGCTCTGGGCCGACGCAGGCAAGGTCGCGAACGCCGTCAGCAACCTGCCCCTGTGGGTGCTGCCGGTGGCGTGCGGACTCTCGTTGGCGAACTACGCCATCCGCTTCTGGAAGTGGCAGCGCTACCTCAACTTGCTCGGCATCAAGGTCGAGCGCCGCGCCTCGTGGCTCGTGTACCTGTCGGGCTTCGCGCTGTCGGTCACGCCCGGAAAACTGGGCGAGGTGTTCAAGTCGTTCCTGCTCAAGCGCCTGGTGGGCACGCCGATCCACACCAGCGCGCCGATCGTGATCGCGGAGCGCTTCACGGATTTGTTGGCGTACCTGATCCTGATCGCTCTCGGCGGCATCGCGAGCTATCCCGAGTATCAATGGGTGTTTTGGTTGACGCTCGCCCTGAGCGGTGTTGGCCTGGCGCTCGCAGGCAGCCGCACCGTGGCACGCCTCACCGCGCGGGTGCTCAAGCACACGCCCTACCTCTGGCGAATCTCCGAGCGCGTCGAAGTTTCGTTCGAGTCAACGCGCACGCTGCTCGCGCCGCGCGAAATCGTGCTGCCTACGTTGATCTCCGTCGTCGGTTGGGGCCTGGAGTGCACGGGCTTTTGGATCATCGCCAACGTGCTCGGCGGCGAGGCCCAGATCTCCTTCCTTGAAGCAGTCTTCGGCTACGCCCTCGGCGCGGTCGCGGGTGCCGTGTTGATCATCTTCCCCGGCGGACTGGGCATGACGGAGTTTTCAATCGGCCGCGTGCTGCGATTGCAGTACACCGCTGGCGGCCTAACCAAGGAAGTGGCCCAGACTCAAGCCACGGCGGCGGTGCTGTTGACGCGCCTGTGCACGCTTTGGTTCGCGGTCCTGGTGGGCTTGATCGCGACTTCACTGTTCACGCGCTTCCACGGGGAAGTCGGTGAACCCGAGCGTTGAGCACCGTCCCGTGCAGGAACCCGGCCAACTCTTCGGTGCGATCTACGCCGCGCTCGACTTGGAGTTGGATTGGGAGCTCTTGGGCCGCGCTTACTGCGAAGGAGACAGCAGCGAGTTCTTCGACGCCGAGCGCCGCGAGCGCCTGCTCGATACTGGCCTGTGGATCGCGAACGACCTCGCGCGGATGTTCCCGGACACGGGTCCGCGCCGCAGCGTCTACGTCGGCGCCGCAGTGGCGGAACTGGCGCCGATCCTCGTTGAACATCTGGTCCTCGGGCGAGAAGTTCACTGGCTCAATCTCGACACCGAAGAGAGCCGCGAACTTGCACGTGCACTTGGCAGCGTGGGAGCGAGTTTCGGTGTGACCCTGCCGCATCCGTCAGCTCGGTCCCTGGGCGAGTTTGCCGCGGGCACCTGCGATCACGCCTGGTTGGTCAGCGTGCTTACGGATCCAGATGCATTCCCGGCACTCCACGACGAATTGTATGGCCGGCACGGAACCGAATTGGCCACGGGACGGGGCGTGCTTGCGCAGGAGCACGCCCGCGCCACAGAACTTGCTCGCGCGCTGCTGCGCTGCGCCGCAGGGCCGGCAATCCTCAGCACCACCGACGATGAACTCGCGCTCCTTGTTCCGTTGGCGCGCGAACTGGGCCATGGGATCGACATCCCGACGTCTTTCCGCGAGAGCGCGCTGGTCGGCGATCGCGTGCGACACTGCCAGATCACAACCTAGAACGGGTCCGCGCTGTTCGTCGCTGCGAAGGGCTCGCGCAAGAACAAGTTGGCCATTTCGCCGAGCCATCGTCGCTGCTGGCAAGGCGCACCGACGCAGGCAACCTCGATGGTTTCCGAGGAGGTGCAACGCAGCCAGCGGCGGCGAGGGCCGGCGAAATGGTCAAGTTATTCTTGCGCGGGCCCTAAGTCCCACCAAGTGAATGCTGGCGCAAGCCGGCGTGAAGGCGGAAACACACGGGGTCGCGGACGGATGTCTCGCGCGGAATACAAATCACCGCGACCGCGCCAGATGCAGCGACAGAAGCGCAAGGGCCGCGGCTAGGAGCGCGGGAAGGGCCGCAAGTTCGGTTGCTTCTCGCGAATCCGCGGAGGGAGGGGCCCGCGGAGGCTCGACTCGGGGCGCGCCCTGGAGAGCCCTTTCGCCGTAGGAGACAACTGCCCCGTCAGGTGCGCGGGCGCGATCGAAGAGCTCGCTCCAGCAAAGTGCGAAGGCTGCTGGGTCGGCTTCCTCAGCCGCAAGCGAAGTAAGTGCGAGCTTGATCTTGCCGCTGCGCCAAATCGCCGCCGGTCCGCGCGGGCCATCCGCAGCCACGAATTCCGACCACGGAATTCCGTCGTCGCCCCTCGGGAGGCACGCTGCGCGCGCAGGCGCTGACCATCCGACGCCTTGTGCGCGGCCTTCGACGATCGGCAGGTTCGTGGCGACGCTCTCGATCGAGAGGCAGCGTCGGTCCGACTCGCTCGCGATGGAAATTCCGCGCCCATCGGCCCACAGGCGCGCCAATGTCGCGATCGCCTCGGGTAATTCCGCGCCGAGAAACAACCCGGCGCGCGCGCCGACTCGCGGGCGCTCGAGCACCTGAGCACCGTCCCAGAACAACTCCATCTCACCGAGATCGGCGATTGCGCCGGGAGCTGGCACGGCGCCTGAGTGCACGCGCCCGGCCCATACCGGCGCGATGGCCGGCGAGCAATCGCTGACCCAGACGTGCCTGGGAGTGTCGACCTGCCCCCAGGGCGTCGACGCGCCGATCCCCCATTCGGTGGCGAGCCACTCGTCCGGGGGCCGCTCCGCGCGCATGCGATGTTCGCCGTCCGCTGCAAACGTCAGCCATTCGCGCCGCTCTGGACCTACGTTCTCGCGCTGGCACAACTCCAATGCGAGCTGCATCGCGCGCGCGATGCGCGTGACACGGGGAGCAGGCCCCTCGACCTCCAGAAACATCGACGGTGAGCGATCGAGCACGAAAACCCATTGCGGACCCTGGGCCTTTGCGCCCACGCGCTCTGGTCCCGCAAGGGCCAAAATCCCAAGGGCCAAGGCCCCTAGTGCGGCCTGCATGTAGCGCGGCAGGGAGTCTCGCCTGCGCGCGTCGCTCGAGTCGGAGGGAAGGACCGCGCGCCGCCACAGGGACAGGGCCCCAGTCCACTGCGTTGCGCCGCGTCGCGACCGGCGCGCGTGCCACCACAACAGTGGCAGGAGCGACAGGAGCCACAAGAAGTGCGGCTGCGCAAACGCCAGGGCGCTCATCGTCCACGACCTCGGATCCAACGTTCCGCGTGCGGCTCGAAGGCGTCGCCGGCGCGTGCGATCACGAGCACCCCGCGCGCCCGGGCGACACTGGCGCGCCAGTGGGAGAGATGCTGCGAGAGCGCGGTGCCATAGCGCGCGAGTTCCGCCCCTGTGAGTTGCGTCGTGAGGCCCACGGGTTGCTCCGGGTCGCGCCATTCCACGCTCGCCCCGGATTGTCCGTGGGAGAGCGGCGACAACTCGACATCCGCGAGCACACACAGGGCATCGAGGCGCCGGCGCGCCGTCGCGAATCGTCCGACGATCGAAGGCTCGACATCGAACAGGTCGCCGATCGCGATCCAGCGCCGCGCGCGCTCCAATGCTGGGCTGGACAGCCACGGCCCGATGCCGGCTTGGCCTTCGATTCCTTCGGGGCCGGCGCAGGAGAAACCGTCGAGATCCTCCGCCGCGCGCGCGAGGTCCGAACGGGAGCGCAGCACGTGGAAGCGCTCTCCCGCAGCCAGGCGAACCTCGCAGCCCCACTCCAGCCCCACTGCGCAAACAGCCAATGCGAGCTCCCCTGCCAATTGGAATTTCGGCGGATCTCCGACCGCCATGGATGCGCTGGCATCCAGCACGACGGCCCAGGGTTCGCTGCTGTCGTTGCTGCGCAGTCGCACGAGTTCGCCCCCGCCGCGGGCCAGGGCTTCCCAGTCAAAGGCGCGCAGGTCGTCGCCCGGACGGTAGCGCCTGCGACCGGCGAATTCGCCGCTGCCGTGGACCGAGGGTGCGCGTGAACCAGGACTGTCCTCCGTGGGGGTGCGCCGCCGGGCGGCGGCATGGGCCGCGAAGTGCGCAACGCGCTCGAGGAAGCCAGAGTGCAGGCGAAAGCGCGCCGTGGGGGCTTGGTCGGATTCCATGGCGAGCAGTCGACCCAGTGTCCGCTTCCCAAAGCGTGTTGGCAAAAGCGTCTCGGCGACGATCTGCGGGATCTTGAGACTGGGTGTCAGACGCTTCGCGGAGCAACGGGGCCGAAGCTCAAGGGTTCACCACCCCCGCTCTTGAGCGCGCGCCCCGCGCTGAAAACCAACTCCCCGCGGCGCAGCACGTGGCGCGGGAAACCGGCCAGTTCCATTCCCTCGAAGGCCGACCAGCGACTCTTGGATGGCAGCTCGACGCCTTGGACCCTGCGCGTCTCCTCGGGATCGAAAAACACCACATCGGCATCGAAGCCTGGCGACAGGCTTCCTTTGCGCTCGATGTGCATGGCTCGAGCCGGAGCGCGGGTCACCAAGTCGAGGGCGAGCTCGGGCTCGAGCACTTTCTGTCGCGTGAGTTCGAACACCAAGGGCCACAGCAAGTCCACCGACGGCATACCGGAAGGCGCGTGAGCGTAGGTGCGCAACTTTTCGGCCAGGGGATGGGGCGCGTGATCCGTGGCGATGGCGCCGATCGTTCCGTCGGCGAGGGCCGCGCGCAGACTTGCGCGGTCGGCCCAGGTCTTGATCGACGGATTGACCTTGAGCAGGTTGCCGAGTCGCTCGCCGTCCTCGCAGGTGAGGAACAAGTAGTTCGGTCCGGTGCTCGCGCTGACGGGCAAGCCCTCGCGACGCGCAGCTCGCACGAGTTCGACTCCGCCGGCGCTCGACAGGTGGAACACGTGCAACTCGACGCCGCACTCGCGCACCAATTCGATGCTGTGACGGATCGATTCGGTTTCGGCCGCGTGGGAGCGCACCAAATGGTGCTCGCGCACGCTGGCCAGCGGATATGCGAGCTTGCCGGCCTGGAGCAATTCTTCTTGCTCGCAGTGCGCCACGATGGGTCTGCCCGCGCGCGCGGCAGCGAAGAACAGCTGACGTATCGTCTGCGGATCGGTCTGACCTCCAAGTCCCGTGGAGCCGCCTAGGAAGCACTTGAAGGCCGGAGTCAGCGGCGCCATGGCCTCGAGCTCGGGCAGCGAATCTTCCAGCAGATTGGCCAGGCAGCCGAAGTCCACGCGCGAGTTCGCGCGCACGCAGGCCAGGCGCTCCTCCAACGCTCGCCGCGAAGTGGAGAGCGGCGGGTTGTTCTGGACCTCGACCACGCTGGTGACGCCGCCGTGGAGCGCTCCGTGGCTGCCGCGTTCCCAGCCCTCCTTGTGGGCCAGTCCCGGCTCGCGAAAGTGAACGTGAATGTCGATCAGGCCGGGGATCGCGGTCAGTCCTTCCGCATCGAACTCCGCCGCGCCCGCATTCGATTCGTCGCGCTCAATGCGCTCCCCCACGCGCACGATGCGGCCCGCTTGAATCAGCAACTCCAGGGGCTTTGCGGCTGGCCCCGGCGGATAACTTCGCGCGCGGCGGACGATCAGGCCGCCGCCTGTCACGTCCGTCGCAACACCACTAGCGTGATGTCGTCGTCGTGGGCGCCGCCGGAAAAGGACAGGGCGTCCTCGGCAAGTTTCTTGGCGATCACCTCTGTGCTCGCGCCCTCGAGGCACAACCTCGAGAACTCAGCGCGCAGGCGCTCTTCGCCATAGAGTTCTTCTCGATTCTCGATCGACGCTGCTTCGATCAGACCGTCGGTGTAAGCGAGCATCAGATCGCCCGTTCCCAGGTTCAAGTGCCCGTCAGACACATAGGTGCCGTCGGGCACAATCCCGAGCGCAACGCCTGAGCAGTTCACGGTCTCGATCGTCCCGCTGGCCTTGCGCCACAGCAACGGCTCGTGGTGCCCGGCGTTGAGGATCTGGCAATCACCGTCGGCCCGAATGGCGCAGACCAAGAGCGTCACGAACATCCCCGGCTCGACGCGCTCGGACAGATCCTGGTTGAGCATCGTGACCGCTGTTCCGACGTCGGGCACAACGCGCAGGAACGAGCGCAGGCTGGCCTGGGCAGCCGCCGTGATCAGCGCGGGCCCCATGCCATGTCCCGTGACATCGCCGACGATCACTGCCAAGCGTTTGTCCACGGTCTTGACGAAATCGAAGAAGTCGCCGGAGGTGCGTTCCGCGGGCCGGTACCAGCCGTGGACTTCCAGGGAACTCACGTCGCGCGGAATCGGCGGCATCAGCCCGCGCTGGATCGCACTGGCCAGTTCAAACGAATGCTCCAGGCGCGTTTTCTCGATCGAGTGCAAGTGCAGCCGCGCATTCTCCAGGGCGATCGAAATGTGCTGCGAGAGCGCAGCAAATAGCGACAGGTCGCGGGCCGAAAACTCGCGCGTCGCGGCCTTGGAGTCCACGTAAAGCACTCCGCGCGCGGCGCGCTCGTCGCCACCGCCTTGATTCGTCGGCGCTGAGAGCGGAACGCACATGACCGCGCGAAGTTTCAAGTCGAACACGGAGCGCCCGAGCTCCAGGGCGTCCGAATCGCTCTGCACGGTGGCCTTGACCGGACTGTCCTGATCCAGGACCCGCTTCACGATGCTGGTGGAAAAACGCGTGTCCCCGGCAATGGTCTCGCCGCCCTTGCCGCGCGCTACGCGCAGGGTGAGGCCGCCCTCACCGCGGGAAGAATCCCCCGCGCTCGAATCGGCAAGGATCAACAGGCCGCGTTCGGCTCCGGCGATTTCGATCGAGCGATCGACAATGTCGATCAGCAGTTCATCGATGTTCCGAGCTTCGGAAACCCGGGCGATCGCCTCCAGCAGCACTTCCACGGAGCGCCGGTCAAGGTCGGAATCTCCAGTCAGAAATTGGACGCTGGACGGTGGGCCCGAATTGCCGCCCGATGAATTCGAACGCCCGCTTCCCGACGTGCGGGGCAGCGGCGGGGGTGTCGCGGGCAGCGGAGCCCCCGGTTTCGGCGGCGCCTTCTTGCGGTTCCAGAACATGCCTGCGCGAGTCTAGCAGCCAGTTCGCGAAATTCCTTGCGCGCGGAGCCATGGTGGCGAGAATTCTCGGACCCCGCACGACCCGGTTGACCTGGGTCCCTGGCTCCCCCCAAGCCCCGCCCCCGAGCGACAGACAGAACATGCATATCAACGTCGATCATCGTGCGGACCACGCCGTGCTTCACCTTCGCGGCGAGTTCGATACGTACTACGTCAGCAGCCTCCAGACTGAGATTGACGCGCTGGTCGCGTCGGGCACGGTCAACCTGATCCTCAATCTTCGGCTCGTGAAGTTCATCAACTCCACGGCCCTGGGTGCGATCATCAAGGCATCGCGGCAGTGCGGCGCCAAGGGCGGCAAGCTGGCGCTGTCGCGGCCCTCGCCCTTCTGCCGCGGCTTGATCGAAAAGGTCGGCTTGGACCGCGTCGTGCCGATTTACGACACCGACGATGCCGCCGCTCAGGCGATCACGTCGGGAGCCAAGGCTCCCGCGCCGAAGTCAGCGAACACTCCCGAGTTCGACGAGTCCTCCGTGCTCTTCACCCCCACGGATGCCAATCGCATCGAGCACTTCCTGTCGGAGTCCCAGCGCGCGCGCGAGGAGCCGGTCAATCCGGTGCACGGGCACTCCTTCGGCAAGAACTGGCGCGGTGTGGGACGGATGCGTGCCCTGGATGGCCAAGGGCTTTCGTTCACCTGGGACGGCAACGAAACCAAGCTCGATGCATTCGCAATGGGCCAACTGCTCGCGATCGGCACCGAGATCATGGTCAAGTTCCGGATGCCCATGCTGCAGCAGGGTTTCGTCGAGGCCCTGGCCACGGTGGCGGAGATCGAAGAGCGCGAGGAAGGTGTCAAGGTTGGCGCCGCATTCTCGAAGATCGACGACAAGACGCTCGCTGCCGTCAAGCAGTACGCCAGCGACATGAAGTTCCTCAAGGAAGAGCTGCGCCGCGCCACGGGCAAGTAGGCGCGCCGCCTCTCGAGCGTCAGCTCGCGAGGCGCTCTTCGCCCCGGCCGATTGCAGACTCGAAGGACTGGGCCACTTGGTCCCAGGCCAGTGTCGATTCCGCGACGCGACGTGCTTCAAGGCTCCAGCGTCGGCGCGATTCGGGGGCCGATGCCGCCAGGCTAAGGCCCGAAGCCCAGGCGCCGCGAGACACCGTAACGCCGCATTGGTCGCCCACCAGGAATTCTGCACGTCCGCCCGCTTCGGCAACGATCGGCACGCCGCAGGAAAGCAGTCGCGCAAGCAAGGCAGCACGCGGATCGGCGCTGGCGAGCACCGCCAGGGTCGCCGACGAGTAGACGCCGGGGGCTTCATCTTCGCACAGCTCTCCGACCCAGTGCACGCGAGCACCGATACCGGCTCGATCTGCGGCAGCGCGCAAACGCGCGCGATGCGGACCTTCGCCTGCGATCACAAGTGACCAGTCCGAGCGCTGCCCGACCGTGCGTGCAAAGGCATCCACGACAAGCTCGTGGCGTGAGCCCGGCTCGAGCCCCCCAACTGCCAGGACGATCCGGCCTTGGATCCGGTGCCTCGCGGCGAGGTGCGACGCAAGCCCGGGTCGAAAGCGCTGCGTGTCCACGCCGTGGGGCACGACGCGCACCTGATCCATGGGAAACCCCTCGCGGCGAGCCTGGGTCATCGACCAGGGATCGAGGGCCACCACGCAAGTGGCTGAGCGGCGCACATAGGGTCCCCAGAGAGTGGAACCCACACGCGACAGGCCGCGCAGGAGTGTGCGCGCGGCGCGATTGCCGGCACCGTGCTCCACGAGCACCAAGGGCGCGCGCAGGCGTCGCGAGGCCTGTGCCGCCTGGCAGGCCGTCGGCGACATCGCGTCATAGGCGATGATGGCCTGCGGACGGAAGTCCAAGAGGTGCTTGCGGCCGGTCTCGCGCTCGCGATTTCGGCGGCGGCGCTCGCCGCTGGTCATGCCGAGCTCGCACTGCGGCTCAGTCACTTCAGACGTGTCCGTCCCCGCGTCGGGAGGGGCCGGAAATGCCGCGCCGAACAGACCCACTTCGTGTCCCCGGGCCGAAAGGGCGCGCGCCAAACCTGCGGCGTGTTCGCCACCCAAAAGGCGAACCGAAAGCGGATCGACGACCAGGGCAATGCGCAGCGGAACGCTCAATTGGACCGACCGGGGGAGAAGTATTTTCCGAGGGCTTTTTGGGGGGATCTAGGCCTGAGCACAGATCGTCAGCCGCCACACACGTTCTTGACAACATGCGCGAGACGGGTGCTCAAGCCAACGACCCGTGAGCCGAAAACCAGTGGTCAGCGAAGCACCGCGCTCGCTCCTAGCCCCGTAAGCACCGCAAGAAGGACCGCATGCGCCGCAATTTCAACTCGCGCCCCTTGGCCGGCACCGAGGCTCCCATCCGCGGGCTATTCGTCGACCGCTGGGGCACCTTGATCGACTCCGAGCGGACCTGTCTGGGTCCGAACTGCGGCCCCTTGAGGTTCATCCCCAAGGCCCTCGACGCCCTGTTCCGGGCTCAGCAATCGGGCTGGCTGATCTACTTGATCGGCAACGAGTCCGGCGTTGCCGAGGGCCTCGTCAGCGAAGAGCAGTGGCTCGAGCACGAGCGCGACCTACTGGCCCAGTTGGCGGCCCATGGTGTGCAGATCACGCGCAATTACGCCTGCAAGGATCGCCCCGCCGGCAGCGGCCAGCACCGCCGCCCCTCGGTCTTCCTGTTGCCCGACACCGGCGTTTTCTACCACGCACTTCAGTCGGAATGCGTCGTGCTGGAGCGCTCCTGGGTCGTAGGCGACGGGACACTGGAATTGGCGGCGGGCGAGCGCGCGGGCATGCGCGTCGCTGGTGTGCGCACCGGACGCGCCATGGGCGACGGTGAATTGCACGCTGACCCGCAATTGGTTGCCGAGGATCTGGCGGATTTCGTCGGGGCGCTACTCGGTCCCCGCGTCGGCGCCTTCTGAAAGAGGGCCGCGGATCGAGGTCCTGTGGACCCGGGGGAAACCGCGCTCTCGGAGCGCTCCCCCACGGAGATCAGACTCGTCCTCGCGTCATCGCACCTGTCGCGGCAGCGCTAACTCGCGGGCCATTGGCGCATCGCGATGCCGGGCGGGCTCAGGACCAGGGCCATGAGAACTGCTTCCACGGCGGAGCCACCAACCTGCGCCCCGCGGGCGGCGCGGCCACATGCGTGCCCGCGGCGGAAATCAGCCGGAGACTGGCGCCGCTCTCCAAGCGCGGCGCACTGCTCCAGCTCGCGCCGCTGGGAGGGCGTAGGAGCACGGTGTCACCCGCGTCGCAGCCCACGCGCCAGCCGCCTGAGGGCAGGCTGTCGACCCAATAGGCGCCGCGGCGCAGGTCCAGTCGCGTGGTGGAGGCCAGCTCCACCTGCAAGGCACTCGAGCGCGCGCTGATGTGCGCCCCACCGCGGCCAGCGAGCCGCACGGTCCACTCGTCCTTGAAGTCGGAATGGATTTCCAGGGGCCCGCGCAGTTCGACGCTGGCGCCGGGGCTCGTCAGGCACGCGCGGGCGTCGCTATCCAGGCTCAGGGTCGTTTCGGCCCGCGGCCCAGGGAGAACGCCGCCGGGGCCCAAGGTGACCCAGGTCTCACCGGCGAGGACGCGCGCGGTGCCGGAAAGCACGTCCAGCCGCGGAGCGGGAGATGCCCCCCCGGAGCCGGGAACTTGGGGCAGACCGAGGCTGAGTGTGCACAGCAGTGAGAGGGACCACATGCTGGTGCTTTCGGCGCAACGTAGGGGCAGATCTTGAGTCCGAGTGGGCTTGTGAGCAGCTGGCGTCGGCCGCGGCCCAGGGCCCCGTCGGCAGCGCCTGGGTCAGCACCCAGGACCTCCTGATTGGCGCTGCGCGATCTGCGACGTAATAGCGCCTGTCCCGCGCGGATCCCGAGTTTCCAATGCAGGAAGTCCAAGGACTGCCAACGCACACTGGAGGCCCCAGGCATGCCGCCCGGTCGACGCACCTGCGTGCGGGCCCCTAGACTCCGCGACTCAGGACTTGGCGCAGAAATGCCGCGCGCATGCGATCGCTCTCGCTGGAGTCCAGCAGTGCCTCCGAGCCGTCCTTGGCCTGTAGCGCCTGCACGTGGCCGCGCTGGATCTGAACGCGGATCTTGTTGAGCGACTCGAGGCTGGTCCCGCTCCAAAGTCCCAAGTAGAGCCCCAAACGCAGGTTCGACAACTGCGCCAACGCGTCAGAAGTCGTCATGGAACGGGCGCTGCGCAACATGCCGTAGGAGCGGCTGACGCGATCGGTGAGGCCTGCACGATTCTCTTCGAGCAGCGCGCTGCGCACCGAGCGCTCGAAGCGCACGATCGCCGGCACGATTTCCTCGAGCTCGGATACGAGTTGCTCCTCGCTGCGGCCCAGCGTCACTTGATTGGACACCTGGTAGAAGTCGCCGAAGGCGCGCGATCCCTCGCCGTAGAGTCCGCGCACGGCAAGGCCGGTACGCTGGGCTGCAGTGAAGACCTTGTCGCGCTCGCTTTGGACTAGGGACAGTGCAGGCAAGTGCAGCATCACCGAAGCGCGCAGGCCCGTGCCGACGTTGGTCGGACAGCAAGTCAAGTAGCCGTACTGCGCGGTGTGCACGTAGCGCAGGCGAGCTTCGATTTTTTGGTCCACGGCGCGCGCCTGGGCGAGGGCGCCAGCGACCGCGAAGCCTGGGGAGAGCGCCTGAATGCGCAGATGGTCCTCCTCGTTGACCATGATCGAAACGTCTTCCTGCTGGGTGAAGGCCACGGCCCGGCCCGCGACGGCCGGACGTTCTTCAGCGCTCGGGGCGAGGTCCCGGCTCACGAGGTGTCGCTCGCGCAGTAACAGACGCAAAATCGGCGCAGCCTGCAGGATCTCGACCCACATGATCTCGTCGCCGAGGTCCAGCCCGCGCAGGATCGGCTCCAGGGCCGCGGACAATTCTGCGGCGCGCTCGGGCGTCAGGCGTGAAACGAAGGGAAATCCCTCCACGTTGCGGGCCAAACGCACGCGGCTCGTGACGACCACATCGCCGTCCGGGCCGGATTCGCAGAGCCAACGCCCAAGACGGTCGGCAAAGCGTTGGGGATCGATGGAGGGGCGGTTCAAGCTGGTTCGCGGTGGCCGCTCTTGGCGCGCCCTATCGGCGGCCGATATGGAGGGGTTCTAACACTTGGAACCGGCTCCCGGAAGTGCTCGACTTCCTGAGCCACGATTGCACTCCCCATGCCCGACTACGAAACGACGATCGTCTTCGCCGTGCTGCTCGGTAGCCTGGCTTTGTTCATCAGCGATTTGGTGCGCTACGAGGTGGTGGCCCTCTTGGTTCCTCTGGCGCTGTTCGTTACAGGCGCGCTGACAGCGACCCAGGCCTTCGCGGGATTTGGATCGCCGGCCCTGGTGATGATCGCGTCGATGTACGTCTTCGCCGAGGCGGTGACGCGCTGCGGACTGGCCCAGGCCATCGGACAGCGACTGCTGTTGCGCGAGGGACAGAGCGAACTGGAACTGGCGCTTCGCGTCGTGTTCGTGGGCGGCATCCTGTCCACCGTGATCTCAGACACGGCGGTCGTAGCTTGCCTGCTGCCGGTCGTCCTGGGAGTCGCGCGCAAGGCGGGCGTGGCCCCGGCGCGCTTGCTGATCCCGCTGTCCTTCTCGACTTTGCTCGGCGGCATGGTGACGGTCATGGGCACGTCGACCAACATCGCGATCAACTCGACCCTGGAAAAACTCGGCGAACGGCCCCTGGGACTGTTCGAGTTCTCCGGCGTGGGCTTCGCCATGCTGGGTTTGGGGGTCCTGTACTTCCTTGGCCCCGGGCGCTGGCTCCTCCCGCGTCCAGGAGTACAGGAGACAGCGACGGAACAGCACACGTTGCCCGAGTTCGTCACCGAGCTCGAAATCGAACCCACCAGCACGCTGATCAACCGCAGCCTCGGCGAAATGACTTCGTTCGATCAGCACGGCATCACGGTCCTGGGACTCGTGCGCGCCGGCGGACATGGCACGCTGATCGCGCCGGGTCCCTACCACCGAATTCGCGGCGACGACGTGCTGTTGCTGCAGGGTCCGCGCGAGTCAATTCTGCGCATGCGCACCGAATTCGCGCTGCGAGAGCGCGCGTCACCTGCACTGCAACTCGATGCGGAGGGCGTCAATCTGGCCGAGGCCGTGATTCCGGCGATGTCGCCCTTGATCGGGCGCACGCTCGTGCTCGCGGACTTCCGCTCGCGCACGGGACTCAACGTCTTGGCGATTTCAAAGGCCAGCCAAGTCAAGCCGGAAACGGTTGGCCACACGCGCTTGCAGGTGGGCGATACTCTGGTGATCCAGGGTCACCAGAGCGACATCGAGCGCGCCCGCAGCGGCCGCGAACTGCTGCTCCTGTCGGAAATCCCAAGCGCGCCCCTGGGCCGCGGCATGCTGATCACGATCCTGGCCCTCGCCGGCGTGCTGCTCTTCGCGTCGTTCAACATCTGGCCCCTGGCGGTGGCGTCCCTGGCGGGTGCGCTCGTGCTAGTGCTCGCGAGAGTCATGCCCACCCAGGATGCCCTGGCATCAATCGACTGGTCGGTGTTGATCCTAGTCGGTGGCATGCTGGCCCTGGGCGACGCCTTCGAGCGCCACGGAGTCGCGTTGCGCGTGGCCGAGATGATCACCGGCATCGGCAGCGCCGGCGCCCACCCCAGTGTGCTGCTCGCCGTGTTGTTGGTGAGCACAACGCTCCTCACCCAAGTGATCGCAAACGTGTCCGCGGGCGTGATCATGACGCCGGTGGCGTTGTCGATCGCGGCCCAGTCGGGCTTTGAGTCGCGACCGTTCTTGATCGCGGTGGTCATTGGCGCGAGCACGGCGTTCATGACGCCCGTGGGCCACCAGGCCAACACCATGGTCACGGGGCCGGGCAACTACCGCTACCGCGACTTCATGCGGGTCGGCTCGCCCCTGACCCTGATCGTGATCGTCGGAGCAACGATCCTGATTCCGCTGTTCTCCCCGTTCGTACGCCTGTGAACATCGGTGCGCTCGCTTGGGGTCTCCTGCTGCTCCCCGTGCAGGAGCCGCCGAAGAGGCCCATGGAATGGGGCGACTTTCCAGTTTTCGTCTGGCGCCAGGAGCGCGAGAAGCAACCCTTGGACGCGCGCCTGAAGGCCAGTTTCGGCGCGACGAATCTTGGCCGCGACGAGAACGCGGCCACCTTGGTTGCGGACCAATTGGCCTTCTACGTGGACAACGCGGCGGGCCGCGACGAGTTGCACCTCGACCGCGACGACGCCTATGAAAAGCGCTTCCAACGCTGGTACTCGAGCCGCGACGACGCGCTGCTCGTGCGCCAGCCGTGCTTGAACGATCCGGAGATTCGCGCGCGGCTCGCAGCCACACTCTCTCGGACTCTGGAGCGCTACGGAGAACATCCTGGCCTTGGTCTGTCGCTCGGGGACGAGGTCTCGTTCACGCCCTACGGAAGTCCTGATGACTCCTGCCTCTGCGAACACTGCGAGATTCACTGGCGCGAATTCCTGAGGCGCGAAGTGCTGGCGGGCTCCTGCAGCCTGCCGCTCGACTTCACACTGGCGCGCGGATCCACGGACGCGGCGCGCCTGGCGCTGGAGACCGGCGAGTCGCAGCCGATCGAGGCCTGGTTGACGCGGCGAGCCTTCACACAGGCTTCCATGCAAACGCGCCTGGCGGAGTTGGCGCTGATCGCCCGCAACTCGCAACCCAGCGCGCACCTGGGCCTGCTCGGTGGGATCGGTCGCAGCGCCTTTGGCGGCGTGGCAATCGAGCGTGTGCTGCCGCTTCTGGATTTCATCGAGTGCTATCGCGTCGGCGATGCGCGCGAATCGATGTTCACGCTGCGCGCCGACGATCAACGCGTGGTCCAGACGATCTTCTTCGATGAGCTCCATCGCGCCGCGCCGGCCTGGTTCGCCTGGGAATCCTGGATGCGCGGGGCTGACGGCTTGGTGATCTGGAGCGACCGCGATCTCGCCCGCGCGCCGCGCTACCTCGAGACCTTGGAGCGCAGCGTGGGACAGATCCGCACTGTGCGCGAGCGCGCGCCGTGGTATCGCCCGGCGCCCCGCGGAGTGGCAGTGGTCAACGACGGAAACTCCATAGCTTTCGGGTGGCTCGTGGACGCGGCCCTCGACGGCCCCACGTGGCCGCACCGACGCCAAGGTTGGCAGGAGCAACATGGCAGCCGCGAACGCAGTTTGCGGGCCTGGCTAAGGCTGCTCGAAGATTGCGGCGCAATGCCCGGCGCCCTGCCCCTGGAGCGCGTGGGCGCGGAAACCGTCGCGCGCTTCCCGGTGCTCGTGCTCAATCACCTGCGCGTCCTGGACGCCCCGGGTATGGAACGCCTGGAAGCGTTTCTTTCCGCGTCTGGCAAGCTCCTGGTGCGCGGTGAACTCGGGCGAATTGACCGCTTCGGTCGCGCGCCGCTGAATCCACCGTTGGAGGAACTGCAAAGGCGCCATCCGGACTCCATTTTCGAATTCGGAGCGGAACTCGACGGCTATCCCGCCGAACGCTTGGGCGGTGGCGCGGGCCTGCGCGAGCGTGCGACGAAGATCTTGCGCCACGATCCGAAGTCCCTCGCCCCTTGGCGCATGCAGGTCGACGGCGCGTGCTGGCCTTGGATCAGGTCCTGGTCGCAGTCGGCTGACGGCAGCCTTCTGTGCGTCAGCCTGCCCAATTTCGCGCCCGCTGAACTGGACCGTGATCTGGGTTCGCAAACGAGCCCAACACGCGAAGACCAGGAGCGTGGCCTGAGCGCCATCGCAGTCGTGCCCGAGGGGTTCGAAGTGCATTGGCTCCATCCGCCAAACGCGTCGGGCCTTCAGTGCAACTTGCCGTGCGGTGAACCCGCGGTGTTCCTGCTGCAAGCGCGCCCTAGCAAGTAAGTCGCGCTCAGAACGCCGGCTTCTTGAACGACAGCGCGCGCTTGAGGTTCTTGACGCGGCTGCGCAACAGTGCGCGCAATTCCGCAATCTCTTGCTCGCGCGCGGCCAGGGTGCGGCCCAGTCCCGCCGCATCGCTGTGGGAGCGCACGAGCTCCTGCTGAATCGCTGCCGCCGCAGCTTGGGTCCGCGCCAATTCCGCGTGGACATCGCCTAGAACCACGCGATGGCGCTCGAGCTCGGCCTGCAATTCCAACTGGACGTCGCGGTGCGCCGACAATTCCGCTTGCAGCGCCGCTTCAATGCTGCGCGCCGCAACGTTGTCCGCTTCGCGAGCCGCGCGCACGACATCGAGTTCGCGCCGCAGCGCTTCGACCTCGGATCGCGCACTGGACAACGCCTTCTGGTGTTCGGCGAGATCCGCCCCCAGGATCGCCGCGACGTCGCGCGATGCCGCCTGCTCGCGCGCGAGTTCGCGCTGCAACTGCGCTCCCTGCTCCAGGTGTGCATCGATTTCTGCGCGCAGGCCTTCGATGGCGTTTTCGGCCTGAGCGCGCTCGTCGCTGAGCAGGTCGCCCACTTTGGACAACTCCGCGCGCAGGCTCTCGGCCTCGCGCGAAAGTTGATCGGCAACTGCGACGTGTGCGCGGATTTCGGCTTCCATTCGCGCCTGAGCATCGCGGAACTCCGAATTCTCCGTCGCGCGTACCGCGTGCACAGCTTCGATTTCCGCGCGCTGCTCGGCGAGCACCTGCTTGTGCTCGAACAGGTCCGCCTCGAAGATGCGCGACTGCGCGCGCGAGGCCGCTTGCTCGCGCGCCAATTCGGCTTGCAATTCGTCGCCGAGCTCCGTGTGTGCCGCGATTTCTGCGCGCAGGCTGGCGAGCGCGCGCTCGGCCTGATCTCGTTCGTCGCTCAACAGCTCGCCGACCTTGGTCAACTCCGCGTGCAGGCTCTCGGCCTCGCGCGACAGTTGCTCAGCGACTGCAACGTGGGCGCGGATTTCGGCCTCGAGTCGCGCCTGAGCATCGCGGAACTCCAAATGCTCCGTCGCCCGTACCGTGTGCACGGCTTCGATTTCGGCGCGCTGCTCCGCGAGCACCTGCTTGTGCTCGAACAGATCCGCCTCGAAGATGCTCGACTGCGCGCGCGAGGCCGCTTGCTCGCGCGCCAATTCGGCCTGCAATTCGGCGCCGAGGTCAACGTGGGCCGCAACTTCGCCTCGCAGGCTCTCGATCGAGCGCTCGGCCTGTCCACGCTCGTCCTCGAACAGCGCAGCCACCCGCAGGCTCTCCTCGCGCAGTGCGTCCGCTTCGCGCGCGAGTTCGGCCTCCAGGCGCGTGTGCGCGGCGACTTCGGCCTCCAGTTCGCGGATCGAGGCCAGGGCCGCTGCGCGCTCGTCCTCCGCGCGCGCGATCAACTCGGCGACGTGGGCCTCGCGCGCCGCAAGTTCACCCTCGACGTGGGCCAAGGACTCCTTGTGCCCCGCCAGATCCTGTTCCAGGGCGTCGATGATTTCGCGAACCTCGCCGCGCTCGCGCTCGAAGTCCGCCAGTTGGCCCGCGCTTTCCTCCACGAGCGCGCGGATGCGCTCCCGGTGACCCTCCAGGTCCTCTTCCAGGGTCGCGATCGACTGCGCCGCCGCCCCGCGCTCGGTCACCAACAGGGCTTCGAGGGCGGCGTGCTCCTTGCGCACCAGGTCGGCCTCGGCTTCTAGGTCCGCGAGCGTCTGTCTGTGCTCGGACAGGTCTTGCTCCAGGGCTGCGATGGCCGATTCGGCCTGGGCGCGCTCGCTGGCAAGAAGCTCCTTGAGCCGCACCGTTTCCGCGCGCTCCAAGGCCAACTCGACGTCGAGCTCGTCCAGGGTCGCGCCGTGGCCGGCGAGGTCCTTGGACAGATCCTGGTTGACCTGAGCCAGCCGCGCGCGATCCTCGCGCCATGCGGAGCGCTCGCGATCGAAGGCGACCAGCTCGCCCGACAACTCCGTGAACGGATCGAGGGCGCCTTTTGGAGCGCGCGGTTCATCGAGCAGGTCCGCGACCTTGGGCAGGGTGCCTTTGCCCATGGCGGCAATCACGAGATGCCGGTACACGGGCTCTGCGTGATCGGAAGCGTAAAGCGCGCGGTTGTAGAACTCGTGCACGCGTCCGGCGAGTCCGCGCAGGGACGCATCATTGTCGAGGTACATCGACAGGCACATCATCGCCAGCCAACGCTCCAGGTTTGCGTGGCCAATGCTCTCGACGTTCGCCCCCAGTTCGCGCAGCTGCTTTTCCGTGCTCGCGCGCGAGGGCAAGCCGTTGTGACGGTGCTCCTCGAGGTAGCGATGTTCGACGCAAAGCTTGTCCTTGAGGAACCCCTGCAGGATCTTCTCGGCCTCGGCCACGCGTTCGCTGTGGTACGGGCCAGCGAGCACCACGTAGCCGCGGCTGACGCGCGCGCATTCCGAGACGAAGGCCGAGCGCAATTTGGGCGGCACGTGCTCGAGCGTGTCGAAGGCGGCGACGACGTCGAAGCTCTGGTCCTTGAAGGGCAACTTCGCGCCGTCGCCGAGGACCAGCCCGCGTTCGCCGGAGGGCTCGAGGTCCACGAGAGTCACGCGGTCCTTGGGCAAGAACCCGCGCAGAAGCGCGGTGCGACCACCGACGTCGAGCACCTCCAGCTTCTTCTTCTTGCCCCGCAGACTTGCCAACAAGTCCGCCACGAGCCTGTAGCGCTGGTATTGATCGAACGGCAGTTGTTCGACGGTCACGAGAGCGACTCCTCGGTCCTGACGTCGTCGCCGCTGCGCCGACGCACGGTCCAGCGGCTATTCAAGAACAACATCCCGTGCTGCAGGTGGCGCGGATCGATGACTTCGAAGGTGTGCGCGTGCTCGCGATGGTCGATGGCGGTCGGCGCGGCCTTGGAATGGTCGTAGACGAACGTGGTCAGGTAGTACTGGCCCTGCAGCAGTTGCAGCGCATCGGCAGACATCTCGACCTCGCCGCTTTCGCCAGCGCGCACGTCACGCAGGGCGATCGGCTTGTCGCGCCAGTGGTGGTTCGAACCGTTGACGTAGGTGCCGTCCGAGCGATACAGCCCGAGGCCGAAGACGGGTTCCTTGGTGTCCATATGCGCCTTCCAGCGCAGGCGCACGCAGAAGCCCTCGCCCGTGGTGAACGCGTGGGCGGGCTTGCCCTCGCCGTCGAGCATTTCGATCTCCGTAACCTCGATTTCTCCGCTGCCCCAGCGCGGGTAGGCGCTGGAGCCGCGGTTGATCGCGGACATGCGTTCGTTGCCACGGGCCTTGGCGCGCTTGAGGTACTCGTCGGAGACCTTCTCAGCCGTGCCTTGCTCGAGGATCTCGCCCTTGTCCATCAGCACGACCCATTGGCACATCGACTTGACCGCGCCCATGTCGTGGGAGACGAAAATGATCGTCTTGCCCGCGTCGCGGAAGTCATTCAGACGATTGATGCACTTGCCGCGGAAGTGCTCGTCGCCCACGGACAGGGCTTCGTCGATAATCAGGATGTCGGGATCGACGCTGGCTGCAACCGAGAAGCCCAGGCGCACGTACATGCCCGAGCTGTAAGTTTTCACCGGGCGATCGATGAAGTCGCCGAGTTCAGAGAACTCGACGATTTTAGGGAAACGCTCGGTGATCTCCGCGTCGCTCATGCCGAGCACCGAGCAGTTGAGCCGGATATTGTCGCGGCCAGAAAACTCGGGATGAAAGCCGGCGCCCAACTCCAAAAGCGAAGCCACGCGCCCGCGCACTTGCACGCTGCCGGTGGTCGGTTGCGTGATGCCCGTCAGGAGTTTCAGCAAGCTGGATTTGCCCGCTCCGTTCTCGCCGATGATGCCGACCGTGGAGCCGCGCGCGATGTCCAGATAGACGTTGCGCACCGCCCAAAAGTCGCGGCCGCGGGACTTGCCGGGCAAAATCAAGTCGTACAGCCGATGGATCGGCTTGTCGTACATGCGATAGGACTTCGACAGGTCCTGGGCGAAAATGGCGCTGCCCGCTCCGCCGTGGGCAGGACCTGCTGCATCGGTGGTGTGGAACGCCGTGCTCACAATAGATCGGGGAACTGGGGCTTCTGCCACAGGAAGAACTTCGATCCGAGGAACAGCAACACCAGGCCCACGGCGCCAAAGCTCGCGACCATCGCCCAGTCCGGCCAGGCGCCGAAAATCAAAATCTGCCGGTAGGCGCTGATCAGCCAGTGCATCGGATTCCAGGCCAGCATCCAGCCGTAGCCTTTGTCGATCACCATCTGCGGCGGATAGAAAATCGGCGTCGCGAACATCCACACCGTCACGCCCACTCCCATCAGGTGATAGACGTCACGCAGGAACAAGTTGAGCGCCGCGAAGAAGTAGCCGAGGCCCAGCGTGAACAACGCCTGGGCCAGGAAAAGGACCGGCAGCGCGAGCAGTGACCAACCCAGGGACAACGGCGGCATGTCGTTCGGGCCGCTCGCATTGGTCAGCACCGGCATGACCTCAGGGGGGCCCAGGAGGTCGGGGAACGCCTGGAACACGAGCACACCGATGATCACGATCGGCAGGCCGATGCACATGTTGATCAGCGACGAAATGCACAGAAACGTCGGCAGGATCTCGGACGGGAACACGACCTTTTGGATCAGGTTCTGGTTTTCCACCAAGGTGTTCGTCGAGCGCGAGAGCGTTTCTCCGAAGGCAGCCCAAACCGTGATCCCGCACAGCATCCAAAGCGCCACCTGATGGGGCGCAACGCTGTCGGCGAAGCGCACCTTGAGCACCATGGAAAACACGAACATGTAGATGCACAGGTTCAGGAAGGGATAGACCACCGACCAGAAGAAGCCCATCGACGAACCGACGTAGCGCGCGCGCAGGTCGCGCACGACGAAGTCGCCCAGCAGGCGACGGTTCCGCTTCAATGACCTGGCGAGTGCGATCACGCTAGAGGATCCGCTTGCCGAGGGCGGAAAGCACGAGTTGCACGGCGAACTCCGCGGTCTTGTTCTTTTCGTCGAGGATCGGGTTGATCTCGGTCAATTCGAGGCCCAGCAGCCGGCCGGACTCCGCGGCGTGTTCCATCACCAGGTGCGACTCGCGCCAGTTGGTGCCACCGGGCACCGGAGTTCCGACTCCCGGTGCGATCGATGGATCCGTGCCGTCGATGTCGAACGAAACGTGGAACCCGGCCGTGCCCTCGTTGACGATCGCCAGGGCGCGACGCATGACCTCGTTCATGCCGAGCATGTCCACATCGCGCATGGTGAAGACCTTGATGCCGGAGGCCGCGATCTCCTCGCGCTCGGACACATCGACATCGCGGGCGCCGACAATCACTGCGTGCTTTGCATCGACCATCGGGACGCGATCCCCAAGTCGCACGAGGTCCGCGGCTCCGCGACCGAGGCAGACCGCGCACGGCATGCCGTGAATGTTGCCCGTGGGGCTAGTACGGGGCGTGTTGAAGTCTCCGTGGGCATCGAACCACAGGAGGCCGATTTTCTCCCCGCGGCGATGGTGGAACGAACTGATAGCAGCCACCGTGCCGATGGCGATCGAATGGTCGCCGCCGACGACCAGCGGAAATTCTCCAGCTTCCAAGACGCGCTCGACCCGCGCGCGCAGGCGCCGGCAGCAGTTGGCGATCTCGAACAGGAACCTCGCGTTTGGGTCCTTGGCCTCGCGCGATTCCGGTTGCGGAACCCCAACGTTGCCGCGATCCACGAATTGCAGCCCCAGGCGCTGAACAGCCTCCTGCAGTCCGGCGATGCGCACCGCGCTCGGCCCCATGTCCACGCCGCGTCGGCCGCCGCCCAGGTCCATGGGCACGCCGAGCAGGGCAATCTTTCGATCCATGGGGCCAACCACCGACTGCTCCTATCGTTCGAATTCGACTGCCGCGCCAGCGCCGACACCCAGGGTGCGTTGTGCACTGCCCGCGGCCACGGCGATCTCCAACAAACCGTATGAATTTACCAGGATCGATGCCGCCCCGGCGCGCGCGTCGCCGTAGGTTCGAACCCAATCCAGCGCCTGACCCGCGGCCTGGGCGCTCCATCGATGAGGATCGCCCTCAAGGTCTGCAGGTTCGACGTTGGTGATCAGGTTTCCAAAACGATCGGCGAAGAGCACCTCTCCCCGCACGACCTTGCCCGTGCGCGCCGGCGCAGGCAGTGCAGCCCGCAGGAAGTCCTCGATCCGCGGACCGAGATCCTCGAAACGAACCTCGCCTCGCGCAAGGCGCGCCGCTGTCGGGCAAAAAATGTCGCGGCCGTGGAAAGTCGCGCTGGCCCCCGGCAGTGCAAATCGCTCCACGTCGACTGCGCGCACTTCGGCCTCTGGCCCTAGGGCCGGCCCGAGCAGTCCGTTGTCGGGCGCGAGCAGCACCTGCCCCCCATCGAAGGCCGCCAAAATGCGCCGAGATGTTCCCACGCCCGGATCGACGACAGCCACAAACACGGTCCCCTGCGGAAAGTAGCCGCGCGAGCGCGCCAGAAAAAACGCCGCGATCCCGATGTCTTGGGCCGGAACTCCGTGGGTCAGATTCACGACTCGCACCTCCGGCGCCAGCGCCTGGAGCACCCCGTGCATCATTCCGACGTAGGGATCATCGAGACCAAAGTCAGTCAGTAGCGCGACTGCAGCGCAGGGCGAGAATGAGGAAGCGGACACGGGACTCGCGGCGCTAGTGCGTCCGCGCCCCCAAGGCGCCCAGCAGGGCTCCCTGCAGCGCCGGATCCGCCGCGGTGCGACGCCGGCCGAGCCGCTCGACCTCCGGCGTACCGCCCCACTGCCCGAGGGCGTAGCCCACGCGGCGAATATCCTCCGGCCGCGCACCGCGCGGTGGCCGCTCAAGCTCCATACGCAGTGAATCCAAACCTGACACATGTTGCATCAGGGCCGCGGCGAGCACGCTGCGATCGAACGGCCGCTGCCAAAGTGCGGTGCGCAGCAGCGTCAGCACCGCCGGATCGCGGCGGGCGCACATGGCGCGCGCGATCACGACGTTCACTTCTCGCGCATCCTCTAGGGGGAACATGCTGAAGAGGCTTTGCATCTCAGCGTTGCCGCCGATCCGCACCAGGGCATGGACGTAGTGTGCACCCCGCGAGCTGCGCAGGATTTCGGCGGAGAGCGCAGCCTGGAGCGTGCCCGCCTCGCGCGCTTCGCCGTTGCGCCCCAATTCGATCGCCGCGGACAGGCGCTCGTCGGATGAAAATCCGCGGCAATGCTCCAGCAACAGGCTCGCGATTTCCGGCAGATAGGCCAGGCGCGCCAGTCCATCCACGAGCGCCGCGCGCTCGGCGGTGAATTCCCCGGTCAGTCGAATCCGCACGGCATCCGCGGACAGGACATGCCCCAGGCGCATCTGCGCGATCGCCGCTGCAGCTCGCACGTCGATGTTCTCGTCCGTGCGCAGTGTTTCGAGAAGGTCCACGTAGTGTGCCTCGCGCGTGCCGCCCAACGTCTCGGCGATGCGTTGGCGTTTGCGCGGATCG
Source organism: Planctomycetota bacterium (assembly GCA_947484275.1). GTDB lineage: Bacteria > Planctomycetota > UBA1135 > UBA1135 > JADJQU01. The sequence goes on along the minus strand of CANKOY010000051.1, from coordinate 1,285 downwards.
GACGAGGCGATATCGAGCTCCAGCATCGACAGGCCTTCGAAATTGCCGGCGCGCACCATGAGCACGGCCGCGTGTGCGGAGAGGTCAGGAAATGCACGCGCCTGGCGCAGCAATTCGACCGTCAAACCCTCTAGGCGTCGATCGTCGATCTCGTACAGGAGCTGGGCCCATTCCTCCTGATTCCGCGGATACCACACGCCGGACTGGATCATCCGGTCGAGTTCGCTCGGGATCGAGTTGACCACCGCCCGCATGCGACTGGCGGGCCCCTCCGCCAGGGCGATCTCCAGGAAATGATCCGCTGTGCCGACGCGGTGCAGGTCGCTAGCCGCGCCGTAGACGAGGGCGCTCAGAAACTCAGGGTCTCCGCCCAGTTCGGCCAGCAGGTGCGCGCGCCAGGGCTGGTCGTCCACAAGTCCGTAGCGTCGCGCCGCATCCCAGCGCAGCTCAACGAACTCGCGAGCGGCCGCGAAGTCCGCCCCACTGAGCGGGTCCGTCGCGAATTTCCTCGCCAGCCCCGCAGTGACAGGATCGGGGGCATCATTCCCGCTGAGTCTGTCCAAAGCAGCCGCAGCCTCAGCCCCTTGCTTGCGCGCAAGCGACAAAAGCGCCGCTTCGCGCACCTCGTCGAGGCTTGAACCCGCGAGCCGCGTCAGAAATTCCACACTCGCGAAGCCGCCTTCGGCCAGCCCGAGAACCGCGGCGCGGCGGTCCGCGGCCGTGCCCTCCACAGCCCAAGACTCCAGGCGCGGGGTCATGCTGCGCTCGCCGGAAGCGCCCAAGGCAAACAATGCCACGGGGCGCAAAGTAGGATCCAGCCCCGCGGTGAGGGCTTCCAGCGCGAGCTGCGCCGAGTGAGCGTTGAACGAAGTGCGCCGGTCGCGCTCCAATTTGCCGGCCCACTCATCGGGTTCCGGACTGGGCGGTGCTTCCTGGGCCGACCCCTGGACCATGCCCCCGAGACAGTCGGCCCGGGGCGCAGCAGCCGGGGGCGCGCAGGGGAGGCCCAGGAGGGCCAGGGTCAGGATTGCGGGCTGGAATTCGAGCATGAGAGGGCTGCTAGCCTATCGGCTCTTGGGCCGGGAAGGCACCACGGAGACCGGGCCAAGATCGTCCCCGGAATCGGACGAGTCAAGATACTGCCCCCCATGGCTGGGCCCTAAGTGAGTAGATCCACCCTCCACTTGAGGAGCCGCCGCACGCTCCACTGGTGCTCCTGCGCGCCCAGCGCCATTGCAGGCGTCCTACTTGGCTCCTTGTTGGTTCGCCCGCGAACGTAGTTTCG
>CANKOY010000050.1 GCA_947484275.1 Planctomycetota bacterium | reverse complement strand
TGCGACGCACGCCACGGCTTCCGACGACGGCACGCTGCGCCTGTGGAACACAGCGGATTGGAGTCCGAGGGCGACACTGATCGGTCATGGAGACGACTTGACCAGCGCAGCTTTCGCTCCGGACGGATCGCGCCTGTTCAGCAGTTCCACCGATGGCAGCGTGCGCATCTGGGACGCGCGAACCGAATACTACGGCGGCGCGAAGTTGACGGCGAGCGCTGCCGCCTATGTAGCCCGCTACAGTCCCGACGGCAGCCGCATGGCGATCGCCAGCTTTGACGGACGCATCGAGATCCGCGACGGGAACACGCTTGAGCCGCTGCACACCTGGCAAGCGCACCCCAAAGGGAAGTCGTGCCACGCCCTGGCCTGGACACCTGACGGGAAAGCACTGGTCTCCGGAAGCTGGGAGCCGGTCGTGCGCGTGTTCGATGCCGCGAGCGGAGAATTGCGCGCTGGGTTCGAGCAGGGGGATGGCACCTCCCATCTCGCGATCAGCCCTGACGGGAAGCTCGTGGGCGCCGCCGCGGGCAAGCGCGTCGTGCTGTGGAGTCTCGAGGAAAAGAAGCAGGTGGGCGAGTTCACCGGCCACACCTCGACGGCCCTGGCCGCAAACTTCAGCCCCGACTCGAAACTGTGCGTCTCCACAGGTCGCGACGGAGCGGCGCGAGTCTTCGACGTGTCGAGCGTCGCGCAGCGCTTCGAAATTCGCACCTCAGCCCAGGACGTGGCCGAGGCGATGTTCACGCCCGACGCATCGAGCATTGTCGTGGCGACGCGCGGCGGGCATATCACGTTGCACGCCGCGGCCGACGGGAGTCTCCTGCGCGAGCTGGCACGCCTGCGCCACGGGCTCAACCATTTCGTGATCTCGCCGGATTCAAGTCGCGTAGCCGTGGCCTCGAATGTCGTCGTGTTGATCGATCTCGCGCGCGGCGGCGTGGTTGGCGAGCTGCGCCGGCACGTCGAGCATCCCTACAACGTCGCCTTCGACCCGAGCGGAACGCGCCTGCTCAGCTGCTCGACCGACAAGACGATTGCGGTTTCGGACACGCGGCCCCTGCGCGAGTGGCTGAGTTCGCTGCAGCGCTGACCTTGGATGCTGGACGCTTGGCGCAGCAGCACGATCACGTGCCGCCCTTGCAACCGACTCTGGCCGGCTGCACTGAATCGCCGCAGGGCTGCGCGAACGCGCCGATCTCGCGCGCATCATTCTGCGCCGCGTATTCGCGCGCGACGCGAGAGCTTCCGATCGCTTATTTCTTCAGCTTTTTCGCCAACTCCACCGCTTCGAAGGCTGAGAGGTTTGCCACAGGCGGCTTGTTCTCGGCGATGCCGAGCACTGCGTTGATCGCCGCCACGCGCACGGTGTTGTCGTTGGAATCGAGGAACGCGCGGGCTTTCGCCAGCGCCGACTTGTCGCCGCAGCCGGCGAGCAGGTTCAGGCAGGCAACGACGCGCTGGCGATCTTCCTTCGCGAGCAGCGGGCCCTTGGGCATCGGCGAGTCGCTGTCCTTGAGCATGCCGCTGATCGCCGCGCTGGCCTCCGGACCGCGCACGCCCTCGAGCGCGGCGCGGATCAGCACGCCGCGCTTGTTCCAATTCTCGATCGCGGCCGTGTGCAGTGCCCCCAGGCCCGCCGTGGATCCGGTCGACGTCGCGCACAGGGCCGCGGCGTAGCGCTCGTCGGAGTCGGCCTTGTCGCCGTCCTTCACCAAGCGCGCCAGGAGCGGCTCGGCCTTGGCCCGCAGGCCGGGATCGGGGAACAGCGCGCAGCGGCCGAGCACGTACAGGCGCACGTCACGCGACTTGCTCGAGAACTCCGCTGCCAAGAGGCGCGTGTGTTCGGCCGCCGTGATTTGGTCGAGGACCGCGACGACGCGGCCGCGCACGACCTCTTCCTTTTCCTTGCCGAGCACCGCGAGCAGCAGCGGTGCCGCTCCCGCGCCGGTCTTGATCAAACCCTCGCGACCCTGGGCGCCCATTTCATCGGTCGACGCCTTGCGCAAGCGCTCCACATCCGTCTGCGCCGTCTTCAGTGCCTCGCCGGTCAGCGCGGGCCAGGCCTCCAAGTGCGGCTTCTGTCCCGAAGGCGCGGGCTTCTCCACCGGTGGTGGGGTTTGCGCCGCGGAGGCCAGGGGAGTGAACGCCGCGGCGGACAGAACGAACAGCGCAGTCACTGCATTCATGGTGCTTGGGCTCGCATCAGATACTTGGTGCGTTCGGGCACGATCGCGTTCCAGTCGGGATCGACGATCGTCAGTCGGTGCTTGCTGAGTTCGGTTTCCGAGGCCGCGAGACCGCGGCCCGTCTCAGCGTAGACAACTTCGAGCTTCTGTAGGCGCACTTGCGTGGCGGCGGGGATCGGGCTCTCGGTGCGCGAGATCAGGCGCACGCGAAGGAACGCACCGGGCACCTCCAACAACCCCGACCAGGTCCCTGGCTCGAGGCTCATCCCGGCGCCCCAGGCCACAAGGCCGACGTCCTTCCAGTATCCATAGACCTCGGTGCCGATGGTTCCGGATTCCGTCGGAGGTCCCATGGGCCCGTCGGCAGAGATCCGCGCGAACTCTTCGTCGATTTGCTTGCGCGCAGCTTCGCGGGCCGCGGCGGAAGCCCGTGCGCGAACCATGGCACGGGGCAATCCGATCTCGTTGAACGCCAGGCGCCAGTGCTGCCGCTCGGTCCACTGCGGCTCGACGAGCATCACGGCAGCGACGTCCTGCGCCAGGTCTTCGGCGGTCACAGGGATTTCATCGACACACACCAGCGTGCCCGCAGGCCAGGTCCGGGGTTGAGGGTCCCGATTGCAGGCGCCGACCCAGATCAGCGCCATTGCGATGATCCAGGAAAACCGCGGGATCTGAGCGAGCGGGCGCAGGACAGCACCGGCCGAATCCGCTGACAAGATCCCGACTCCGCCGCTGCGCTCGTTGCCGCTGTGCTCACTCACCGCTACTCTCCTCCCGCTGACCGAATGCCCAGGCGACCGGTCTTGGCGCATGAAGATCCTGCTTCTCACGAACAAAGTACCTTGGCCGCTGCACGACGGGTACAGCCTGCACAATTATCACTACTCGCGTCAGCTCGGTCGTCGCCATGAAATTCACCTGATCTCCCTGGGCGAGGGGCCCTGTCCGGTGGAACTTGCGGGCATTTACGCGTCGACGCAAATCGTGCCGCGCCGGCCCCAACCGCGGCGGCGGTCCCTGGCCGCGCGGGCGCTCCACGCGCTCTCGGCCGACGAACTGCACGACTTCGACCCTGCGGTCATGTCGATCGTGGAGCGCACGCTGGCGCGCGAGAAGTGCGATCTGATCTGGGTCGGCGGAGCGAAGATGCTGGTTTATTCGCGGCGCGTCACCTCGGTTCCCTCCATGGGCGACATTGCGGACGACGGGGTGAAGGATCACTGGACGCAGATGTGGACCGCGCGCTCGCCGGCGACGTTTTTGCGGCGCTGGCGCGACTACGTGTCCACGCGCCGCTTTCAGATCGCCTACTTGCCCCATTGCCGAGTCGTAAACGTCGTGGCCGAGCAGGACCGCGCGTCGCTCCTGGGGCAACTGCCCGAGCTGGACGTCAGCGTGATTCACAACGGCGTTGACGCCGAGTACTTCACGCCGCGCGAGCCCGAGCCCGACGTTCCCACACTGGTTTTCGAAGGCTCCATGAGCTTCACGCCCAACGCCGAGGCCGCGGTGTACTTCTGTCGCGAAGTGCTGCCCCTGGTGCGCGAGGCTGAGCCGCGCGTGCGGGTCATGATCGTCGGCAAGGATCCGACCAAGGATGTCAGCTCTCTGGCGCGTCCCGACGTCGAGGTCACCGGGTTCGTGCCCGATGTGCGACCGTACCTCGATCGCGCCTGGGTTTTCGTCTGTCCGCTGCTCTCTGGCGCGGGGATCAAGAACAAGATCCTCCAAGCCTGGTCGATGAAGAAGGCCGTGGTCGCGACGCCGATCTCCACCGGTGGCCTGGTGGATGCGGGCGAAAACTTGATCGTCGCCGACGGCAAGCGCGCTTTCGCCGACGCGATCCTTGGCCTGTTCAAGGACGAGCGTCAGCGCCGCAAACTGGGTGAGCGCGGTCGGCAGACGGTGGTCGAGCACTATTCTTGGGAAGCCAAGGCGCTGCAGATGGAGGCGGCGCTCGCCCGGGCTGCGGGTCAGAGTGCGAGCAAACTCGCGGCCGCCACGGCCAGCGCACGCTGAGCCCCATGGGTTCCCCAGAACGCGGACAGCGTGCCGCGGCGCGCTCCAGCGCCAGTGGATTCCCGTCCGATGCCAGGGTGAAGTAGGCCAACCGTGTCCCGCCCCAATCACGATGAGCCGGCGGAAACTCCGGTTGCGAGCATCGCGCGCCATTCGCTCGTCTACAGCCTGGCGCCGCTGATCCAGCGCTTTTTGGCGTTGGCGTTGGTGCGGATCTACACCACGAAGCTGAATGCCGCGCAGCTCGGCGTCACCCAGATATCCGACCTGATGTTCACGGCGCTGATCCAAATCAGCGGCACGAATCTGTTGGCGGCGGTCGTGCGCTTCTACTTCGATCAGAAGGACGAGCGCGATCGGCGCCTCGTGATCAGTTCGGCGATCCTATTTCTGTCCGTAGTCTCCTGGACGATCGTCGGCGTGGCGTTCCTCTTCCGCGTGCCGTTGACGGAATTCCTGTTCGTCACCACCGATCCACTGCTCGCTTCCGACGACCTCGTCAGTTGCCTTGCCGTCGCGCTCGCTACCGTTCCGCTGGCGCTGTCCAGCGAAACGGCCTTTCGCTACCTGCAGATTCAACAGCGTTCGGGCCTGATCACGACCTTGCGCGTTTCGAAGTCGACCCTGGAGATGGGGCTCAAGGTCCTGTTCCTGGTGTGGTTTGAGTACGGCGTCATCGGCTTCTTGCTGGCTACTCTGATCGGCGAGCTGATCACCAACTTGTTCCTGACCGGCTGGGTCGTCTCGAGGATCGGGGTGCGATTCTCGTGGCGGGTGATGGCTCCGATGCTCAGGTACTCGGCGCCGCTCGTGCTGGTGGGCCTGTGCCAGATGGGTCTCAACCAGATCGACCGCTTGCTCTTGAGGACGCTCGGTCCCGAGGACGACGCCATGGGTTGGACCGGCATCTACGGCCTGGGGTACATGCTAGGCTGGATGGTGCAGCTCGTGGTCGTCGGTTCCTTCATGCAGATCTGGCAACCGTGGATTTTCGGCGTGAAGGACGAGCAGCGGCAGCGCGAGCTCGTGCGCCGTGTGAGCACCTGGGCCCTGTTCGCGGTGGGTCTCGCCAGCATCGCTTTGATGTGTTTCGGGCGCGAATTCGTGTACGCGCTTTCCGGCAAGCCCGAGTACCTGGAGGCCACCACGGTCGTGCCGTGGATCGCGGCGGGCTACGTGTTCTTCGCACTCAACGGATTGAGTCAAGTGCCGATGTTCATCGCCAAGCGCACCTGGCCCATGTTCTGGCTCAACTTGTTGGCCGTGGTGGTCAAGGTCGGATTGTGTTTCGCCTTGATCCCGATGTATGGATTCGTGGGCGCGGCGATCGCGACCTTGGCGACGTTCATCTTGCTCGGCTGGCTTGGGCACGTGCTCGCGGGGAAAATCGCCGGCGCGCGCTTCGAGCACGGTCGCATGCTCGGCATGCTCGCCCTTGTGCTGGCGATCATGGGCCTGACCCTCTGGATCGACGCCGCGTTCACCGCGACCCCGTCGGGCATGTTCACGCCGATGAGCGCGGTCAAAGCCCTGCTGTTCTTCGCGGCGCTCGGCGTCCTATGGCTCGGGATGCTCCAGAGCGACGAGCGCAGTCAGTGCATCGAGAAATTGCGCGCGAAACTCGGCCGCTGAGGAATCTCAGCGCACGCGCAGCACGGTGTGGCGCTTGAGCGACCAGTCCGGCGTCGATTCGTAGCCCAGCTTGAGCACGAGTTCGCCGTAGCGCGCCTTGAACTGTTCGACGAGTTCCGGCGTGAAATGGTTGACCCAGTCGCCCGCCTCGCCCTTTCTGTAGTGGCTCTTCTCGTCCGCCTGGCCCTTCTTGCGGCCGCCGGCGTAGTTGGAGAAGCGATTGTTGTGAACGATGCCGAGCAGGCGCTCCGCCGGGAACTTGTCCATCGACCTGCGCCAGGGCAAACGCTTCTGGCGCCACCAGATGTTGTTCGCGGCGCGCAGCAGGTAGGGCAGTTGCCTGCGCTTGGCGAAGTTGTCCTCGTCGAGCACGCCGAGGAAACCGAACACGGACAGAAAGCCGCGGTAGGGATCGGGCGTGAATTCTTCCTGGCGCAATTCGAGCACGTGATCCTGCTCGTAATTCCAGTTGAACATCTCCTCGAGCACCGGGCGATTGAACTCCATTTCCAGCAGGATCCCTTCCTCCTTCGAGACTTGGTTGAGCCGCTCGCGGTGTGCGGGCAGTTCGGGCCAGTCCGTGGTCGGATGGGAATTGCGGTGACTGAAATACGCCGAGACCACCAGGTCGCGCGGATCGCGCACGACGTGGAAGCCGCGGAAGTCGCGCAGGTTGACGAACTTCGCGTTGGCATTGACGTAGGAGACGAAATCGATGCCTTCGCGCCCGACGTAACCCTGCAGGTCGTCGCCGAAGGGCTTCTCGTCGTACAGGTAGGCCAGTTTCCAGCCGGCGTCGGCGCAGACCCAGTCGACGATGCTGTGGATCCAGGTGCTGGCGCACTTGTGGTGCCCGAAGAAAGCGAGCAGCGGGCGCGTGGGCGTGTCAGCGGTCATGGGGCTGGTCGAGGAGGGCGAGGCGTGTCGTGCAGTATCGGAGACGCGCGGCTGTGTGCTTGAGCGTGCGCTTCACCCGCACTCAAAGGTACGCCGTTCAGGTCTCGAGCTTGGCGTCGAAGCGGCTCACGAAGCGCAGCGCGCGTTCCACCAGGAACCTATAGGCGTCGAGGATGTTGCTTTCGATCGTGTCCAGCCCGCGCGCCACGAGGATCGGCGGGAACGTAGCTTGATTTTCGATGTACACGTCGCGCGTGTCGGCGTGGTAGGACTCGATGCGCAGCGAGTAGGACTGCGGCGAAGTCTCGTGGGCCGGAAACACCATGCGCAGACCGAACAGTTGCGGCTCGCGTCCGAAGTCGCCGGTTTCGCCCTCGAGCCCCAAGAGCCCCTGCTTCAGGAACGTGCGGCTGTCGCGGAAGTGGCGCGGATTCAGCAGCGTGCGCACGATCACTTGTTGCATCGTGAAGACTTGCACGCCGGTCTGGGCGGCTACGAGTTCACTGACCAGTCGCGCGCGCATGGCGAAGTCCTCGACAGTCATGCTGGAGAACTCCTCTCGAAACTGGAATCGGTCGCTGAGGAAGGCCGCCATGGATGCCGCGCCGGGCCGTGTGACGGGGTTCGAGAGAACCGCGCCCTGGGGCGTGACGACGAATCCTTGATAGGGCGGATTGCCCGTCTGGAAGAGCTGATTGTGGACGCGCTGGACGGGTGCCGGATCCGGGTGGGTCGGCGGGTGAAAAACTTCCGTGATCAGCGCGATCGTGCGCGGAGCGTAGTGCATTGGAACTGCGCGCGATGGCGCCTCGCTAGACTAGCAGGAGCGGCACCCACTGGCGCCGGAGCGCCGGAGCTTGCTCGAGCGTTTTTTTCGCGAATGAGGCCGAGGGGCTGGCCTTGCCCGTTCCGGAAGTCCCAAGAATCCCCGGGGCGGTTGCCCTGGGGCGCCGTCCGCTTGAGCTTTGAGGGTTGGGCAGACGATGCGCTAACCATTCGGGCTACCAGGCCGTAACCTAGCAGCCCCAGATTTCCCCGCAGCCCGACGGCCCCCGTCCCGGTCTGCAAAAACAGTCCCGTCAGGCTCTCCGCATGAAGTTCACTTTCGCCACGTTTGTTCCGTTGATGCTCGTCGCTTGCGCCGCCCAAGGCTCCGATAGCCAGCCCGACATGGCAGCGAGCGCACCGGTCGCGGTTGCCACGGCCAAGCTGGCAGATGTGGACCAGGCCGGTCCCGCGGGGCCGGAGAAGGTCTTGGCCGCCAGCATTCCTGATCACCAGGCCGGCCCGAACCCGCCGACCAAGGTGGCCGAGGTCCTGGGCGACGTGGACGCCAAGCTGGCCGAGGGCGCCAAGAAAATTTCGGATGCAGCTGCGCTCGCTGCGGCCGAGTCGGAACTTGTGGCCGCACCTGCGAAGGAGACTGAGGAGACGGTGGAGGCCGTGAAAGAGGCCATGGAGGAGACGCTGAAGGCGGTGGCGCAGGACCCGGTCCCGGCTGCCCCGGTCGCTCCGGTCGCTCCGGGCAATCCCGTCCAGGTTCCGACGGTCAAGGCGCCGCCGGTGTTCCAAATGCCGCCCGCCGCACCCCTCCCGCTGCCGGTCGTGCTTGGCCCTGACACGCAGGTCGACCCGCACACGCTTTCGGGCACGAATCTGGGCGGACCGATCACCGTCCACGGCACGACGATCAGCGAGGGCGAGTTGCGACGCTACATCTGCTACGCAATCGGCGGCAAGCAGCTTGAGTCGATGAAGTATGGCGTGATCTGCGACCAGGAAATTGCCAAGCGCCGCGCAGCGGGCGAAGACGTTTCCGGCCTGGTGGTCACCGACAAGGAATTCGACAAGGCGATCGAAGCCACGCGCAAGGACTTCCTCCTCAAGTATCCGTCGCTCGATTTCCCCATCGAAGTCGGTCGCGCGTTCCTCAGCTTGGACATCTACAAGATCGAACTGCGGCGCACGATGCTGTTCGACAAGGTGTTCTTCCCCCAGGACCCCGCGAAATGGCCCGCGGTCACCACCGAGGCGATCATCCTGGCGAGCAACGGCCGCGCATTCGTGGACGACGCTTTCGAGAGCTACGCGAGCCGCGTGCAATACCAGAAGGATCAAAACCTGGAGGAGCTGCCGCCGGAAGACCCGATCCTCGTGGACACCCTGCGCTCATGGTTGCTCGAGTCGCTCAACATGTTCTCGCAAACTGAGACAGACGTTGCGAAGTTGCCCGCGGACGCGCTGCTCATCGTCGATGGAGTGGCGATCAACGTCGACACGCTCTGGACTTTGGTCGCACCCTACGTCACCTGGGAGAACGTCGCTGACGCGCGCCGCTTCCTGACGCAGATTGCGGTCGTCGAGCACGATCTCGCACAGCGCGGCGTGCTGCTGTCCCAGGACGAATTCGAACAAGCCTTCGCTTCCGGCGGGACGTTTAAGGACGCCCTGGCCCAGTACGAGATGGTGGCCATCTTGCTGTACGGCTTCCCGTCGATGCACGCCAACTTGCGCTACGAGCGCGCGATGCGCAGCTATCGCAAGATGATCGCCGAGGAACTCGCCTCCGATCAGGGCATCGCCGGATTCATGCAGCGCGCGAATCAGATCGCCGGTGCCGCCCGGATCGACGCGGAAGTGATCCTCGCCGGTGCCTACGATTTCGCCAACGCGCGCTGGAATCAGCCGGACGGTTGGAAGGCCGCTGAGAGCAAGGCCCGCGAGTTGAAAAAGCAGCTCGACGCCGGTGCCGACTGGGGCGAGACCTTGGAATTGCATTCGGACTTCTGGGACCCGCCGATGCCGGAGGTCGGACAGAAGCCGCAATTCGGGTTCAACTTCAAGGGCCGCTTCGGAGTCCAGACCCGCAACCAGTTCCTTGGCGATCTGCACGAGAGCGAGTTCACGACTTTCCTGCGCGGCAAGTCCATCGCCGACGAGGTCTTCTTCGACCAGGTCGGCGGCACGATTTCCGACGTGATGAAAGGCCGGCGCGGCTACTACATCGCGCGGATCAATTCGCGCACGCCCGGTGGCTCTGGCCTGAACTTGCAGGTGCCGCAGAACCGAGAGTTCGCCGTGAATTTCGTGGCGATGCTCAAGTTCGGCATTTTCGCGCGGCAAGCGCTGACCGACGCGCTCGCCGCGGGCAAAGTGACCGGATTCTGATTCGCCCGCTCCCACAATCAGCGCCCCTGGACCGGATCGACTCCGGCCCGGGGGCGCGCTGCTTCAGGTCGCGAGCTGCCTTAGAGCACGTCCGAATGTCCGGCTGGCCCCTAGGCCAATTCCAGGCTCGCCATCGTGACGTTGCAGCTCCTCTGAGTATTGCAGGCGAATGCGCGTCGTCACTGCACCGCGCGGCCGGCGGCCTGGAATCGCCCAAGCGGCCAGCCAGGATTTAGGACGTGCACTTAGCCCGGACACAAAGCCGATCGGCGTTTGCGATTCCAGTGCGGCGCGACGAGACTACGCCCGCGTGAAGAGTTCGAGCTTCGGGAGTCTGTATTCGCTGCTCAAGGGCGAGGTGCGTCCGCGACTTCCGGCGTTGTTCACGGTCTTCGCCTTCGCGTCGCTCACGTCGGTGGCGCAGAAGGCTCCGATCCTGTTGATCGAGCCTTTCCTGCAGCGCGTGTTGTTCCGCGACGAAGCGGCGACGGCGACCACAGTGGCGGCGGACCCCAGCCGGCTGTTCGAGGGGATCGCGGTGGCCAAGTCCCGCGCCGCCGACTTCCTGTTCGGCACCCTGGACGCTCCCGTGGATACGCCCCACGCGATAGGCGTCATCCTGGGCCTGATCGCATTGTTCGCGGTGGTCGGCGCGGCCTCTGAGTACGGGTTCAACTGGCTCTCGCGGCGCGTGGCTTTCGGGCTGGTGATCGACATGCGCATGCGGATGGCGCGCCACCTGTTGAGCCTGTCGATGCGCTACCACGGCCAACGGCACTTCGGCGACCTCTTGAGCCGCATTTCCAGCGACGTCAACACGACGCTGCAGTCAGTCAACGTGATGTTGAAGGACTGCACGCAGTTGCCGCTGATGATCCTGGGCTCGCTGGTCGTCGCGTTCTTGTCCGCGCCACTGCCCACCCTGAGCGTAGTTCTATTGATGCCGCTGATCGCACTGCCGATCGCCGTGCTCGGCCGGCGCGTCAGGAAGCGCAGCAAGAAGAGCCTGTCCAGCCTGGGTGCCTCGGTCGAAGTCTTGACGCAGATGTTCACCGGCATCCGCACGGTCAAGGCTTTCCGGGCCGAGGAGCGCGAGCTCGTGCGCTACGCGAAAATCAACGACGAGTACCTGAGCGTCTCGATGCGCATGGTGCGCGCCATTGCTTCGATCGAAGCCTGGACCGCGCTGCTCTCGACCATGGGAATGGGTTTGATCCTGTGCCTGATCGTCTGGCTGAACCGCGGCAAGGCCTACTTCCAAAACGAGGGCGAACTCGGCGCGTTCATCATGGCCATCGCGCTGTGCTACGGACACCTCAAGCGCTTCACCAACGCCGTGGGCAAAGTGCAGGAGTCCTCGGGCGCCGCCGAGCGTCTGCAGGCTCTGCTCGACGAGCCGCCGGACATCACCGAACGCGCCGGCGCCCACGCCATCGATTCGATCGGGCGCTCGCTGAAGTTCGAGGGTGTTTCCTTCAACTACCCCGGCACGGAACAGCCGGCCCTGGCGGACGTCGACCTGGAATTGCAGCGGGGCGAGACCCTGGCGCTCGTTGGCGCCTCGGGCGCGGGCAAGTCCACCCTGGTGGACCTGATCGCGCGCTTCATCGATCCGACCGCCGGTCGGGTCGCGGTCGATGGCCACGACATCCGCGACCTCACACTCGATTCGTGGACGCGCCAATACGCGATGGTGGGGCAGGTGCCGTTCCTGTTCCACGCCTCGATCCTCGACAACATCCGCTACGGCAAGCCGGACGCCACTCAGGCCGAGGTCGAGACCGCGGCGCGCGCAGCAAACATCCACGAGTTCATCGAGAGCCTCCAAGACAAGTACTTGACGCCGGTCGGCGACACGGGCGCGCGACTCTCCGGCGGCCAGCGCCAGCGGATCACGATCGCGCGCGCGATTCTCAAGGGCGCGCCGCTGTTGTTGCTCGACGAAGCGACCAGTGCGCTGGACTCCGAGAGCGAAGCCGTCGTCCAGGAGGCCCTCGACCGCCTGATGGTCGGTCGCACCGTGATCGTGATCGCGCACCGGCTCTCGACGATCCGCAACGCCGACCGCATCGCCGTGCTAGAGGCCGGCCGGCTCGTGGAACTGGGCAGCCATGATGAGCTTCTCGCCCGGCGCGGGGCATACTGGCGTTTCCACAGCGTTCAATTCCCCGCGGGCAGCGACCAACGCGCCGATACTCCGTCCAAGACATGAGTGATCAAGACGAGCACGGGCACGACGATCCCGAGGAACTCCACACTGAGCCCGCGGCCACACCCCATGACCCGCGCCTGGACTCGGGCGGCGAAGACCATCCGGGCGTGCTCCCGGCGCCCTTCGATTTGATCGCCCTGGAAAACACCGGGCCCGCCCTGCGTCTCATGGGGCTGGGGCTCGCGGGTTGGTCGCTGGTCCTGCCGCTCCTGGCCTACTCAGGGTCTTCCACGGGGCTGGCCACGCTGTGCTGGGGCACCCATGGCCTCGCCTACGCCACCTTGATCGCCGCCGTCGCCGTGGGATCGCCGACCCCCCACGGTCCGCTGCCGCGCGTGGTGGGCTGGGGCTTCGCGCTCACGCTCTTGGTCGGAATCGTGGGCAGCGGCATGCAGTTGTACTCACTGCACTTCAGCGGGCTGTCGAACGAATCGATGCGCGAGGTGGCGCCCGTCCTGCACCGAATCGCCCGCGCGGCGTGCCTCGGGCTGCCCTGGATCCTGTGGCGTTTCTGCCAGCACCGTGGCCTTTCGGGGCGCGCGATCGTGTGGCTCTGGCTCGCCATGGCCAGCGGCGCGCTGGCGATCACTGTTTCGCTGATCGAACTGCGCTGGCTCCTGTGGGGCTTCGCGCCCCTGGGCCTGATCGCGTTCTCCGCCGCGCGGCAGACTGCCCGCGACGTTTGGCTCGACGCCGTTTACCGCAACACGAAGTTTCACGCGACGGCGAAGCCCGGCGCGATCGTCGAGCCCCTGCGGCCAGCGGGCGAGCGCTGACCTACGGCCGCTCGAGCAGGCAAACGGCCTGGACCGCGATCCCCGCACCCTGTGCCAGGGCACCGAGGCCCTCGAGGGTCTTGCCCTTGACGTTGACGGCGTCGACGTCGACCCCAAGCAACTCCGCCAGTCTTGCCCGCATGGTTGCGCGCATGGGGGCGATGCGCGGGCCCTCCGTGGCGACGACGATGTCCGCGTTGACCACGCGCCAACCCCGGGCGCGCACCAACTCCAATGCAGCGGCCAGGAGCTTCGCGCTGTCGGCCCCCTTCCAGCGCGGATCGCGGTCGGAAAACAGGCTGCCGAGGTCATCCAGGCCCGCCGCTCCAAGAAGTGCATCGGTCAGGGCGTGCAGTACCGCATCGCCATCGGAGTGACCCTCCGGGCCAGTGGGGTGATCGAAGCGCACTCCGCCCAGGATGCAGGGTCGCCCGGCCACCAGCCGGTGCACGTCAAAACCCAGACCGACCCGCAGACTCACGGGCGCTCCTTTGCCCGCCAGGCGAGCAGCGCCTCGGCGATGATCAGGTCCGAAGGCGTAGTGATTTTCATGTTGAACGGATCGCCGGCGACGATCGGCACGGGACCGATGTAGCGCTCGTGTAGGGCGCAGTCGTCCGTGGGCTCGAACTCATCGGCCTCGGCCCGCGAAAGCAACTCGAGCAATGTCGCGCGCCGAAATCCCTGGGGAGTCTGGGCGGCCCACAGGACCGACCGATCCAGGGTGCGCTCGGCGTGGGTCCCCGACGCGGAAGTTTTCAGCGTGTCGCTCAGGGGCACTGCGACCACGCTGGCTCCCTCGCGCATGGCCATGCGCGCCGCCGAGTGGATCACGTCCGACCCGATGAGAGGTCGCGCCGCGTCATGGATCAAGACCACGTCGATCTCGCTGGACACGCTGCGCGTCCCCAGGCGCACCGATTGAGTCCGTTTGCGCCCCCCGGGAACCACCGCGCGCACCTTGGTGAAGGCCGGATGGAGCCGCGGAGCGTCGCGCGCCATCTGCGCGAACACCTCGAGGTCGCAAGCGTGGCTGACGATCACGATTTCGTGCACGCAGGCGCAGCGATCAAAGGCAGCCAAGGTGTGCTCAATCAGCGTGCGGTCCGCCAGCCGCAGTAGGGGTTTTCGCGCCGCGGAGCCCATACGCGTCGATTCTCCGGCGGCGACGATCACCGCGGCGGCGGAGAAGGGTTCCTCGTGATCGGGCGGGGGCTGCATGGTCGGAGTCGCGCGCAACTTCCAGAGGCGCGGGCCAAAGCGTAGGGTGCTGAGGTGCCGCCCGAAAGCCCGCTGCCGCGACCCGCACGCCAAACCTCGACGCGGCCCCTGGTGGCCCAGAGCTTGGAAGAGCGCGCCGCACGCGTCGCAGGGGTCGGCGCGGTCGCTCGTGCGACTCGTTCCGTGACCGCCTCCGCTGCGCGAGCACCGAGCGCCGAGTCGCCCAGGACTCGCCCTGCCCCGACTCCAGCGACTCCGGTCAACTCGCCTCCCGCGACGGTGATCCGCGGGGCGACCACTCTCGGCAAAGTCATCCTGGGCATCGACCCCGGCACACGCGTTGTCGGTTGGGGCGCGATTGAAATCACGGTTCGCGGACCGCGGCTCCTCGGTGCCGGCGCAGTCGTAGCCTCCGAAAAGGACCTCGCCGAACGGTTGGGGACCATTCGCCGGGAACTGGATCGCCTGATTGCCCACTACCGACCGAGCGCCGTGGCCGTGGAGGAGGCTTTCGCCAACAAGAATGTCCAGAGCGCCCTGCGCATCGGCGAGGGCCGCGGGGTCGTGCTCTCCTGCGCCGCCGCCGCGGGCGTTCCCATCCATCAATACACGCCGGCCACAGCCAAGAAAGCGATCGTGGGCAACGGCGCCGCGCACAAGACCCAGGTGGCCGCCATGGTGGCGCGCCGCCTGGAATTGCGCGAGGTTCCAAAACCCTTGGACGCGACCGATGCCCTGGCCCTGGCTTTGACGCACCTCGAGCTCGGCGTGCGGAGCAAGTTGCCACTGTCGCCGAAGGGCGCAGCTCGCGGCCGATCCTCGCGAGCCCCGGCTGCCGGATAACGATTCGGTCAATCGGCCTTCGACCGCGAAGTCCATTGCAGTGCCGCAGGACTTCCTCGGCAGGAGCCCGTGCCTGACCGACGAATCGCGGCCGTTCCACAGGCCGAATCCCGCGCGCGCGCTATGGCGCTTTCTAGGTGCGCTCCTTTCAATGGAGCAATGCCTGCAAAAGGGAAATCCCTGGGCGGATCCACAGGCGGACAGAATCCGCACTGGGTCAGCGCTCTGCGCGATGCTTTTCCCGACGTCGAATGGGTCGATAGCGATCTAGACATCGGCGAGGGCCGCGCAATCGATCGGATCGGAATCGACCCGGCGGGGCGCATTGTTTTCGTTTTGCACTGCGACGGCACGAGCGACTCCGCCGTGATCACTGTCCTGGATGCGATGGTGTTTTTCGAGCGCAATCGTTCCGTGCTCGCTCAACACCTGCGCTCGACACGCGTGCGCGCCTCGCTCGGCGCGATCGTGGCTCTGATCGCCGATTCTTTTTCGGAGCAACTGCTCGCGCGCCTGTGCAACCTCGACGGCGCGAGCCTGCGGCTGTTCGAGCTGCGGCAACTCTCCAGCGCGCGCGGCGAACGCGCTTACCTGATTCCGATCGCGCCCAGCTTTGGACGCAGTGCGCAGCAGCTGGCCGCGGGACCGGAGTCGTTCCTCGCGACCCTGGCCGATTCACAGCGTGCCCTGGGCGCATTGCTGGTCGATCGCATCGGGCGCATCGACGATCAATTGTCGGCATCGGTCGAGGACCACGGTCTTTCCTGGCGCCTGGGCGAGGAGCTTGTGTGCTCCATCAGCCAGATCGGAGGCGCGATCGAAGGCCAGGTGGCCCAGGCTGGTGAGTCGCGCCCGATCTCAGAGGCTCCCCACGTCGAAGCGTTCGTGGACCGGGTGCTCGGCCGCTACGTCGGACTGCTGAGCAACGATCCCTTGGCGCAAGGCCCCGAGTCCTCCATTTTCTCTGACTCCGATGCGGGGATGACTCTGACGGCCGAGGAGATCGCGGCCTTTCGACAGTCCGGATAGGGCACCATGGAGACTCGCATCGATTCCTGTGCAGGAATGGAACGCCGCGGAGTTACGCGGATGCGGGTGAATGCGGCCCTGGCCACGATTGGGTGCGAAAACAGGCTGAAACGCGCGACTCGAGCGCGCCGGATTCAGCGATGAACTGGAACGAAGCCTTGCGCATATTGCATCCGCAACGCCCCGAGCCGGCGCTGCCTGTGCGGGTTGCTCCCCGGGCCGGGGCCCTTCACCGCGCCCATGCGCCGTCGATTTGTGTTGCAAGCGGCAAGGGAGGAACCGGGAAGTCCGTGGTCAGCGCTTCGCTCGCCGCGCTGTGGGCCGAACAGGGTCGCGCGTTGCTCATCGATGCCGACCTGGGCGTCGGCAATGCGCACTTGATGCAGAGCGTGCAGCCCAAGCTGACTTTGGTGGACGTCGTGCGCGGGCGCGCTACCGCGGCCGAGGCCCTGACGGTTTGCGGTCCACGGCTCGACTTGTTGGCGGGCGGCAGCGGCGTTTCGCAGATGGCTTCCCTGAGCGCCGCGGAGTTGTCTCGCATCGCACGCGGGATCGAAGACCTCGATGGGCAATACGACGCGCTCGTGGTCGACTCCGCTGCGGGGATTTCCGAGCAGACGATCGCTTTTGCCGCAGCCGCGGACATGGTCTTGATCGTCACCACCAGCGATCCCACTGCGATGACGGATGCCTACGCGTTCCTGAAAGTGCTCTTCGCTCGCCGCCGCGATTCCCATGCGAGTTTGATCGTCAATCGAACCGTCGAGGTCGATGAGGGCCCGCGCACGGCCGGGCGCATCGAGAGCGTGTGCCAGCGCTTCCTTGGCCGCGGTGTTCACTACCTCGGCTGCTTGCCGGAGGATCGTGCGGTCGTGAAGAGCGTTGCGCAGCGTCAATGCGTGATCAACGCGGCGCCCCAGAGTCCGGCAGCGATCGCGCTGCGCGAATTGCGCGGCAGGATCGCCGAGGAGCTGAACACCCTTTCGCACCTTGGGCTTGGCCGCAGCCTCGAAGCTTGCTGCGCCGGGGTGACGCGCCGCGTCTAAGCTCGAGGCCAGGGGGGGTGTCCGAAAAAGAAATGCGGATTTAGGGCCGCCTGCGCTTCCTAGCTGAGTCGTAGGTCTGGTGGAGATCCCAGCGAACCAGCCCTCGGCGGTGGGGGAGCCCATGCCCAGCGCGAGGCGGGCACCGGCAAAATCCGAGGATCGCACGGAGTTAGCTCCGGTCTGGCTGTTCGCGGTGCTTGGGGGACTTGCCGCCGATGTTGTTTCCCCGTCGCCGCCCATGGGAGTGCATTTCGGATCGGGTGCGGTCCGCCACGAACAAGCGGAATCGTCGCCTGACCACACTCGCGACCTGACTCAGATGAACGCGCGGGAATTGCGCCAGATTCCGGGCATTGGAAGGACCCGCGCCCTGGCGATTGTCTCGGCCCGCTGGAGCCACGACCGGTCAGGGCCGCCTCTGCGCGCCGACGACGTGCCCGGCATCGGCCCCGTGAGCGAGGCCAGGCTGCGCGCCTGGCGAGACGGGCAACCCGGCCCATGGGTTGAACTGCCCGAGGACCCCGATCTGATCCTCACCCGTGGGGTCGCCGAAGCCCCAGGATCCGGGCGATTCCACACCCCGCCGGACTCCGAGCGGAGCTCAGGCACTGGCTTGGGTGATCTGCGGCGTCGCACGCGTTCTCCGCGCCGGCGCCGTAGAGGGGCCGGGAGGGCTGGCGTACACTCGCAGCACCCCTCCACGCTTCGACAACGTGAACCACTCGACCTCGAGCCGTTTCGACGGCGTCCTCCCGTCCGACCGGCCCCAGGCCAGAGTCCTACCCCTCTCGCGCGAGGTCATGGATTCGGTGCTCGTGCCAGCCCTGGACGAGGACGGGATTGCGCCTCCCGCGTTCGACGCCAGCGCGGACGGACGCGCCCGTGCCACCGACAACGGCACCTTGCCCTCGGGCCGCCCGGGCCAGCGCCGCGTGGACCTTTGCTCCGACCTCGCGATTCCAGCTTTGGCCAGGGCCCGGGGAGAGTTGACCGTGAAGGCTCCCGGAATCCTGTGTGGAGTCGGCGTCTTCGCCCGGGCATTGGAACTTTGCGACCCCGACGCGCAGATCGAGGTCACGGGGCGAGATGGCGATCGGGTGGTGCCTGGCACCGTTGTCCTCAGGGTGCTCGGCCGAGCCCGCGCGCTTTTGTACGCCGAACGGACCGGTCTGAACTTCGTGCAGCGCCTCTCGGGCATCGCGACTTCGACTGCACGCTACGTGAGCCTCTGCGCCGGCCGAGCCCGGGTCCTCGACACGCGCAAGACCACACCCAATTTGCGCGCCCTGGAGAAATACGCCGTGCGTTGCGGCGGCGGGGTCAACCATCGCTTCGGGCTCTACGACGAGGCCATGCTGAAGAACAACCACGTCGATCTCGCTGGCCGCCCATTGATCGAAGTTCTGCGCGGCCTGCGGCTGGGACTCAGCGCCGGTGTGCGGATCACATGCGAAGCCCGGGACCTCGCGGAGGCTGGCGCGGGCGTCGAAGGAGACGCCGATGTCGTCCTGCTCGACAATTTCACGGCCGGGGAGTTGGCGCTCGCCGTTCCGATCCTGCGCGCGAGCGCTCGCGGACGGTCGCGCCCCCTGGAGATCGAAGCTTCGGGCGGGATCACCGAGGAAAACGTGGCGGCCGTGGCGGCGAGCGGGGTCGATCGGATTTCGGTCGGTGCCCTGACGCACTCGGTCACTGCGCTCGACTTGTCCTTCTACCTGCGGCCAGCCCTCTGATGGGACCCCATTCCGATCCCCCCGAGGTGCTGGACATGCTGCTGCCGGCGGCTCACAGCGCCGTGCGCATGGCACGCAGTGTGGCGCGAAAGTTCGCCGAGGTGGCTGGCGTGGGCGGCGACGATCTCGAGACTCTGGTGCTCGTCGTCTCCGAATTGCTCGCCAATGCCGTGGACCACGGCGGCGGCAATGCCGCCATGGAAGAGAAGGACCTCGCGACGCCGGTGACCATGCGCCTGGTGCTCGAGGCTTCACCTACCGGCTGGATCGCCCAAGTCTCCGACCAGGGCGGCGGCGATCCCGAGGACCTGCGGCACCATCTGACGCCCGGCGAGCTTCCCGATCTCGACGATGAGCGAGGTCGGGGCTTCTTCCTGATGCTTGGCATGGTCGATCAACTGACCGTGGACCGCAGCGAGGACGGCAAGGGGCTGACCCTCAAGGCGGTCAAGCGCCTTTGACCCCCGGCTTGGGTTGCCGCTCCCGAGCAGTCCGTTGAAAAAGTCCCGTCGCGAGGCAAGGCGTGCGAAGGCGGAGCAAGGAGCGCGACAGGAAGTTGCGCAGGGGTCCCCGCGTTAGCGCGCGAAGCGCTCGTAGTGAAGGCTCCTGCGGAGCCTTCGCAGTGGGGTGCGGCCTTCCTGGCCGCCGAGCACGACTTTCCGAGCGCGGCCGCGGCGTCGAAGCACGTCGTGCCGTAGTAGG
Organism: Planctomycetota bacterium; assembly: GCA_947484275.1. Lineage (GTDB taxonomy): Bacteria > Planctomycetota > UBA1135 > UBA1135 > JADJQU01. Next base: position 7,332 of record CANKOY010000050.1, on the reverse strand, counting down.
GACTTTTTCAACGGGCTGCTAGGTTTAGGGCGGCGCGTCCAGTGGCAATGACCTCCAGCATCACTCAGGCAACCGGTTCCTTCGGCGCGTTGCGAATCCTGCGCGCCACGGCGCGGGGCCTGGGGCGATTGTCGCGGGGCTTTGGCCCCGTGTTGGCGGCGGGTTGGTACGCACTGATCTACGGCCTGAGTTCCCGGGAGACCTATGGGCGTCCTGGCCCGATCTCTGGAAGCTGGGCGCTCAACACGGGCCATTCACTGCTCTTTGGGATCCTGGCCCTTTGGCTCTTGCTCTGCGCTCCGCGCCGTGAGGGTTGGCCCCGGGTGGGCCGTGGGACCGTGTTCTGGGTGCTTGGGTCCGTGCTGACACTCGGCGTCCTCGACGAGCTGCATCAGTCGCGCGTCCCAGGCCGCACCATGTCGGCCACCGACGTCCTGACCGACTTGACTGGGGCGGCTTGTGTCCTGTGGATTTGCGCCTACGGGGCTTCCGCCGCGGCGAGCGAGCGCGGCGCGCGACTGCGCCTGTGCCTCGGTGTTCTGGCCTGCGCCGGGGCGGGGGCGATCGCGACCCTCGCCGACAATCACTTCCCCTGACCTCCATTGGGCCGATCGGCCCCGGGGCGGAGGGGCCGGCGCCGTCGGCGGCTACACTGCGCGCTGACCCACGGAGCAGCCATTGGCCAACGACCACGACAATTACACCAGCCCGCTTTCGACTCGCTACTCCAGCCGCGAGATGCGCGAGCTGTTCTCGGACCAGCGCCGCATCGAAACCTGGCGCGCCCTGTGGATCGCCCTGGCCCGCTGCGAGCGCGAGCTTGGCCTGCCGATCAGCTCCGAGCAGATCTCCGAACTCGAGGCCCACGCCAAGGACATCGATTTCGAGGCCGCGGCGCGCCACGAACGCGAATTGCGCCACGACGTCATGGCCCACGTCCACGCCTACGGCGACCTGTGCCCTAAGGCGCGCGGGATCATCCACTTGGGGGCGACGTCCTGCTATGTCACCGACAACGCGGACCTGATCCTCTACCGCGACGCGCTGCGCCTTCTGCGGCGCCAAACCCTGAGCCTGATAGCAAAGCTGGCCGCATTCGCGCGCGAGCATCGCAGCCTGCCGGCACTGGGATTCACGCACTTTCAGCCCGCCCAGGCGACCACCGTCGGCAAGCGCGCCTGTCTGTGGATTCAGGACCTCGTGCACGACGTCGAGGACCTCGACCACGCCGAGCGCCACATTCGCTTCCGGGGCGTCCGCGGCGCCACGGGCACCCAGGCGTCGTTCCTGGAGCTCTTCGGCGGCGACCACGGCAGAGTTCGCGAGCTGGATCGGCGCGTGACCGCAGCCATGGGCTTCGAAGCCAGCTTCGCGGTCACGGGCCAGACCTACCCGCGGCAGATGGACTTTCGCGTGGCCCAGGCCCTCTCCAGCCTGGCCCAGTCCGGGCACAAGTTCGCCACCGACCTGCGCCTCTTGGCGCACCGGCGCGAGATGGAAGAGCCGTTCGAGGACAAGCAGATCGGCTCCTCGGCCATGCCGTGGAAGCGCAATCCCATGCGCAGCGAACGCATCTGCGCCCTGGCGCGTTTCGTGATGAGCCTGCTCGACAACAGCGCCCACACCGCGGCGAATCAATGGCTCGAGCGCACGCTCGACGACAGCGCGAATCGACGGCTGTCGATGTCCGAGATGTTCCTCGGCACCGACGCGCTGCTCAATCTGTACCTGAACATCGCCTCGGGGCTCGTGGTCTACCCCGAGGTCCTACGCCGGAACCTGGCCGAAGAGCTGCCCTTCCTGGCTTCCGAACACCTGATGATGGAGGCCGTGAAGGCCGGCGGAGATCGCCAGGAGATCCACGAGGCCCTGCGGGTTCACGCCCGCGAGGCGGCGCGGGTGATCAAACTGGAGGGTGGCAAGAACACCCTGCGCGAGCGTTTGACCGCTGATCCCGCCTTTTCCGCCATCGCTGGGCGCATGGACAACCTGCTCGAGCCCGGACGCTACGTCGGCCGCGCCCCGGAGCAGGTCGACGAATTCCTGGGGGAGGTGGTCGCTCCGCTCCTGGCGGACCGAAAGGCGCTGCTCGGGGTCGAGGGTTCGGTTCTCGTCTGACTCAGGCGCCGGCCGCGGGCCGATTCTGACCCACGGTTCGGGGGGTGGATTTCCTCTGAACCCTCCCGAGGGGTAAGTTTTCGAGTGCAGGAGCCCTGACTGCCGATACACCCCGCGGTCCCTCAGCCCTCTCCGACGACCCCAGACGCCCGCCCGACGACTGTTCCTTGTGACTGCTCCGGGAATCCCCAACAACTACGTCCTCTCGACCTCGTGCTTCGGCGACCGCCTGAAGACGATCGAGGATCAGGCCTTTGCCGCCGTGGCAATGGGCTTCCGGGCCATCGAATTGGGCCTCTCGGAGTCCCCGGTTCCGCTGACGGGCTTCGAAGACACGCGCCGCGAAACGGGCGTGCGCCTCGCGGCCGTAGTGGCCGGCTGCCTGCGGCCGAAGGTTGAGCGCATGCCCTGCACGATGCTTTCGAGCCCCCGCGACGAGGAGCGCGAGCAGGCCAAGCTCTCGATCCGGCGCCACATTCAGTTGGCCCAGCGCCTGGGCTCGCCCGTGGTGGTCCTGCGCGGCAGCTCGATCGCCGACCCGAAGTTGCACGCAGAGGCCGAGGACTTGAATCACCGTCTCGCGCGCGAGCCGGGGTCGGACGAGTTGCGCGAAAGCGTGCGCTCCTTCGTCACGCGCATCCAGAAGAAGGGCCAGCGTCAGATCGATCACCTCTGTCGGTCGCTCCACGCCCTGAGGCACGAGTTCCCGGAGACGCGCCTGGCCCTGGAGGCGGGATCGCGGATCGACGACCTATTGTCCTTCGACGGAATGGGCTGGGTGCTCGACGACCTGGCGAAACTGGAGATCGGGTACTGGCACGACGTGGGCAAGATTCATCAGCGCGAGCGCGTGGGCCTGCCGGCCCAGGGGCAGTGGCTCGACACCTACGCTTCTCGCATGGTCGGCATCCACCTGCAGGACGCAGTAGACGGGGAGTCCGGAATGCCCCCGGGCCTGGGCGAGGTCGATTTCAAGCTGATCGCTAGCTACGTCCCCTCGAGCGCCGTCCGTGTCGTCGAAGTCAATCCTCGGCACGGCCGCGCCGAAGTGTTGGCCAGCGTGCAGTTCCTGCACGACCTCGGAATCTAGAGCCCGCTGCTGCTCCGCAGGTTGAGGCGATTGGCGCGGAAAGCGTCGATCAGCTGCTCGAGCAGTTCGATGTCCGCGCGGATGCGCTCGCCCTCCTCGGTGTCGCCGACCAGCCGCGGCGTCGCGAATTCCCGCACTGCTGTGATCGTGGGCAGGATGTCGACACCGTCGCGCACTGCCGCCTCCACGGATTCAAAGTGATGGTGCCGGGCGAGGAACGTGCGCTCGGCCTCGAGCACCAGGGTGAATCCGTGGTCGCCGTAGGCCTCCGAGAATGCGCCGTCGATCGTGATCGCGCGGCCCCCGCGCTTGAGCGGTGACTCGCCAGCTTCGATCTTCACCGGCACATGGCCGTTGACGATCAGTCCGACCGGGCTGCAATCGAACTCCCGCAGCACGCGCGCGCAAAACTCATGCTCGTGGATCAGTTTGAAGTATGGGTTCTTCGTCTCGCGATGCGTCGCCGTGTCAGCCACCAAGTCGCGCTCGAAAGTCGTGATGCGATCCTTGCCGAACATCGGTGAGCGCGGGCCGCACCACAGGTACCACATCAGGTCCAGGTCGGCCTGGGTGCGCTGCTCGAGTGCCCGTGCGACCGCGATATCGAGGGCGTCGAACAACGCGCGGCCGCGGAGCGGTTTGCCGTCGACCGAGTGATCCAAGAACTCGCCCTGCTCGTCCACCGGAACGCAGCCGTGGAAGATCAAATGGTCGTCGCGGGCGGTCCAGGTTGAGCCGTGCTCCACCAAGAAGCGCGTGTGCTCCCACAGACGTGTACTGGAGACGAAGGAGCGCTGTAGCCGCTCCAGGCATTGCTCCTCATTTGCGGAGAGCCGCTCGGGGTCCTGCGGATCGACCGTCGGGAACGGGCCCGGGCGCAGGGCGTGGCGCGCGCCGTCCACCTCGACTGTGCCCTGGACGAGGTCGATCGAGCGCAGGATTCGCCGATGATCCAGGTTCCACTGCGGGTTGCGCGCGATCATCTGGCCCTCGAGCTTGAACTGCATGATCGCCGCGGCCTTCTGCATGCGCGCCATCGTCAGAGATTCGCGCAGACCTTCGCCCTTCGGCGCGAAACCCTGGGCCGGATCGTCGCCGTAGACTTCGCGCACCAAGTGCTCGAGGGGCTGCAGCGTGATGCCGTAGCCCTCCTCAAGTTGCGAGAGCCGCCGGTAGCGAATGGAAATGCGCAGCACGTGGGCGATCAAGGCCCCGTGGCCGAGGGCGGCACCCATCCAGCTGAGGTCGTGGTTTCCCCACAGGATCGAGACGTTAGGTTGACGGCGCAGAAGTTCGATCACGCGATCCGCGCGCGGGCCGCGATCCACAAGATCGCCGGCCACAATGACTTCGCTGACCGTCAAATTCCGAATCACGCGCACCAGCGTGCGGATGAAATTCACTTCTCCGCCCCGTGCGATCAGCGGCGCCGCGATGGCCTCGATGAACGTGTCCGCGCGCGCCGTCCGCGATTCGTGGAGCATCTCGCGCAGCAGATCCGCTTGCTCGGCGGGGAAGAGGCGTTCAACGCGCCGCGCGCTTCCGCGATCGCTGAGCGTGCAGAGCACCGTGCACAGGTCGCGCAGCGCGCGCTGGACGTAATCGCGGCGCCGAGAGACGTCGGCGCCGGCCAGGCGCTGCTCCAGGGTCTCCGCCGGATAGAAGAGCAACGTCAGCAGTTCTTTGCGCTGCGCCGCCGTGCGCTCGGCGAACAGCGACTCAATCAACGGCCTGAGAGCGCCCGACGCGTTGTTGATCACGTGGCGCAGCTTCGCGTCTTCTCCGTGGACATCGCTGAGGACGTGGATCGTGCCCTTGCGCCGCGTGAGTTCGGCTGACAAGCGCGCAACCTCGGCCAGCGCTGCATCCGCGCTCGCGAAACGCTGTGACAGGGCACGCAGGGCCGCAAGCCTTCCCGCGGGGGTTTCTAACTTTGAGTTTGTCGACATGCAGGATTAGTGGGTCGGCGGTGCTTGCCGGGATCATCCCTGATTCTGGGCGCCACGTTTCCATGCTGAGGCGATTTTGTGCTGCTAAGATCAGCGCCTGCTGCACCCGTAGCTCAATTGGATAGAGCATCGGTCTTCGGAACCGAGGGTTGTGGGTTCGATCCCCTCCGGGTGTACCAATCACCTCATTCTGTGCCGGGCTTCCATTGGGCGCCGCTTGAGTAATGGACCCTGCCCCATGAACACTGCCCACATGAAGCCGCTGCTTGCCACTTTCTCTCCCGGTTCGACCCACGTGGTCGGAGACGGCTTTCACGTCCGGAATCTGTTCCCCTCGAACGACATTGGCGAGAGCATCAGTCCTTTCCTGTTGCTCGACTACGCAGGTCCGACGCGCTACGGGCCGCGCGCAACTCCGCGCGGCGTGGGCGAGCATCCGCACCGTGGATTTGAAACCGTGACCATCGTCCATCAGGGCCGTGTGGCGCACCGGGATTCCGCGGGCAATTCCGGTGTCGTCGGGCCGGGCGACGTGCAGTGGATGACCGCAGCATCAGGCGTCGTGCACGAGGAATTTCACGAGCAGCGCTTCTCCGAGGAAGGCGGCGTCCTGCAGATGGTCCAGCTGTGGGTCAACCTCCCTGCGCGCCACAAGCTCTCGCCCCCGCGGTACCAGGGAATTGAAAGCGCGCAGATTCCGCGCGTCGAGTTGGCCGGTGGGGCGGGCCATGCGCGCGTGATCGCCGGTGAACTGGGCGCGGTGCGCGGGCCGGCCGTGACCTTCACGCCCATCAATGTCTGGGACTTGGCGTTGGCGGGGGGCTCGCAGAGCGAGTTCACCTTGCCGCTCGGTCACACTGCCGCCGTCGTCGTCATCGAAGGTCGCGCGTCGGTCAATGGTTCGCCAGCGCTCGAGGATGCGCGCATGGCGCTACTGGACGTCGACGGCGAAACGGTGAGCATCGCCGCGCAGTTGGATTCGAAGCTGCTCTTGCTCAGCGGCGTGCCCCTTGGTGAACCCGTGGTTTCCCACGGTCCGTTCGTCATGAACACCGGCGAGGAAATCCGCCAGGCGATCAAGGACTTTCAAAGCGGGCGAATGGGGCGACTGGCCTGAGGGCTACAGGCCAGTCGCGTCGCGACACCCGACTGCGGCACGGCATCCGGTCGCGGTCGAAGTCGAGCACGAAGGCCGCCGACTCGAATCATGGTCCGAGGTTCCGCCGATGCCAGCGTTCCGCGGGCGGCTCTACGTCCGACCTCGGGTGAACTCGGAGTGGCTCACCACGAGCCCCCCGTCTCACTCATGGCCCACTCACGTCGCGCACAAGTCGCGCAAAGGGGAGCCGACGGAACTCTCCGGCGGTGATGGGGGCGGGAATTGGAGCGCCGCATGCTGACGCTCCAATTCGCCTGGTTGAGACCCGTCCTCAAACCAACGAGAAATACTTGCGACCGCGCCGCTGGCCCTCGGTGCGGACCTTGCCCGCGTCGATGAGCTTCTGCATTGCGGTTCGCAGTGTGGCGGCGTCGCTGCCGAGGGCTGCGGAAATCTGCTCGCTGCGGCTGCCCGGGTTGCCCTTCATGAAGGTCAGCAGGTCCTGAGTGTTAGGCACGGCGCTGCCCTGGGCGCGCAGCCTCAGCGTCAGAGTTCCCCGCGATGTCCCCTGTTTCACGCCACAGAGGGCTAGGCAGGACGAGACGGTGCCTCGAGCCTCGTCGAGGGCCTTTCGAATCGCGGGTTCCTCGGCGGCATTGAGCGCCTTGTCAATCGAGCGCAGGGCCGCTGCCATGAACTTGACCGAAGGATTCTTGCGCGCCTTCTTTTTTTCCGCGCGCTCCTTGATGAGCTTGATTTTAGCTTCGAGTCGTTTGATTTGCTCGTCAGCATTGACTTTGGCCATGATTGCGATTGTCCTCCTCTAGATGAACATTGATCACGGAGTATACATGATCTGACCTTTGGCGTCATTGACTTTCTGTAGCCACAGGCTCACATCGCGTGGCAACATCCGCCGCTCCGGGGGCTGGCGTAACGTTCTTTCTGTAATTCGACCCTGCTGATCTCGCGAAGCTTGCGGAGCTTCGGACGGTTCGAGCGATTCGTGCGGCCTTGCGGCTGCGCGGAGGCGAGCGAAGCGAGCCGGAGCGCGGCCGCAAGGCCGCACTTGATGA
>CANKOY010000049.1 GCA_947484275.1 Planctomycetota bacterium | reverse complement strand
TGCGCTGATGACGCCGGCTGCGCCGGGGACGACGGCGGCGACTGGGTCTGGACTCCAGCCGCGGCGGCCGGCGGGGTGGCGATCGAGGGCGAGGCGCACAGGAAGAGCGGCGCCGACCAGCGGCCGAGCCCCAGCAACGCACGGCGCAAGGCTCCCACGGAGGCGAAACTAGGCATGGGGCCCCCGAGCGTCAAGCGCCACAGCGCGCTCGACCACCGCCGAGCACGTTTGAGCCCATGGGGACTTTGCTGGAGTGGCTGCTAGCATGCGCTGATGACTCGCAGGGGGCGTGCTCGGAGATTGTCCTGGATGGCTCCAGCGGCCGCGCTCCTGGCCGGAATTGGCTGGGCGATGGCGGTCGCCAGCCAGAGCCACCGGCCACCGGCCGACTTCACGTTCAACAACAACTCCGAAGTCAGTACCCTCGATCCCGCTTCGGTTTCCAGCGTACCCGAGGGGCGCATCCTGCGCGGGCTGTACGAGGGCCTGGTCATCCGCGACCCCAAGACCTTCGCCATCCTGCCGGGCGCCGCGGAGTCCTGGGAAGTGAGCGACGACGGCCTGCGCTACACCTTCCACCTGCGGCCGTCACAGGTATGGTCCAACGGGGATCCGCTGACCGCGGAGGACTTTGTCAGCAGTTTCCGGCGCGTGCTGACCCCGACCACGGCATCGCCCTTTGCGGACTTCCTCGATGCAGTCGTTGGCGCCGAGGACTTCCAGGCCGGCCGCGGTCCCGGGGGCAACGCGAATTGGGACAGCGTCGGGATCCGCGCACCCGACGCGCTGACGTTGGAAATCGAACTCGGAAGCGCGCGACCCTATTTCTTGCAATTGCTCGCCACAACGGCGCTCTTGCCAGTGCACATGAAGACCCTGCGTGAAATGCAGGCGCGTTTTCCAGGCAGCTGGAACGCCGAGTGGCTCAAGCCGGAAAATCTGGTGACGAATGGGCCCTACACGCTCGCTTCGCGCCGGATCAACGACCGCATTCGCCTGGAACGCAATCCGCGCTACTGGGACGTTGACCACGTCGCCTTCCGCACGATCGACGCCCTCGCCGTCGAGCACTGGGGCACGGCGTTAAACCTCTACCTGACCGGCGGCTGTGACTGGCTCGATGGCAGCGTGCCGCCGCTTTACGTCGGAAAGTTGCGCGATCGCGAGGACTTCCGCCTCGGGAATTCGCCCTACCTGGGGTTGTACTTCTACCGCATTAACTGCACGCAGCCGCCCTTCGACGATGCGCGAGTTCGGCGCGCCCTGTCGATCGCGATCAACCGCGATGTGATCTGCGAGAAGCTGCTCAAGGCAGGACAGGAGCCCTGCTACACCTTCGTTCCCTGGGGCAAGCTCGGCCCCTATGAGTCGCCGCTGGCGGAGGAGCAGACGCTCGCACGCGCGAGGCGCTTGCTTCTGGATGCGGGCTACTCGGCCGAGCGACCGCTCCCACGCTTCACGGTCCACTACAACACAGCCGAAAGTCACCGCGACATCGCTGAGTACGTCGCGAGCGTCTGGAGACTGGCGCTCTTCGCCGACGTGGGCTTTGCGAATCAGGAGTGGAAAGTCTGGCTCGACAGCCAGAATCGGCTCGACTATCAGATCTCGCGCTCGTCGTGGATCGCCGACTATCCCGACGCGAGTTCCTTCCTCGGGATCTTCACTAGCGACAATCCGAACAACCGCACGGGCTGGAAGAACGCGAGCTTCGACAGCCTGATGATGCGCTCCGATCGCGAACTGGATCCGCAACGGCGGGCTCAGTTGCTGGCCCAGGCGGAGCGCATCCTGCTGGACGAAATGCCGGCGATCCCGCTCTACTCCTACGTGTCACAGAATCTCGTCAACCCGCGTCTCGGCGGCTTCTTCTCGAATCCCCTAGGCGAGCAGAATCCCAAGTTCTGGTATTTCAAAAGCGACGACGAACTGTGGCAGGACCGGCGCAAGCGCGTAGGGGCCATGGAAATCGTCGAAGCCCGCGGACCAGCCGCAGGGTTGTATTCCAAGGCGGCTGAGAGCGGGGCGCGCTGACCGTGATTGGATTCCTGCTGCGGCGCGCGCTGTGGTTTGCGTTCACCCTGTGGGCGGTGGCGACCCTGGCGTTCTTCTTGATGCGCGCCGCACCCGGCGGCCCCTTCACTGCCGAGCGCTCGGTGCCGCCGAGCGTGGAATTGGCCCTGCGCGCGCGCTACCACCTCGACTGGCCGATGTGGAAGCAGTACTTGTCCTACATCGGTCCGCTGGAGCTTGGAAGTCGCGGCGCGTTCACTGGCGACGGCACGCAGACCTTCGGCGGGGTGCTCGCGGGTGATTTCGGCCCGTCCTTCAAGTACCGCGACTTCAGCGTCAACGACGTGCTTGCTCAGTCCCTGCCCGTGTCCTTGGGACTGGGGCTTACGGCGCTGTTCTTCGCGATCGTGATCGGCGTCAGCGCAGGCGTGCTCTGCGCGCTTTATCCACGGGGCAAGATCGATTTCGGCGTGCGGCTTCTCGCCACCGCCGGCGTCGCCATCCCCAATTTCGTGTTGGCGTCGATGCTGATCCTCCTGTTTGTGTTCCTGCTGCCGCTGCTTCCAGTGGCAGGTTGGGGAACGCTGCAACATTCGATACTTCCCGCGGCGGCCCTGGGGGCGCCCGTGGCCGCCTACATCGCGCGCCTGGTTCGCGCGGGCCTGTTCGACGCACTGGCCCAGGATTATGTGCGCACCGCGATCGCGAAAGGGATGCCCACGCACATCGTGGTGCTACGCCACGCGCTGCGCGCCGGCATCCTGCCAGTTGTGAGCTACCTGGGCCCGGCGACCGCAGCGATCCTCACCGGCAGCTTGGTGATCGAGAAGATTTTCTTCATCCCAGGCACGGGTCAGCACTTCGTCAACAGCGCGCTCAATCGCGACTACACGCTGGCGATGGGCGTCACGATTCTCTACACGGGGTTGGTTTTCTTCCTGAACACCGTGGTGGACGTGATCTACACGTTGCTCGATCCACGCATCCCGCTGGAGGAAGCGTGAGTGCCGAGCTCCGCCAGCGCTGGGATCTCCCGGGCGCGCCCATGGAAGCCATGCTGGTCAAGCTCGACCGCCAGCGCGGCCAGAGTCTGTGGAAAATCGCCGCGCAGCGCCTGCGCGCCGATCGCGCGGCGAGATTTTCCCTTTGGTTCCTGTTGTTCCTGTGCGGCGCGAGCCTGATCGCGCCGGCGCTGCCGCTGCCCTCGCCGATCGCCATGCACGTGGACCTCGAACCGCTGGGGCCGCAGGTCTCCTGGCCGACTGCGGGCACGCGCAAGTTCGAGCGCGAATACTGGCGACTGTCGGCCCTGGACGAACAACTGGTGAGCCTGCGCCAACTGGCCTTCAAGGAGTGGCAAACCGGCCCGATCCTGGGCACCGACTCCAAGGGCCGCGATCTTCTTTCGCGCCTCGTCTGGGGCAGTCGCACGTCTTTGTTCGTGGCCCTGGCCGCGGCCGTGACCAGCCTGGTGATCGGCGTGCTCTACGGAGCGCTCGCCGGTCTCTGCGGTGGGCGCATCGATCGCCTGATGATGCGCGTCGTGGACGGGCTCTATGCGCTTCCATTCACCTTCGTCGTGATCTTCGTGCTGGGCCTGCTCAGCACGACGAAATCCGTGGCGGGGATCAGCCGCGAAGCGGTGTTCATCCTGGCGATCGGTGCCTTGTACTGGCTGACGATGGCGCGCGTCGTCCGCGGCCAGGTGCTGTCATTGAAGCAGGCCGAGTTCGTCCTGGCGGCGCGCGCCCAGGGCGCCAGCACGGCCTGGATCTTGTTCAAGCACGTAGTCCCCAATGTGGCCTCGGTTGTGATCGTCTACCTGACGCTGACCGTTCCTTCGGTGATCCTCTCGGAGGCCTTCCTTTCGTTCCTGGGCCTGGGCGTGGAAGCGCCAAAGGTCAGCTGGGGCGTACTCGCCGTCGAAGCCATCGAAGCGGCCAGTCCCCTGCGGGTGTATTGGTGGCTGATCCTGTTCCCGTCGCTGGCAATCGCCGTCGTGCTCTTGGCGTTGAACATTCTGGGCGACGGCTTGCGCGACGCGCTGGATCCGCGCACGGACGTCGGCGGAGTGCCGCGATGAGCCTGCTCGAGGTCAAGCACCTGCGCGTGCGCTTCGACACGGCACGTGGCCCATTGCAGGCTGTCGACGAGTTCTCCCTGGAGCTCGAGGCCGGCGAAACCGTCGCGCTCGTCGGCGAATCCGGCAGCGGCAAGTCCGTGGCGAGTCAGGCGATTTTGGGGCTCGTTCAAAGCCCACCGGGCGTGATCGAGACGGGCGAGGTGCTTTTCGGCGGCGAAAATCTGCTGGAAGCATCGCGGCAGCGACTCGGTCAGGTGCGCGGTCGCGAGATCGCCATGGTGTTCCAGGATCCCCACAGTGCCCTGCACCCACTGCTGCCCATCGGCGTTCAGCTTTGCGAGGTCCTCGAGGTCCACGAAGGCCTTCCGCGCAAGGAGGCCTGGAAACGCTGCGTGAGAGCCCTCGACGAAGTTGGCTTGTCCGACCCCGAGCAACGCATGGAGGCCTACGCCCATGAACTCTCCGGTGGCATGCGCCAGCGCGTGCTGATCGCCATGGCGCTCCTTTGCCGTCCGAAGATCCTGATCGCGGACGAACCGACCACGGCGCTCGACGCAACGGTTCAGGTCCAAATTCTCGACCTCTTGCGTCGCCTCCAGCGCGACCATGGCACGGCGATTCTGTTCGTGTCCCACGACCTCGGTCTTGTGGGCCGCGTCGCCGATCGCGTGCTCGTGATGTACGCCGGGCGCGTGATTGAGTCTGCCGATGCAATGCAGGTGTTCGAACGCCCGATGCACCCCTACACGCTCGGACTGCTGGAGAGCGTGCCGCGGCTCTCGCGCACGAGCGAAATGAAGTTGAAGTCGATTCCAGGTTCGCCGCCGGACATGACCCAGCCCATCGCGGGCTGCGCCTTCGCGCCGCGCTGCGAATTCGTGCGCCAGCGATGCACGCTCGAGCGGCCGCCCTTGGCCTCGCTCGCAAAGAGCGTGTCGCAGGTGCTGCTGGTGGGCGGGCGCCGCTCGGCGTGCTTCGAGCGCGAGCGCGTCGGCCGCGCCGCGGAATCGCCGGGGGGGCTGCCGGGGGACGAGGAGAGGGTGCCGTGAATCCCCCGCTGCTCGAAGTCCGCGACCTGTGCGTGCGCTTTCCCATCGGGCGTCGGGACTGGCGCGGCCGCGCGCAGGCACACGCAAATGCCGTGGCCGAGGTTTCACTGTCGATCGAGCGCGGCGAGGCGCTCGGACTCGTCGGTGAGTCGGGCTCGGGCAAGTCGAGCGTGGCGCGCGCGATCTTGGGGCTAACGCCGATCGCCTCAGGCCGTGTTCTGCTCGATGGTGTCGATCTGTCCGCGCTAGGTCGCAGGGACGTGCGCGCCAAGCGCCGTAGCTTGCAGATGCTGCACCAAGATCCTTTCGCGTCCCTGGACCCGCGGCGCACAGCGATCGAGAGCGTCGTCGAGCCCCTGGCGATCCACCGCATGCTCAAACCCCGGGAGCGCCGGCTGCGGGCCATGGTGCTGCTCGACGCTGTTGGATTGGATCCACTGCAGTCAGCGCGCTTTCCGCACGAATTTTCCGGCGGCCAGCGCCAGCGAATCGCCCTCGCGCGTGCTTTGGCCCTCGAACCGGAATTGTTGGTCCTCGACGAACCCACCAGTGCACTGGACGTTTCCGTGCAGGCCCAGGTGATCGAGTTGCTCGGGGAATTGCAAAAACGCTTCGGCCTTGCCTACCTGTTCATCTCTCACGACCTGGCGCTGGTGCGCCAGGTTTGCGCACGCGTGTCGGTGATGTACGCCGGCAGAATCGTCGAGAGTGCGCCGCGCGATGAACTGTTCAGCGCGCCGGCTCATCCGTACACGCAGATGCTCCTGGCCTGCGCGCCCCTGGCCGACCCTGCCATGGAACGCGCGCGCAGTCTGCCTGTGCTCGAGGGCGAGGCGCCCTCCAGCGCACGTCCGCCCAGCGGTTGCGCGTTCCATCCTCGGTGTCCAGAGCGCCAGCGTGTCCTCGGAGAACGCTGCGTTCGCGAGCGTCCCATGCTGACGACCCGCGCAGCCCATGGAGCCGCCTGCCACTTGATCTAGCAGCCCATTGAAAAAAACCCCACTACGCCAGTGCGTCTTTCGGCGCCGCGGCGTCGCGCTCGGAAAGTCGTGCTCGGCGGCCAGGAAGGCCGCTTCAGCGCGACTTTCTGTCGCGCTCCTTGCCTCGCCTTCACTCGCTCTGTCTCGCTACGGGCCCTGTTCAACGGACTGCTAGGACGCGAGAAGCGGTTTGTCCGGCGCTACTAGCGTCCGGTGGACCCGCCCAGGCGCGAGTGGATCAGCACCAGGCGCCCCGACCAAGACGGAATCAGACCATTGCCGACGAGGATCAGGCGGTACTCCCGCACGGCGAACCCGGCGATCCGCGCGTCGGACAACAGGAGATTGCGTTGGCGCATAAGCCACGGCCAGGCTGGGTCGAACTCCAAGCCGACGCCTTCCAGGGCCTCGATGCGGGCGATCAGTCGGCCGCGGTCGTCGCTCAGCCAGGCTGTGTCGCCCGGCGCGAAGACATCGCCTGGGGAGGACCCATCAAACTGAGGCTGGGCCGCTGCAGGTTGCAGCGCCATGTCGAGCAGTCCGCTCCAGATGGGCAGGCTGCCGCTCATGCTCTCGATGCGGGCAGCGGCCGCCACGTAGACCGGTTCTGGACCTTCTTCCCCGGTAGGCGGTTCGCCTCCCGGGCGCCTCTCGCCGGAGCCCTCGTGCGCGAGGCCGCTGCTCTCCGAGACCCCCGCCGCATCCGTGGCTTCGGACTCCAAACCCTCCTGTGGCTTCCCTGGGACCCCGGCAGCAGCGGTACCGCCCCCCTCGGGGAAGCTGGCCTCGAGCCACGCCTCCGCACCGGCGAGCACCGCCTCCGGCGCTTCGGGGCGGCCCTGATCAGGGGCGAATTGCCCCCAGGAATCCCCGCGACGCGCAACTCGGGCATCCAGGCGATCGCCGAAGTCGGCTCGGGCGCCGTGGTCGCCGTAGTTCTCACCTGGCCCACCCGGGTTCCCGGCTCCCCCCTGGGCGCCCCCCGCGACTTCGGCGGAGGCAACCTCAGTGGATTCGCGATCCATGGCCAGGGCCACGCCTCGCCTGGCGTCCCAGGCGAACACGAAAAGGGCGACTACCAGCGCGTAGAGCAGGATCCGATGCATCAAAGGGCTGAGGATCAGGCGGCGACCCTTGTCTTCCTGTAATAGCTGACGAGACCTAGGCCGGAACAGGTTTCCTCTTTCGCGGATATTTGTAACAGTCCGTGCCTTGAGTTCCGCGCACAGGAAGCCTTAGGGAAACTCGGGAAAGCGCCACCGGGGATCCGACCTGCCCTCCGCGCCACGAAGCCTCTGCCCCAATCCATGCGAAACAAGATGTTGACTCAGATTCTGGTCATCGCTGCGGCGATCGTGGCCTTCTATGCACTCCAGCGCTGGGTGCTGCCCGCGCTGGGCGTCCAGACGTGAATGTCCGGACAGTGCTCCCCAGTTGGGGGAGAATCGCCCGCGGCCGACGACACGAAAACTCCCTAGCGGACGGGCCAGAACGAGGGGCCCGCTGAACCCGGCTACTTTCCGATCAGGAAGTGAGCCAAGTCCCCATCGCGCATGACGTAGTCGCGACCTTCGCTGCGCATCTTGCCCGCGGCCTTGATCGCACTCTCGCTCTTGTACTGCAGCAAGTCGTCGATCGAGTAAATCTCTGCGCGCACGTAGCCCTTCTCGAAGTCGGAGTGAATCACGCCCGCGGCCACGGGGCCGGTGTCGCCTTTGTGAATCGTCCAGGCGCGGATTTCGATTTTGCCCGCCGTAAAAAACGTCTGCAGTCCGAGCAGGTCGAAGGCAGTGCGGATCAGACGGTGCAGGCCGGGCTCGGAGAGTCCGAGGTCCGAGAGGAATCCGGCGCGGTCCGACGCTTCCATGGCCATCAGTTCGCCCTCGATGTCGCCGCACAGGGCGATCATCTCGGCGCCGCTCTTCGCCGCGTGTGCGCGAACCACTTCGACGCCGGCGCCCTTGCCATCGAGGTCGTCGTCGCTGACGTTGGCGATGAACAACACAGGCTTCATCGTGATCAGGAACAACGGCTTGAGCGCCTCGCGCTCGATCTTGGTCCACTCCGCCAAGCGCAATTGCGTGCCCGCTTCCAGCAGCACGCGCGCTTTGTCGAACACGTCTCGCTGCTGGATCGCTTCCTTGTCCCCGCCGCGCGATTTCTTCGTGACGCGATCCAGGGCGCGCGTGACGGTGTCGAGGTCGGCCAGGGCCAGCTCGATCTCGATCACCTCGATGTCGCGCGCCGGATCCACGGAGCCGGAGACGTGGATGATGTCGCCTTTCTCGAAGCAGCGCACGACGTGCAGGATCGCGTCGCATTCCTTGACGTTGCCTAGGAACTTATTGCCCAGTCCCTCACCCTTCGACGCGCCCTTCACGAGGCCTGCGATGTCGACGATCTTCAGCGATGCTGGGACGATGCGATCCGTCGTGATGAACTGGTGAATCTGCGCAAGTCGCGCGTCGGGCACGTCCACGACACCGATGTTCGGCTCGATCGTGCAGAAGGGATAATTAGCGCTCTCCGCCCCGGCGGCGGTGATCGCATTGAAGATGGTGGACTTGCCGACGTTGGGCAGTCCGACGATTCCGCAGGCAAGACCCATGAATGTCGCTAGCTCGTTGGTGGTTGCAGGAAAGGACTAGACGAGGGCGATGCAGTCGATTTCGACTCGAGCGCCCCGCGGCAGGCCTGCGACGGCAACGGTGGCGCGCGCGGGAACCGCAGCTGCGAAAAAACGACCGTAGACGGCATTCATGGCCGCGAAGTCGTTCATGTCGATCAGGAACACATTGCACTTGACCACCTGTGCCAAGCTCGAACCTGCAGCCACGAGAACCGCCTCGAGGTTCTTCAGGGCGCGCTCGGTCTGGGTCGTGACATCGGCGCCGGTCAATTCCCCGCTCTTCGGATCGAGGGCGATCTGACCCGAGCAGTGAACAAAGCCCGCTGCCACGACGGCCTGGCTGTATGGACCGATGGCCTTGGGAGCAGCTTCGGTGGCGACGATTCGGCGGGCGCTCATGTGCGTTTCTTCTTGGACTTGCCTGGGGTCGCGAGGCGCAAACGGCGCGCAATCGCGGGGGGAACGAAATTGACCAGTTCGCCGCCCATCTCGGCCACCTGGCGCACCAGGGTGCTTGAAATGTGCGCGTGTTCCGGTGAGCTGACGAGGAGCACGGTCTCGATGCCGGGGGCGAGCACGCGGTTGGTGCGCGCCATCTCCAGTTCGTAGTCGACGTCGCTGGAACTGCGCACGCCGCGCACGATCACGGACGCGCCGAGTTCGAGACATCCGTGGACCACCAGCCCCTGAAGTTCGGCCACGTCGACGCCGCGCAGCCCGCGGGTGACCTCGCGCAGGAGCTTTAGGCGTTCGACCACAGGCAAGAGCTCGCGCTTCGTCGGGTGCCGCGCGACAGCGATGGTCACGCGCTCGAAAAGCGCTGCGGCCCGGCGCACGATGTCGAGGTGACCTAAGGTCACCGGATCGAAGGTGCCGGGAAACAGGGCGTGAACGGGACGGCGTGCGGGCGACATTGGGGGCGAAGAGTCTAACAATCGACGCGCTTGAGAGCCCCCGTTCGCGGCGACTACTGAGATCCTGGGGGCGCGCCCGATGACGCGTGTCCCGGGGCCGCTCGCAGTTTTTCGTGGAATTTCGGCCGCCTGAGCGGACTCCGTCGGTCGCTGGTGAGTGACCTTGCCCGTCGAGACCTCGGAACCGGGCCGTGGACGCCCGTGCGCGCAGGTTCAGCCTGAAGGTCCTGTACGGCCCCTCCTGTGGGTAGCAGCTTCCCTCGTGTGCGGCTCGGCCCTCGGGATGTGGGGCGTCGCGTCGCGGACCGCGCTCCTCGCCTTGGCCAGCGCCCTGGCGGCGGGTTGGCTCTTGGGACACCTCGCTCGCTGGCGCGCGGCGCAGAACTCCTCGAGCGCAAGACTGCGGACGCCGATGCACCTGGAACTGCTCGCGCTCGTGTGCGTGCTGGGCGCACTGCGCTGCTTGCCAGAACCCGCGGTGCGCTGGGAGGAAGACGCCACGGCCTGGCAGGGCATTTGGCGCACGCGACGCGAAGGCGACACGGAGATTCGCGGCGCCATGGCTATCGCTGGTACGACGACGCCAATTTTTGAACTGCCGGGCGGCTGCGTGCGCGATGGCGATGAGCTTCGAATCCTGCGTGGAGCGCAGCCGGTGCCCAGGGCCCGCGGTCCGCGGCTTGACAGTGTCGATGCGGACGAAATGAGCGTTGCGGCGCCCGCCAGGGAGCTCGTCGTCGCCCACGCGGACGAGGTCCTGCGGCTGGCCACGCCGATCGACACCGGTGGCTGGATGTCTGACGCGCGCAGCGCCTTGGAGCGGCGCGCAAGCAGGCTCGAGGATGCCCGTGCTGCGTCGCTCGCGCGGGCCTTTCTCCTGGGCGACTCCACGGCGCTGGATCCCGAGACCACCGACCTTTTCACGCGCAACGGACTGCGCCACGTGCTGGCGGTCAGCGGCTGGCACGTAGCCATGATGGCGCTGTTGATCGTGCGTCCCTTCAGTTCGATGGCCGAAGTGATCGCAGCGCGCCTGCCGCGCCGCGGAAGACTCCTCGCTTGGGCATCGATGCTCGCGTCGGCGGCACTGTGCATCGCCTACGTGCCCCTGACCGGCGGCGGCGCACCGGTGCGGCGCGCCGCCCTGGCCGTGGCTCTAGCGTCGACCGCGGCGTTCTGGCCCCGCGCCGAAACTGCAGGCAACCTGCGCGCTTCGCGCCGCATCGACGCACTCTCCCTATGGGCCGCGGCCCTGAGCGTCGAGTGCGCCCTCGAGCCCATGGCGATCACCGACGTGGCCGTGCAGTTGTCCTACGCGGCGACACTGGGACTGATCGTCGGCACCTCACCGTTGATGCGCTGGCTGGCGCAGTGCCTGGGACTGGACGACAACCCAAGTCCGCAGTCGGCGCTGCAATCCTGGCCGCGACAATGCGCGAGCGCATTCGGGCGACGCTGCCTGAGGACGGTGCTTGGAGGCGTCGCCGCCTCGATCGCGGCGGTCCTGGCGACGGCCCCGATCGTGTGGCTCACATTTGGCGAGGCTTGCCCCTGGGGCGTACTCACCACGCCGCTTCTGGCGCCCCTGTTCTTGGCGCTGTTCGTCTTCGGCATGTTGATGCTCGCCGCACCCGCGAGCATCTTCGGGACCCTCTTCAGTGCCACGGGAGACGGATTGCTGTCCGCCCTCGAGGCTGTCGATCTCCTGCCCGGAACACCCGCGCTGCTGCCGGAGCGCCCGGCCTGGCTGCTTTTTGGGCTGCTGCTTCTCGGTTGGATCCTCGTGCGCGAGCGACACGCCGCGGCGCCCGCGCTACGGGCCGCCGCGGGCCTGGGAGCGGCGCTCCTCGTGCTCCCCTGGGCACCGGCGGCAGGGAGATTCGAACTGCACGTGCTCGACGTGGGCCACGGCACCTGCGTCGCCTTCCGCGCCCCCGGGGAACCCTGTTGGATCTTCGACTGCGGCTCCCGCGACAGATCGCGCGTGGCTCAGGACTCGCTCGCGCCGCTGCTTCGCGCCTGGGACGTGCCTGCGCCGGTGGTCGTGCTCTCGCACACTGACAGCGACCATTGCGGCGGTCTGCGCTGGGTCATCGAGCGCGCGCCCCCCCAACGCTGGATTGGTGCGCTGCCCGCACCATTGGCTGAGCGGTTGGCGCACACTTGCCCACGGGAGGACCCGGGCGCGGGAGCCCTGCGGCTGGCGGAAGCTGCGCCGGAGTTTTCCCTGTGGCTCGTCCGCGGCAGCACGGTGCAAGGCAACGAGGGCTCGCGGTCGCTGCTAATGCGCGTCGGCGAACAGGCGCTGCTCCTGTGCGGCGACGCTGTGGACGAAGGCTGGGCGCTCCCGCTGCGCGAGGGCCTCCTGCGAGGCCAGGGAGGCATCCTCTTGGCCGCCCACCACGGATCCGAGGGGGCTCGCATCGGCGCGCTGCTCGACGCCTGGGCCCCGAGCGAAGTCTGGGTCAGCAGCCCCGCGCCACCTGGAATCGCCAGGGAACTGGAACGCCGCGCCATCCCCTGGAAGGGCACAGCCAGGGACGGCCCGATCTCCTGGGCTCCACCCTGAGGATTGGAATTCAGTCTCCCCCGCCGTCCTGGCACGGGACTCGCTTGCGCCCGGTGCGGATTGGCGGACGGGCGCGGGTTGAATCACCCCGTCCCGCGGATTCGCAGGCGCGGCCCGCAGGGACCGCTCTGAACTCGGGAATGGAGGGGGCTGCCAGGCAGCCGGCGTGCTGCGCGAGTAGCCCCGGGGCAGCCCCCAATTCCCCATCCCTGCGCCCCAGGCCGAACCCGTAGTAACTTTGGGGCCCTGGCGGGTTTCATGAACGTGGTACCCCGGGTCCGGCCCGGGGTGTTCGCCCTCACGCTGCCCCGCTCCGACGCAAGTACATGTCGACCCAATCACGCGCGCTCTGCCTTTGTGTCCTCGGGCTCCTTACGTCGGGCTCAGGAATCTGGGCTCAGGAGCCCGGTCCGCAGACTTCACCCGTGGGCGACAGCGTTCCGGCGGAGGACCTCGCAGCGACGCGGATCCTGCACCTGTCCAACGGCGGCCTGCTGCGCCTCAAGTCACGGCCAGCGGGCGCATCCTGGGAAGTCCTGCAGGACCGACACAACTGGCAGACCCTGCCTGAGGGCACGGTTCTGCGCGCAGTCCTTGAGCACGACGTGCTCGCCGAGGCCAAACGCCTGCAAGCGGCCATCACCACGGGGCCGAAAACGCAGGAAAACCAGCGCCGCGTCGGACTTGCCGAGTGGATGCTGACCCAGGGGCTGACCACCGAGGCCCTGACCCAGTTCGATCGCGTGCTGGCCTCCGATCCCGATCACCCCCAGGCCCTCGCTTCCCTCGGGCGCCTCGGGCCCAAGATCAACCTCGCTGGACTCGACCCGGCGTTGAAGTGCGACACGCCGACGATTTCGCTGTTGCTCGCCGCGGCCAATTCCACAGCCAGCGTGCGCGAGATCGCTGTCCAGCGCCTGGGCGCAAGCGGCGGCGGAGAGGAGCTGAGGCTCGCCCTGCGCGCTCAACTGACGTCGCATTCGCCGCGGTTGCGCTCCGCCGCTGCCTTGGCCCTGAGGCGGATCCATCCGGGCAAAGAGCTGAAGCTCGAAGACGTGCGCGAACTGATCAATCGCTCTGTGCTCGACGGCGCCGAGGACGTGCGCCTCGAGGCCGCGCGCGCCCTGCGCGACGTACAGGATCCCGCGGTGGCCGCGCCGGCGTTGCGCGCGCTGAATTCCCGGAATCCCAAGCTGCGTGAGAATTCGATCCAGGCTCTGGGAGTCATGGGCTACCGCGCGAGCGTTGAACCACTGATCACGTACTTGTCCAGCGTCAACGCCGCGCAGCAGGCGGGCCATTCGCCGGGTTCCGCGCGCGGCGCGATTTTCATCGGCAAGCAAACCGCCTACGTCCAAGATTTCGATGTGGAAGTGGCGCAGTTTTCAGCGGTCGCCGACCCGCAGATCAACGTATTGATCGAGGGTTCGGTGCTCGACGCACGCGTGATCGGCATGTACTCCGTCAGCTATTCGAGCGAAGCGCGAGACCTGCGCACGGCACTCGGCGGGATCACCGGCCAGGACCTCGGCAATTCCAACCGCGCCTGGCTCGAATGGTGGGAGAAGAGCGGAGCTCAGTGGAAAAATCCGCCGCCCCCGCGCGGAACCGAGACCGAGGCTAGGCCGGCGCCCGCGCCGAAGAGCTAGCTCGCTGCGCCCGTTCCCGGAGCGGCGTAGGCCGCGAGCGGAGTCTTGAACCCCTGCAGAGCGGTGCGCTGCTGGTAGAACGCGAGCCCGCGCAGGCCACCGAGTTCCTCACCGCCGCCCGCGCGCCCCGGTCCACCGTGGATCGACGCCGGCAACACCATTCCAGGCGGAAGCGACTGTTCCGCCATGCGATCGCTGGCGAGCCACAGTCGACCGTGCCAGGGGGCTAGCCCCATGACGATTTCCTCGACCCACGGGCCGTCGTTCGAATAGGCGCTGGCGATCAGGCCGCCGCCGCCTCGTGCCACGAGCGCGGACGCCTCCGCTGCAGTTCCGCCGTAGGGCAGCAACGTGGCCGCGGGCCCGAAAACTTCGTCGGCGTGGAACAGGTCCGCGTTGGAATCGCGCGCCTCCAACAAGGTCGGCGCCACAAAGTAGCCGCGCTCTCCAACGCGCTCCGGACCACCGCAGGCAACCTGCGCAGCAGCAGCGAGCTTCTTGATCCCGTTTCGCACTTCGTCGAACTGCGACTTCGAGGCGAGCGGCCCCATCCGATTCTCGGCAATCGTCGGATCGCCGAGCTTGACCTTGCCGAGGGCCGAGATCAGATCCGCGCGAACTTCGGCCGCGCGGTCCTTGGGCACGAGCACGCGGCGCACCGCGGTGCACTTCTGGCCGGACTTCTGAGTCATGTCCAGTGCCACATTCGCGATGAATAGCGCGTAGGTCTCGCTCGAAGTCTCTACGTCCGGCGCGAGAATCGCCGCGTTGAGCGAATCCGCCTCCAGGTTGATCCGCACGTTCGAGCGCACGACGTTCGGGTGGCCGCGCAGAATCGCAGCGGTGCGCGAACTGCCGGTGAAGGCAATCGAGTCCTGAGCATCGAGGTGCTCCACCAAGTTGCCCAGTGAACCGGCAATGAACTGCCAGGCGCCCTCGGGCAAGGCGCCGGATTCGATCACGATGCGCGCGATGCGCTCGGCCAAGAGCGCCGTGGCCGTGCCAGGCTTTTCGATCACCGGCGCGCCGGCGAGCAGCGCGCAGGCGGCCTTCTCCATCATGTTCCAGGCCGGAAAGTTGAAGGCGTTGATGTGAACCGCCGCTCCGAGCCGCGGAACGAGCACGTGCTGGCCCCAGAAACGGGCGGTGCGGCCCAATTGCACCCCTTCCCCGTCGGCGAGGATGCGCCGCTCCCCCAGGGACTCGCCCAGGGCTGCGTAGTAGGCCAGGGTGCCCGTGGCGCCGTCGATGTCGAACTTGGCGTCGCCGCGGGGCGTGCCAGCGTTTTGAATTGAGACCTCGATGAGGGCCTCGCGCTCGCGGTGAATCGCGGTAGAGAGCGCCTTGAGGATCGCGCCGCGCTGGGCAAAGTTCATCTGCCGCAGGGCGGGTCCACCCTTGGCGCGCGCGTACTCGATGACGGCCTTGGGGTCGAAACCGCCCGAGCGCACCTCGGCCAAGGGCTCCTCGGTGGTGGGATTGAGCAACAAAACCGGAGCATCGCTGCCGCGAATTGACTTGCCGAGAACCAGGCTTTCGAGAGTGTGCATGAAGTGGTCGGTACAGCGTTTGGCGATCGCGCAAAGCGGGTACTAGGCACAATCTAGCAAAAGCGCGGTCCGGCCCGCGCCGGTGGCGAACGCCCGGAAGGCGCCTGGCCCCCTGGCGAATAGAATCGAGCGCGCTGCGCAGGCGCGGTTCGTCCGCGCGCGGTTTCGCTCCGTTCCAAGCTCACCCTCCGCCCAGCCCCCAATTGCCCATGATCCCGTCACTGCTCGTTGTCGTCGTGATTTTCGCCTGCTTCCTGGCCGTCCTCGGAGGGATCGCATTCGCGGCCTATCGCTTTGCCGCCAAACGCGAGGGGCCGGCCCTGGGCGTGGCGGGCGGTTGCGCCCTGACCACCGTGCTGCTCGGCGTGGGCTTTTTTGCTCTAGTCGGTTTCGCGATCCTGGTGGGCGTGCTCGTCGTGAACCGGATGGATGAATCCGGCACCTTCGATCGCCTCCACGAGCGCATCTTCGAGGAACACCGCATGCGCGACGGCGTCAACGGATTCGTTTACGAGCTCGGTGAAGAACTCGACGCGGCACCGGAACCCACTGAAGGCGAGCCCCAGGCGTCCGAGGCGATTCGAGTCGAAGTCCACGTGCCCAAGGGCGAAACGCGCGAGTATTGATCGCGCCCTCAGTGTCGGTCAGGCTGGCGGCCATGTCCGATCGCCCGCGCCCCGCCGCCGCACGTTGGCTGCCCGAATGCACCTTTGAAGGCCAGGTGGCCCTGGTCACCGGCGGTGGAACGGGCCTAGGACTGGAAATGACGCGCGGCCTGGCCAGCCTGGGCGCCGAAGTGATCGTGGCCTCGCGCAATCCCGCGCACCACGGCGCGATCCTCGATGAAGCGCGCGAGCGCGGTTGGAAAATCCACGCCGTGGAACTCGACGTTCGCGAACCGATCGCGGTGGAGCGCTGCGCCGCGGAACTCAACGAGCGTTTCGGGCACGTTGATCTCTTGATCAACAACGCCGCGGGGAATTTCCTCTGCCCGGCGGAGCGCCTGTCCTCGCGCGCGTGGCGCAGCGTGCTCGGCATCGTGCTCGACGGCACCTTCTACTGCTCACGCTACTTCGGTCGCTCGATGATCGAGCGCGGTCGCGGCCAGATCCTCAACATCGTCGCCACCTACGCCTGGACCGGCATGCCCGGCGTGGTGCACTCCGCCAGTGCGAAAGCGGGCGTGCTGGCCATGACGCGCACGCTCGCCACGGAATGGGCGCGCTTTGGGATCCGCGTCAACGCGGTGGCCCCTGGGCCGTTCCATTCCGAGGGCGCGGCGGAGCGACTTTGGCCAGAGCCCGGCATGCGCGAGCGCCTGGAATCCCAAGTGCCCCTGGGGCGGCTGGCCAGCGCGGAAGAGGTCGCAGGGCATTGCCTGTACCTGCTCTCCCCCGCCTCGGAGTACATCACGGGCGAGTGCCTGGTGGTTGACGGCGGCCTGTCGCTCGGTCGCAACATGTGGGCACCGGGGGAATCCCGGCGCAAGCCGGTGGTCGGATGACGCTCGATCGCTCGAATTTGCCGACAGAACAGCGCAATCCCGCGACGGCGGAGTTGGATCGGCTCGACACGGAAGCGGCGGTGGCGCTGATTCAAGAGGAGGATCGCGCGATCCACGCCGCCCTCGCCGCGGCCAGGTCCGACATCGCGCGCGCCGTGGATCTGATCGCCGGACGACTGCGCGCGGGCGGCCGGTTGTTCTACCTAGGCGCGGGCACGAGCGGGCGTCTGGCGATGCTCGACTCAGTCGAATGCCCGCCGACGTTCCAAAGCGAACCGACTTTGGTGCAAGCGATCGTCGCCGGTGGCGGAGCGGCGCTGACAGGTGCGGTGGAGGGCGCCGAGGACGACGCGCATTCGGCAGCGAAGGAACTGGAGCGGCGCGGCTTTGGACCCTCGGACGTGCTTCTCGGGGTGGCGGCCAGCGGCACAACGCCCTTCGTGCGCGGCGGAATTGAGTTCGCTCGCAAGCGCGGCGCGGCGACAGTCTTCCTGGCCTGCGTGCCGCGCGAAATGGTCGGCGACGACGCCGACATTTCCATCCGCGTAGTCAGCGGCCCCGAGGTGCTGACAGGCTCCACGCGCATGAAGGCCGGAACGGCGACGAAGCTTGTGCTCAACACGATCAGCACGCTGGTCATGGTGCGCCTGGGCAAGGTCCACGGGAACTTGATGGTTGCCGTGAACACGCGCGGCAACGCGAAGCTCGAGGATCGCGGCCGGCGACTGATTCAGGAACTGGGCTGCTGCGACAGCATCGCGGCCGCGCGCTTACTGGTGGCGGCCGAGGGTCAGGTCCAGGTGGCGGTGATCATGGCGCGGCGCAAGCTTGACGCGGCCGCTGCGCGCCAGTGCCTGGCGCGCAGCAAGGGCAGCCTGCGCGCAGCCCTGGGCGAAAACTGAGGCGCGGGCTTCAGAGTTTCTCGCGCACGCGATCCAGAAAGCGCTCCCAATCCATGGCCGGCCCCGGGTCGCTCTTGCCGCTGGTGATGTGGTCGTGGCCGAGTATGCCCCGGAAGCTCTCGAAGTCCCCGGGCGACAGCGCGCCTGTGCGCACGATCCCGCGCGCGTCTCGCGGCGCGTCGGGTTCGATGTTCGGCAGCACCTTGCACAGGACGACCGAGAGCTTCACCAGCGTGTCGTACTGCTGGGCTGTGAAATCGAACTGCTCCAGCTCGTCGTTCTGGATCACGCCGCGCACGCGCTCGGGCCGCGCCGGCCGGCCGACAAAGTCCGGCGTGCGAACGCCGCCGTCGCCGAGGCGCTCGGGAAGCGCGATTCGCCAGCCGAACTCATCGAGCGTGTACCACTTGTCGAGGTCTGAAGCCCGGTCGGGCGCGTAGGCGCCGATGTTCGCAATCTCGATCCCGATCGAGCGCGGATTCGCCTGGCGCGCGTGCCAGGCGGTCTCGCGCAGGTCGAGGGTCTGGTACAGGGTGCCGTCGATGTCGAGCATGAAGTGCACCGACAATCCGCGGATGTCTTGCAGCACCTTGAAGCACTGGCGCGAAACGCCGCAAACATCGAAGTGCAGAACGAATTGGTCGATCAGTGACGCGAGCTCATTCAGGCTCGGCTCGATGAAGTCCTCGGTGCCGCGCGCACGGCCAGGCTTGTAGCGCAGCCCCGTCGGTCCGTCGGCTCGCGGCTCGCCTTCGAAGAAGGGCTCGGTCGAGTAGGCGTCGTAGCCGCCGGGATCGCTCCACAGGACCACGGGCGCGCCGATCGAAAAGCGCTGGCCGGCGATCACGATTTCATCGTTGAATGGCTCGGTTGCCGCTGCATTCACGTCGATCGTATCTTGAGGCGTCGGCTGTTCGGGAAGAGTCGGCGTAACCGAAGGGGCACTGGGCAGCGGTACCTGCGGTGTGTCCTTTTCGCTGTCGCACGCACCGGCGAAGATGAGCGCGCAGACCAGCGTGCAACGGCGGGCAACGGAGAAACTCTGGCGTGCCGATTCAAACGAATGCTGGCCCATCTAGCTTGGCAGTCGGATGCTGAAATCCGCCGCGCGACTACGGTACCCCCTACCCCGCGACGAGTCGCGCCCGATCTTCGAGAGCTAGAGAAACCGAGCATCCGCTTGGGTTTTACCGAGTTTCAACGCCACCAGACAGCGCGAGCGCAGTCGAGCCTGCATGCACACCGTGCGCGTGATCGGGGCATGCCTTGTGGGAACGGGCGCGGAACTCGTCACAGTGGAGGCGCGGTTCGATCGGCGCGAGAAGGAGCGCACGGAGGTCACGATTACTGGCCTGCCTGACCCGGTGATCCGCGAGAGCCGCGGGCGACTGGTGTGCGCCCTCGAGGCCTCGGGTCTGCACGTTCCCAACGGCAGGTTGTTCCTGAACTTAGTGCCCGCGGCGCGGCGCAAGTCGGGCGAGGTGCTCGACTTGCCCATTGCACTGGCGGCCGCAGCGGCCTGCGGGCACATGGATCATCGCGCGCTGAAGGACGCATTGTTCCTGGGCGAAGTGGGAATCGACGGATCCTTGCACGCGGTCCCCGGGGGCCTGGCCGTGGCTCTCGCCGCGCGCAACGCCGGGATCAAGCGCCTGTTCGCGCCCCCCGCCACCGCGCGTGAAGCAGGTTGGATGGACGGCATCGCGGTCCACGGCGCACGTCACATCGAAGAAGTCGTGCTGCACCTCAGCGGCGGCCAACCGGGACTCGCATGCATCTCCATGCCCGATTCGGAATCAGAGTTGCACGCCGAGGCCGCGGCGAAATCAAACGGCAGTGTGAGGGAATCGCTCGACGACGTGCGCGGACAGTTCGCTGGCAAGCTCGCGCTGGCGGTCGCCGCGGCAGGCGGACACGGCCTCTTGTTCATCGGCCCGCCGGGCGTGGGAAAGAGCCTGCTGGCGCGAAGGCTGCGATCGCTGGCGGGCGAGCCCGATCGCCATGAGCGTCTCGAGATCACGCGCGTGCTCTCAGCTGCGGGTCAGTGGCCCGGTGGACTCGCGCGCGAGCGCCCGTTCCGCGCGCCGCACCACACGATCAGCTACGCTGGCTTGGTCGGCGGAGGGTCGCCGCCGCAGCCGGGCGAGATCACACTCGCCCACTGCGGCGTGCTCTTCCTGGACGAGTTGCCCGAGTTCCGGCGCGAGGCACTGGAAGCCCTGCGCCAGCCGTTGGAGAGCGGCACGATCCTGATCAGCCGCGCGGGACATCGATTGGAGATGCCGGCGGGATTTCAGTTGGTGGCGGCGATGAATCCATGCCCCTGCGGTTACCAAGGCCATCCGCGGATCCCATGCCACTGCTCGCCGCTGGTGGTTCAGCGCTATCGCCAGAGGATTTCCGGCCCGCTGCTCGATCGCATAGACCTGTGCGTGGAACTTGACGTTCCGAGCGTCGATGAGTTGTGCGTCGCGGGCGGCCCCGAGCGCGGGCCTTCTCACGCGGAATGGCGAGAGCGCGTTGACCGAGCTCGAAGGCGGATGCGCGCTCGCCTGCCGCCGGTTCTCAATCAGGCCCTCAGCGGCAAGGAACTCGACCACGTGGCGCCGCTCTCCGGCGAAGCCCGCGCGATGATCTCCCGCGCCGCACGCTCGCGCGGATTCTCCGCCAGGGCCGTTCAGTCCTTACGCCGCGTCGCGCGCACACTCGCAGACCTCGACGATCAGGCTGACATCGAGAACAAACACTATGCCCAGGCACTGGGCCTGCGTGCATCGACGACGTGAACGAACCGCTTTGCTACTCGTGCCGCAACGCCTCGACCGGGTCCATGTTGGCGGCGCGCCATGCCGGATAGAGCCCGAACACGATCCCCACTCCCACGGAAATCCCGAAGGCGATCACCGGACTGAATGGCGTCACGATCGTCGGCATCATGTATTTGTATTCGACATACATCGGGATCAGGAGACCGAGGGCGACGCCGAGAATTCCACCGCTAACCGAGAGCACCACCGTTTCCACCAGGAACTGCGTAACGATGTGGCGGCGCTTGGCGCCGAGCGCGCGGCGAATGCCGATCTCGCGCGTGCGCTCGGTGACTGTGGCGAGCATCACGTTCATGATGCCGATGCCGCCGACCAGCAAACTGATCCCGGCGATCGATCCGAGCACGATGTTGAAGGTCCGCTTGGTCTCCTCGGCCTGCAGCAGAAGCTCAAGGGGCACGACCAACTCGTAGTCGCGCTGGCGGTGGTTGCGCGCGAGCATTTCGCGCGCTGCGGCGGCCACCATCGGGACGTTTTCCGGCGCGTCCACCTCCATCACGATCTCGTGCAGCTGGACTTCCTCCATCTCGCGGCTTCCGGAGCGGATCTTGACCTGCATGTCGCCGTACCACTTGCGACCGGTCTCCAGCGGAATGAACACTTCCGATGCAGAAACTTCGCCGGCCAGGGCCGGGTCGCTGCCCAGGCGCTTGCGCGAGAGCGTCGTGCCGACGACCACGTAGTAGTCCGCGCCGATCTTGACCTTCTCGCCGATCGGCGACTGGAACGGGAACAGGTAGCGCGCCACCTCGTCGGACATCACGCACACGTTGGCCACCGCAGCTTCGTCGGCGGCGGTCAGGAAGCGCCCCTCGCTGACCACGCGTCCGGTGACGTCGCGGTAGATCGGCAAGGTCGACATCACGCGCGGATTGAGCGCGCGATCCTGGTGGCGCACTTCCAGCGGAATCTCGCGCACGGGCACGACGCGCTTGACGCCGGGAAAGGTCTTTTCGACGCGCGCTAGGTCTTCGTTCAACAGACCGTAGCTGACCACGCGCGTCGCCTGACTGCCGGTGGCGAAGTCCTCGCGCGGCTTGATGCTGCGCATGATTACGTTTTGGCTGCCGAGCGCGCGGATCTGGTCCTGGGCCTGCTTCGACGCGCCTTCGCCGATGGCGAGCATCGCGATCACGCTGCTGACGCCAAACAAAACGCCTAACGTCGTCAACATGCTGCGCAGCTTGTGCAGCATCAGACTCCCGACACCCAAGCGCACCGTGCGCCACAGCGCTCCGCGAATCACAGTTTGCCCTCGCGGTTATGCTTCACTTCCTCGATCCGGCCGTCCTTCAGGCGCAGGAGGTGCTGCGCACGGTTTCCGACCGAAGCTTCGTGGGTCACGAGCACGATCGTTTTGCCCTCGCCGTGCAGTTCATCGAGCAACGCCAGGATTTCCTGGGCCGTGGTGCTGTCGAGATTTCCGGTGGCTTCGTCGGCCAGGATCAGGGCCGGGTCGTTGATCAAGGCGCGCGCAATGGCAACGCGCTGCTGTTGGCCGCCGGACAGCTCCGTGGGCCGGTGATGCAGGCGCGTTCCCAGTCCCACGCGCCGCGCCAATTCCACGGCGCGCTCCTCGATGCCCTCGGGCGGCACGTCCTGGTAGAAAATCGGCACCAGGATGTTCTCAAGCACGTTGAGTTGCGGCAGCAGGTTGTAGTTCTGGAACACGAAGCCCAGGTGGCGGCTGCGCAACTCGGAGAGTGCGTCATCGTCCAGGTCCTGCGTGTCCTCGCCGCGCACTTTGTAGGAGCCCTCGTTCGGGCGATCGAGACAGCCGAGGATGTTGAGCAAGGTGGACTTGCCCGAGCCCGAGCTGCCCATGACCGCCCAGTATTCGCCCTGGCGAAACGTGAACGAAAAGTCGTCGAGGGCGCGCACCTCGGTCTGACCCATGCGGTAAACGCGCGAGATGTGCTCGAGGGCTGCGACCGGCGCGGCCGCGGCGGTGGTGGTCACTGCTTGCCGCCTGTTTCCGTGGAGTCCTTCTTCGGCTCGCCCGTAGCAGGCGTTTCGTTCTCCGCGCCCGCGCCAGCGGGTTGCGCTCCGCCGGCTGGGCGAGCGGGTCCGCCCGCGGCATCCGTCGGCCGCTGGCCGCGACCTTGACCGCGGGATCCGCGGCCCTCCCCCCCAGCGGAGTTGCCTCCGCCTGGTGCGCCACCGGTTCCATCTCCGCGCATTCCGCGCGGAGCTTGGCCAGCGCCGCCTCCCGTGCCCTCGGCGCCGGCTCCGGGATTGCCATCTCGGCCCGTGCCATTCTCACGGCCCCCATTGGGCGACGCGCCGGGAGCGCCGGATTCGCGGGCTCCGCGCAACTCCTGCGAATTGTCACCGGCTTGGATCTGGAAGCCCGGCGGCGGCGCGAGCAGCACGGTCTGGCCTTCCTCCAGTCCCTCGGTCACCTGCACGTGGCTGTCGTTGAAGCGGCCGGTCTTCACGTCGGCCACGGCGTACTTGCCGTCGGGGCTCGAGACGAACGCGATGTTCTTCCCGAGGTGGCGGAAAACCGACTGGACGGGCACATAGATCGCATCGCTGATGTCGTCGACGCGGATCTCGACCGAGCACGACATGCCGGGACGCATCTCCTCGTTGCCGTCGAAAATCTGCACCGTGGTCGTGTACAGGCGCGTGTTGGGATTCGCGAACCAACTGTTCTGGTCGGGCAGCACCGCGACGTTTTGGATAACGCCATGGAACTGTTGCGTCGGCAGCGCGTCCACGCGCACGTCGCACAGCAGGCCCGGTCGCACTTGCTTTAGCACCGATTCGTGCAGACTGACCGTGCCCATCATTCCGCCGGCGGTGGGGATCGTGATCAGCTCCTGGCGCTCGCGAACTTGCGTGCCCTCCTGGATCGGCTGGGCCTGGCCCATGCCGCGGCCGCCCTCCTCCTGTTTGGCGTAGACGATCATGCCGCCCTTGGGCGCGTAGATCTTGGCCTTGGCGATCTGACTGTCGAGCTTGGCGAGTTTCTCGCGCTCGATCTTCAGCTTCGCCTCGTTCGTGCGCATGTCGGTATCGAAATCCACGAGGCGCGCCTGGGCCTGCAGTTGGACGCGCACAAGTTCGCGCTGCGCCTCGGTGAGATCCGCCTCGAGCTTGTCGGTGTCGCGCTTGACCTGGAATTCCACCAGCAAGTCGTTTTCCTTCTTGGCCTGATCGAGCAGCACCTCGGCGCGGTTTTTCGCCAGGCGATCGGCCTCCAGTTCCGTGGCGGTCAGGAAGCCGTTGTCTGCGAGTTTCGTCGACCAGTCGAGCTTGTTCTGCGCGCGCTTGTACTCCTCTTCCTGGAGCGTGATCGACTGCAGTGATTTCGAAAGCGCCAGGAGTTTGTCGCCCTCCTGGTACTTGCGCAGGTCCTGCTCCGCGAAGGCTAGTTTCTGCTTCGCCTGGGCGATGTCGCTCTCGTTCTGGCTCTGCTGGATCGCATAGGTCTGCGTCGCCTTGACGTAGGCCGCGTCGGCGTTGCGCACAGCAATCTCCTGCTGCACGCGCTTCTCGATCTGATTGGTGGCGTCGAGTTCGCACACCATGTCGCCTTCCTTGACGATCACGCCTTCCTTGACGAGCGACAAAATCGTCGAGTTGCCTTCCAACTCGTTCTTGATGCTGACGAAGTCCGCGGCCTTCAGGTTGCCGCGCTCGACGACGCGGATCGCCAGGGGACCGCGGCGCACCAGGGCGCCGGCGATGGAAACGGTGGCATCGCCGCTGAACCACTTGCCCGGGCCGCTGCCGTAGGCCACGACGCTGCCGCCGGCGACGACGATTCCGGCGATCCAGATCCAGGTCTTCGATTGCTGTTTCTTGCTCATGGTCGTTGCTCCGGGGGATTCGCGTTCGCGTCGGGAGTGCCCTTGGCATCCGCGGGCAGCGCGGACTCGAGCGCGACGCGCTCGAAGCCGATGCCCTGTTGGTCGACTCGCAGAAGTTCCAGGTCGCGGAACAGTGCCAGTCGGGCCAGTTGGTAGTTGATCAGCGCCGCCGTCTGTGCGTTTTTCGCGTCGAGGAGCGAGGCCTGGGCCTCGAGCCAGTCGCGGGTGGTCGCCCGGCCGGCATCTTGGTTCATGGCGGCGCCCTCGACGCGCCGCTCGGCCAAGGTCACGGCAGTGCGCTGAATCCTGTAACCCTCCAGGGTGGCCGCAGATTCGCGCAGGTTGTTGCGGATCGCGACGCGGATCTCGTCACCGCTCTCCTCCACGTCGCGGCGCGCGCTTTCGACCCGAATCAGCGCCTCGCGGTAGCTGTTGCGCTCGGGAAAACGGTCCAGGGCGAGGTCCGCGTCCAGACCCAGTTGCCAATCCAGGTTGTCCGAGCGAACGTCCAAAGGCCGATTCGACTCGCTCACTGCATCGACGCGGCCGGTGAATCCCAGGCGCGAGCGCAGGGCATCGGCGGACACCTCGGCAGAGCGCTCGCTGTCGTCTTTGCGGTCGAGCACCGTCTGGTGATCCATGCGCAGGCGCAGCGCAAGTTCGTCAAGTTTGGCGAGGTCGAGCTCGAAGGCCTCGGGCTCCGTGGCCTCCAAACGCTTCAGTTCGCCCGTGTCGATCGCCAATGCCACGGGAACGGGCAGGCCGAGGAAGGTCTTGAAGCCGTCGATCAACGCCTCGTAACTCTGGCGCTCGGTCACGAGCCGGTTGTTCGAACTCAATTCCTGCTGACGCGCCTGGTCCACTTCGATCGCCGAAAGCCGACCGGCTTCCGCCAGTGCCTGGTTGCGCTCGCGCAGGGCCTGCAGGTTCTTGTTGTTGTTCTCTTCGTTGGCGACGGCATCGGCCTGCTGCAGGATTCGGTACACGCGCGAGGAGACATCCACCGCGTAGGTGCGCCGGAAGCGTTCGTAGGTCCGCGCCGCGTAGACGACGTCGCGCTCGGCCTGCGTCAACGGCTCGCGCACGATCCGCGGGTTCGCGCCGGCCAAAAGCGGCTGAGTGATTTCGAGACTGGCGTTCGACACCAGATCGAAGGTGTGGGCCTGGGTCATATCCTTGACCAACGACAGGCCGATGTTGCCGACGATCGTCGCGCCCGTGCCGAGGAGTTTCGACAAACCCAAATTGCCATCCGCGCTCGGCACGCCGCGGCTGTCGCCGTCGCCTTCCAGGAGCGCCCCGACCGTGCCCGTGGTCTGGAACTCGAAGCGGTAGCGCTCCAGAGTCAGGTCGAGGGCGCTGAGGTAAAACCTCTCGCGCTGGTTCTGGAAGTCGCGGCTGTTCTCGGCGGCGATCTCCAGGCACTGCACGAGCGAGAGCGGCTCGAGCACGCCGATTTCGCCGCGCTCCAGCCTGCGGCGCAGGCTGTTGGGATTGGGCTCGATCGTAAAGGGCCGGTCCTGCGAATCGATGGCCGCCCGGCGCTCTTCGATCAAGGCGTAGACGTCGCGGTCAGCGGCAGCGCGCTGGTCCTCAGCGCTCCTGCAGGAGCCCGCCGCCAAGGCAAGCAGGCCCAAAGCTAGAACGGTGCGGCGCCTGGGAAGGCGGGGGTGGAGGGACGCGTTGTGCATGCGTGGGTGGATCCGCAGGCGTCGCTCGGGTCGCGAGCATTGCGACCGCTCAACCCTGGGACTTGGGGCATGGAGGATACTGCCCCGCGGCGCAATCGCAGCGGGCTCGGGCCCGGCGACTGGCGATGATGCTCCCTTTTACGGACATCTCACAGGTCGGGGCCCGCGCGAGGCGTCCCGACGGACGCAGTTCAGCGCTCGGAGGGGGTCGCGGGTGCGGCGAATTCCGCGGGAACCACGACATCAGGCTGCTGGACGCGAACGGCTGTCAGGCCACCTCGCTGCCAGCGGAAGCTGACCAGTTCCTTGCCGAGGAAGGTCCAGCTTCCGGCCAGGGTCCCGTCGGCGCGGGCGAGATCCACCTGACGCAGGCCTGAACCTGTGTCCTGCTCACGTCCCCCATCCTGCACGGTCACGGGGATCACGCTGTTCGACAGCGGATCGAACAGTGCGATCTGCTTGGCTTCGAGGGTCGCCGTGCGCAGGCGTTCGCTGAGTTCGAGCGGAAAGAAAATTGGCCCCTCGGAAGGCACGACCTCGCGAAAAACACTGGGCATGCCCCATTCGGTCAACTCGAGGGAGCCGCCGACTTCCTCCGCAACGAGCGTGCGCGAGCGGCGCTCGGCGCGCTCGCGCCACAGGCAACGTCGGCCCGAGGCGCTGCGGCTCTCGACTTGCCAGGCTTCGAAGCCATCGCCCGCAAAGCGAATCTGCCATTCGAGTTCACTGCCCGCGGCAGAATCGCTGCGCAGGAGCCGCGCGGTTCCGATTGCAGGTCCAGCCGAGTCGGTGCGCAGTTCAAAGTACTCGACGCGCACTTGGCGCGGAGCCTCGCCGCCGCCGAGCGGCCCGCGAAGGTGCGAGCCCGCTGAGGCCGCACCGGCCACGAGGACTGCACCGAGGGCCAGCGATGAAGACCAGATTCGAAAGCGCGGGTGGAGGCTCACCCCACGTCTATCGAGAGGCTGCGCCCTGCCCTGGAGGCCGCGGCCCCCCAGGGCCAGCCTCGGGACGGCCCAGGACTGC
>CANKOY010000048.1 GCA_947484275.1 Planctomycetota bacterium | reverse complement strand
GTCCCTCGCCCGGAATGTAGACGGTCACTTCCTTGCCGTTCGACAGGCGCACGCGCGCAACCTTGCGCAGAGCCGAGTTCGGCTTCTTCGGCGTCATCGTCTTGACTTGCAAGCACACGCCGCGCTTCTGAGGGCACTCGTCGAGGACGGGCGATTTGGAGCGCCGCTTCTGTTGAACGCGGGGCTTGCGAATCAGTTGATTGATCGTCGGCATAGGGGGTCAGCGCCTCTGTGAGGGCCGGACAGTGTAGGGATTGGTCTTGAGCCGTCAAGCTCCAGGCGCGGTCGGCTCGGGAAGAGCGACCTTAGGAGCCGTAGGAGCAGTGGCCAGGGAATGCGGGCCCCGCCCCATCAGAGACGGGTCGGGGCCCACGGAACCGCATGCGCGGCGGAAATAACCTCAGGATTCGTCTTCCGCGGATTCTTCGCCGTCGAAATCGGCGTCGTCATCGGAATCGTCGTCGTCGGAACCTGCCGCAGTCTTCGCCGGTCCGTCCTCGGATTCCGTGCCGGCGCTGACGATCTCCTCCTCACTGGACTCCTCGTCCAGCAGGCTGGATGCCGCCACGCGGCCGCGCGGCGCATCTGCGCTGTCGGAACCGGTGGCCGCCATCGCCATGACCGGCTCGACCTTCTCCAGGCCGTCGAGTCCGCCGATCAGCGCCTCGAGATCCGGATCGAGGGCCTTCGGACTGAAACTTACGGTCGTGCCGATTTCTCCGAACTCGATGTTCTTCTTCACGCGAGTGCGGTGGTGGTCGCGGAAGCCCGTTCCCGTCGGGACCATGTGGCCGAGGATCACATTCTCCTTGAGGCCAACGAGGTGGTCGCGGCGTCCGGCGATCGCTGCTTCGGTCAAGACCTTGGTGGTCTCTTGGAAACTTGCGGCCGAGATGAACGACTCCGAGGACAGCGATGCCTTGGTGATTCCCAAGAGCAACGTCTCGCCCGTGGCCGGCTTCTTGCGCGCCACGCGCAACTTGTCGTTCTCTTTGCGGAAGCGGAAACGGTCCACGACCGCACCGGGCAGGAACTCCGAGTCGCCGGGATCCTTGACCTGCACCTTGCGCATCATCTGGGAGACGATGATCTCAATGTGCTTGTCGTCGATCGTCACGCCCTGAGAGCGGTAGACGTTCTGGATTTCGCGCAACAGGTAGACCTGCACGTCCTCCTCACCGGTGATGTTGAGGATGTCGTGCGGATCGAGCGGGCCATCGACGAGCGGTTCCCCGGCGCGCACTTCGTCGCCCTTGTGGACGCGCAAGTGCTTGCCTTGGGGCACCGAGTGCTCCTTCTCTTCGATCACTTCGCCCTTGGCGCCCACGGCACGCACGATGATCGTGCGCTTGCCGCGCTTCTTCTCCCCGAGCTCGATCACACCATCGATCTCGGAAATCACGGCCGGTTCCTTGGGACGGCGAGCCTCGAACAGCTCGGTGACCCGCGGCAGACCGCCGGTGATGTCTTCCGTGCCGCCGATCTCGCGCGCGGTCTTCGCCAGCAACTCGCCAGGGGCGATCATCACGCCTTCCTCGACTTCGATGTAGGCGCGCTCGGGAATCGGATACAGCGCCAGGGGGCGTCCGGCCGAATCCTCGAGAATCAGCTGCGGGTGCAAGTCGCCCTTGTGCTCGATCACCAGCTTGCGAACCGTGCCGCGGCGCGCGTCGCGCTCGACACGGATCGTCTTGCCGTCGATCAAATCCTCGTAGCGGATCTTGCCCTTGAACTCGGCCAAGATCGGTACGTGGTGCGGGTCCCACTGGCACATGCGCGTGCCCATCTTGACCTCGTCCCCGTCCTTGACGAACACCACGGCGCCGGTGGGCACCGGGTACTGGTCGATCTGTCGTCCACGGGCGTCGAGCAAGCGGATTTCGCCGTTGCGGTTGAGCACCACTTGCTGGCCTTGGGGATTGGTCACTACGCGCAGGTTGGCGAACGCGACCTTTCCAGGGCGCTTGGCCTTGACCTCGGATTCCTCCACCGCACGGCTGGCCGTGCCACCGATGTGGAACGTGCGCATGGTCAGCTGCGTGCCGGGCTCACCGATCGATTGCGCAGCGATGATGCCGGCCGCCAGACCGCGCTCGGCCATGGTGCCGCGGGCCAGGTCCATTCCGTAGCAGCGCGCGCAGACACCGAAACCGGCCTCGCAAGTCAGCGCGGAACGGACGCGGATTTTCTCGTAGCCCAGCGCTTCGATGCGCATGGCCGCGTCCTCGGTGATCAGATCGCCTTCGTGCACGACCTCTTCATCGTTGACGACGTCGAGGATCGTGTCGCGGGCGCCGCGGCCACGGATGGCTTGCGCCAGCGACACGGCCACTTTCTCGCCCTTGTAGACGATGCCCTTGGTTACGCCGTTGAGCGTGCCGCAGTCCTCGATCGTGACCACGACATTTTGCGCGACGTCGGTCAGCTTGCGGGTCAGGTAACCCGCATCGGCCGTCTTGAGCGCGGTGTCCGCAAGTCCCTTGCGGGCACCGTGGGTGGAACTGAAGTACTCGAGCACCTTCAGACCCTCGCGGAAGTTCGCCTTGATCGGAGTCTCGATGATCTTGCCCGAAGGCTTGGCCATCAGTCCGCGCATACCGCCGAGCTGGCGGATCTGGTCGACGGAACCGCGCGCGCCCGAGCTGACCATGCAGTAGATCGGGTTGACGTAGTTCGAGCCCTCGTAGTAGTCCTCGCGCAAGACCGCCATCAAGTCTTCACCGACCTTCTCGCGGGCATGCGTCCACAGGTCGATGATCTTCAGGTAGCGCTCGCCCTCGGTGATCACGCCCTTCTGGAAGGCTTTCTCGACCTTGTCGATTTCCTTCTGGGTCTCGGCCAGGATCGCGCCCTTCGAGGGCGGGACTCGAATGTCGTCCTTTGCGAACGACAGGCCGGCGCGGGTGCTGGCCTTGAATCCGAGATCCTTGAGGTCATCGAGCAAACGCAGCGTCGCATCGCGCCCGAGCAGGCGGTGGCAATCGCTGATCAGCGCCTGGATGCCGCGCTTGTCGAGCTCGTAGTTGTAGTACGGCATCCCCAGGGGAAGGATGTCGTTGAACACCGCGCGCCCCACGGTCGTGGTCAGGTGCACGCGCTTCGCCTTGGGGTCGTCCTTCGCGCCCAGGGGCAAGTGCCCGCTGGCGTCCACGTCGATCAACGGCAATTTGGGGCCGTTCTTGATTTGACGGCCTTCTTCCATGCGCACGAGCACCGGTTGGTGCGTGCTGGTCACGCCGTGGCCGTAGGCCAGGAACAGCTCCGACAGCGATCCGAAACGCATCGGCGTCTTCGTCGCGCGCTCGGCACCGAGGTGGCTCTTGGTCAGGTAGTGGATTCCGAGCACCATGTCCTGGGACGGCGAGATGATCGGCGCGCCGTTCGCAGGCGAGAACACGTTGTTCGTGGAGAGCATCAGCGTGCTCGCCTCGATTTGCGCCTCGTAGGAAAGCGGCAAGTGCACCGCCATCTGGTCGCCGTCGAAGTCGGCGTTGAAGCCGCCGCAGACCAGCGGGTGCAGGCGAATTGCGTTGCCCTCGATCAACACCGGCTCGAAGGCCTGGATGCCCATGCGGTGCAAAGTCGGCGCACGGTTGAGCAGCACGGGGTGGTCGCGGATGACCTCTTCGAGGATGTCCCAGACCTCTTCATCGCGGCGCTCGAGCATCTTCTTCGCTGACTTGATCGTGTCGGCGAGGCCCAATTCCTTCAGGCGGCGGATGATGAAAGGCTGGAACAGCTCCAGGGCCACTTTCTTCGGCAGACCGCACTGGTGCAGGCGCAATTCCGGCCCGACGACGATCACGGAACGCGCCGAGTAGTCGACGCGCTTTCCGAGCAGGTTTTCGCGGAAGCGGCCCTGCTTGCCCTTGATCATGTCCGTCAGCGACTTCAGCGGTCGGTTCGAAGAACCGAGCACCGCGCGACGGCAACGGCCGTTGTCGAACAGCGCGTCCACGGACTGCTGCAGCATGCGCTTTTCGTTGCGGATGATGACCTCGGGCGCATTGAGGTCGAGCAGCTTCTTCAACCGGTTGTTGCGGTTGATCAGGCGACGGTAGAGATCGTTGAGGTCGCTGGTCGCGAAGTTGCCCGAATCGAGCAGCACCAACGGGCGCAAATCCGGCGGGATCACGGGGATCACGTCGAGCACCATCCACTCGGGATTGTTGCCCGAGTCGCGCAGCATCTCGACGGTGCGCAGACGCTTGATGATGTCCTTCATCCGCTGCTTGGAGCGCGTCGAAAGCAGCTCCTCGCGCAGCTCGCCAGACAGCTTGCCGAGATCCAACTTGCGCAGGATCTTCTTGACCGCCTCGGCGCCCATGTCGGCGTCGAATTCGTTGCCGTACTTCGCGCGCGATTGGCGGAATTCTTCCTCGGTCAGGAGTTGGTGCGCTTCCAGCGGCGTGTCGCCGGGATCGATGACGATGTAGTCCTGGAAGTAGACCACGCGCTCCAAGTTCGAGGTCTGAATCCCAAGCAAAGTCCCCAGACGCGAGGGCATGGCCTTGAAGAACCAGATGTGCGCAACGGGCGCGGCGAGGTTGATGTGCCCCATGCGCTTACGGCGCACGCGGCTGTGCGTGATCATCACGCCGCACTTGTCGCAAACGATGCCCTTGTGCTTGATGCCCTTGTACTTGCCGCAGAAGCACTCCCAGTCCTTCTCAGGCCCGAAAATCCGCTCGCAAAACAGGCCGTCGCGCTCGGGCCGGTACGTGCGGTAGTTGATCGTCTCGGGCTTCTTGACCTCGCCGTAGGACCACGAACGGATGTCCTCGGGGCTGGCCAGCGCGATCGTCACGCTGCCGTAGTCATTGATGCGATTGCTGATCGGTTCGACCATGGTGTCCCTCTTTTCTTGGGTTCCTGAGGGCGCCTACTGGACGCCAACCTTCTTGTGGAGCTGCATGTTCAAGGCCAAACCCTTGATCTCGTTGGTCAACACTTCGAAGGACACCGGCGTGCCGGCTTCGAGGATGTTGAGCCCCTTGACCATCGATTCGTAGATTTTCGTGCGACCTTCGACGTCGTCCGACTTGACCGTGAGTTGTTCCTGGAGAATCGCCGCGGCCCCGTAGGCCTCGAGCGCCCAGACTTCCATCTCACCGAAGCGCTGACCGCCGAAGCGCGCCTTGCCGCCCAGCGGTTGCTGGGTGATCAGGCTGTAGGGCCCGGTAGCGCGCGCGTGCACCTTCTCGTCAACGAGGTGGTGCAGCTTCAGCATGTACATGATGCCCACCGTCACGTCCTGCTCGAACGCCTGGCCGGTGCGGCCGTCGTACAAGCGGAACTTGCCCGTCTCGGGCAATTTGGCGTCGCGCAGAAGGGCCTCGATGTCGGCCTCCGTTGCGCCGTCGAAAGCCGGCGAGTTCACGCGCATACCGAGCGTGCGCGCCGCGAGGCCCAGGTGCGTCTCCAGAATCTGGCCGACGTTCATGCGGCTGGGCACACCCAGCGGGTTGAGCACGATGTCCACCGGCGTTCCGTCTTCGAGGTACGGCATGTCCTCCTCGCGCAGAATCTTGGAGATCACGCCCTTGTTGCCGTGGCGTCCGGCCATCTTGTCGCCGACCGAGAGGTTGCGCTTGGTCGCGACGTAGACCTTGACCATCTCGAGCACGCCGGTCGGCAGCTCGTCGCCACGCGAAAGTCGGTTGACGATCTTGTTCTTGTCGCCTTCCTTGGCCTCGATCCTCGACTGGTACTCGCTGACGATCCGCGCCGCTTTTTCGCGACGCGACTTGTCCTGGGAGTCCTCCGCGGACGACATGCACAACAGGCGTACGCGGCGCAGTTCGTCGTAGGTGGCCGTGTCATCAAGTGTGATCGCCTTGCCGGTCAGGTCGTCGGTGACCTCCGTGGCCAGGGCGGCCTTGACGTCCTTGAGCATCGCGACCGTGTAGTCACGAAGTGCCTTGAGGAAGTCGCGCTCCGCATCGCGGATCTGGGTCAGAGCCTTGGTGCGCTCGGAGTCGGTCAAATTGACCCGCCGGGAGAACTTCTGAGCTGCGATCACCACCCCGCGCGTGCCCGGGGGCATCGTCAGCGAGGAGTTTTTCACGTCAACGCCGGCCTTGCCGAAAATTGCGTGCAGCAGTTTTTCCTCGGGCGTCAGTTCGCTCTTGGACTTCGGCGCAACCTTGCCGACGAGCACGTCGCCGGCGTCCACGAAGGTGCCGATGCGCACGATGCCCGCCTCGTCGAGGTTCGACAGGGCTTTCTCGCCGACATTCGGGATGTCCCGCGTGAATTCTTCCTTGCCGAGCTTCGTCTCGCGCACCTCGACGTCGTACTCCTCGATGTGAATCGAGGTGAACGTGTCATCCTTGACCAGGCGCTCAGAGACCAGGATCGCGTCCTCGTAGTTGAAGCCGTCCCAGGTCATGAAGGCCACCAGCAGGTTCTTGCCCAGGGCCAGTTCGCCGTGGGAAGTCGCGGCTCCATCAGCCAAGAGCTCACCCTGCTTGACCTCCTGACCAACCTGCACGACCGGCGTGTGGTTCTGGCACGTGCGCTCGTTCAGACCGCGGTACTTGGTCAGCTTGTACTCGTCCGCGCCGACGACGATGCGCAGGGCGTCGACGTAGGTCACCGTGCCCGCCTCCGTGGCGTAAACCGGCAGGTTCGAGTTGCGCGCAACGATGCGCTCCATGCCCGTGCCGACGATCGGCGGCTCGGTGCGAAGAAGCGGAACCGCCTGGCGCTGCATGTTCGAGCCCATGAGCGCGCGGTTGGCGTCGTCGTGCTCGAGGAACGGGATCAGCGCGGCTGAAATACCGATGATCTGCTGCGGAGAGACGTCGAGGTACTGGACGTCGTTCGGGGCGATCTCGTAGTTGTCGCCGTCCTTGCGCGCCAGGACGCGCTCGGCGTCGATGGCGCCCTTGCTATCCAGGGGTGTGTCGGCCGGCGCGATCACGAAGCCGTACTCCTGATCGGCGCGCATGTAGTCGACTTTGTTGGTGATCTTGCCCTTCTCCACGCGACGGTAGGGCGTGGCGAGGAAGCCGTAGTCGTCGATCTTTGCGTACATCGACAACGAGGAGATCAGACCGATGTTCGAGCCCTCGGGCGTCTCGATCGGGCACAGGCGACCGTAGTGCGACAGGTGCACGTCGCGCACGTCGAAGCCGGCACGCTTGCGGTTCAAGCCTCCCGGTCCGAGGGCCGACAGGCGCCGCTCGTGGGTCAACTGCGACAGCGGATTGGTCTGGTCCACGACCTGCGACAGTTCCCCGCGGCCGAAGAAGTAATCGATCGCGCTGGAGAACGTCTTGGAGTTGATCAGGTTGCGCGGAGAAACCGTTTCGGGATTCTCGAGGTTCATGCGCTCCTGCGCCGTGCGACGCAGTTTCAGCAGACCCTTGCGGAATTCGTCGCCAGCAAGCTCGGCGATCGAACGCACGCGGCGGTTGCCGAGGTTGTCGATGTCGTCGACGATGCCCTTGCCGGCGCGGAGCCCGAGCAGGTACTTGATCGAATTGATGATGTCCGCGGGCTGCAGCGTCTGCACGTCCTCGGCGATGTCCTGCGTGAACTTGCGATTGAGACGGAAGCGGCCTACGCGACCCAGGCGATAGCGCTGGGGATCGAAGAACTTCTCATGGAACAGCTCGCGTGCCTTCTCCAATTGCGGCGGATTGCCGGGGCGCAGGCGGGCGTAGATTTTGAGCAGCGCTTCGTCGTGACTCTTGGTCGGATCCTCGTGCAACGTGTTGATCATCAACATGTCGAGTTCTTCCGGCTTGGCCTCGATCACTTCGACCTCGGCCAGATCGCCGGCGGCGATTTCCAGCGCAGCGGTCTCGGGGATCGGGTAGCCGGACGGGACGAGGACTTCGCCGGTCTTCATCACCACGATGTCGCCAACCGCGATCTTCTCGGTGATCAATTTCGCGAATGCGTTTTGCGTCTGTGACTTCTGCTTCTTGACGACTTTGGTCGGGTAGAAGGCGCGCAGCACGTCCTGGTCGCTCGACAGCGTCTCATCGAGCGCGCGCAGGAGCGTCACCGCGGAGAACTTGCCGGACTGATCGATGCGAACGGTCAGCACGTCCTTCTTCGTGACGTTGAGTTCGACCCACGAACCGCGCTCCGGAATGATCCAGCAGGTGTGCAGCTTCTTGTCCGAAGCCGAGCTGTCGACCGAGAAGTCGACGCCGGGCGAGCGGTGCAACTGGCTCACGATCACGCGCTCGGAACCGTTGATGATGAACTCGCCGCCGCCGATCATGATCGGGATCTCGCCGAGATACACCTCTTCCTCGATCGGCTCGGGCTTGATCAGCCGCAGGCGCACCTTGAACGGGTAGCCGTAGGTCAATCGCAGCTGACGGCACTCCTCGATCGTGTAGCGTGCATTCCCAAGTTCGTAGCCGATGTACTCCAGGCACATCGTCTTGTCGTACGAATAGATCGGGAAGACCTCCCGCAGCAGGCCCTCGAGCCCCTGTGCCGAACGACTCGCCTGGGGCGTGTCCAGCATCAGGAAATTCGTGTAGGCCTTGGTCTGGATCTCAACCAGGTTGGGGACTTCGAGGATCTCGGGATAGTGGCCGTAGGTGCGGACGGTGCGCGACGGGGTGGAGGCTTGAGTCATATGCGGTCACTCACGTGCGTGCCGGAGCGAATCCACCCCGTTCGTGATTGTCGGAGCCCCGAGTGGGCCCGAGCACGAAGGGACGATCGCTCCTGATGAATGGAAATGGCGAAGCTCTGGGGCCGGGGCAGGCGACCTCAGAGCGCGAATCAAGGCAAACTGCGGAGAACAGCGGTTTGCCCAGCGAATGTCGAGGAAGGCCAGTGGATCCAAGACGGCGCGAATCGATGGTGGCGCGATTCGCGACAGTTGCGGGAGGGTCGGTCGGCGAGGCGCGACACCTTCCCAGGGCCTGGAAAGGATAGCGAACCTCGATAAAGTTTGCTCGGAGGCCAGACGGAGGTGCCCGTCGGGCCGATCTCCTCCGTCCAGAACCCGCCGCCACGCTCATCTAGAGCGGGACGGTCGGGCTCGGGGCCGGCGGAATGAGAGGCGCAGGCGGGGCAGTGCACCCCGCCTGGACCTCAAACGAGCTTGACCTTGGCGCCAGCGGCTTCGAGCTGCTTCTTCATGGCAGCAGCTTCGTCCTTGGTGGCGCCTTCCTTCACGGTCTTGGGAGCGCCCTCGACCAGGTCCTTGGCTTCTTTCAAGCCCAGGCCGGTGATCGCGCGCACTTCCTTGATGACCTTGATCTTCTCTGCACCGCCGTCCTCGAGGACGACGTTGAAGCTGGTCTTCTCCTCGACGGCTGCGGCCGCGGCGCCGCCGCCGGAGGCGGCAACTGCAACGGGAGCAGCGGCTGAGACGCCCCAACGGGCTTCAAGGTGTTTGACGAGCTTGGACGCCTGCAGCAGGCTCAGGCCGTCGAGCTGATTCGAGATGGTTTGGAGCTCCGGCTCCAGGGCTTCGACTTCGGACATGTGGCTCTCCTAGGGAGTTGCGGGGGTAGCAGGGTGGTTTCGGGTCTTCCGCGACGGCCTGGCCGCCGCGGACTGGGTTGTGGCGCGTCGGCCGCCGACGAATCGGCGAACGGCGCGTGTTCTTAGGTTCAGCTGGCCTCGGGGGCAGGAGCGGCGTCGACTGCGGTCGCGCCCTTGTCCACGCGCGCCTGCACCAGGCGAGCGAGGCCCGAGGGATTGGCCGCGAGCACGGTCACCAGACCGCGGGCCGGCGCGGCGATGATGCCGACCAGTTTGCCGCGCAGGGTCTTCTTGTCCGGGACGCCTGCGAGGGCCGACGCGTCCGAGGCGGACAACATCTGACCTTCGAGCATGCCGGCTCGGATCGGCAACTTGCCGGACTTCTTCAGCTCCGGGGAGGTCAGCAATTTCGCGGCACCGATCGCACCTTCGGCAGAGCCGTAGATGAAGCCGATGTTGCCCACGAGCACGCCTTCGCCGAACTTGACGCCGCTCTCGGCGAGCACGCGCCGGGCGAGCGAGTTGCGGACCATGCGCAGGCGCGCGCCGCTCTTGTCGAGTTCGCCGCGAAGCTTCTCGAGTTCGTGGACCGTGACGCGGTCCATCGACACGACGAGCATGCCTCCGACCGCTTTGAATTCCCGCTGGTATTCGCGGGTGACCATTTCTGTCAGCAGATTGGGCATTGGGTCACGCTCCGTAGGAAATCCAGGCCCCAGGGCCCATGGTGGTCGAGACCGAAATGCGCCGAATGAACTGCCCCTTCACTGCGGGCGGGCGCATGGCGGAAAGGTGATCGAGGAAGGCGCGCAGATTGGCTTCGAGGTCCTCGGTCTTGAAGGAGCGCTTGCCAAATGCGGCGTGAATGTTGCCACCGGCGTCGGTTCGGAACTCGACCTTGCCGGCCTTGAACTCGCGCACG
Source organism: Planctomycetota bacterium (assembly GCA_947484275.1). GTDB lineage: Bacteria > Planctomycetota > UBA1135 > UBA1135 > JADJQU01. The sequence goes on along the minus strand of CANKOY010000048.1, from coordinate 16,872 downwards.
GCTCCGGCGACATCGGCCGTCACAGTGCCGGACTTCGGGCTGGGCATCTTGCCCTGGGGGCCGAGGACCTTACCGAGCTTTCCGACGTGCTTCATCATGTCGGGGCTGGCGATCACAATGTCGAAAGCCGTCCAACCGCCGAGGATTTTGTCGGCCAGGTCGCCGGAGCCGACTTCATCGGCGCCCGCCTCCCTCGCAGCCGCGGCCTTGTCGCCCTCGGCGAACACCACGACCATGACTTTCTTGCCCAGCCCCTTGGGCAGCGACACGGCGCCGCGCACCAACTGGTCGGATTTCTTGGGATCGATCCCCAGTCGCACCGCGACCTCGACGGTCTCGTCGAATTTGGGGTGCGGCAGACCCTGGATCAGGGCCAGTGCGGCGGCGGGCTCGTAGACCTTTTTACGGTCGACTTGCGCGGCTGCCTTCGTGTAGCGCTTGCTGTGGATTGCCATCGTTGTCCTCGTTGCCTGGCGGCGACTAGCCCACGACCTCGATGCCTGAGGAGCGAGCCGTGCCGGCGATGATGCGCGCTGCCATTTCGACGTCGCGCGCGTTGAGATCCTTCATCTTGGTCTTGGCGATCTCCAGGACCTGAGCTTTGGTCACCTTGCCGACCGACTTCTGGTGGCCGACGGTGCTGGCGCCTTTGTCGATACCGGCCGCCTTCTTGAGCAGCACTGCAGCGGGCGGCGACTTCAGGATGAAGTCGAAGCTGCGGTCCTTGTAGACCGTGATCTCGACCGGAATGATCAGACCCTGCTGGGCGCGCGTCGCGTCGTTGAACTGCTTGACGAACATCGCGATGTTCACGCCGTGGGAGCCGAGCGCGGGCCCGACCGGCGGAGCCGGAGTTGCCTGCCCTGCGGGGCACTGCAGTTTGATCTTGCCTGTGATTTCTTTTGCCATCGCGATTTCCTTCTAGGCGCGTCGTGTAACTCCCGTGGGAGCCACGCACGTCTCAGACTTTTTCCACTTCCCAGTATTCGAGCTCGACCGGCGTCGGACGTCCGAAGATCGTCACCACGACGCGCACCGTGCCTTTCTCCGGAGAGACGTCTTCGACGGCACCGTCGAAGCCGTCGAACGCTCCGGACTTGATCTTGACCATGTCGCCCTTCTGCAGACCAATCGTGACCTGCGGGCGTGATTCGGTGTCGGACATGCGCACCAGGATTGCCTGGACTTCGCCGTCGGAAAGCGGCACGGGTTCCCCGCGCGCGCCGAGGAAGTCGCCGACCTTGCCAGTTTCGCGCACGACGATCTGGGCCTGGAGCGAGCGCGGATCCTCGGGATCGGTCAAGTCGACCTGCAGCATCAAGTAGCCCGGGTAGAGCTTGCGATTGACGATGCGCTTCTTGCCGCCCTTGAGGTCCGTGACGCGCTCGAACGGCACCAGCACCTGCGGGACGATGTCCTGCACGCCGGCCAATTTGATGCGCAGCTCAAGTTGCTTGCGGACCGAGTCCTCACAACCGGACTGACAACGAACGAAGTACCACTTGTGGCCCATGATCAAGCTCCGAACCACAGGATCTTGGTGACGCGTGCGATCAGGGCGTCCGAGCCGGCCAGGAAGGCCATCAGGAACACCACGCAAAAGATCACGACCAGAGACGAATTGACCACGTCCTTGAACGTCGGCCAAGTGACCTTGCGCAACTCGCCCTCTGTGTCGATCAACAGGTCGGCGGTCTTGGGCTTCTCCAGCCAGCGGTAGAGCAGGAAAACGCTCAAACCACCGACGAGGGCGGAGACCAGGAAGGCCGGCGTGACGCCGATCCCAAGCACCGGGATGTAGGCATCCGGCGACACGCGCTCGCTCATGCTGCGGAACCAAACACCCAATTGGATGTTGAGCGCGCGCGCCCCCCACAACGCGAGGATCGCGAGCGACCAGAACGCGGCCATGCGGGCCATCCGTCCTTGATCTTTGCGGTATGCCATGGGCTATTGCGGTGGAAGTCGCGGGGTTTGGTGACGCCGAATGCGAAGTGCGCTTAGAGCTTGTGCTCTTTGTGCGACTGGTGCTTGCGGCAGAAGCGGCAGTACTTGTTCTTCGCGAGCTTGTAGCCGGCCTTCTGACGCTTGTGCGTCGTGTAGTTCCGGTTCTTGCACTCGGTGCACTCGAGGAAGACGAAGCGTTCCTTGGTCTTCATGGGGTCATTGCTCGTGGTTGTCGCGCGGTGGGGATGGGAACCGAGGCGAAGCTGCGCGACGCGCAACCTCGCCCTTGGATCCGCTGGGAATTACTTGAGGATCTTGGTGACCACGCCGGCGCCGACCGTGCGGCCGCCTTCGCGGATCGCGAAGCGCAACTGCTCGTCCATGGCGACCGGGGTGAGCAACTCGACCTCGATCTTGACGTTGTCGCCGGGCATGCACATTTCAGCTCCGCCCATCAGGGTGGCGGTGCCGGTGACGTCCGTCGTGCGGAAGTAGAACTGCGGGCGGTAGCCCGTGAAGAACGGCGTGTGACGGCCGCCCTCGTCCTTCGACAACACGTAAACCTCTGCCTCGAACTTGGTGTGCGGCGTGATCGAACCCGGGGCCGCGAGCACCATGCCGCGCTCGATGTCGTTTTTCTCGATGCCGCGGATGAGCACACCGACGTTGTCGCCGGCCTCGCCGGAATCGAGCGTCTTCTGGAACATCTCAACGCCGGTGATGGTCACCTTGCGAATGTCCTCGCGCAGACCGACGATTTCGACAGTCTCGCCGACCTTGACGCGGCCCTTGTCGATGCGGCCAGTGCCGACCGTGCCGCGACCGGAGATCGAGAACACGTCCTCGATGCACATCAGGAACGGCTTGTCCACGAGACGGACGGGCGTCGGAATGAACGTGTCGAGCGCGTTCATCAGCTCGTCGATGCAGGCGTTGGTCTTGTCGTCCTTGCCGCCTGACTCCAGCGCTGCCTTGGCCTGACCGCGGACGATCGGGGTGTTGTCGCCGGGGAACTTGTACTTGTTCAGCAGGTCGCGGATTTCCATCTCGACCAACTCGATCAGCTCGGGGTCGTCGAGCAAGTCGACCTTGTTCAGGAACACGACGATGTGCGGCACGCCGACTTGGCGCGCCAGCAGCACGTGCTCGCGCGTCTGCGGCATCGGACCGTCAGCTGCGGAGACCACCAGGATCGCGCCGTCCATCTGGGCGGCGCCGGTGATCATGTTCTTGACGAAGTCGGCGTGTCCGGGGCAGTCCACGTGCGCGTAGTGGCGCGCGCTGCTCTCGTACTCGGTGTGCGAGGCCGCGATGGTGACGGTCTTGTCGGCCGAACGCACGGTGCCACCCTTGGTGATCTCGGCGTAGCTCTTGACCTTCGTGCCATTCTTGGACGCCGAACGCGCCGCGAGTGCGGCCGTCAAGGTGCTCTTGCCGTGGTCGATGTGACCGATGGTTCCGACGTTGACGTGCGGCTTGGTCCGCTGAAAGATTTCCTTTGCCATGACTGTTCTCCGGTGACTGGACGGCTTGGGGAACGCGAGTTGAGTAGGCGGACCCCCGCGGGGATCCGTTGGACGGTTGGACGGTCGATCGAGTTGAAAGAAGAGAGACGGTGGAGGTGGAGCTGCTGAAGGGGATTGAACCCTTGGCCTCTCCCTTACCAAGGGAGTGCTCTACCACTGAGCTACAGCAGCGGCGCGACCCCGCAGGATCCTCCCCGAATAAAGGGGGCGGGATCCGCACGGCCGCGGTTCGCCTGCGTGCGACGCGCGCACGAGCATTCCGGAGGAGCAGGGGCGCGCTTCTGAGAGCGGCGCGTCGCAGGGCAAGGCCGCGCGACCGCGCAGGTGATTCGCCTCGTCCAAGGACGAGGGTATCGCGCGGTCCGTGGTTGGAGCGGGCGATGGGAATCGAACCCACGCTATCAGCTTGGAAGGCTGAAGTTCTACCATTGAACTACGCCCGCGGGCGTGCGCTTGGCGCATGCCTGATTCCGCTGGCGCGTGCAGGACGCGCGCGCCGCTGAAGGAGTGTGGCTCGGGACCTAAGCAAGGCTGGGGTGGAGTACGCGCCGCTGCCGCATAAGTCGCCGTGGTCGCCGTCCCCCCCACCACTCACAGCGAACGAACGGCTGCGCGGATTCGAATCGGCAGCGCCGATGCGTTTCCTGCGCGGCCGATAGCCGCGGTCCAGCGCGGCCAGGGCCGCGGTGTGGTGGGGAGAGGCGGATTCGAACCGCCGAAGGCTGTGCCATCAGATTTACAGTCTGACCTCGTTGGCCGCTTGAGTATCTCCCCCTTGCTCTTGGGTGCCCGGTGCTAGCGCAATCGAAGCCGCGTGGCGCGCGCAGAAATGCAGCGCGCCGAGCAGATACGGTTGCTCCCGTGTCATCCGGAAGGGTCTCGTTGCCAGGGAGCGGCGGCCGCGCAGCACCCGCGAGGGGCACCGGCGCAGCCGTAGTTCTCAGTAATTGATAGAGCAGCAGGCCTGGGCCTGCGGTCGCTATGGGTGGAGCCAGCGGCGGGAATCGAACCCGCAACCGCCGGTTTACAAAACCGGTGCTCTACCGTTGAGCCACGCTGGCGAGCTTGCCCGCCGTCGCAGCCCAAGGCCGGAGGGCGCTTCGTGTCCACGCGGGACCTTGGGCACCCCAGGCGACATAGGGAGGGTGAGAAGATACGGATCGCGCCCCGAAGGTCAAGCATCCTGCCGGGGAAATTCGCGCAGGCCGCATTCCTGGGGCGCGAACGCCTTAGAGACGGGCGAGATCGGCGACGTAGGCCTGGTATCCGCGCCGCAGCTCTTCGAGCGAGTCCCCGGGGAACTTCTCGAGGAACGCGGCCGCCAGTTCCAGGGCCACCACGGCCTCTCCGACCACGCTGGCGGCCGGCACGGAGGTCACATCCGAGCGCTGGTAGGTGGCCCGTACCGTCGCGCCCGTGGCGAAATCCACCGTCTCGACCCCCAGGCGCAGGGTCGAAATGGGCTTCATGGCAGCACGGACGACCAATGCCTCTCCTGTGGTCATGCCACCTTCGAGCCCGCCCGCGCGGTTGGACGAGCGCGCGAAGCGTCCGAAGGGCGCACCGTCGATGGCCAGGATGATCGGGTCGTGGACTTCGGACCCAGGTCGGCGCGCTGACTCGAATCCAAGTCCGAATTCGACGCCCTTGATCGCCGGGATTGAGAGCAGCGCCCCGCCAAGGCGGGCCGTCAGTCGCTCGGGACCTTGCTGGTAGCTGCCCAGACCAGGGGGCAGGCCCAGGGCGCGGACTTCGAAAACGCCGCCGAGGGTGTCCCCTGCTTCGCGCGCGCGATCGACGAGCTCTCGCCAGGGGCCCTCGAGCGCTGGATCGAGGGCGTAGAACTCGCTCTGCGCGCGCCGATCTGTGCGCGCTTCGCCAGCGTGATCGAAGGCGTCCGCGCGCGCGGCGCTGCCGCCAAGTTCCACCACATGGGCGAAGATCTCGACGCCGAAGTGTTGAAGCAACTGGCGCGCGATCGCACCGAGCGCCACGCGCGCCGCCGTCTCACGGGCGCTGGCGCGCTCGAGTACGGCGCGTGGATCGCGCACACCGAGTTTTTGACAACCGGCGAGGTCGGCGTGGCCGGGGCGCGGATTGCCGGGAATCGGCAGGCGCTCGATGGTCGCGTCCTTGTTCTCGATCAACAGCGCGATCGGCGAACCCAGCGTGCGGCCCGCGCGCATGCCGGAGATCCACTGCGCATGGTCGCGCTCGATTTTCATGCGCCCGCCGCGGCCGTATCCGCCCTGACGGCGCTCCAATTCGGCGTCCACGCGCGCGGGATCAAGCTCCACACCGGCAGGAAATCCCTCGAGAAGTGCGATCAACCCCGTGCCGTGGGACTCCCCCGCCGTGCGCCATTGAAGTCGGCTCATGCTTGCGCTCGTTCCAGGGTACGGCGTGTGGGCAACTCAACTTCAGCGGCCATGGATGTCACGAGCATAGCGACAGGTCCGGCCAAGTCCGCCGGCGCCCTCATGGCGCCTCGCTGGAGGTCACTTCGTCAAAGGAAACTTGCACGAGGAGCGGTCCAAGCCGCACGGTGAGTTCGCGCCGCGTCCGGTCGACCTTGGCGATCACCACGCGCTTCTTGAGCCGCGGAACGAAGACGTAGCGGTTCTTCTCCAGTCCATCGAGGAACTTCTTCCGGCGATCTGTCAGCGACGCGCCGCTGAGTTCGCGGCGAGTGGACTCCAGAATCTCGCGCAGGAGACTGGCCTGGGTGGCGGGCACCTGCGGCAGGAGCGCGAAGGCCCGCTCCAATGCGCGTTGGGCCTCGCGCACGCGCTCCTCGAGTCCTTGCTGGGCTTCACCGGCGAGCAGTTCGCTCTTTCGCGCCACCGCGCCGCGCTCCACGGACAGCCTTCGATTCTGCTCCTCGACGTCGCGCAGGCGATCCTCGGCGTCGGTGCGCACGCGTTCGGCCACCTCGCGAGCGCCCCGCATCTTTTCCATCAACTCGGACACCTCCACGTCGCGCCGCACAAGTCGTTCGCTCGCACGCCTGCAGATTTGGGGATCCAGCCCCAGGCGCCGCGCGATTCCCAGTGCGCAGGACTCGCCCGGCGTGCCGATCAACAGTCGGTAGAGCGGCTTGAGCGTCTGCGGATCGAAGGCGACACTGGCGTTCTCCGCGCGCGCGTTGCGGAATGCGAATTCCTTGAGCTTCGAAAGGTGCGTGGTTGCGATGCTCGGCACCCCACGCTCCAGCAAGAACTCCAGGATCGCATCCGACAGTGCCGCGCCTTCATCGGGATCCGTGCCGCCGCCGAGTTCGTCGAGCAAGAGCAGCGTGTGCGGCGTCGCGCGCCCGAGACCAGAGCGAATGCGCGCCAGGTGCGACGAGAAGGTCGAGAGGCTCTGGCTGATTTCCTGCTCGTCGCCGATATCCGCGCAGATGCCCGCGTACAACGGGATGCGCGAGGACTCGTCGCAGGGAAAGGGCAGGCCCAAACGGGCCAGGAGCGCAGCGATCCCCACGGTCTTCAGCGCCAGCGTCTTGCCGCCCGTGTTCGGTCCGGTGATTACCAGAAGGTCGAACTCCGCCCCCAGGCGCACGTCGATCGGCACGACGCTGTCCAAGGCGCCCGAACGCAGCTGTTCCACGAGCAACGGATGGCGCGCGCCGCGCAGCACCAGCGTCGCCCGCGCGCCGTCCACCGAGCGCGAGACTTGGGGCACGCGCGCCGAGTAGTCGCGGCAAAACAGCGCGCTCACCAGGGCCAGCTCCAGTTCCGCAAGACGCGCGGACGCGTCCATCAAACGCGCCTCCTCCTCGAACAGCACGCGCGTCAGTTCCAGCAGGATGCGCTGCTCTTCGCGCCGCAGATCCAATTCGACGCCCGCCAGTCTCTGGGCCGGCTCAGCGCATTCGCGCGGTTCGATGAATGCGGTCTCCCCCGTGGACGAGCGATCGACCAACAGGCCGGGCACGCGTCCCGCGGACTTGGCCTTGACCGCAAGCACGCGCCTGCCGCGCCGCAGGTGCACGCTGGTGTCGGAGAGGTGGGCGCGCAGGCCCGGACTCGACAGCAGCTTGCGCGCTAGACCCTCGAGTCGATCGGTCAGCTCCCGCTGATCCGCGCACAACCGCGCCAGCTTGGGCGAAGCCTCGGGCCGAACGCCGCCGTGTTCGTCGAGTTCGGCATTCAATCGCGCGCGCAGGCCGGTGAAGTCTGGAAATCCCGCGCCGAGTGCCCCCAGGTTCGGGGCGCTGTGGCGCACACCCGCCAGCCACGGCGCGAGGCGCGCGCAGGCTTCGATGAATGCGGCAAGTGCGGCGAATTCCTCCTGCTCGAGGGCGCGCGAAAACCTGCGCGCGGATTTGAGCGCGGGCTCGAGGTCGCTGATTCCCGCAAGTCCCGGCGTCTGATCGCGGCCGAGGAGTTCGCACATCTCCAGCGCGCGCCCGTGGGCCGCAATCGCATCGTCGGCGGCGCGCGGAGCAAGGCGCAAGAGCGCGGCGCGCCCAAGGGAAGTGCCCGCAAGGCGCTCGAACAGCCCGCGCACTTCGACGTAGTCCAGCGCCCCTGCAGCGAAGTCCTCTAGCGTCAGACCACTCACGGCGAACGGCGCAAGGCTAACAGGCGCACTTCGCGTGCTGTGCCCAGAGGAGGCTGCAGGACGACCTTTGCGAACTCTCGCTCCGTGTACCCCAGAGTTCCCGTCAGCCGCGTGCGGTAGTCCCCCAGGAACTTCCACGGTCCAGCGCCCAATGCAGCCGGAGGATCGCTGGCAATAATCACGTCGAAGTTGGCGCAGGCCGCCGCGAGACGCGCGTCGTCCCACGCAGGATCTTGGCCGGTGACACCGAAGAGCATCGAACCCGTCGGGTCCTCCAATAGGCGCGCCCTCGAACCTGCGCGAGTCAAGAGGCCCACTTGCAGGGCGCCAGGCGGGATCTTCTCCACGGCGGCGAGCCAGCCGACGCGCGCCTCGGGGCCTACCTCTGCAGCGAGCGCATCCAAAATCGCATCGCTCTCCTCGCGCGCGAGTCCCGCGGTGCGCAGCAGGCGACTGGGCGCAAGCGATATGCGCTCCTCAAGAATCGCGCGCCGGTACTGCAGCACCTCGGGCCGCGTTTCCGCGCTGGGAAAACTCCAGTCCATCAGCCGTTGTCCGTCGATGTCGGCTCGCGTCAGGCACAGGAGCGCAAGGCCCGCAAGCACACCAGCGCGCCAGCGGATCGAGCGCGGGAGCACGCTGCAAATTCCGAGGGCCGCAGCGATCCACACAAACGGCGCGCCCGGCAGCAGGAAACGATCCTCGTGGAAGGGGTGGAACGCCACAGGAGCGATGCTGCAGGCCCCCAGGATCACAACTGTCTGCAGCGCGCGCGCGCGCCAGTGGCGCAGGGCAAGCAGCGCGGCGATGGCGCAGAGGATCGCAAGCCGCGGCGACAGAAACAGGCCCACGCCCCAGTCGAACAACCGCTCGCCGTAGGGCGTGGGCTTGAAGTCCAAATTGCCGCCGAGGAAGCCCAGGAACGCCGTGCGGTGCGACGCCGCGGTTTCAAGTCCCGCGGGCAGCGGCAGGCCAAACCACCACAACAACGCGAGGCAGGGCACGGCGATGATCCGCGCGGCGCTCCGCAGCCACGGCCCAAGGGTGCGCGAACGCAGCGCGCTGACACCCTCGAGCGCGAAATCGAGCGCACAACCCAGAGCCAGCAATCCGCCGTAGTTGAACTTCGTGAACAGCCCCAGGGCGAGCATGGCGCCTGCGATCACATCGGCTCGAGGCTTGCTGCGCTGATCGTCCGCGCGGCGGCGCAACCACGCGTAGGTGGCGAAGACCGCCACGGTCGTGAACGGCACCTCGAGGAACAGCGTGCCCGAGTAGCTTAGGGCCAGGGGACTGATCGCCGCCAGCGCCATGGCGATCCAGGGCATCCAGTTCAAGGAACTGGGACCGGGCGCGCCCTTGCTCGGCCAGCCGCGAACGAGTTCGCGCGCCACCAGGAAAATCCCGAGCAACGCGAACGCCCACAACATGCGCCCGGTGGCGCGACAAGCGAACTCTGAAACGCCGCCGATCCACTGCACGCATGCCAGCAGGAACGGATAACCGAAGGGATACTGCTGACATCCGAGCAGGGCGTCGAAGAAGTTGCTGCCCTCCCCCATCTGCGCGGCCACGGCCATGCGAGCCGCGGGCAGTTCGGCGTGCATCGCTTCGTCGTAGCCCATGGAGCGCGCCATCGAGACGCTCGCGGCGCCGATCAGCCCCAAGCTGAGCGCAATCAGAACGGCGGGCAGTGCGCGGGGGCGTTGGGCTTGGGGCGTGGCTTCCGACATTCGGTGCGCAAAGGTGCGCTCGAATCATACAGCTGCTGCGCACCCGGCGTGGTTCCGCCGTTTCGGACGGTACACTCGCTCCCATGACCACCCCGCCGCGCCCGCGTGATCGCTTCGAAACCCTGGCCATCCACGCTGGTCAGGAGCCCGATCCTCAAAACGGCGCGGTGATGACGCCGGTCTACTTCACGAGCACGTACAAGCAAGACGCGCCGGCGAAACCGCGCCAGGGGTACGAGTACTCGCGCACCACCAATCCGACGCGCACGGCGCTCCAGGAGAATTTGGCCGCGCTCGAAGCCGGTGCTTGGGGCCTGTGCTTTTCCTCGGGCCTCTCGGCGCTGAACACCCTTTGCGATCGACTCGTTCCCGGGGACCACGTCGTTGCTGGCAACGATCTCTACGGCGGCACTTACCGACTTTTCAAGCGCATCTTCGAGCGCTACGGCGTGCGTTTCACGTTCGTGGATACCACGAAGAGCGAAGAGATCGGCCGCGCCATTGAAGCCAAGACGCGCTACGTGTACTTGGAAACGCCGTCGAATCCCCTGCTGCGCATCTCGGACATCGCCAAGGCCGCAAAGCAGGCCCACACCCACGGCGCGCTCTTGGTGGTCGACAACACCTTCGCGACGCCGTATCTGCAGCAGCCGCTGGAGCTGGGTGCAGACATCGTGCTGCACTCCCTGACCAAGTACCTCGGCGGCCATTCCGACGTGGTCGGAGGCGCGCTGATCGGCCGCGACGAAAAACTGCGCGAGGAATTGGCCTTCTTCCAAAATGCCGCCGGCGGAACTCCGGGCCCCATGGATTGCTTCCTGGTGCTGCGCGGGACGAAAACTCTCGCGCTGCGCATGGATCGCCACAACGAAAATGCCATGGCGATCGCGCGTTTCCTGGAGTCACACTCCGCCGTGGAACGCGTCTTCTATCCCGGACTTCCCTCCCACCCCCAACACGCATTGGCCAAGCGCCAAATGAACGGATTCGGAGGCATGGTGTCCTTCGAGTTGCGCGGAGGAGTGAGCGCGGGCGACCGCTTCGCCAGCAGCACACGGCTGTTCACCCTGGCCGAGTCCCTCGGGGGCGTCGAGTCCCTGGTGGAGACTCCGCCGAGCATGACGCACGCGAGCATCCCGGCGGAAGCGCGCCGTGCCGCGGGGCTCGCGGACGGATTGGTGCGTCTGTCGGTCGGCGTCGAGCACGTCGCCGACTTGCTGGCAGACGTTGAACAGGCCCTGGCTCAGGCCCTGGCTCCTGCAACGGCGAAGGCCGCGAAGTCGAAGGCCAAGCCCGAGGCCGCGAGCAAGCTCTCGGGCGAGCGCGGACGCAAGTAAGGCGCGGCCAGGCCCGAAGCACTGGCCTTTGCGTTGGCCAGCGGTGCCCTCAGAACGGCGAGTTCGAGGGCGGTGCTTTGGGAGGCGCCGGCGGCTGAGGCGGCTGGGGCGCCTTGATCGGCGCCGGCGGCGGGCGACTTTGAACTCTCGGAGCCGGCTGCGCCGGTTCCTCGTCGTCGTCGCCGACGTTTTGGCGCATCAGGCGGCCGACCTTGAACTTCACCACGCGCTTCGCGGGCACCTCGACCTTCTCGAGCGTGCGCGGATTCTGCGCCGTCCGCGCCGCTCGTTCCTTCACCTCGAACACGCCGAACTCGCGGAACTCCAGGCGGTTTCCCAGTGCCAGCTCGGCGACGACTTCGTTCAGGAACTGCTGGACGATTTCCTTGACCACCACCTTGGTCTGCTTGGAGCTCTCCGCGATGCGGTTCACAAGCTCCTTCTTGGTGATGGTCTGAGGTTCGCGCGCCGACATGAGCCGATCTTGGGGTAGGGAGGATCGCGACCGGCCGGCGTGCGCTCGGTCGGGTCGGGGCCGAAGTATCGAACGGCACTATCCCCTGGTCAAGCAAGAACTTGCGACCGTTGGGGCGGCCGCGGCGGCCACACCCGCGGGCCCGAGCGAGGCTCTCGGGCTGCGGAGGGTCGTGGATCTAATCCAATGCCCAAGAACGACTTATGCGAAAAGGCAACTGTCGGGGGGCAGCCCAGTCCCATGGGCGCAGTCAAGGAGCGTGCAAACGGCTGTTCCACAATGATTTAGCGGGCCGCCCAGCACCCACAGCCCGCGCTACCTGGGGCCGGGAGCCCCATCGCTGGCGGCTCCAAGTCGCTCGAGCACCACGCGCGCGCGCATGCTCTGGATCAGGTCGCTCAGGTCGCCGCTGGTGCGCGCCTCGCCGATCACGCGCTCCCAGGCCGCCTTGGCCGCGGCCGGGTCCCCGAGCCACTGTTCGTGGAGCAGGGCCTGTTGAACTTTGGGCAGGGCCGACTGCGGGGCTAGAGCCTCCGCGGCGCGCGCAGCCTCCAGGGCTTGGGATGATCTGCCAAGGGTCTGTTCGCTCGCAGCGAGCAGACACAATCGCCGCGCCGCCAGGCCGGGCTGGCCCACTCCATCGGACAGTGCAGCCAGATGATTGCGCGCCGCCCGCGGATGTCCGGATTCCAACTCCACCAGCGCAAGATCCAATTGCGCGGCCAAGCGCCAGGCAGGATCCACGCGCGGATCGAGCTTCGAGGCCTCGAGCCAAGCCGAGTAGGCAGTTCGCGCCTCCTCGTACTTTCCATCGCGCGCGAGCAAAGCCGCTTCAAGTCGACGCGCAGCCAAATGCCCCGGATCCAATTCCAACGCGCGCTTCAGGTGCCCCTGGGCCTCGCCCCAAAAGCCGCTGCGGGCTTCGACGAACGCCAATCCGTAGTGGGCCCAGGCATTGGCCGGGTCGAGCCGCGCCGCGCGATCGAGGATTGAGCGCGCTTCAGCCGTTGTGCCCTCGAGGCGAGCAACGAGCACCCATGCGTCGCCGTCATCGCGCTCCCGAGCCTGGCCCAAGTAGCGCGCGCGCAGGGCCGGAGCTTCTTGGCCCGCGGCCAGCTCAGCGTCTTGAAGCATGCACGCCAGACCCAGGTCCCGCGGCGTCCGCGCCAGTACCTCTTCCAGGATCGCACAGGCCCCGATGGCATCGCCGCTGTCCAAGGCGGCGCGCGCTGCGGCGGCCTCCGGAGTCACGTCGGTTTTGAGCGCGCTGGGCGATTTCTCGCGGTCGCCGTAGGCGCCAAGGCCCGAGGGCGAACCGCAGGCCGCAAGGGCTAGCCAAAGTAGCGCGGCGCCGGAGGACTTCACCTGGGGCGCGGTCCCGCGAGTTCGAGCGACTCGGCCGTGCGCTCCTGCCCGGTCTCCAGGTTCTTCCACATAACGTCTCCGAGGGCCCGGATGCGCACGGGGCCATCGCTGACGCGTTCGAGGATGCGCGCGGAGCGCACGGCGTTTATCGCCAGGTTGTCGATCTGGATCCAAATCGGGCTCGGCGCGTCCGCGGGCACGCTGATCTCCTGCAGAAAACCATCCGCGGTGGTCCGCGCGCTGTATTTCTGGTCGGGCATCTGCTTGATCGCCACATGGGCGATCAGGCCCGGCGGCCCCTCGATCGATATCTCGGTGGCGAACAGTATCGCCTTCTGCTGGAACTCCGTCGTCCAGGGAGACTCCACAGGCAGCCGGCGCCCGGCGGCCCCAGCCTCGGCAGGAACGTCAGGTGTGGAAGTGCAGCCCAGTGCGAGGAGCGCGAGCGCCGCGGAGAACAGTGCCGTGCGGGAGATTTCATTTCGCATGGGTGTGACTCACTGGCAAGTGCTCGGACTCAGCGCAGGCCACAGGCTCGGAAAGCGCGATCGCGAGTGGCCACGGCACGCGCCCGGGCCTTGCGGGCGCCCTGTTCGAGAATACGGTCCACTTCCGCCGGATCGGCGAGCAATTCTGCACGTCGCGCGCGCGCGGGGGCGAAGCGTTCCTCCACGGCGGCGATCAGGCGCTGCTTCAGGTGGCCGTAGCCCGGGGCCCCCACTCCGCCGCGACGCACGCGCTCGCGCCAATCCTCGAGTTCCGAGGGAGCGAGGAACAGGGCCAGGAAATCGAACAGCAACAAGCCCGCGGGGTCCTTGGCTTCCTCGGGCGGCCGCGAATCCGTGGCGATCTTCCCGATCGCTTTGGCCAGGGGCTTACCCGACTCGAAGATCCACAGCGAATTGCCGTAGCTCTTGCTCATTTTCTGACCGTCGAGCCCGGGCACCTTGGAGTGTTCCTTCGACAATAGCGCGCTGGGCCGGCGAAAAACCTCGCCGTAGACGCTATTGAAAGACGCGGCGAGATCTTGGGCGATCTCGATGTGCTGCACCTGGTCAGCGCCCACCGGCACCAGGGTCGAATCGTAGGCCAGAATGTCGGCGGCCATCAGCACGGGATAGAGGAACAACCCGATGTTTGGCTTCAGTCCGCGCTCGACCTTCTCCTTGAAGGACACGGCACGCTCAAGCAGTCCGAGGCCGCCCGTGGTGGCCAGGAGCCACGTGATTTCCTGCACTTCCGGCACGTCGCTCTGGCGGAACAGTGTCGCGAGCTTCGGATCGAGCCCCAAGGCGAGGTAGGTGATCGCGGTTTCCCGCACGCGATTGCGCAGTTCGTCTCTGTCGCGGCTGGTGGTCAGGGCGTGGTAGTCGGCGATGAAATAGAAGTGCTCCGCGGGCTCCCGAGCGGGAAGCTCGATGTGCTGGCGGATCGCGCCGAAATAGTTGCCCAGGTGTTGCAGCCCGCTGGGCTGGACGCCGCTGAGGTAGGTCTTGGGGCCCGCGTCCGCACCGGTATCCGCAATGGGGAGAGTCATGGCTGCAGAGCGCCGTTTGTGCGCGCGCTGGACGCTACCAAGGGGCGCTGGTCGGGACAAGACGGGCGCGCGACCCAAGGCGCGGAGAAGTCGCGCCTTTGCAGCAGCTTGGAATCACAGCGCCCTTGCATCGGCGCGGCCGAATTCCACAATCGCAGGGAGAGTGGCGTCCTCGCAATTCCAAGCACCTCTGGCGCGACAGCTCGCGCAACGCGCCGGGCGCGCCCTCGCACTGTTCGCGCTCGCGCTTTGCCTGTGGACCAGCGCCGGTTGCGCCAGCCTGCAGGGCGACGTGGCCCTCGCGCCCCTGTACACCAGCATTTCGACCGCCGGCGGCGGCCGCGAGGTGGAAGCGCTGGCCGGCATCGCGCGCCGTCGCCAGCGCGAATTCGACGGCCCCCTGCGCGATTGGTCCCTGCGGCCGTTCGTGAAGGAGACCCTCGAGGAAAACGGCGACAAGCACGCGCGCTTCCTAGTGCCCTTGGGCTCGCGAAAGGTGAGCGCGTTCCGGTATGTGTGGCAGTTGCTGCTTTTCGCGCGCTTCGAGCGCCTGATCGACGAGACCGGCCACGCGAAGTGGAGCCTGGTGGCGATCCCCGCGACCTACTGGGCCGAGGACAGGACCGAGCGCGTCACGCGCGCGATTTTCCCCCTCGGCGGAGTCATCGAGGGCCTTCTGACTTTCGACCGGATCGAGTTTGCTCTGTTCCCGCTGTACCTGCGCACGGTGCGCGACGGGCAGGTCTCCACCAGCTTCCTCTGGCCGATTTTCAACTGGACCAACGGTCCGCTGGGACCGAGCTATCGGATCTGGCCGCTGTTCGGCCGCGTGCGGCAGGAGGGCAGATTCGATCGCAAGTTCTTCCTCTGGCCGTTCTTCCACTGGGGCAGGAGCTTCATTTCCTCACCCAACCCCGAATCGCGCTGGATGTTCTGGCCCCTGTATGGCCACTCGAGCCGCGGCAGTTTTCACGCCGAGACGCTGCTCTGGCCTTTCTTTGGCTACTCCGCTGATTCGAAGACGGGCTTCTGGGCCTTCGACGGTCCCTGGCCCCTGGTGCGATTCCTGAGGCCCGGGAGCAACGACCCCAACGGTCCGCGGCGGTCGCGCATCTGGCCTTTCTGGTCCAGCTACGAAGGCGATGGCCTCAAGAGCCATTGGATCCTGTTCCCCCTGGTCAATTGGACTGAGGAGGAGGACATGCTCGCGCGGCGCAAGTCGCAGTTCTTGGTTCCGATCTGGCAGAACTGGGATCGGGTGGACAAGCAGGGCGTCAAGAGTTCGTGGCAGAAGCTCTGGCCCCTGTACCAGAACTACACCGATGGCGCGGAAGGCGATGGCACCCGGGACCGCTTCGCATTCCCGGCGCTCAATCCGCTGTGGCGCATGCCGGAAATCGACGACCAATACGCTTGGCTCTACGAACTCGTGACACGCGAGGCCGAGGGCGAGAGGGTCAGCTGGCGCACTTGGGGCAATCTGTTTCGGCGCGAACGGGACGAGTTGGAGGACCGCGCCTACCTGTCGTTCCTTTGGTCGCGTCGCGCGTACCGCGCGGCTGATGAGGCGCGGGTCGAACACTCCCTGCTGTTTGGGTTGTTGCGCTGGCGCACCTATCCCGACCGCGGCGGATTCTGGCCCGAGCCCATGGCGCCTGCCTTCCCCGGTCCGGGCTGGCCCATGACGCGCGGCGAGGCGTCACAGCCGTGAACGCCGCACGAACAGCTGGCCCTGGCATCTGCTCGCTCGGTTGACCAGACTCCGAATCAGTCATGTGGAAGGTCGTTCGCGAATTCTTGGCTGACGTCGGATACCACCTCGACCTCTCCGTGCAGATCCTCGCGCGGCTGGGCGCGGTGTTCAGTCGGCGCGAACTGGTGGTCGAGCAGTTCTACCAAGCCGGGATCCGCGTCACGCACGTGGTCCTGCTGGTGGGCCTGTTCATCGGCATGATCGTCTCGCTGCAGACCGGCCTGGAGCTCGCGCGCTTCGGCCAGCAGGATCAAATCGGAACGATCGTCGCGCTCTCGATGTGCCGCGAGATGGGTCCGTTCATTACAGCCACAATCATGGCCGCCACGGTAGGGAGCGCGATCGCCGCGGAACTGGGCACGATGGCGGTCAGCGAGGAACTCACGGCGCTCGAGGTCATGTCGATCGACCGCCTGCGATATCTGATCGTCCCGCGCGTGATCGCCTTGGCGGTCATGTGTCCGCTCTTGACCATCCTGTGCGACACGATCGGCATCGTCGGCGGCGGCTTCATTGCCGAGAGCCAGCTCAACGTCGGCCTTTCCCTGTACTACGACTCGGCGATCGACTCGCTGCAGGGCACGAACTTCTTCCTCGACCTGCCGAAGGACGTGTACTCGGGCCTGATCAAGT
>CANKOY010000047.1 GCA_947484275.1 Planctomycetota bacterium | reverse complement strand
GGCGAAAGCGCTCCTCGCTCTTGCGGTAGCTGAGTTCGCTTTCGCGCTGGGTACTCGTTGCGTACTTCTGCCAGGCGCCGCGCCACAGGGGCTGGCGCAAGCTGAGCGTCATGGTGTCCGAGGTCGAGGGATTGACCAGCTGGAAACTGCTGTTGGTCTTCCTGCTGACACGCCCATAGTCGACGTTGAACTCGCCTCCGGTGGTGAGCGGGAATTTCAAACCTGCGCTGACTTCCTGGGTGTCTTCCTCGAGCACGTTGGCGCCAATCAGCGAGTTTGTGGCTTCGAATTCTGAATCCGTGAGTACTGCGCTCGCCGTGACCCGCGGATCGAAGCTGCCCCAGCTGCCGACGTACTGGTAGCTGGCCACTTCCATGGCCGCTCTTTCGATCTCCAACCCGAGATTGTTGTCGATCGCGATTTTTAGCGCCTGCTCAAGAGTCACCTCCAAGCGCACCCCGACCGCGGCGAAAACGGGTTGCGTGCGCGCCGCAGGATCGGACTGTGCGGGAGGAGCGGTGCGCGGCGGCACATTCGCCGGTGCGGCCTGTGCGACGGGCGGGGCCGTCTCCTGGGCGGTGGCGGCCGGACACATCAGCGTCGGGGCGGCGAGCAGGATCAATCCACGGAGAACGAGCATGCGGCGTGAGAGCATAGGCGCCGACGCTGGCGGGGACTACTCCCGCGCAAAATCGATACATGCGGCCCCGTGCGGAGCCGCACGGGTCTAGGGGCGCGAGTTCGCTCGCCCCCACGCGAGCCAGCGCGCGATTGGCCCCTCGGGATCGTCGGCCCCACCGGCTTCCCCCTGCCCCCGGAAGGCGAGGGCGCGCTCCAAGGCCTCAAACCAGGGACGGTCGAGGGCCGGACGGGGCTCGGCGATGTTCGCGGTGCCCGGCAACCCGTAGGACGCAGCGCGCAGGAGCGCGTGTCGCGCGAGTTCGGTGTCCGCGTTCTGGTCTGCGATGTTGCTCTCAAGCGTCCCAAGCGTGTCCGCAAGGCGCGGATCCGGCCGGCCACTCAGTGCCCAGTCGTCCAGGAGCAGTTCCGCCCACAGGGCGCGCTCCAGGGTGGACGCCTGCGGGCGCGGCTCGCACCGGGACGCGTCGAAGGCGCCCAGACCCAAGCGCTGACTGCGCGCGAGCAGGAGCCGCGCAACCTGAATCTGAAGCCGACTGCCGCGAAGTTCGTGTTCACCGCGATCAGCGAGCGCAGGCGCGCCGCAGTCGAGCAGCTGGCGACGGGCGCGCGTCAGGCGCGTGCTGCGTTCAGGCGCGTCGGGTGCCGTTCCCATGGGCCCAGGGGTCGCGGGCTCGGGTTCACGCACCAATTCCCTGCGCGGTTCCACAGGTGCAGCGCTTACCGGCAAGTCATCCAAGGGCCGTTCGACCGTGATCCACATCGGTCGCGCCTCGCGCACCTTGACCACGAGCACGATCGCGAGCACGGGCAGTGCGAGCAAATGCAAAAGCAAACTTGCGGCCAGCAAGCGCACGGCCACTGAAGCGCCCCAGCGCTGTTGTAGGAATCTTCCAACGACGCGCCAGTCGCCGCGCCAAGAGAGATCCTCCCGTGTGGTCAGACCCAGCGTTGCGTTGGCGATGCGTGCGGCGGCCCCGTGGTCGCTGGCTGAGATGCTGAGCAGCGCTCCGCGCACGCGCTGGAGGTCGGCGAGCGTTCGCTCGAGTTCCGGGTTGCAGAGGCTGCAGGCGCGCACTTCCTGCACAGCGGTCGAATCGGATGCCATGCGGCCCGCCGAAAGTTCCAGAGCGAATTCGACGAGGTCCTCGCTCGAAAGGTGCCCGTGGCGCCCGCCTCCCGCTTGAGTGGCTTTCATCGCTTGTCTCCTGCAGATTTTGGCGCGCGCGGATTTTCGCCGAGGAACGCCTTGGCGTCGTCCTTGTCAGCACTGTCCTCGGAGGGCTCCAGGGTCGCGCGCAGGTTGCGCAGGGCGTGAAACACACGGGACTTGACCGTGCCAACGGGAATGTCGAGCTCAGCCGAGATCTCCGGATAGGGCCGGCCTTGGATTACCGCCAATTCGAAAATCAGCGCGTGGTTGGCGGACAGACGCGACAGTGCGGCGCCCAGACGAGCGCGCTCTTCGCCCTGGTTCATCCGCAGCGATGGTTCGCTCGCCGGTGCCGGAGGATCCACCACGGCCGCAGAATCATCGTCGCTGGGGCCGAACGGTCGCGTGGCGACGTGGGCCGCCTCGCGACGCCGACGATCGATCCAGGCGTTGCGGGCGATGCGCATGGCGAAGGCCTCGAACGCGCCCTGGGGCTGATAGTTGGCTGAGTAGCGGTACAACTTGAGGAACACTTCCTGGGAGAGGTCTTCCGCCTCCGGTCGCGATCCCCCCAGACGCTGAAAGAAACTGATCAGGCCCGCCGCTTCGGTGCGCACGAACTCCTCGAACAGGTCGCGCTCTCCGCGGCGCAGGGCCACTAGGGGGTCGCGATCGCGGTCCCAGGAACCCTTCACCGTTGCTCTCGAACGGGGCAGGGCCCCATCGGTTCAAGCGGAAGGAAAGTGCGCTTCAAGGTTCCTCGATCTGGCCAGGCGCACAGGGCACCGCCGAGAGCCGCAGGCCGGTGACCAGGGCGGCCATGGCCTCTGCCCGCGAATCCCCCGTGCCCGTTGGAACCGGCCGACCCAGGGCCACGAGGGTCAGCGTGCGGCGGTCCGGCGCTTGTGCGTCCCCGTGCTCGAGGAGTACTCCCAGGCGCGGCAGCGGCAACCAGGGGACGACCCGGCTGGCCCATTCGATCAGGGCAACGCCGCCGCCGTCCAGCCACTCGGCTCCCCCACCGTCGAGGAAGGCGCGTTCGCGACCCTCCATCCAGGCGTCGAAGTGGTAAATGGGCAGTCGCCCAGCGTAGGTGTGCATCAAGGTGAAGCTCGGACTGTGCACCGCGTCAGCAGAACCCAGACCTGCCGCCACCCCGCGCGCCAAGGCTGTCTTACCCGAACCGAGGTCGCCCTCGAGAGCCACGACGACGCCCGAAAGTGAGAGCAGTGGATCGGCTTCGATCGCGCGCGCCAAGGCCGCGCCGAAGGCCTCGGAGGCTTCAGCGCTGTGGCTGCGAAACGTGCGCAGCGCAAGGACCCGTGCGTCAGGGCTGTCCATGGTTCCAACCTCGCCGCGGATCGAGGGCCTGCAGTGACTCGGAGTCCTCCGACCGCGGCGCGCGAACACCGCGACCCGCATACGCGCGGCCGATGCGTGTCAGGCCGGGTGCGTGAATTTTGCTGCGCGCGGCCAAGCGCCGAGCGAGCGTCGGTTCGAGGGCCACAACAAGTTCGTGGTCCTCGCCGTCGTACAGCGCGTGTTCCAGTGCGCTCTGGCCACTGCGCCGCGAAGCGCGCCGCGAGTCGCGATGAATCGGAACATGTTCGATGTCAATCCCGACGCCCGATCGCGCTGCGAGACGCGCCACGTCACGGGCCAGTCCATCGGACAAGTCGGTCATGGCGCGCGCGCCCTGCTGCCAGAGCCAGCGTCCCGCGCCAAGGCGTGGTTCAATCTTGAGGTGTCGCCCGAGGAAGCTGCCGCCCAGGGGGCCGGTGGAAAACAAGATATCCCCCGCGCGCACTTGATCGCGGGAGGGGGCGCGCGCGCCGGGCCCAAGTTCGCCCAGGGCTGTTACCGCGAGCACGGCGGGGCCGACGCTGCAGGCCAGGTCACCGCCCACGAGTTCCGCATCGACCTCACGGGCCGCGCGGGCAACGGCCAAGATCGCGGCCCGAATCCAAGGTTCGCGGGCCGTAGGTGGAAAGCTCGCGCTCAACAGCAGTGCGCGCGGTTGTGCGGCGCTGGCGGCAAGGTCGGAAAGCGCGCGCGCGGCAGCCTTCGCGCCGACGAGACGCGCGGAAGTGCCCTGGAGGTAATGCACGCCCTCGATGCACTGGTCCACGCACACGACGGGACGGCGCAGCACCCGTGACAACGTCGCGGCGTCGTGCCCGTACTCCGCCGCCAGGCCGCGGGGACGAAGTGTCTTGAGGAGCCAGCGATGGATGCGCGATTCATTCCAACCGCGGCCAGTCGAATCCATGGGGCGGATGCTACTCCATGGTCGGCAGGGCGCACACCACTCGGCCAACGACGCGCTCGGGCGAAATTGGTCCGAGCGTGCGTGAGTCAGGCAATTCGCCTCCCTCGGCGTCGGTCACAAGCCACAGGCCGCTGCGCGTTTCGCCGCTGGGAGTGGTCGCCAGCCGGCCCAACAGGAGCCGCCCCAAATCGTCGCGGTAGAGCAGCGCCTCTCCTTCGCGACCTTCGCGGTGGCTGCGATCCACGAGCAGACGCGTGCCTGGGCGGTACTCGCGCAAAGGCGACACACCTTCAGCGGGCAGCGTCATCAGCTCGAAGCGCCAGCCCAAGTACAGGGCCCCAAGCGCGGCGTACAGAAACACAGCGCGCCTGGCCCAGAGCAACACGCGGGCCTGCCGACTGGATTTCTTGACCGGGGTCGCCTGCAAATCGCTCACGGGCCCACCTCCTTCGCGGCGGAAACCCATGCCCGCGCCGCCTTCGCGTACTGCGCGGGTGAGTCCGCGCGACCAAAGATCGATGCGCGCGCGCAGGCGCCGCGGGCCCCAAGTTGCACCAGATTGGAAAGGTGCTGTGGCTGCAGCCCGCCGATCGCCAGGAGCGGGACGGACGAGAGCTGCAAGGCGCGTTCGACGCCCGCCAACTCGATCGGGTCCTTGAGTCCGCGCTTGGAGGGCGTGCTGAACACCGGCCCGTGGACTCTGTAATCGCACATCGCGAAGACGGCGGGCTCGTCACCGTCGTGGGTGGAAATTCCCAGGGCCATGGAGTCCGGGAGAATGCGGCGCGCGGCCGCTGGCCGCAAGGAGCGAAATCCCAAGTGCAGCGCGTCGGCGCTCACGTCCACGGCCACGTGGGCCCGATCATGGATCGCGAACCAGGTTCCGTGGGCTCGCGCTGGCAGAGCCAATGCGCGCGCCAATTCAAGGAACTCGCGGTCCGAAAGTAGCGGCTCGCGCAGCATCAGGCCCGGCAAGCCGATTTCCAGTGCAATTTGTGCATGCCGCAGGAATTGGATTGCCTCCCCGGCTCGCAAATCTCCGGGACTCAGGGCCAGGAATCGCGGTGGCGCGCGCTTCACTAGCAGTCCGTTGAAAAAGGCCCGTAGCGAGACAGAGCGTGTGAAGGCGAGGCAAGGAGCGCGACAGAAAGTCGCGCAGGGGTCCCCGCGTTAGAGCGCGAAGCGCTCGTAGTGAAGGCTCCTGCGGAGCCTTCGCAGTGGGGTGCGGCCTTCCTGGCCGCTGAGCACGACTTTCCGAGCGCGAGGCCGCGGCGCCGAAACACGCACTGGCGTAGTAGGGACTCTTTCAACGGACTGCTAGACCTCAGACTCGACGAGGTAGCCGAGATCGCGAAGCAGCGCCTGGGTGCGGCGAGTCGTGTAGCGCATCTTGAGCTGCACGCGCTTCTCGTCGAGGACTTCGCGAATGTAGTTCTTCGCGCCCGCGTCCTGCTGGAATCGGCGCAGGGTGACTTCGTCTTCGCAGCGCAGCACACCGCGCTCATCGAGCAGCATCAACCCGGCGTGAGCGCCCCAGTCGCGCACCGAGTAGAGCACGTTTTGTGGCACCGGAGTCCGCGATTGTCCGCGAAGGGTGGCCAGGATGCGCGAGAGGTACATGCCTTCGGATAGCGCGCGCTGCACGGACTTCTCGTTGAGTCGAAAGTGCAGCGTCTCCCCCTGGCGCTCCCGCACGGCAAAACGATCGAGCTCGTGCACCAACTCGGCGTCGTCACCCGTTGGGAAGAGAACGATCTCGAAATCCGGAGTGACAATCAGGCTGCCCAGGGCCGGCGCCTGATGCGGCGAACCGTCCACCGCCCCAAGCAGGCGCGCGCCGACCTTGGTCAGCCTCACGGCCACGGGGCGATCGCTCGAGTCGTAGCCGAGGTCGACGATTCCAAGCAAGTACAACCGGCTGCGCACCCACTTGGCGAGATTCCAGGCGAGGCGCTGAGGATCTTCCATGGGCGCGTACTGTCCGCCCTGGTTGCGCGTGGCGAAGTACTCGTCCACGGCCAATTGATCGAGGCTCGACAGGTACGTGTTGCGCGCAAGGAACGGCAGGTACATCAGGTCGTACCACGTCCCGGCTTCGATGCGCTTGAGCAACCGCAGAAGGATCCTGCGCAGACGCAGTTGATGGTAGAAGTCGCCGGCGAGGGCTTTTTCCTCGATGGAGAAGTCTAGGAGAGCGCGCAGCTTTTGCTCCAGGTCGTTCTGCTCCCACACGCGACCTTCGTTGGAGAGCGCGAACGTGCGCTCGCCCGTGGACTCGATCAAGTGCGCGGAACGCGTGAAGTCGTAGATGAAATCCAGCACAGCCTCGCGCGAGAGCTCGCGGCCGGGGTTGGGAATCAGCTCCTGCAAAATGCGCTTCTCGGTGGTCTTGAAAATCTCGCCGCGCACCGTGAAGCGCACGTTGTGCTCAAGGATGAATCCAATGAAGCGCGAGATGTTGGATACCAGGTCCACCGACAGCGACGACTCGTGGTGCGGTCGATCGGGGTCTCCCGGAACCGCAACGCGTTTCAACCAGGCCAACGCCACTTCGTTGAAGACCAGCAGCGCCTCTTCATTGTGGTGGATGCCGTAAGGCGAGAGCTCCAGGCGCTCCACGGTTCCCACCAGCGATTCTTCGAGCTTGGGGCGCCAGCGCGCGCCATTCCAAGCGCCGAGCTCGGTCTCCATGCGTTCGAACAAACTGCGCGGGAGGATTCCTCCGAACTGCAAGATCGCCTTCTCCACCAGCCCTCGCAGTGGCGCCTCGAGGCGCTCGATGCGCGCGACAGCTGCCGATTCACCCGAGTACATCTTGTACACCTCGCGCAGGCGCGTGGGTGCAGAGCGCTTCGCCCGCTCGGGATCGTCGTACATGCGGTCGAGGTGTCCGCGAAGGGTCAGGACGTCGAACACACCGCGGCGTTTCGCGCGCTGCTGGCGCAGCAGGGCATCGGCGATTTCTTCGGGAACCGCCAGGGCCCGGGCCCCGAAATTCTTGAAGCGCCGGTCCTTCGCCTCGACCACCAGGCCATTGCGAGCAAGGATGGTCAGGCTCGCCTCGAGGTCGTATTGAGTCAGGTGCGCGAGCAGTTTGTTCGCCGCAAGCTCCGCGTGGCTGAGCAGGTAGTGCGGCGCCTCCAGCAGGATCCCGATGACTTGATTCTGACGGCGACCCAAGGACAGGGCCCGCGCCTCCACCAGGGAATCGTCGCTGAGGAAAGCGCGAATGGCGCGCTTGATCTCGGCGGCTTCGCGCGGCACCTGACCGCCCTTGGGTTGACTCCAGAAGTTGTACAACTCCTCCAACTCGAGCGCCGTGCAGCCCTCGAGGAAATCGTGCAGCGGAAGACGCGAGTTCGCGCGCCGCGGGCTTTCCACCGGAGTGGCCGACCCAGTTTCGGGCGACGCTTCCTTCTCTCGCGCCACGCGATCGGGTGCCGTCGGATTGTCGTCGGGAGTCAGACTCACGGAACCACCTCGGCGTCCCGGACGCCTGCGTCGATCCAGGGACCGGCCTCGACGATCTCGTAGGCGTAGCCCTGCTCGGTCAAGAACAGCTGGCGCTTCTCGGCAAACTCCTGATCGCGCGAGGACAGCGTCACGACCGAGTAGAAGACCGCCGCCGAACCGTCCGCTTTGGGCCGCAGGATGCGCCCCAGGCGTTGGGCCTCTTCTTGGCGCGACCCAAAGGTGCCCGAGACCTGGATGGCGACATTGGCCTCCGGCAGATCCACGGCGAAGTTGCCCACCTTCGACACCAGAAGCACGGGCAGCTTGCCGGAACGGAAATTCTCGTACAGCTCCGCGCGCTCCGCGTTCGGTGTCTTGCCCGTGATCAGGGGCACCTGCAGCTGTCGCGACAGGTGATTTAGCTGATCGATGTACTGTCCGATGATCAGCACGTGGCTCTGCCGGTGCCGTTCGAGCAGATGCTGGATCACGTTCAGCTTGAGCGGATTTTCGCTGGCCACTCTGAACTTGCTGCGGGCGCTGGCCGCGGCGTATACGGACTTGAGCGCCTGCGGCAGCGGCACGCGCACTTCGATGCACGTGGCGGCTGCGATGAAGCCTTGGGCCTCGAGCACCTTCCAGGGAACGTCACAGCGTTTGGGACCGATCAGGCAGAAGACCTCGTCCTCTTTGCCATCCTCGCGCACGAGCGTGGCAGTCAGTCCCAGGCGCCTGCGCGCCTGCAGGTCGGCGGTGACGCGGAAAATGGGCGCGGGCAGCAGATGGACTTCGTCGTAGATGACCAAACCCCAATTCTCCCGCGAAAACAGGCTGAAGTGTTCGAATACATCGGTTTTCGAGCGCCTCCAGGTAAGCATCTGGTAGGTCGTGATGGTCACTGGGGCGACCTCTTTATGGTCGCCGGTGTATTCCGCCACGTCCGCCTCGCCAAGTTCGGTCTTGTCGAGGATCTCGTCGCGCCACTGGCGTACGGCGACCGTGTTCGTGGTCAGGATCAGCGTTTTCTCCCCCACCAGGCTCATCACCGACAGTCCGACGATGGTCTTGCCAGCTCCGCAGGGCAGCACGACCACTCCGGATCCCCCGAGCACCGTGCCGCCGGCATGGAACGCGGTTGCCGCGTTCTTTTGATAGGTGCGCGGCTCGAACGGCTTGCCCGCGTTGCGGGTGCGCGTGCGCAGCGTGATCGCGAATGAATCGCCTTGAACGTAGCCGCCGCGATCGTCCACGGGAAAGCCGATCTTGATCAGCGCTTGCTTGATCGAACCGCGCGCCAGGGGACCGACCCAGACGCGGCCTGCGCTGTCGAGCTCCACCAGTTTGCGAATCGACTCGTGCCCCAACACATCCGCCAGGGCGTCCTTATGTTCACTGGTCAACTCAAAGCGCTCACTGCGGCGTTCGATTCGCAACAGCCCGTAGCGCGAAACCCACTGGGTGAGCTCCTTGATGACCGCGTTCGGCACCGGCACGCAAGCGAACTCCTGCAACACACCGGCGATGTCCTGTGCCGTTTGCCCCATGGCCGCGGCATTCCAAATCGAGACCGGTGTGATCCTGTAGGTGTGCAGGTAGTCCGGGCTCTTTTCCAGTTCCGCGAAAACCGACAGCGCGTCGCGAGCAGCCGCGAAGCGCGGATGTTCTTCAGTCAGCGGCTCGCCATTCTCGTCCTTGACGGGAAAGCCGCGCGCGTCCACCACTGCGCGCACGGTGTGCAGCATGAGCGAACGATCGCTTTGAACGATCAGCGGATTGTCGGGGCGCAGACTCACAGGACGATCTTCCTTCGCAGGGGACGCTTGGGCGCAGCCGCGGGGCGGCCGGGCTCACCGGGCTTTGAATTTCTCGCGTCCATGGACGTCTCGCGCTCGAGTTCGGCCCGAATCCACGGCCCGGTGATCGAGTGGCTTGAATCGGAAAGCGCCTTGGGCGTGCCGCGCGCGACGATTTTTCCGCCAGCGGCGCCGCCCTGTGGGCCGAGCTCCACCAATTCGTCGCAAATCGCAAGGAGTCCGGTGTGGTGCTCGATCACTACCACGGCGTGTCCGCGATCGCACAGTCGCTGCAGCACGCGCGCGAGTTGCAGGACATCGCTGGCGTGCAGACCGGTGGAGGGTTCGTCGAGGATCAAGACGCTGGGTTCAGCGCTGTCTCCCAACTGCAATTCGCTGGCGAGTTTGATGCGCTGGGCTTCGCCGCCGGACAAAGTCGTCGACGCCTGACCGAGGGGCAGGTAGCCCAGCCCCACTTCCGCGAGGGTCTTCAGCACCGAAACCGCCGCGGGCTGATGCTCCAGGAAGCTCAGTGCCTCATCCACCGTCATGTCGAGCACGTCGGCAATCGAGCGGCCACGGAACTTCACTTCGAGCACCTCAGGCGTAAAGCGCCGGCCAGAGCACTCCTCGCACGGCAGCCAGAGATCCGCGAGGAATTGCATCTCGACCTGGGTCGCGCCGCGGCCCTCGCAGGCCTGGCAGCGTCCTTTGGTGGAATTGAACGAGAAGTGGGCCGGTCCGAAGCCGCGCACGCGCGCATCCGGCGTGCGGGCGAACAACTCGCGCAGGGGCTCCATCAGGCCGGTGTAGGTCGCCGGAACTGACGCGGGACTGCGTCCGATGGGCGCGGCGTCGATCACCACCAGACGCGGTCGCGAGCCCTTGGGAGTAGTGAGCTCCTTCCAGCGGCCATCGGGTGCTTCTCCTGCGAGGGCCGGCACAAGGCAATCAAGAATCAGCGTGCTTTTGCCCGAGCCCGAGGGACCGCAAACGCCGGTCAGTGCTCCGAAGCGCGCGGAAAACTCGACGTCGCGGAGGTTGTTCAAACGTGCGCCGGTCAAGACCAACCGCGGACCGTCCTTGGACGGCACAGCACGATCTGCAGATCGCAGGCGAATTTCACCGCGCAAGGCGCGCCCCGTGGGCGAGGTGGGGTGCGATTCGACGCTGGCCGGTGTGCCCGCTGCCACCACATTGCCCCCCAAGCGGCCGGAGCCAGGGCCGAGGTCCACGATCCAATCCGCGCGACGCATCAGGCTCTCGTCGTGTTCCACCACGAGCACGGTGTTGCCGCTGTCGCGCAGCTCGAGCAGCGCATCGGTGAGCCGCGCCGTGTCGCTCGGGTGCAATCCCACCGTAGGCTCATCGAGCACGTAACACACGCCGGTCAAGCGCGATCCCAGGCTGGCGGACAGGCGCACGCGGCGCGCTTCCCCGCCCGAGAGCGTCGAACTCGAGCGGTCCAACGTCAGATAGCCCAGGCCCACTCGATCGAGCAGTGAGAGCCGTGATTCCAGTTCCGCGAGCACACTGGCCACGGATTCCGCCACGGATTTCGAGGCGCGCAGGGCCCCCATCCACTGCAGGGCGCTCGACACGCTGTCCCCCAGCACCTCGGGCAGGCGCCGGCCCTCGACGCTGGTGAAACGCGCCTCTGGTCTGAGGCGTTCGCCCTGGCACTGCGGACAGGTGCGGCGCGACATGACCTTTTCCAGCAGCGCGGCCCATTCCGGATCCTCGGCCTTGGCGTGCCAGGCGTCGATATGACCGCAGAGCCCGGGCCATGGCGCGCTGAAGTGCTCTTGAACTTCCGCGTTGGTGAAGGACTTCTCGATCTCGACTTCGTAGATCGCTTTCGCGCCGACTCCGTGCATCAAGAGCGCCTTCTGCGCCGCCGTGAACTCAAAGAAGGGGCGCTCCAGGCGCAGCTTGTGCTTGCGCGCGACCGTCTTCAGCAGGTTCTCGTAGTAGCCCTTGCCCTTGACCAAATAGCGCGCGAACTTGCCAGCGATCGCGCCCTCGAGCAGCGACTCACCCGGGGCGGCGATCAGCAAATCCTGGTCGCATTGCACCTTGGCGCCCAGTCCGTCGCAGGCGGCGCAGGCGCCCGCGTGGGTATTGAAGGAAAAATGCCGCGGGTCGAGACGGTGGTCCAATCGAAAGCCACACGCCGGACAGGCGCCCTGGGTCGAACAATCGACGCGCCTCGCGACACCGGACTTCACCACGGAAAGAGCGCTGACGCGACCGCCGGACACGCTGGCGGCCTGGGCCACTGCATCTGCAATCCGCGAGCGCGACGGGGCGTCGAAGCTGACTCGGTCGATCACCAGATCCATGGACGCACCGGCCGGAGGCAACGCGGGCTCACCGTCCAGCCTGCACTCCTGACCGTCGATCAACAGTCGCAGGAATCCCGCCGCGCGCCAGGAGCGCAGTGCCTTGGCGAAGTTCTCACGCCGAGCAGTCTCGTCGCTGCCTTCGATCGCACTCACTGGCGCCAGCACGAAGCCGCGCTCACCCGCCAATTCCTTGACGATGCGCCGTGCGATGCCACCGGCGTCAGTGACCACCAGGGGCTTGAGGTGCTCGGGGCAGCGCACGGTCCCGGCGCGCGAAAACAACACGCGCAAGTGGTCGTGGATCTCGGTGGTCGTGGCAATCGTGGAGCGCGGGTGCCCACGCGACGTGCCCGCCTCAACGGCCACCGACGGGCCAAGACCGTCGATGCGCTCCACCGGCGGTTTGTCACGGGAGCCCAGGAACTGACGCGCGTAGGTCGACAGGGACTCGACGAAACGTCGCTTGCCCTCGCTGTAGATCGTGTCCAGGGCCAGGGAACTCTTGCCCGAGCCCGAGGGGCCGGTGATGACCGTCAGCGCGTCGCGCGGAATCGTCACGTCGATCGATTTCAAATTGTGCGTGCGCGCGCCGACGACGCGGATGTGACGCGGCGCACCCTCGCTCCCCAGTGCACCGGTGCTGCGCTTGGCGAGCGACCCGGCTGCCTTGCTCCCGCGCGCCTTGCTCCCGCGCCCTGGGCGAGCTGCCCGCGCGCGCACGTGCTCGACCAGGGCGCGACCCGTTGGGGACTCTTGAATTCCCTCGAGCGCCTCCGGCGTTCCGCTGCCGAGCACAAAACCGCCCTCCGCTCCGCCCTCGGGTCCCAGGTCGATCACGTGGTCGGCGGCGCGAATCACGTCGAGGTTGTGCTCGATCACGACCACCGTGTGACCGCCGTCCACCAAACGCTGCAGGGCGCCAACGAGCTTCTGCACATCGAACTGGTGTAGACCTGTGGTCGGTTCGTCCAGAAGGTAGAGCGTGTGCGCGCGCGGCGAGCGCTTCAATTCGGAGACCAACTTGATGCGCTGTGCTTCGCCTCCGGACAGCGTCGTCGACGGCTGCCCCAGGGTGAGGTACGAGAGTCCCACGTCGCGCAACGTGCGCAGGGCGTCGGCGATCTTCGGGAGATCGCCGAAGACTTCGAGGGCCTCGTCTACGGTCATGGACAGCACGTCCGAGATGTTCTTGGTCGCGTAGCGCACCTCGAGCGTCTCGGCCTGGAAGCGCTGTCCGCCGCATTCTTCGCAGGGCACAGTGACCGGCGCGAGAAACTGCAATTCCACCAGTTGCGCCCCGGCTCCCCCGCAGGCTTCGCAGCGGCCGCCAGCGACGTTGAACGAGAAGCGCGACTTGTCGTAGCCGCGCATCTGCGCCTCCGGCAGGCTGGCGAACAGGTCGCGAATCGGCGTCAGCACATCGGTGTACGTGGCCGGATTCGAACGCGGCGTGCGGCCGATCGGCGCGGCGTCGATGACAACCATGTCGCCGATGTGCTCGAGACCGAGGATGCGGTCATGGTCCAGGGGCTCGGGACCCTCGCGGCCAAGTCGCGCCAACAGCGCGGGCTGCAGGATGCGATTGATCAGCGTGCTCTTTCCCGAGCCCGAGACACCGCTGACCACCGTCAAGGTCCCCAGTGGAATGCGAACGTTGACCTGCTTGAGGTTGAAACCGCGCGCCCCGCGGATTTCGATCGAGTTGCCGTTGCCAGTTCGACGCGTGGAGGGCGCGGGCATCTTCAATTCGCCGCGCAGCAGCATCCCCGTGGGTGAGTCCGCCAGTGCGATTGCGCTAGGCTCGCCCTGGGCCACGATGCGGCCACCCTCCCTTCCGGCCAGTGGCCCAACATCGATGACCCAATCGGCGGCGCGCAGCGTGGCTTCGTCGTGCTCGACGACTACGACGGTGTTGCCGCTGTCGCGCAGCTTTTCCAGGGCCGATAGCAGGCGTCCGTGGTCGCGAGCGTGCAGTCCGATCGAGGGTTCGTCGAGGACATACAGCACGCCCTGCAACCCCGCGCCCAGTTGCGCGGCCAAGCGAATGCGCTGGGCCTCGCCGCCGGAGAGCGTGTCCGCGGCGCGCATCAGCGACAGGTAGTCGAGTCCCACATGCTCCAGGAAGGCCGCGCGCCGCTGAATTTCCTGCAGGAGATCGCGGGCAATGCGCGCCTCGCGCGCCGTCAGTTCCAGGGCTTCCAGGCGCGAACGCAACTCGCGCACCGGAGCTTGCAATAGGTCGAGGATCCGTACGCCGCCCAAGCGCACGCTGCGCGCCACTGGATTGAGTCGCGAGCCTTCGCATTCCGGGCACGTGGTCGTCGCCAAATAGCGCTCCACATGCCGGACTTTGTTGGCGTAGGCCTCCTCGAGAGCGGTAAGCACGCCCTTGAAGCGCCGCTGCCAGCGCACGCTGCCCTTGTACTTTGCGCCGTTCCACGAGGTCTGGTCTTCGAAGCGTTCCTCGCCACTGCCGCGCAGCACGATCTTGCGCGCTTCCTTCGACAGTTCCTTCCAGGGAGTGTCCAGGTCGAAGCCGTTCTTCTTGGCCACACGGCCCAAGAACTCGAAATCGACTTTCGGATACAGCAGCGCGCCGCCTGATTTGCGCGTCACCGCCAGGGCGCCGCCTCGAATCGAGAGTCGCGCATCGGCGACGACGCGCGATTCCGACGGTCTGCGCAGCAATCCAATTCCCTCGCAGCGGCCACAGGCGCCGTGGGGTGAGTTGAACGAGAACACGCGCGGTTCCAGGGGCGGTGTCTCTTCGCCGCACCCGGGACAGGCGCGACTGATGGAGTATCCGCGCTCTCCTTCAGGTTCCAGCAAGAGCATGTCGCCCTTGCCGAGTTCCAGGG
This sequence comes from Planctomycetota bacterium, assembly GCA_947484275.1. Classification (GTDB taxonomy): domain Bacteria; phylum Planctomycetota; class UBA1135; order UBA1135; genus JADJQU01. The sequence goes on along the minus strand of CANKOY010000047.1, from coordinate 13,298 downwards.
CCTGCTCGACGGCTTCGCGCAGGCGCGTTGGATTGGAAGGCTCTGGCTTGAGCCGATCCACGACAACTTCGATCGTGTGGCGCTGGTAGCGCGCGAGTTCGGGCGCGTCCTCGATGCGAAGCAGGGCCCCGTCGATTCGCGCGCGCACGAAACCGCGGCGTTTCAGGTCGTCGAGAATCGCGATGTGGTTTCCCTTGCGGTCGCGCACTAGGGGCGCGAGCAAGGTCAGCTGCCGGCCAGCGTGCTCTGCGAGCATCTGCTGCACGATGCCCTCGGCGGTCTGCGAAGCGAGCGGCAGATCGCACTTGGGACAGTGGGCCACACCAGCGCGAGCGAAGAGCACCCGCAGGTGGTCGAAGATCTCCGTCAGGGTGCCGACCGTGGAGCGCGCGGAACGCGACTGTGTTTTCTGATCCACCGCGATCGCCGGCGCGAGCCCGTCGATCGAATCGACATCGGGTTTCTCCATGCGCCCGAGGAACTGGCGCGCATAGGCTGAAAGTGTCTCGAGAAAGCGCCGCTGGCCCTCCCGGAACAGAGTGTCGAAGGCGAGCGAGCTCTTTCCAGATCCCGACACCCCGGTGATCACCACCAGGCGTTCGCGCGGCAGGGTCACCGAGACGCCCTGCAGGTTGTTCTGGCGCGCGCCGTGGATCTGGATCGAGCCAGCCATCAGTGGATGATCGCAAGTCTCTGTTGCATCAACAGTTAGGGCGATGAAACAGGGCCTTGGGCGGGTCTTTTATCAGCGTTGGGTGGAGCTGGAAGCGCCGTGCACACTACCACCCCTTTCGCGGGTCCGAAAGAGCCCGCCAGCCGAATCAGTCAGCGCCGCAGGCGCGAGCGGATCGCCCCGTGCAGGCCTGGCCCGGAGGCCACGATGTGCCTGGCCCGCAACCAGTCCCCGCCCCCATCGGCGTCGCTGACCACCCCCCCCGCTTCGCGCACGATTAGGGCGCCCGCAGCCACATCGTGGGGCGCGAGGCCGAGCTCCCAATATCCGTCGAAACGACCGGCGGCCACGTAGCACAGGTCGAGGGCCGCCGAACCAAAGCGTCGCTCTCCCCGGATCTCATAGAAGAAACGACCGAAGTTCTTGAGGTTGTCGTCATCCAGGCCGGAGCGCTGGTAGGGAAAACCCGTGGCCAGGATCGCATGCCGCAATTCGTCGGTCCGCGAGACCTGCAGGGGCCGACCATCGAGCCATGCCCCGCCCCCCCTCGTTGCCCAAAAGGTCTCGCCGAGTCTTGGCGCGTGAACCACCGCGACTTCAGGAGTCGAGCCGTTGTACAGGCCGATGGAGACGCAAAAGGCCGGGAGCTCGTGCACGAAATTCACGGTGCCGTCCAGAGGATCAACGAACCAGCGCGGCGCGTTTGTCGCCGCCTCGGCAGCGTGGGTTCCTTCCTCCGCCTCGATGGCGTGCTCGGGAAATTGCGCGCGCAACTGGGCGACGATGAAGCGCTCCGAAGCCAAGTCAGCGGCCGTGACGAGGTCGCGCTCAACATCCTTGGATCGAATCTGCCCGGGCGCGAGTCGGCCGAAGTGCTCCATCAGGATCGCGCCGGCGCCGCGCGCGATGGCCAGTGCCGCAGCGAGCACGGGTTCATGCTCCGGCGGCGCACCTGCGTTCAAAGTTCGGCCCCTACCAACAACTCGCAGATATCGTCCTGCATCGGCTTCCAGACCGAGGTGTTCAACCCGGAGAAGTCTGGGTAGTTGATCACGATGGAGAAAATCACCTCGCCTCCGCCGCTGCACATGGCGATGCCCGAAAGCGAGCTCGTGCCGGCGATGAAGCCTGTCTTTCCCAGGACGCGACCTTTGGCAGGTGAGCGACGCATGCGGTCCGAGAGCGTGCCCGACACGCCGGCAACGGCAAGCGAGCTTCGATACAGCTCTGCGACGCTGGAGCCGTCGGTACAGGCAGCCCGCAACAGGGCGGTCAACTGTCGCGCGCTGACTCGATTGAGTTCGGAGAGGCCTGATCCATCGACTTGGCGAAAATCACTCTCGCTGGCATTCAGTCGTTCGAGGGCCGCGATACTTGCGTCGCTGGCCCCCTGTCGGTCTCCGCTGCCGCGGAATGCATGGGCCGTGCCGAGGTAGACCTGATCGGCCACCGCGTTGTTCGATTCCTGGTTGATGGCCATGAGGTAGCGCGTCCACGGCGTGCGGATCACGGCCAGTCTCGTGCCGGCCGCGACATTGCGTTCGCGCCGGGTCGGGCCTTCGATTCGAATCCCACGCCGATCCAATTCGAAGCGCAGCGCGGCCGCGAACAGCTCCACCGGATCGGGAACCGGGCAGGCGCCGACGTACGGAGCAGAAGCCTTGGGGATGGAGCCGCGGACGATCAAGCCCGTAACGCGCGCGTCGAAGCCGAGTGTCAGGGGACCCGAGGCGATCGTCGTGGCACTGAATTGGCGCTCGGAATCGTAGCCCTCCGGCAGGACTTGAATCTTCGCCGCCGCTCCCACGGAGGTGGGCGCGACCTTGACCGTCAGGCAACCGCGGTTGGCCGTGAAACCGCCGGAAAGCGCGCAGTACTCTTGGTAGCGCTGCTCCTTCGGAGGCCAGCCCTCGGGCGCCGCGGGCAGATCGAAGCCTCCCTCATCGAGCACGAGTCCTCCGCTGACCGTGCGCAGACCCGTGCGCTCCAGTTCATCGAGGGCCGGCTCCAGCAGCGCGCGCACGCTGCCCTCGGCGTCCATGTCAAACAGCGGATCGCCGCTGGCCCGCAGCACGAGATCGCCTTGCAGTCGCCCCTCCGTCAAGGTGCCGCGCGCCTCGATCGGCGTCGCGAACTCCCAGTCGGGACCCAGCAACGTCAGGGTTGCCGCGGTGGTGACGATCTTCATGTTCGACGCGGGCCGCAAGGCGCGCCCGGCGTCGAGTCCGAATTCCGCGCCGCTCTTTGAATCGCGCAGGGAAACGCTCACGAATATCGCATTGGCGCGAACGCGGCCCTTGGTGGCTGTCTCAGCCTCGTTCTTGAACTGCGCAACAACGGATTGGACCTTGGCCCCCAGGCGATCGAGACGTGCCTGGGCCGCCGTTGAGGAGCGCTCCGTCGAGCCTGCAATTTCGCTGCGACGACCGTGATCGCGCGCTGTCAACTCCGCCGCTGGCGCCGCGCTGTCCAGCGCGTGCACCACGGGCGCAGAGGCACTGTCGCCGTCCAATTGCGTCCATAGAAACCAGCCCGCGAGGACATTGGCCCCGAGGATCAGCGTGATTCGGACGGCGGCGGGGGTCGAGAATCGTCTTGCGCGAGAAGCCATGTTGAGTTGAAGGCAAGGCGCGCAGAATTGAGCACCTTTTCCTGATCGAGTTTGTCCAGGGTGTCGCGCCAAGTGTGGTAGTCGACGTTCTTTGAGATCGGCAGGCCCTCGAAGAAGAACAGAGTTGGGATTCCGAGCCTGTGGAACGGGTGGTGGTCCGAGCGCTCCCACAATTCCTCGCCGCCCTGCAAGGTCAGATCCCGAATGCCGGTGCGCGAGAGCTTGAGCGCGCGATTGAGCAGCTTCTCCAGCGTCGGATTCTGCGCGATCCCAAGCACGGCGCAGTTGTCCTTGTCGCCAAACCCGAGCATGTCGAGGTTCACCATGGCAACCACGTTCTTCGCGTCCACAGGCATGCGCCCGGTGATGGCCTTCGAACCCAGGAGCCCCTTCTCTTCACCCGAAAAGGAGCACAGGAGTACCGAGCGCCGGGGTCGGGCGACGCACAGTGCCTGGGCAATTTCCAAAAGCGCCGACGAACCAGATGCGTTGTCGTCGGCGCCCGTGCCGATGCGACCGCGCTCGTCCACTCCGACGTGATCCAAGTGCGCGCCCGCGATTACGACTTCGCTGGCCAAACTCTCGTCGCTGCCTTGGATCCAGCCCACGAGGTTGTCGGCCTGCACATCGGCGCGCCGTGTCTTCGAGCGCAGGCTCACGACGCGGCCCTTGGTCTCGCGGCGCAAGGGTTTCACGCTGGAGTCGATCTTCGCCGCCAGGGCTTCGACATCTTCGCCGAGGATCGCTTCCGCGGCCGCCATGGAGATCTCCAGCGTCGGCAGCATGGTTATGCGCTGGGGATCGCGACCTTCGCGAGTGGCGCGCTGGTCGTTCCAGGTCGCAAACGTGTAGCGAAATCCAAGGGCCGGGCGTTCCAAGGGCGTCTGCGATTTGCTCGCGCCTTTCTGCGGCGTTGGCGCTGGATTGCGGCGCACGACCAACGCGCCCTCGGCGCCCGCCTTGTGCAGGTTGGCGAGCTTGAACCACATGTTGGCGTCCACAGAAAGTTCAGGCCCCTCGAAGCGCTTTGGAGTGCGCGGCTCGCCCTCAACGATCAGCGCGATCTTGCCCTTGAGTCCCTTGGGCGGAATCTCGTCGAACTTCTCGGTCTCTGACTCGATCCCATAGCCGACGAATTCCACTGCGCCGCTGGCGTCGCCCGATGCGTGCGAAACTGGAACGAACTCCGTGCCCAGGGCGAAACTCTTGCGCTCCAGCCCGGTGACGTCCAGCGTAAGCGCACAGCCCTCGGGGTCCGGTTCCGGGCCAGGGATGGGGTAACTGCGCCGGAATCCCGCCAGGATCTTCGCACGCCTTTCATCGTCGGTGAGTTCGGGGCCCAACACCGGAAGGTCCGGGGGCAAACTGACGCCCGCTTCGAGCCAGGCCTTGGCCACATAATCTTGGGCGCGCGTCAGGCCCACCGAGGGTGTGTCGCGTCCCTCGAGTTCCGGGGAGGCGAAATGTCGCAGGTGTTCGGCTAGATCCGCTGCGGTGATTGTCTTCTCCCCCAGTGCCCGGTCCTGGGCCAGCACCGGCGCGCAGCCGAGCACGAGGACAATGAAGATGTGCGCGCGCGCGAGCATGGAATCGTGGCAAGTAAACCGGCGAGCGGAGCCGTTTGCTAGCTCGATTTCTTCGCGGATTGCGCTTCCGCGAGGTGAAAGCGCCAGGCGTCGCCAACGATGTCATCGAGTCGCGCGCGCTGTGGCGCCCAGCCCAAGAGGTCTAGGGCCGCGGAGCCTCCGCTGATCAGCCGCGGGGGATCGCCCTCGCGCCGCGGAGCAATTTCCACGTGGACCGGTCTGCCGCTGACGCGCTGGCAGGCGTCGATCACCTCGAGCACGGAGAAGCCGGTGCCCGTGCCCAGATTGCATGCCAGTCGCGCGATCCCGTCCTGCAGCTTGCCGAGGGCCTGGACGTGGGCGCGGGCCAGGTCCTCCACGTGCACGTAATCGCGGATGCACGTGCCGTCCGGCGTGTCGTAGTCGTTGCCGAACACGCTGATTTTCTGTCGCAGGCCCAGGGCCGCGAACAGCACTAAGGGGATCAAGTGCGTCTCTGGCGCGTGGATTTCTCCGAGTTCGCCGGACTGCGAGGCTCCCGCAGCATTGAAGTAGCGCAGAGCGGCGAAGCGCAGGCCATAGGCGCGCGAAAAGTCCTCCAGCATGTGCTCCATGTGGAGCTTCGTGCGCCCGTATGGCGAGATCGGCAGTTGGGGATGGGCCTCGTCGATGGGGATGCGTTGCGGATTGCCGTAGGTGGCGCAGCTCGAACTGAAGACGATGTCGCGGCAGCCGTGGGCGCGCATGGCCTCGAGCAGGTTCCACGTAAAGTGCACGTTCTCCAGGTAGTACTTGGAGGGTTCCGTGACGGACTCCCCGACGTAGGTCTTCGCCGCGAAGTGGACCACCGCTTTGGGCTTGTGGGTCGAGAAGATCCGATCGAGGGCGGCGCAATCGCCAAGGTCTGCCTTCTCGAACGGGCCCTGGACAAAGCGCTGGTGACCTGCGGAGAGGTTGTCGAGAACCACCGTGGGCACCTTCAATTGACGCAGCAGGCGCGTGGTGTGGCTGCCGATGTAGCCGGCGCCTCCTGTGATCAACACGGGGCCCGTGATAGCTGGCATGGCGCTGGAGTTCTGACTGGACATCGCCCTAGGGTAGCGCCGCGAGCGCCGCGACTGAATCGGACTCCCGCTCGTCCCGCGCCGGCCTCAGTTGCTCAACCGTCCAAACTGCTGCCGCCAGCGCGCTGCATGTCGTCCCAGAACCCCGGCCAGGACTTGGCGACGCACTCCGGATCGAGCACCGAGACTCCATCGCGCAGCAGGCCAAGGAGTGCGAAGGCGAAGACCATGCGGTGATCTCCGCGCGGATCGAGTTCCACGGCCCCCGTGCAACTGGAGCCGGGAGCGATCTCCAGCGAGGATTCGTCGGCCCGCACGTCCAGTCCCAGGAGCGACAGCGCTTCGGATAGCACACTGATCCGCGGCGATTCCTTGCCTTGGAGCGTGGCCAGTCCGAGCAACCGCGACCACTGCCCGCACCTCAGCGCAGCGTCCGCGGCCAAGGCGGCGAGCAGCGGCGCAAGATCCGGCGTCCCACTGGCGTCGATTTGCGCACCGCGGGTCACCGGCCCGCCGCCGAACATTCCCTCGCTGTCGAAGCCCGCGTCGCAACCGAATGCCCGCAAGTGCTCGACCATGGCGACGTCGCCCTGCAGCGAACCTGCGCCAAGTCCAGGCACGGCAATTCTCCCGCGGCTGATGCATGCCGCGGCCAGAAGTACCGCTGCGGCGCTGGCGTCGGGCTCCACGATCAACATGCCTTCGGGGGCCCGCAGTGGGCCGCGCACCAGGAACGCCGTGCGCCCGGATTCCAACCTGCGCTCGACGCTCACGCCAAAGCGCAGCAACGTCGAGATCGTCAGGCTGACGTACGGCTCGCTGGGGATCGTGCCGTGCACGAGGATCTCGATCTGATCTGGCCAGGCCGCCGCCGCGACAAGCAGCCCGCTGACTTCCTGGCTGGACGAAGGAGCCCAAAGTTCGATGCGCGACGGCGGACCGATCGGCCAGAGGGAGAGAGTGAACCCGTCGGGGATCCCGCGAAAGGCCATACGAACGCCCGCGGACCGCAGCGCCTCCATCAAGCCAGGACTCGTGCGCCTCGAGAGACTGCCCCGGGCCACCAGGCGAATCTCGCCGCCCGGCCGCGCGCAAAGCGCCGCCGCTGCCGTCCCAAGCCGTGCCAGGGTGCCCGATTCGCCAAGCTCCAATTCGCCTGCCGCCCGCCAGCCGCCCATGGGCCCCGGTGCCAGTCCGCGGACGCGCAGGCTCGTTCCCAGGGGAGCGTCGACACGCGCGCCGACGTTTTCGATCCACTGGCGAGCGTGCCGCAGGTCATCGGCGCAGCGTTCCTGGGCCGGCAACCCCGCGATCCAGACCGGCTCGCGGCACAGAGCGGCGATCAAGAGCGCGCGCTGGCCGTGGGACTTGGACGCTGGCACGGGCAGGGTGCCGAAGAGCGGTTTTCCTGGCCGCAAACCGAAGCGCTGCATCCCCACGATCTCGATTGTAGCGGCCGTGGCGCCCCGCCATACTCGCCGCCCACATTCATCAAAGTTCGGCCGCGGTACTTGCCCCACCACTCCCACACGTCCCGGCGACTTGGGTCCCCCTCACGCAGGCAAACATGAGCACCACAGCTGTTTACATGGGTCGAAATCGGTCGCTTGAGCACCTGCGGCTCGTGGCCTCGGGCAAGGTTCGCGACATCTACGAAATCGACGCGCGGCACCTGCTGTTCGTCACCAGTGATCGCGTCAGCGCCTTCGATGTCGTCATGACCGAAGGCATCGCCCACAAGGGTCGAGTCCTGACGGCGATTTCGACCTGGTGGTTCGAGCACACGCGAGACGTGATCCAAAACCACTTGGTTTCGACCTCGGTCGACGATGTCCCTGGGCTGAGCGCGGCCCAGCGGGATGATTTGCGCGGCCGAATCATGGTTGTGCGCCGCGCCGAGCCGACCACGGTTGAGTGGGTCGTGCGCGGCTACCTCGCCGGCTCGGGTCTCAAGGAGTACAAGCAGTCCGGCAGCGTGTGTTCGATTCCGCTGCCGCCGGGGCTCGTGCTTGCTTCGCGCCTGCCGCAGCCGATTCTGACGCCGACCACCAAGGACGATCACCACGATCTGCCCCTGTCGCCAGCCCAGGCGCGGGAGCGAGTGGGCCCCGCGATTTTCGATTCCGCCCAGCGGGCTGCGTTGGCGCTGTTCGCGCGCGGTTCCGAGGTGCTCGCCGGCCACGGCATTCTGCTCGCCGACACGAAATTCGAATTCGGTTTGCTCGACGGGACGCTGATCCTGATCGACGAAGCGCTGACGCCCGACAGCTCGCGCTTCTGGCCCGCGGACCAATGGAAGCCGGGCAACAATCCTCCGAGCTTCGACAAACAACTGCTGCGCGACTGGCTCGAGGCGCAGCCCTGGAACAAGTCGCCGCCGCCGCCCGCAGTCGCACCGGAAATCCTGGCGCGCACCAGCGAGCTGTACCTGCACATCTGCAAGAAGATCACCGGACGCATCCCCGAGGGAGTGAATCAATGAAAGTAGCGTTGTTGATGGGCTCTGATTCCGATTATCCGCGACTGGAACCGTGTGTTGCGCAGCTCAAGGAGCTTGGAATCGAGTGCGAAGCACGGGTGCTCTCGGCACACCGAACGCCGGCCGCGGTCATCCGCTTCGTCGAGGAAGCACCGGCGCGCGGTGTCGGAGTCCTCTTGTGCGCTGCAGGCGGCGCAGCGCACCTGGCGGGGGTTGTCGCCGCACACACGGACCTGCCCGTGCTAGGCATCCCCATGGACAATCCGCCCCTGGGTGGATTGGACGCGCTGCTTTCCACGGTTCAGATGCCCGGGGGCGTGCCCGTCGGCTGCCTGGGCACCGGAGTCGGCGGCCCCGTCAACGCGGCATTGCTCGCGGCTCGCATCTTGGCCCTCGGCGATCCGGCGCTGGCCAAGCGCATGGCACAGTTCCGCGCCGGCCAGTCGGAAAAGGTCCTGGCCAAGGATCGCGCGCTGCAGGCGAAGCTGAAGTAGTTAGATGACGGTCGCCACGATTCGTTGGATTGGCGAGCGCCCCGGCAAGGCGCGGATCCTGGAGCAAACGCTGTTGCCCATGGAGACTCGCTATGTCGACCTCTCGAGCGTGGAGGAGATGTTCGACGCCATCAAGCGCCTTGCGATCCGTGGCGCGCCGGCGATCGGCGTGGCGGCGGCCTACGGCGTCCTGCTCGGAGTCCAGGGCGCCGGCTCGCAGAGCGCAGCGCAGGTGCTCGCCCTGACTGAAAAATCGGCCGCGTTCCTTGCGGGGACGCGCCCCACGGCAGTGAATTTGTTCTGGGCCCTCGAGCGCATGGTCGCACGCGCCCGGCGCGAGTTGAAGCCGAACGCCTCGGCGGAGGACATGATCGCGGGGCTGTTCGAGGAGGCCCACGGGATTTTCGAGGAGGACCGCGCGATCTGTCGGCGAATCGGCGAAGTCGGCGCGACGCTCATCGGACACGGCAATTCGATCTTGACCCACTGCAACGCAGGCGGACTGGCCACAGCCGACTACGGCACAGCACTCGCTCCGATCTACGTTGCCGTGAACCAGGGCAAGAGCGTGAAGGTCTTCGCCGACGAAACTCGCCCGCTGCTTCAGGGAGCGCGCCTGACGACCTGGGAACTGATGCAGGCTGGAATCGAGGTCACGCTGATCACCGACAGCATGGCCGGCCGCGTCATGTTCGAAGGCCGGGTGGATTCCGTATTCGTCGGCGCAGATCGCATCGCGCGCAACGGCGACGTGTGCAACAAGATCGGCACGTATTCCGTGGCGGTCCTGGCCCGCGAGCACGGCGTGCCCTTCTACGTATGCGCGCCGCTCTCGACCTTTGATCCCAGTCTCGACGATGGAACCCAAATTCCGATCGAAGAGCGCGATGCCTCGGAGATCACCATGGGCTTCGGGATGCGCACCGCGCCTCCGGGCGTGCGCGTCTACAACCCGGCCTTCGACATTACCCCGGCGCGCCTTGTCACGGCGATCGTCACCGAAGTTGGGCTGATCGAACGACCGGAGGAAGCAAACGTCTGCGACGCCCTGCGCCGCGGCGGACGCAAGTTCTGAGGGGTTCCTGGCCGGTGATTGCGGACTGGGCTCAAGAGCGCCCAAGGAGAGGGCCGATGTTCGCCTCGGCCTGAGCCCAATCCCCCGCACTATGACGCCCAAGAAATCAGCGAAGTCCAAGCTCCGTCAGCCCGCCGACTCGCAACTCGCAAAGAACGCGCGCAGACGCCTGAAGTCAGCGACCCAGGCCGAGCGCGCCGATCCCAACTCCAAGCCCAACTCCAAGCCCAGTCACAAGGGGTCGAAGCCGACGAAGGCATCGAAGTCGGTTGAGTCAGCGCTTTCTGCCCAGCTCGATTCGAAACTCGAATCAAAGCCTGGCACGAGATCGAGCGCCAAGATCGAGGCTCAGGGCGCTCCGGTAACACCCTCGGAGATGTCGAGCGAAGTGATTGAGTTCATCAACGCCGTCGACAGGTACAAGCGCTCCCAGCGCCGACCGTTCCCCAGTTGGAGCGAGGTGCTCGAGATCTTCAAATCGCTCGGCTACCAAAAGAGCGCCTAGGGCGCAGACCGTTTCTGGTTCAGTAGATCGGGAAGGCGCGCGTCAACTCGCCGACTTCGCCGCGCACGCGCCGCTTCAGGCTTTCGTCCGTGGGCGCGGACAGAACTGCAGCGATCCAGCGGCCGAGTGTGGCCATGTGCTCTTCCTTCAGGCCGCGCGTCGTGATGGCGGCTGTGCCCAGGCGGATGCCGGAGGCCTTGGAGGGCGGATTCTGATCGTAAGGGATCAGGTTCTTGTTGCAGGTGAGGTCCACTTCGTGAAGCGCGCTCTCCGCGTCCTTGCCCACCATTCCCTTGGGCGTCACGTCTACGAGCATGAGGTGATTGTCCGTGCCGCCTGAAACGATGCGCAGGCCGTTCTCCGTGAGCGTGTCGGCCAGCACCTTGGCGTTGGCGACGACCTGAGCGGCATAGCGCGTGAAACTCGGCGCAGCCGCCTCGCGCAAGGCGATCGCCTTGGCCGCGATCACGTGCATGAACGGTCCGCCCTGGCCACCCGGGAAGACCGCGGAGTTGATCGGCTTCAGGTACGCCTCCTTGCAAACGATCAGACCACCGCGCGGACCGCGCAGGGTCTTGTGCGTCGTCATGGTCACGACGTCGGCGTGGGGCACGGGGCTAGGGTGAGCTCCGCCCGCCACCAATCCGGCGATGTGCGCCTGATCGACGAGCAGTTTCGCGCCCACTTCGTCGGCGATGGCGCGGAAGGCAGGAAAATCGAGCACGCGCGAGTACGCCGACGCCCCGGCCATGATCAGGCTCGGTCGAAACGCACGCGCCATGTCGCGCACGCGTTGCATGTCGAGGCGCTCGTCGTGCTTTTCAACGCCGTAGCTCTGGAACTCGTAGAACACGCCGGAGAAGTTCTTCGGATGTCCATGGCTGAGGTGTCCACCGTGATCCAGGGACATCGCCAAGATCCTGGCGCCCGGCGTCACCAGGGCCATCAGCGCTGCAATGTTTGCCTGGGTGCCCGAGTGCGCCTGGACGTTTGCCGCCTCCGCCCCGAAGAGTTTCGTGGCGCGCTCGATCGCCAGGGTCTCGACCACGTCGACGTGCTCGCAGCCGCCGTAGTAGCGCTTGCCAGGGTAGCCCTCGGCGTACTTGTTGGTCAGCACCGACCCCATGGCGGCAATCACTTCGCGGGAGGTGTGGTTCTCGCTAGCGATCAGCTCGAGCTGGCGCTCCTGGCGCGCTCCCTCCAGGTCCACGGCGGCCCAGACTTCGCGATCGGTGTGCGGGGCGCCACCCGCTGTGGCTGCAGTCGGGCCAGGGCGGCCGGTGTTCTGAGTCGGAGGATTCATGAAACCATTCTCCCGATCCGGGGCATAAGTTCCAAGCAAACGTGACGCACACGGCGAATGCGGATAGAAACTGTGCCTCCATGGCGCCTCGGCAGCAAAGCTTCATGTTCTTGACGCCCGATAACCTCCACCTCGGCTGGCGCACCGCGGTGCCTGGCACCAAGGCGCTCCTGTGGTTGACACTGCTTCTTGTGCTGGTCAGCGGGGGATGCTCCAAGCCCAAGGGGTTGGTGATCCTCAACCCCCAAAACCCCGAGCGCGATTACGACTTCGATTTGGGTCGGCTCGCTCTGGGGGAAGTCCGCGAATACGTCGTGCAGCTGAAAAACGCCGAGGGACGGCCGCTGTCGATTCGCGAGGTCGCCTCGGGTTGCTCGTGCACGACTCCCAAGCTCTCGTATCTCAACGAGCAGGGAGCCCGGGTCGAAGGGCCGATCCTGTGGAACCAACAGGCCTTCGTCGTTCCCAAAGACGCCGTGATCGAGCTCGCGCTGCGGGTGGAATCCAAACTGGTGCCCAATCCAAATGCGGTCAAGCGGGTGATCGTGCGCATCCAGACCGATTCGGAAGTCGATCCCGCCAAGACGCTGGAGGTGCACATGGTCGTCGACGTGCCCTTCTATGTGGTGCCGAAGATGATCAACCTCGGCCGGGTGCCGATCGGCGGCATCGCCCAGGGTAAGACGGAAATCTCGCGCGCCATGGGCACCGGAGAGTTGATTTTGGGCGTGCTCTCCAAGCCCGAGAACGTCGACGTGGTGCTTGAGACGCCCGAGGATCTGGGCGCGATGTTCTGGCGCGTCCACGTGCGCTGGTTCCCGCCCCACGAGCACGGGGCGCAGATGAGTTCAGTGCTGCTATCCACCAGCGGCCCCCACGGAGTTGGCGAAGGACCGCCTCTGGAAATTCAACTCCTGACCATCGGCGTCGAAGACGTTGTCGCAGATCCGATGCTATTCAGCCTCCCGCAGCGCCTCGAGATCAACTCCGGCGCAGGCGCGGTTCAACTGCGCTCCATGGTCGGCGGCAATCGCATCTTGGTCACGGGCGCGACGCCTGAGGGGCCATTCGCCGAGTGCTTTCGCGCTTCTGCCACGGCCATCTCTCCCGACGCCAACGGTCGCAGCGAGCAGTGGATCGTCCAGTTGACCTGCACCCGACCGCCGGAGACGTCCGAGGCGTTCTCCGGCCACGTGGTCGTCAGCCTCGACGATGCGGTGACGCCAACCGTGCGCATCCCCTACCAGCGCAAGCTCAACCCCTAGCAGCCCGTTGAGAAAGTCCTGTCGCGAAGCGAAGCGCGCTTCGTCGTGGATAGGGACGCGAGTGAGGAACGGCGGACGCGGCTTTCCTGGCCGCTGAGCGCGGCCCGGCGAGTGTGACGACGCCGTGGCGAAGAGCGCGAAGCCGCAACAGAGCACTCTCTCGGGCGGGCCGCTAGGTCGGCGGCAGAATGCGCGCTGCCCTGCGCTTGCCGAGTTGAAGCAGCAGCGGAAGGCGCGCGCGCTCGACCTGAAACACCGGGTCCG
>CANKOY010000046.1 GCA_947484275.1 Planctomycetota bacterium | reverse complement strand
CCTCCCAGCGCCTTCGACAGTGCATCTTCTCGAAGAGACTGGGTCTCCAGGCGCTGGCACCAGCGCTCGCCCTTGGTCCACAGGTAGATCATCGTCGGCCGTTGCTCGTTCTTCGCCGCGGCGGCGAGTTCCTCTTGGGAGCCTGCGAACCAGGCCAACGTTCCATGGGCCTCTGGCGCCACGGCCTGAGCGACGCTCGTGCCCTGACCGTGACCTGCCGCTGCAGAGAGCGCCGTGCCGAGCACCAAGACTAGGCCGTATTTCATGTGAGACGCGTCTTGCCCGAACGCTCAGCCGTCCAACAGGCGCTTGGCGCGCACGAAGTTCGTAACGATGTTCAGCGCTGAGAAATCAAAGATGTTCTGCGAGGCCTTGAGTGCGCTGTCCCAGTACTTCTCGTTCTGCGTCCGGCGCCAGGTCTCGTAGTCCATGCCCATGTGGTCGAAAGCGAACTCCATGCGGTCCTCTGCGGTGCGCAGTCCCAGGGCCACTTCGAGGCCCTGCAAATCGAAGTGGTTCGCCGAGTCGAGGATCACGCCATGGCCTGAACGAAACGTCGCAGCCAGATTGCCGCCGCCCCAGCGCTCCAGGGCCTGGGGACTGTCGATCAGGACTTCGCACAGTTCCGGTTCGAGCACTTCGATCAAGTGCGAGCCCTCGAGGTGGTACAGAGGTTCTGCATCGGCGCCGAATGCACCTTTGAGATAGGGACTGGAGGGATCGACGGCAAAAGCGACGACGTTGTCCAGCACGTCGCCGTTGGTCTCGAGCTTGCGCAGAATTCCCGGGTGCACGCGCTGGATCGTCTCGGTCAGCGACCAGCACGAGCCGAACAGCACGCCGCCAGCGCGCACGTACCAATCGATGCGCTCCACATCCTTGGCCTCAATTTCGCCGGTGCAGTTGGAAACGTAGATGGCGCCCGGATGCAATGCAGCCTCGGCGAGCTTCGAGGCCTGGGTCAGTCGATGCGCGATCTTGAGCTGACCCAACAAGTTCTGGATGTGATCGCCGCGACTCTCTAGCACGACCACGTCCATATCCTCGAACACCGCGGCAGTCTGCGATGCGTAGCCGTAGCGCTCGCGGCGCTCCTTTGCCGCAACCGGATCCACTAGCCGCGCGCGAGCGGAGTTGGCCTTCCACCAGGCCTCCCAGGCGACGCGATCCTCGCCGAGTTTGGCTTTGAGCTGCTGTTCGAGGAACACGTGCGCTGTGCGACGCACTGACGGATCCCCATCTCCAAGGGCCCGCATCAGGTGCGGAACGCAGTCCTGCGTGGCGAGCCAGGTCATGCCCACCACCGCACTGGCACGCAAACGCCAGTCGGCATGGCTGAGCAGACCCTGCAAGCTCTCCAGGGCCGCGACATCGCGCGTTTTGCCCAGGGAGACCGCAGCGCAGGTCGCAACGGTCCAACTCGGATCGCCCAGGGCGCGGGTCAGGGGGCCCGCGGCGCCCGCGAGATCCGTGGCCCCGAGCGAGACCGCCGCTTCCTCGCGCACCGAAGCGTCAGCGTCACCGCTGAGGCGATCGATGAGCAGCGCCAGGACTTCAGGATCCGCGGCCCCAAAGGCGCGCGTGGCTTCGCGCAAGGAAAGCAAACGCACGGAGGCCTCCGTGTCCTTGACCGCTAACGCCAGCACCAATGGGCGAGCTTCCGGGATGGCGCGCCGCAGACTGCCCTGGATTGCCGCCTTGCGAACGTTCTCCTGCCCAGCTGAGAGCCCCGCGATCAGCAGCGGCCGCGCGGCGCGGGCAAGGACGGAATCCGCGGACGCCACGCTGTCGAGCGCGGTGTACAAGCCCATGGCGCGCGCTTGCGCATCGCGGTCGATGAACGCGCCGAGTTCAACGAAGGCCTGCAGTTGCTGGGCGGCCTGTGCGGAGTCCCCCGCGCGCTCCAACGTTGCGATGCAGGCCGCCCCGGCGGCGATCAATCGCCGGCCGAGGACGTCGGGCACGCTAGGGGCTCGCAGCGCATTCCAAAGCACAGGTAGAAAGTGCGACTTGGGGTTCGCCGACACCGCATCGAGTGCCAACGCCGCGAGTTCCGCGTCGCTGCCCTTCAGTAGCTCGGCGAGGGTTTCGTCCGCGAGGCCGGCCGGCAAGGCACAGATCGCCCTGCCCGCCCCCAGGCGCTGATCGCGATCCTTGGCGCGCAGTGCACGCTGGATGGCCGCGGCGGTGGAGGAATCCGCGGACTCACGTGCGACGAAGGCCAAGGCCTCCAAGGCGCGAGCGGCGTGCTTGCCCGATGTGAGCTTGGTCAATTCCTCCGTGGCCTTGACGGGCGAGATCTTGCCCAGGGTGCGAGCCGCGGCTCGGCGCAGGCGGAGGATCGATCCGTCCGTGCACACGCGAACGAGTTGTGCCACCGCGGCGTCGCTTCCGCGGTCCGACAGGGCCATGGCCGCGCGCTCGACCACCTCGCGGTCGCGATCCGCGAGCGCTCCAAGCAACAACTTTTCGTGCAGGGGATCCGGCGATTGGCGCAGTGCTTCCACGGCCGCCAATCGATCCGCGACGACTTTGGATTTGATGCCGCGCACGGGGTCCACGCCGTCTTGGGCCAAGCCCTCGGAGCCCAGGGCTCCGATTACGAACAAGAACCCTGGCACGAACCAAAACACTGGAACGACCGAGAAGGCCGCCAAAGTGCCTGCGCGGCGAGCGCGCCCGGCGCTTGTGGATGTCTGCATGAAGCCATCCTGCCGTGGCCGGTTGGCGGGCGCCAATCGGATCCGGCCCCTGGCGATCCAGCTAGCAGCCCGTTGAAAAAGTCCCTACTACGGCAAGACGTGCTTCGGCGCCGCGACGTTGCGCTCGGAAAGTCGTGCTCAGCGGCCAGGAAGGCCGCCTGTGCGCGACTTTCTGTCGCGCGCCTTGCTCCGCCTTCGCACCCCTTGCCTCGCGACGGGACTTTTTCAACGGCCTGCTAGAGGCGGATCTGGCCGCTGGTCCGATCCTGCGCGTTGGAATCAGGGACAGGTGTTGTTGGCAACGCCCGGAGTTCCGCGGTCGGTGTTCGTTCCGCTGATCTGCGTGGTGGCTGTACACCAATTCAACCCGTCGTCGTTGCCGAGGTGGTCGAGCATGCCTGCCTTCAGATTGAGCGCGCGGCCCGGGGTGCTCGGCCACGGCGCACCGGAAAGGTAGTTCACGCGATCGATCTCCACGCTGTTGGCGTCCACCAGGACCACTTCGTCCGCGCTGTTGCCAAGGAGGAAACTAGAGAAGACGTAGTGCACGGTGATGCCACCATTGGCCGCGGTCGAGCCATTGACGCCGAGGACGCGGTACTGGCCAGCGGGAATCACGACCCCCGCGCCCCCGTTGGCGATCACATGGGCGTCGCTGCCGTCATCGCGCACGGTCCAGCCCTCGATGTCGATCGCCTGGGCCGTCGTGTTGTAGACCTCAAACCACTCGCCGTTGGCGTCCGAAACGAAGGCCGGATCCTTCATGATCTCCGTGATGATGATGGAGCCCACCGCGGAGGGCGGAGGCGGCGGCGGCGCGGACGAAGGACAGACCTGCGCCAGCAGCGCGTTCGAAAGCCCCACGTGGGTCCCGTCCGGGGCTGCGTTGTCGCGGAACCAAACCTGGAAGTAGTAGGTCAGCCCTGCGTCGCTCGGAAGCAGATTGAAGGCCCAACTTCCTGTGCCCTGTGCGGTCAGTGACTGACCGGGGAGCCTGCGAATCGGCGCGGCGAGGTACAGCGTTCCGGCGTAGAAGGGCTGCGAGCCCTGGTTGTTCGAGTACAGGCCCAGGGCAGGCTTGTTGGGCACGGCTCCCGAGACGGTCAGGGAGAAGTCGTTGGTGAAAATGCTCGGCGTACCCGTCCAGGCAACCACGGGAAACGTCGCCACCGACGTCAGCTTTCCAGATCCAAAGCTCACCGGAGTCGCGCAGGACACGGGGTCGTTCGCGTTGGGCGTCTTGGGGGTTCCCAGGTCGCCGCCGGACCAGGCGGTGAGCGCCGGCGCGAAGTTGCCGTTCGTCGGGGGCTGGTTCGAAAAGATGCGCTCAATGGACTTTCCGGGCTGCAACGCCACCCCGGCGCCACCCCAGCTGAGGGTTTCGATCAGGACATTCGCGAGTGTGCGAATCGAGAGGGAGCCGGCGCTGTTGCTAAAGGAAAACTGCTCCCAGGGAGCCCCGAGGGTGAGAAACAGGTTGCCGTTGCGAGAAGTGCGCCCGTCAGCTCCAAAGAGGAAGCGCTCGCCGGGTGAAAGCAAAATCGGACTGGCGATCGTGAAGGAGCTCGCGCCCGAGAGAACCTTCAATCCTGCCAGCGATATCGGCGTGGGGGCAATACTTTGCAGCTCGGCCCACTCGCCGTAGCTGTCGCTGGACGCCACGGGATCCACCAGCACTTCGCCGATGACCACACTCGTGACGCCTGCGGTGGCGACAGGATTTTCCCACGTCGCAAAGTTCACGACCTCAGAGCCATCCGCGCGCGAAGCGCTGAACGTCGTGCCGTCGCTGACGAACTTGATGCTGCCGTTGACGCCGGTAAACGCACCCGCGCCGTTGCCCGTGTCACCATCTGTCGTGCACCATTGGACCCGCGCGGCGCCGATAGTGTTCCAACGGTTGGTCACGGTTTTCGTCGGGTGGCCGAATGAATTGTCGGTGCCCGCGGATTGCACGACCATCGCCGGCAGCAGGTTGCCGACGACCTGGGTCGTCGAGCCAGTGTTGGAACCGTGGTGCGAGGCCACGACCACTTCCACCTGTCCGATCACGGCGCTGGCCGGTCCTTCGACGTTCGATGTGGATCCGTCGCCGTTCGCGGTGCAATCTCCGCCCACGTAAAAATCGAAGCTGCCGTAGCGCACAACAAGAATCAGCGAGCGTGAGTTTTCCTCCTGACTGGAGCTGGTCGGGTTGACGGATCCACCGGACCAAGTTCCATTGATCGCCATCACATGAATCGTCGCCCCGCCACCGATGTCGAGCGCTTGGCCAAGTGTGGCGATCTGGCGCTTGCCGGCGACGGCGTTCGAGTAGTTCGTGACGAACGAATTCGAAGGCTTGTTGGTGTCGCCGCGGTCGTAGGCTGCGATCAGCGGCTTGTAGCCTCCATTGAACAGATCGGTCAGGCCCCCGAAGTGATCCGTGTGCCAGTGGGTCATCCATGAGTAGTCGAGCGCCGTCACGCCGATCGACTGCAAGTACGGCTTGACAAGGACCGTGCCGTCTCCCGGGTTGCCCCCGTCGATCAGGACCCTGGTGCCGGTTGGCGAGCGGACGAAAACCGAGAGGCCCTGCTCCACGTTTACCACGTGAATTTGGAGGTCCTGGGCAAGGGCCAAGGCCCCTGTTCCAAGCCACAGGCCAAGGCCAAGAAACAGGCCGCGAAGATAGCGCTTGAGCGTCGATTTCATGGAGGGAGCGGCGATTGAGCCGCTCCCTCTTTCTATCACACGAGTTCAGCTGCGGACCGGACATTCCTAGCCACTGGGCCCAGCGCCCGAAGGCTCACGCCGCTGTGCGGTCTCAGGGGCCAAAAACCCCCTCGGCCAGGTCCTGGTCACGGACAAATGTCATTCGCCGCGAGCGGGGTACCTCGGTCGCTATTCCCGCCCCCCATGAGGCTCGATGCGGGACACCAGTTCGCGGGATCGTCATTGGCGTTCGCATCGCTGGCGCTCGGAGTCAGGGAGAGGCTCTTCCCGGGCGCGCTGGGCCACAGCACACCGGCGTCGTAATGGACCTCGTCCACCAGATCTCCGCGTCGTGCGATCAGCACGATCGAATCGGCTCCGTTCCCGAGGGTGAAGTTCGAGTACTTGTAGTCGATCGCGACGCCTCCGTTCGTCGCGGGGTCCTGGTCGTTCCCAAGCGTGAAGCGCTGTCCCGGCAGCAGGATGATGGCCTGAAGTCCGTTGCGGATCGAATGGAAGTTCGACCCCAAGTCTGAAATCGACCAACCCGCGATGTTGACGATGTTCGGACTGACGTTCTGAATCTCGAACCACTCGCCGTGGGCATCGGTGACGAAACTGGGGTCCTTCATGATCTCCGTGATCACCACATTCCCCCGTTGGAAGTTTGGCCCGGCGCGCAAGCCTCCGTTGTAGAGCGCCACCGCGGGCGTGCGCCAAGTCAGGCCTCGAGGGGTGATCGCCACGAAGCGCACGCCCAGGTCCCCTGCCAAAGGCCCGGGCAAACTGACGCGGACGCATCCAGCTTCGTCCGCGGACAGCAGTTGCCGCGCCGTGGTACCCAGTGCCCCTTCGCGCAAGCAGCCGATTTCGAGCCACGTCACCGACAGGGGCCGGGCGCCGGACAGGGTCACGCGCACCTGACTCGCGCTGGGCGAGCGCCCGAAGTCCACCGCGACACAGAGTCCCCCGGTGCTCGCCGTCGCGGGCGCGAATTCCAGAGGCCACTCCTCATCGGCCGCGAACGCAGGAGTATGCGGCGCGTCGAGCGCGGGCTGGGGCGGGGACGAGTGTTGCGGTGTGGACCAAAGCGCGAGCATGCCGACTCCAAGTTGAAACCAGTGAATCATCGAATCCTCTCACGGGAAGCCCGGGTGGATCGTGCCTGGGCAGCTTGCCCAGACCGTCCGCGCTCGAACCCGGAGAGCGCGGCAACTGCACGACTGCTCTCGGGGGCACTGGTGGCCGGAAAACTGGTTTTCTTCCGCCGCGCGGAGTTTTGGCAAGCGAATGCGTGAGCCCGCGACCCGCACCTGATTCAATGTGTCGACAATGCGCTTCCTACTGCGATTCTTCGTGATCGGTATGCTCCTCCTCGTCGGCCTGGGCTTTGGGGCCGCGATGTTCCTGGACAGAGGCGCCCGCATCGGGGTCGAGAAAGGCGTCACCTTTGCCCTGAATGTCCCCTGCACGCTGGATTCGGTCAGCATTCGCCCCTTGGATGGTTCGGTCGCGCTCAGCGAACTCTCGATCGCCAACCCAGAGGGTTTTTCTGACCAGCCGCTCCTTGGAATGGAGGCCGCTTCGCTGCAGGTCAGCATGTCGAGCCTGCTGGACGACATCGTCGAGGTCCAAAAGCTCGAGCTCACTGGAATTCAACTGCGCCTCGAAGGCCGCGGCCTGAAAACAAACTACGGAGCGATCCTCGACAATCTCGCGCGCTTTGAGAGCGGCGAGAAGCAACCCAAGCCCGACAGTGAGGATTCGAAACCAGGCAAGCGCTTCATGATCCGCGAATTGCTGATTCGCAATGCCACCGTCACCGCCGACTACGCCTTGGATTCCTCCTTGGGCAGCCTCGGCGGCACGAACGCGACGGTGACTCTGCCGGAAATTCGTCTGACTGATTTGGGCAACGGCCAGAGCCTGACCATCGAGGAGCTATCGACGAAGATTTTTCGCGCCCTGATCGAGGCCGCCGCCACATCCAACACTCCCGGTTTGTCCGGGGATCTGGCCAAGGACCTGCAGCGCAGCCTCTCTGGACTCGGCGGCGTCGATCTGGGGAGCGAGAAGGGCGTCAAGGAGATCCTGAAGGGCGTCGGCGGTCTCCTGAAGTAGCGCCGCACGGCAATGGGCCCGGCTTGGCACCCGACAGACTTCGATCACGGACGCGCGGTCCCTTGAGCCGATAAGCTCCTCGATCATGCGCTTTTGGCTCGCTGGATTGGCAGTCGTTGTCGTCGGTGTCGGACTCTTGTTCTGGCGCGCGGGAGTCGCGGTGCCGAGCACTCGTCCACTGGAGACTCAATCCGACCCCGAACCCGTCCTGCCGCCGCCGCCGACCGCACGCGAAGGGGTGACACTGGCGCAGCCCGAGGTCCGAATCGAGCCGGACGTGCCGGCCGGAAATGCGACTGCCATGGCGCCCGTGGAGTCCGCGCTCGAAGATCGCGGCCCGGGCCCGACGGCAGATCCGATCTTCGAAGCTCAGTACGTCGGCTGGAGCGTCGCGCGCATGGACAAGAAAATTGAAGCCCTGGAACTCGCGTTCCTGGCCGACGCCGACGCGTTGTTCGCCAAACGCTTCGAAACGGGGATGTACCGGGTCGTCGACGCGAACGAAATCTCCAGCCTCGATGAGTCCTTCGACGTGCTCTCCGAGTTCGACGCCCAGGGACTGCTGACGCGCTCCAAAGCTGTGCAACGGGACCCCAGCGGGCTGGAGGCGACCGAAGAGGGCGAGGAGGAACCGCGCTTCGATTATCAGATCGCGACGCTGCCACCCGATGTGCATCCGGAGCTGTACCGCCTGCGCGCGGAACTCGATTGGTTGCGCGCAACCGTCGCGACCCGTCGCGCCTCGGGCGGGAATTCGCGGTGAACACGCTGGCCCTGGACCTCGGGTCCACCCGCATCAAGGCCGCGCGCATCGACCCACGGGGAAAACTGGTCGGGTTCGCCGAACGCGATGCGCCGCCGATCGTCGGCGAAAATGCAACGCGCGAATTCGACCCGTCGGCCTACCTGGCGCTCGCGCGCGCCGCCCTCGATGAACTGCAGCCGCGCCACGGCGAGCGCCTGGGCATCGCCTCCCAGCGCTCGACGTTCCTGCTCTGGCGCGCGGAGGACGGCCAGCCCGTGAGCGCTGCGATTTCTTGGCAAGACCGCAGCGCAGCCCCGTGGATTGACGCGCGCGTCGCGACGCAGGCCGCAGTTCGCGAAGTCGTCGCAGGTCTGACAGGACTGACGCTCTCGCCGCACTTCGTCGGGCCTAAGCTCGCGGCCCTGTTCGAAAGACGTCCGACGCTATTGTCGCAGGCTCAATCCGGATCACTGCGCCTGGGTACGCTGGACACTTGGCTGATCTGGAACTGGTCACGTGGAAAATTGCACGTGACCGACGCGACCATGGCGGCGCGCACGTTGTTGTTCGAGCCGCGCAGCGGTCAGTGGAATCCGACACTCACCGAGATGTTCGGCGTGCCGCAAGCCTGCTTGCCGCGCGTGCTCCCAAGCTCAGGGCGCGCGGATGAACTGAGCGATGGAATTGTCGTTGGAGCCAGCGTCGCGGACCAATCCGCAGGTGCACTGCACGCCGTGGGTTCGCTTCCCGGCGGCGCATTGATCAACATCGGAACCGGCACCTTCGTCCTGGTCCCCTGCGGCAGTGTGTTTTCGCAGCGGGCCGGATACTTGACCAGTCTGATCCACAGTGACGGTTTGCCGGAGGAGCTCTCCGCGCGGCGTTTCGCGCTGGAGGGCACGATCAATGCAGGCGGCTCCCAGGTCCAGCGCGGAGAACGAAGCGAGGCTATGTCGACTCGCGAACTTTCCCAAGAGGCATTCGTCCTCGTGGACCAGAATGGCATTGGCGCCCCCCACTGGCGCGCCGACCTCGGGCCGATCTGGTCGCGGGGCGCCAGCGCCTTGCCACCCGCGGCCCGCGGCGGCTTAGCGGAACTTGGGCTGTGTTTTCGAGTGCGCGAAATCCTGAGCGACCTCGAGGCCATCGATTCGCGCTTGGTGGTTGCCGGGGGCGCCCTGAATGAACCAGGATTTGCCGCGCGACTCGCAAGCGCCCTGGGCCGGACGCTCGAGATTTCCCTGGAACCCGAGGCCACGCTGGTCGGTGCCGCACAGCTCGCGCGCGGCGAGCGACTCGAACACGGCCGCGCTGGCACGGAACTCGTCGAGCCCGAACTCGCAAGAGCTCCCGTTGACGAACACTACGAGCGCTGGCGCCGCTGGGTTCGGGCGCAGACCGGCCGCTGAATCCCGCGGCAGTCACGCCCAGGCTTGCATCGCATCCCGTGGGAGCGAACACTGCATCCCACATGTCGAAAGAGAGTAGCCCCAACCCCGCGGCGCGAGAGACCGTGGCGGCGGTGGACCTGGGCTCGAACAGCTTCCACATGGTTGTCGCGCAGTACGTTGACGGAGAATTGCTCGTCCTCGATCGTCTGCGCGATCGAGTCACCTTGGCCGACGGCCTCGACGAGTCGAAAACGATCAAGGAAAAGGTCGCCGAGCGCGCCCTCGAATGCCTCGAACGCTTCGGCCAGCGCCTGCGCGAGCATCCGCCGGGCAGCGTCCGCGCCGTGGGCACCAGCGCCCTGCGCCAGGCCAAGAACTCCGGGGCTTTCCTGCTGCGGGCGCGTGAGGCCCTCGGCCACCCGATCGAGGTCGTCTCCGGTCGCGAAGAGGCGCGTTTGATCTATCTCGGAGTCGCGCACTTCGCCGCAGGCGCCGCCAAGCGCCGGCTTGTGATCGACATCGGTGGCGGGAGCACGGAGTGCATTCTGGGTGAGAACTACGAGGCCATGCGCACCGACAGTCTGCACATGGGCTGCGTGAATTTCAGTCAGCGCTTCTTCCCCGGCGGCGCGATCACGCGCGAGCGCATGCGCAAGGCTGTCGTTGCCGCGGCGCTGGAATTCTCGCCGATCGCGCGCACCTACAAGCACCTGGGCTGGGACGCGTGCATCGGATCCTCGGGGACGATCCTGTCGATCGAGAGCGTGCTCGCCGCACAGAAGTGGTGCGAACACGGAATCGACGAGGTGGGGCTCAAACAGCTGTCGCGACTTCTTATCGATTCCGGCAATGTCAGCAAGCTGTCCATTCCTGGACTGGCGGCCGATCGCGCGCCCGTCTTGGCCGGCGGATACGCGATCCTGCGCGCAGCGTTCAAGAGCTTTCAGATCCAGTCCATGAGCACGTCAGAGACGGCGCTGCGCGAGGGGCTTCTCTTCGACCTGCTCGGGCGCATTCACCACACCGATGTGCGCGATGAGACGATTCGCCGCTGGATGTCACGGACTGGAATCGACGTCGAGCAGGCGGCGCGCGTGGAGCGCACGGCCCTGTTCCTCCTGGATCGCGCTGCGCAGGAGTGGTCGTTGGAAGCGGTCGAAGCGCGGCTGCTGCTCGGCTGGGCCGCCCGGCTGCACGAGCTTGGGCTGTCGGTCAATTGGACGGGCTACCACAAGCACGGCGCCTACCTTGTGGCGAACGGCGATATGCCCGGTTTTTCCCGTCAGGACCAGGAGTTGATCGCGGCCCTGATCCTCGGACACAGGCGCAAACTCACCCACGAGAACTTCGCCCACCTGCCGGAACTACGCGCGCCGCTTGCCCTCAAGCTCTGCGTCCTTCTGCGCCTTGCCGCCCGGCTCAATCGCGGCCGCAGCCCCCGGCCCCTGCCCGCGATCCGTCCGCGGTTCAAGAAGCTGCGCGCCGAGTTGCTCTTCCCCACGGGCTGGCTCGATGGGCACGCGCTGACCCGCGCGGACCTGGAGGATGAGTCGCGGATCCTGGCCGAGGTTGGAGTCGAGTTGCTGATTGGGTAGTCCGCAGATTGTCTCCAGGAGCCAGGCCTGCGCAGAGCGCGGCTTTTCGCGCCCGGGCTTGACGCGCCGGTAGCGCCCGTCGCTGGAGAGCGACCACGCTTGGAGGTTGTCGTGAAGGTAGGCGTCGAGACCTTCGGCGATCACGCGCTCCTTCGCCCGCGGATCTTCGATCGGAAAGCAGGTCTCCACGCGGCGGAAGAAATTGCGCTGCATCCAGTCGGCGCTGGAACAGAACACGATTTGCTCGCCGTCGGCGTGGAAACAGTAGATGCGCGTGTGCTCCAACATGCGGCCGACGATCGAGCGCACTCGAATGTTGTCCGAAACTCCGGGCACACCGGGGCGCAGGCAACACACGCCGCGAATGATCAGGTCGATCTGCACGCCCGCCTGGGACGCGCGGTAGAGCGCCTGGATCACCTGGGGCTCCGCCAATGAGTTCATTTTGGCCGTGATGCGCGCCGGCCTTGCGGCTCGGGCATTGGCGGCTTCGCGGTCGATCAGCGCGATCAACTTCTTCTGCAACGTGAACGGCGCCTGCAGCAACTTCTTCATCCGTCCGAAGCGCCCCAGGCCCGTGAGCTGCATGAAAATCTTGTGCACGTCCTCACCGAGGTGACGATCGGCGGTGAACAGCGAAATGTCCGTGTAGGACTTCGACGTGCGCATGTGATAGTTGCCGGTGCCCAGGTGCACGTAACGCCGCAGTCGCCGCGCTTCCCTGCGGACCACGAGCAGCATTTTCGCGTGGGCCTTGTAGCCGACGATTCCGTAGACGACGCTCGCGCCGGCCTGCTGTAGGCGCGTGGCCAGGGTGATGTTGAAGGCTTCGTCGAAGCGCGCGCGCAGTTCCACCACCACCGTAACTTCCTTTCCTGCCCGCGCAGCATCGATCAAAGTCTCGACAATCGGAGAATCAGGCCCAGTCCGGTAGAGCGTTTGCTTGATCGCGAGCACGTTCGGATCGCTCGCCGCCTGACGCAGGAATTCGAGCACGGTGGAGAATGCATCGAATGGATGGTGCAGCAGGACGTCCGTGCGCCGAATGGTGGCGAACAGATCATTCTGCGGGTCGAGGCGGCGCTGAACGCGGGCGGCGAAGGGCGGGTACTTGAGATCGGGGCGCTGGCACAGCTCGTGGATCGCGAGAATGCGGTGGAGGTTCACGGGACCGGGCACGGAAAAGAGCGCCGATCGCTCGAGGCCAAAGGTCGCCAGCAGGAATTCGGACAACTCCTCGGTGCACTCCTGGTCAACTTCCAGGCGCACGGCGTCGCCATAGTTGCGGCTGGAGAGTTCGCCCTTGAGCGCGCGCATCAGGTCCTCGGACTCTTCCTCGTCCACCCATAGATCGCTGTTGCGCGTTAGGCGAAATGCGGCGCAACTGGTGACGTTCATGCCGACGAAAACGCTCTCGATGTGCGCCTGGATGATCGCCGACAGCAGCACGAAATCGTGGGGACCGAACCCGAGCTCCGCGGGCAGCTGGATCAGCCGCGGCAGGGAACGCGGAACCTGCACCACCGCCACGCCGCTGTCGCGACCGAAATCGTCGCGGCCGACTACCGAGACGATGAAAGTGAGGCTCTTGTTGAGAATGCGCGGGAAGGGGTGCGCTGGATCGAGTCCCACGGGAGTCAGAACCGGCAGCACGTCGCTGTTGAAGAAGCGCTGAATCCAGCGCGCTTGACGGGCAGTCCAGGCCGACGGAACGACGATGCGCACGTTGGCCGCCTCCAGGGCGGGCAACAGGTCGTGATTCAGCACGCGATATTGTTGGGCCACCAGCTCGTGGGTGACCTCGGAGATCCGCGCCAGGGTCTCGCCTGGCGAGAGCGCGTCGGCCTCGCCCGTGGCGATGCCAAAGGCCGCCTGCTGTTGGAGCCCGGCGACCCGAATTTCGAAGAACTCGTCGAGGTTGTTCGAGGAAATCGCCAGGAAGCGCAGCCGCTCAAGCAGCGGAACTGTGGCGTCGCGCGCCTGCTCCAGGACGCGGGAATTGAACTCGAGCCAGGAGAGCTCCCGGTTCAGGTACAGGCCCGGATCCTTGAGATCGACTTCCTTCGGTGATGTTTCGCGGGCGTCGGCCATCGGCCTGAGGATACCCTTGCTCGCCGCCCCTGGCCCCCGCCGCACCCCTCGGGGGGCCCCTACCCCTGCAAATTGATCTGGCCTTGAACTCACACCAACCTGGCTTCCCCGCTGCAGGCCCTGAAGCATCCTCGGTTGGTGCCTTTTTGGTCCTGATTCGCCACGGGCAGGCCCTGCCCGCAGGCGCCGGAATGCCGGACAGCGAGCGAACCCTCTCGACCGCCGGTCGCGCGGATTTCGAGCGGCAAATTGCGCGACTGAAGGTCATGGGATTTGGGTGCGAGCACCTGTGGAGTTCCCCGTGGAAACGAGCGCAGGAAACCGCGCGGCTGCTGGCGGCTGCGATCGGGGCCGAGGTCAAGACGCGCGAAGGCCTGTGCTGTGCCCCCGATTCAGCAACGGGCAGAGAGTTGATCGCCCAGGCGGCGCGACTCGCTCGAACAGCCCGAGTGGTTCTCGTGGGGCACCAGCCTTGGCTAGGGGAGCTCGCGCAGGGCCTCGGTGCCGCGGGCGTGAGCGGGCTTGACTGCGGCGAGGTCCTGTGGCTTGCGCCAGGCCCAGCGCGCAGCTGGTCCGTTGCGGCACGACTGTTTCCTGGCTGAAGCAACCGCGTGCGCTTGTCCATTGCGCGACATCGGCGCGACTGATAGACACAGGCGCGACACACCATGGTCCACTCCATTGACTGAACCCGTGCTTTCCGCCAACGGCCCACTTTCCCTGCGCCTCTACGTCTTCGGCGCGGCGACGCCCACGTCGCGCCGCGCCCAGGAGCAGGTGGCTGCCCTCACCGCCGCAGACAGCCACTTTTCCACGTTCGAGGTCATCGACGTCCTTCGCAATCCCGACCAGGGGCGCGAGGCTGGCGTTCTGGCGATGCCCCTACTGGAGGTGAGTTCGGAGCGCGCCCAGTGGCGAGTTCTGGGAGACTTCACCGATCCGAAAAGCGTGTCCTCAGCGCTTCTTGCGGGGCTCGACGGGCCGATCCAGGGCGAGGGCCGACCGGAATCCGAGGACCGATTCCAACGCTGGATTCACCGCGATGCCAACGGGGTGCTGATGATCGGCGTCAACGGCCGCATTCGCTACGCCAACCCCGCAGCCGAACGGCTCTTCGCGTGCAACGCCACGGAACTCGAGGGCCGCTGGATCGGCGTGCCCACCGGCGGAGCCGAGACGACGGTGCTCGACATTTTCCGCGAGGGAGAGCGCACGGTTGTCGAGCTGTACACCATCGACACTGTTTGGCGCGGCGAGGCGGTGATGCTCGCAGCCCTGCGCAATGTCACCAGCCACGCCCACGCGGAGAACGCACTGCGCATCAGCGAAGAGCGCTACGCCCTCGCGGCCCGCGCGGCCAACGACGGCTTGTGGGACTGGGACTTCGCGAACGAGAAGATCTACTACTCGCCCCGTTGGAAATCGATGCTCGGGTTCGGCGAGGAAGAAGTGGGCTCGATGCCCACGGAGTGGTTTGAGCGCGTCCATCCCGAGGACGTGGATCGCGTGCGTTCGTCTGTCGCCGCCCATCTCGATGGCAGCACCGCGCACTTCGAACTCGAGTACCGCATGCTGCACAAGAACGGCAGCTGGCGCTGGGTCCTCTGTCGCGGTCTCGCCGTGAGCGACGATACCGGCCGTGCCACGCGCATGGCCGGATCCCAGTCGGACGTGACGCACCGCAAGCTCGCCGAGGAGCAACTGGCCCACCGCGCGTTCTACGACCCGCTCACGAATCTGCCCAATCGCTCGTTGTTCGTCGACCGCCTGCGCCAAGCTCTCAGGCGCGCGAGCCGCCGCAAGGACTATCTCTTCGCCGTCCTGTTCCTCGACGTCGATCGCTTCAAGATGGTCAACGATTCCCTCGGCCACATGGCGGGCGATCGCATGTTGGTGATGATCGCACGCAGACTGGAGCTATCCCTGCGGCCCGGCGACACCGTGGCGCGTCTGGGCGGCGACGAATTCACCGTGTTGCTCGACGACATCCGCGATGTGTCGGACGCCACGCGCGTTGCCGACCGCATTCAACGCGAGTTGGAGATGCCCTTCAACGTCGGCGGCCAGGAATTGTTCACCAGCGCCAGCATCGGCATTGCACTGTCCGCCACGGGCTACGAGCGACCCGAGGACATCCTGCGCGATGCGGACACCGCCATGTACAAGGCCAAGTCCCTGGGCAAGGCGCGCCATGCGATGTTCGACACCGGGATGCACGAGCGCGCGGTGACGTTGTTGCGCATGGAGGCCGACCTGCGCCGCGCGATCGAGCGCAGCGAACTTCGCGTGCACTACCAGCCGATCGTCTCCCTGGAGAGCGGCAGGATCGTGGGCGTCGAGGCCCTCGCGCGCTGGGAGCACCCGGTCCGCGGACTGGTCTCGCCCGCTGACTTCATCCCGATGGCCGAGGAAACCGGGCTGATCCTGCCGATCGGGCGCTGGGTCCTGAACGAGGCGTGCCGACAGATGGCCCAGTGGCGCGACGAATTCGGCGCAGGCCTGCACATGGAGGTCGCGGTCAACCTCTCTGGCCGCCAGCTGGCCATGCCCGACATCGTCAGCCAGATCACCGAGGCTCTGCGTGAAAGCGGCCTGGAGCCCGGACGCCTGCGGCTCGAGATCACGGAAAGCGTCGTCATGGAGCGGCCCGAAATGGTCAGCACGATGCTCAAGGAACTGCGCACCGTCGGCGTGAAACTCTCGATCGACGACTTCGGCACGGGCTATTCATCACTGGCCTATCTGCAGCATTTCCCGGCGGACACGCTGAAGATCGACCGCTCCTTCGTGTCGCCCATGGGCAGCCGCGGCGAGAACTCCGAGATCGCGCGCACGATCGTCACCATCGGCCACAACCTCGGCATGCGCGTGGTCGCCGAGGGCGTCGAGACCGCGGAACAGTTGGCGCATCTGCGAGATCTCGCTTGCGAAGGCGCCCAGGGCTACTTCATCTCCCGCCCGCTCACCGGCGCAGCCGCCGGACAGTTGATCGGAGCCGGGAAGTCCTGGTGAATTCCTGACCTCGCCCGGAACTCCTCGGGTTGAGCGGGTGCCCGGCGCCGTTCCGAGCTATCCTGGTCGCGCCATGGGTTCCAAACAGCGCCTGCGCATCCACTACCACCGCGATTTCGACGGCATGGTGGCGGCCGCGGTCCTTTCGACAGTGCTGCGCGAATTGCGCGGCGAGGATCCGACCTGGGTCAGCATCAACTACGACCAGCGCACGGATTGGGCCGCCTTCGGAACGGGCGAGCGCTTTGCCGTTGTGGATTTTCACTTCCACCCGCGCGCTGAGTACTGGTTCGACCACCATCCGACAACGTTTTTGACGCCTGAGCTGCGCGCACAGTACGAGCCGAGCGACCGCTGGCTGTGGGATGAGAAGTCACCGTCCTGTCCGCCGATGATCCTCAATCACGCGCGCGAGCGCTGGGGCTACAAGGTCCCGGATCGCTTCCAGGAAATGGCGCGTTGGTCGGACAAGATCGATGCCGCGCGCTACGACAATGTGGAGGAAGCGGTCTTCGGCGACCGCGCCGCCCTGCGCATCGCGCGCGCCCTGACGGCTTCTCCCAACAACGATTGGATCGACGAGATGGTGGGCGCCCTGAGCCACACGGACCTAGACACCGTGGCCTCGCGGCCGGATCTGGAGAAGGTCTACCAGCGGGCCGCGCGCAATCGCGACCGCGCCCTCGAGCAATTCCCACCCACCGTCGAAGCCAAGTTGGGCAAGGTGCTGCTGTACGACGCGTCGAGCCCGCACATTCGGCGCGAGCGCTTCGCGCCGTTCTATCACCACCCCGACGTGCACTACGCGGTCGGCGTGATTCCGACCCGCGCGGGCTTCCACGTTTCCGCGGGAGAAAACCCCTGGAATCCGTCGAACACGGACGCACACATCGGCCAGATCATGGAGACCTACGGCGGCGGCGGCCACAAGGCCGTGGGCGGTGCGAATCCCGAGAACCTACAGGCCGCGCGCCGAGTGGCCGGGGAGATCGCCGCCCTGCTGCGCAAGGCACTCGAGGCGAGTCCGCGCCGGTGAGCTCGACCTCCGGCAGCGCGCCTGCGTTCCTGAGCCTGTCCGGGGAGGATTTCTCGGCCTTGGTGGCCAAGCTCGGAGGACGACCATTCCACGGGCGCATCGTGCGCCAGGCGATTCTCGAGAAGGGCCAACTGGATTTTTCGCTGATGACTTCCCTGCCCAGGGAGGTGCGCGACGGACTGCAGCGCGAGGTTCGGCTGCTCGCGGGCCGCGAGCTTGAGCGCGTGGTCTCCAAGGACCGAACCACCAAGTTGCTCTTGTCCTTTGCCCGCGACGGGGAGCGCGACGCGACGGTGGAGACTGTGCACATTCCTCCGCGCGATCCCACGCGCGGCGCAGGGGCGACCCTGTGCGTCTCGACCCAGGTCGGCTGTCCCGTGGGCTGTCCCTTCTGCGCCTCGGGCAAGGCCGGACTCGTCCGCAACCTCGAGACCCACGAAATCGTCGAGCAGTACCTGCGCGGTCGCGCGCTGGGCGAGCTATCGCGCTCCGTGGTCATGGGCATCGGCGAACCGCTGCTCAACTTCGCGAATCTCAAGGCCGCGCTGGACATCGTCCACGACGAAATGGGCATGGGCTCGCGCAAGGTCACGGTCTCCACAGTGGGCTTTCCCGACCGACTGCGGCGCATCGCGCCCACCAAGCCACGCTTTCAGCTGGCGATTTCATTGCACACGCCCGATGACGATCAGCGCGGCGAGCTGGTTCCGGCCATGGCCGGCGTTCCGATCGAGGAGATCCTCGCCGCCGGGGACGATTGGTTCGAAAAGACCGGGCGCGAAGTGACCTACGAGTACGTACTACTCTCGGGCACCAACGACTCGCCGGGGCACGCGGAGCGCCTGGCCCGGCGCTTGGCGCGCCGGCGCTGCAGCGTGAATTTGATTCCCTTCAACCCCGTGCGCGGCGCGCCCTACGGACGCCCCGTGTTGGCCGCCGTGGAGTTGTTCCAGCAGGCCCTGGCGGCCGAGCGCGTGATCGGAACTGTGCGCTGGTCGCGCGGCGTGGACAGCGACGCGGCCTGCGGCCAGTTGCGGATCAAGAATCTGGCCTGAGAGTCCGCGCCTTTCAGCGTGGGCTAGAAACGCTGGCTGGCAGGCAACTCTCGATGCGATCGAGCGCCCAATCGATCTCGGAGGCGCTAATCACGAAGGGCATGCGAAAGCGAATGGCCTTGGGGCCGGACTTGAGCGCCAGGATCTGACGCTCGCGCAGCTTGCCGAGCAACGCATCGCGAATTTCAGAGGTCTCGAGCGTGAACGCGATCAGCGAACCCGCGCCGCGCACGTTGGAGATTGCTCCGCGCGAGCGCGCCACGCGCCGCAGGCCGGCGATGAAGCGCTCGCCCTGCTGCGCGACGTTTTCGTGCAACTTCTCGCCGAGGATGATGTCGATGAACTGCCGCGAGCGGACCATGTCCACCAGGCTTCCGCCCCAGGTCGAGTTGATTCTTCCCGCGCGAGCAAACGCGTTGTCGCTGACTTCATCCACGCGGGGCCCGGCGTAGATTCCGCACACTTGCGTCTTCTTGCCAAAGGCGACGACATCGGGCCGCGTGCCAAGGCGCTCCCAGAACCACGGCGAACCGCTGCCGAAGAACCCAGTTTGGACTTCATCTAGCACCAGGAGCGCTTCGCCTTCGTCCGCAAACCTGCGCAGGCGCGCCAGGAACTGGGGCCGGAAGTGATTGTCCCCGCCCTCACCTTGCATGGGCTCCAGGAGGATGCAGGCGATCTTGCGCGGATGGGCGGCGAAGGCGGCTTCAATTTCGCGTTCGGCGCGGGCCTCCGATGCCTCGATATCGTTCGCGACGGCGCCGTCGAGATCGAATTCGATGCTGGGGTTGTGAACCCGCGGCCAGGCGAACTTCGGGAATAGACCGATCTTGATCAGGTCGGTGTTGGTCAGGGAAAGCGTGTAGCCGGAGCGACCGTGGAAGGCCTGCCGCAGGTGCAGGACCACAAGGTCGTTGGCGTCGTCTTCGAGGTTGCGTCGGCCAAGTTTGCCGGCCTTCCAGTCGAAGGCGACTTTGATCGCGTTCTCCACGGCCAGCGCGCCGCCAGAGACCCAGAAGTGATGCTTGAAGCCCGCCGGGGTGACGCGTGTAGCGAAGGCCTCCACGAAGCGCGCCATGGACTCCGTGTACAGATCGGAGTTCGAAGGATTGTTCGCCGCGGCGAGGTCGAGCTCGCGGCGGAACTCCGGCTCCGCCATGCGCGGATGGTTGTAGCCGATGGGCCAACTCGCGAAGCACGTGAACATGTCCAGGTACTTGGAGCCGTCGCGCGAATCCACCATCCAGGGGCCCTGGGAGCGCTCGAGGTCGAAAACGAACGGCAGCCCGTCGGCCAGCTGGTGACGTTTGAGGATTTCGTGGACCTTGGTGGCGTAGCTCATGGTTGGAAGCGGAGTGGTCGTTTCATTGGAGAGCCCCCCAGACATCGGCCGGTGGGCGCCGACGGGTGGAGTGCGGCCCGGGCCCTCGCCTGAATCAAGTTGACGGGCGAGCTCAGCGGCGTGGGCCGCATTCCGGGCACGGATCAAACAGAGCAGTGGTCGCGGACGGCGTTCGCGCGCCAGCCGCTGCAGCGGATCGACGTTCGTCAGGACCAGGGGCCAGGGGCCTCCGGGCTCACCGAAGATTGGGCAGGCCCCTTCATCGAGGGCCCTGCCCCAAGCAGCCTCGAGATCGCTCGAGAAGTCGACTTCCAGCCCCGGGAGACTGGCGCGCGGATCGGCCTGTTCGAGTTGCGAGAGCACGGCCTCGGTGAAGGCCGCGAACTGCCGCTCGGGGCAGATCACGCGCGCGACGTGACCTGGAGCTTGGCCGGAGAGTGTAGCAACACGGCCGAAAGCCTGCTCGATCGCGGCGCGCGCGGCCGCGCGCGGCTCGAACTCGTCGGAGAGCGGGAGACTGCGATTGCGCGCTGGCCACAGGTCCAATCGCAACTTCGCATGCGCGATTTCAGCCAACGGCGCGGATTCCGCGGATCGTCCGCCCACACGCAGCCATGCGCAGCGCGGGTCGCCGGCCGCAAGTCGCAGCAGGGTCTGCGTGTCGTCCCAAAGGACCGTTAGCGCCCGATCGTCGAGCCCTGCGCTGAACAGCGCGCGCGCAAGCAAGTCAGCACCCCAGGGCATGCGCGGATCGGGCAGCAGGACCACCGGATCCTGGGCAAGTAGCGCTCGCGCCAAGCGCGCGCCCAGGGGACCGATGCCGTCGCTCCAGTGCGCAACGAAGACTCCGGGACCACGGGAATCGCCCTCGCCGCCGTCGCGCAGGATCTCTAGCGCCTCCTCGAAGCGAAATAGGTCGGCGTCGAGCCACGCTCGGGCTTCGATCGGCTCCAGCCCCGTGGATAGCGCGACGCAAGTCGCGAGGTTCTCCTCCGCCCGCAGGGCCGCGGCCGCGTTGCGCAAAAGCCCGAGCGTGGCCGCGCGGCCAGCCCATGGTCGAGGCGAGCTTCCCGATGCCACCGAGCCCCCTAGGGCCAAAGACTCCAGCGCGGGCCAGAGGGAATTCCATTGCGCCGCCCCGGCCCGCGGAAAGCGCAGTTCCTCGCCACCCGGGAGTCGCAGCGCGAACCTGATCGCGCGCGGATCGGCCGCTGGCATGCCGCCGATCCAGTGTGAAAAGGGGCTGAGATGCATAGACCAGGGCCAGCGTCCGGCAGGACGAACGGCTTGGACCTTCGAGCGCGCTAGGATACCCCCTCGACCCCATGGAAGTAGATCCCGCAACACCGGATCCGGCCGCGCAGCACGCGGTCCGGCGCCTGCTTCTCCCGCGCGAGACGCGCATGGTGAGCAAGGGAGATTTCGAGCGCGCTTGGAAGCAGGGCAGCCGAGCACGCGGCGACGTGCTGCTGGTCATCGCCTCGCCCAACTCCGCCGGATGCGCGCGGCTGGGACTCTCGATCGGCAAGAAAGTGTGGAAGGACGCCGTCGGCCGCAATCGCGTGCGGCGCGTGTTCCGCGAAGCGTTCCGAATGACGCGCCAGGACTTGCCCGCTGGCTTCGACTACATCCTGGTGGCGGCTGCGCCCAAGCTTAAGCCTACGCTCGGCCCCACGAGCCGCGAGCTAGCGCGCCTGGGCCCCAAGGCCGTAGCGCGGTTTGAGAAGAAGCGCGACGAAACCCCGGGGCCCCAGTGACATCACAGGGCGGCCCCAGGGTGCGGCGCATCGGCAGGATCGTCGCCTGGCCTGTGCACGGCTATCGAAGATTCCTTTCGCCGCTCAAGCCGCCGACCTGTCGATTCCACCCGACCTGCAGCGCCTATGCGATCGAAGCACTGGAACTGCACGGGTTCTGGCGCGGCGTCGGCCTCACGCTCTGGCGCATTCTGCGCTGCCAGCCCCTGTGCAAGGGTGGATTGGATCCCGTGCCCGGTTCACCCCTGGCGCGCGCCGCGTTGGCTTGCGATTTGCCCGCGGATGTGGACACTCCCGTGCCTGAAACTCGCTCCGTCCGCTCCTCTGACCCGCTTCCGACCAAGAATCCACAATGAACAAGTGTCTCGCGCCGCTCGCTTTCCTGGCTCTCGTGGGTTGCGCGGCGCAGGAGTCCGGCTCGTCCACAGACTCCAGCGGCAAGGGCTCCCCCATCGCCGGAGCGCGCCCGTCGGATCACTTGATCCAACCGGACGAAGTGCACTTCGCCCACCTGTGGCAAGTGACCGTCGGCGGCCAGAATGCCGAGGGCTACTGGAATCCCGCGGGCGACGCGTTGATCTACCAGCGCACCAACGACGATGCGAAGTTCGGTGAGGTCTGGCCCTGCGACCGGATTTTCACCACGCGCCCGGGGGGCGGCGCCCCGGTCCAGATTTCCAGCGGCCAAGGCGTCACCACCTGCGCCTACTTCATGCCCGGTGGAAGTCAGGTCGTGTTCGCGTCGACGCAGCACTGGCAGGTCGATTGTCCGCCCAAGGCAGACCACTCCAAGGGCTACACCTGGTCGATCCATCCCCAGTACGACATTTGGGTCAAGGACCTCGACACGCAGATCGAGCGGCGCATCATCGACCAGTGGGGCTACGACGCGGAGGCCACGGTCTCGCCCCTGGGCGATCGCATGGTGTTCACGTCGACGCGCTCCGGTGACATCGAGTTGTGGACCTGCGACTTGAACGGCGGCGACCTCAAGCAAGTCACGCACACCCTGGGCTACGACGGCGGCGCGTTCTTCAGTCACGACGGCAAGCGCCTGGTGTTCCGCTGCACCAAGTTCTCCGCTGAGAACCGCGCGGCGGAGGAAGCCACCTACCGTCAGTTGCGCAGCGAATGGAAAGTCCGGCCCCAGGCCATGGACCTATTCGTGATCGACGCCGACGGAAAGAACCGCACCCAGGTGACCGACCTCGGTGGCGCGAGTTTCGCTCCGTACTTCTTCCCCGACGATCAGCGGATCATTTTCTCCAGCAACCACCGCGATCCCAAGCAGCGCAATTTCGACCTGTTCGCCGTGAATGTCGACGGCTCGAACCTCGAGACGCTGACCAGCTACTCGGGTTTCGACTCCTTCCCGATGTTCTCGCCCGACGGTCGCTATCTCGTCTTTGCGTCGAACCGCGGCGGGACCGTGGCCGGCGAGACGAACCTGTTCATCGCCGAGTGGAAGTGAGCGCGTGCCGGTTGATCGGCTACAGCGTCACTGCGCGGCGCGCGTAATCAGCGCGACGCGCACTGATTCTTCGCTTCCCTTGCGCAGGTAGCGAGTCAGAACGACGTCGCCGGGTTTGTAGATCCGCAGGGCGTAGACGAAATCGTGGATCGTGTCGATCCGCACGTCGCCAACCTGCAGCAGAATGTCACCGGCGAGCAGACCCGCCTTCTGGGCTGGACTACCCTCGGAGGTGCCCTGCAGGAGGAGGCCGGGCCCTTCGAACCCGTAGGTGGGCACAGTGCCGAACCAGACGCTGAAGCCGCGGTTCGACGCCGCGGGAGGCGCCTCGCGCGTCTGCTTCAAGTCGGGCTCGTCTTCGTTCCAGCCGAGCTGCTCCACGGACTGCACCCGGCTCACCAACACGGAACCTAGCTGCGCAATGCGCGCCATGCCCTCAGCGTCGACCTTGTCGCTGTCGTCGCTGGGCTTGTGGTAGTCGGCGTGCACGCCGGTAAAGAAGTGCAGCACAGGGATCCTGCGCTTCATGAAGGACATGTGGTCGCTGCCGCCGGTACCAAATCCTGAGCGGCTGATTTCGAGCTTGAGCCCGACTGCGGGCCCGCCCTCCTCTAGCCATGCTTCAAATGGCACGGCGGTTCCGGCGCCGAGGACGGTCATCGCGGGCATCGAGCTTCGCTCGCCCGGTGCGCGCGCGCGGCCGACCATGTCGAGATTCAAGTTGGCGCGCACGCTGGCGAGGTCCTGGGTCGGGTGCTCGCACCAGTACTCGCTGCCCAAGAGCCCGAGTTCTTCCCCCGACCAAAGCGCGAATACCACGTCGCCGGCCGGAACGGGGCCCGCGGCCATGGCGCGCGCAAGCTCCAGCACCACAGCGGTGCCGCTGGCGTTGTCGTCGGCGCCGTTGTGGATTTCGCCCGCTCGGTCGGCGGCCATGGAGCCCTCACCGCCGAGTCCCAGGTGATCGTAGTGCGCTCCGATTACCACGGTGCGCGCACGCTCGCGGCCGGGGAGCCGCGCGAGCACGTTGAACGCCGTTCCCTGTTCGCGTAGCACGTCGGCAACGATGCGCACGATGATCGGCTTTTCCCCCGTGCCGAAGTCAGATTGCCCGCGACGATCCGCCGCGGCGCACAATTCCCGCGCGCGCGCTTCGCCAACCAACGCCTCGAACACCGATCGCGGCGCGGAGAGCGTCGGAATTCCTGCGCGCGCACTTTGGCCCGCGTCGAAGGCCGCAGGCTGCAGGGCGCCCGCTTCCTGCAGCACGATCACCCCGCTCGCGCCGCGGTGCTTCGCTCCCATGACCTTTTGAAAAATCGACCCGTCGAAGCTCGCCGAGTGCTCGACGGTGCCGCCTGAACTAGGTGCGGCCGGCAACAACTCACTCTGGGGCGGCGTTCCGCGCAGCATCACCACGATGGCGCCCTT
Organism: Planctomycetota bacterium; assembly: GCA_947484275.1. Lineage (GTDB taxonomy): Bacteria > Planctomycetota > UBA1135 > UBA1135 > JADJQU01. Next base: position 5,136 of record CANKOY010000046.1, on the reverse strand, counting down.
CAGATCGCGCTCTCCAAAGTCGTTCCACTGTTGATCGAGGCTGTCGATGCCAAAGCCGCAGAACACCAGCGGGCCCTCTGCCGCACCAGCCTCGGAGCAAAACAAGGGCAGCACGCCCTTCCACTCGCTGACCATGCGGCTGCCGCGATCAGTCTCCATGCGCACGAGTGAGGCCTCACCCGCCCGGGGTGCGAGGGGCACTTGGAATTCCTGCAGGAAACTCCCGCTCGTTCCGGCAGCCTCGAGCCCAAGGGACTTGAGTCGCGCGGCGAGCCAGAGGGCCGAAACGCGCTCTCCCTCGGTCCCCGCGCGCCGTCCCTCGCGCGCGTCGTCCGCGAGCCAGGCGACGTCCTGACTGAGGCGGACAACCTCCGCGCTCGTCGCGGCGACAGCTCGCTCCCCGCCCGCGGCACTTCCGGTGCTGGAGCTGCAGGCGACGATGAAAGGCGATAGACAGAGAGCGAGGCGCGCTAGCGTTTGCATGGTGTGGCGGAGTCTAAGGGCTCGCGCAAGAATAAGTTGGCCATTTCGCCGAGCCATCGTCGCTGCTGGCAAGGCGCACCGACGCAGGCAACCTCAATGGTTTCCGAGGAGGTGCAACGCAGCCAGCGGCGGCGAGGGCCGGCGAAATGGTCAAGTTATTCTTGCGCGGGCCCTAAGCAATCACTGCACTCAAGGCTCGAGCAGGACGACAAGTGACGCGCCGCCAGCGCGCTCGACTTCGACCGTCGATTTCGCGGCCTCCAACATGGCCTCGATTCCAATTCGCCGTGCCTCGAGCACCCTGGCCTGGGCCTCGAGCCACGACAGTCGGGTCACATCCCCAAGACTAAAGGCACGCTGCACGAGTTCCGCGCCTCGTTCCGCCTGGGGCAGGAGTTCAAGGGCGATGAAGCGTGCCGAACGTGCGCTGGATTCAGCTCGGTCCACGGCCGCACGGACATCCTGGGCGACCTCGGCGGCCAGGGCCTCGAGTTCCCTGGAGAGTTCGTCGCGTCGGTACTGGGCACGGCGCAGTTGGGCGCCATTGTTGTCGAAGATCGGCAGTTCGAGGCTCGCGGTTGGGCCAGCCAACAAATCAACGCTCGATCCGCGCTCGGGCCGTTCGATCGAAGCTCCGACGTCGAGCTGAGCCCGGCTGCGGCGTCTTTCCAATTCCACTTCGCCATCCGCACTTGCGACGGCCCAGTGCGCAGCGCGCAGATCGAGGCGTGTGGAGAGTGCGCGAGCCACCAGGGCCTCGCGGTCCAACCCCTGGGTGCGCGGCTCGGGCAGCGGGTCCGACAATTCGACCCCCAGGAGATCGCGGTGCAGCGACAGCAGAGACGCCAACCGTCGGCGCGCTGTTAACGCCTCGCGCTCATGCTGCGCGGCAACGAGCTCCGCGCTCAGGGCGTGTGTACGCGCAAGGCTCACTTCGATGGGGCTACCCGCGCCGGCCTGTTGGAGATATTCCAGGGCCTCGACGCCAGACCGTGCCAGGACGGCACTCTCAAGCGAAGTCTCGCGCAGCATTTCGGCTGCGACACTCTCCAAGTAGGCGAGCTTCGTTTCTGCCAGAAGTTCGCCCGCGAAACGCGAGAGCTCCAGGATGCGCTGCTCGATCGCCGTGCGCGCGACTTCCTGGCGTGCGGGCAGCTGCCACAGGTCAAAAAAACTCTGGGCCAAGTCCGCGGTGAAATTGCCCCGCCCACCGTCGATTGGAACGAGCAACCCAAGGCCCAAGCTTGGATTCGTCAGCAGTCCGGCCTGCACAAAATCAGCGCGTCCCACGCCAAGGCCGGAGAACCCGGCCTGCAAGCGCGCATTGTTCAGCAACGCCAGGCGCAGGGCGTCGTCGAGCGAGAGTCCGTCCGCGAGCGCGCGGGCGATTTGCTCGTCTGACATCGGCGCAGACTGCGCGGCGTGCAGGTCAGCGATGCCGCTGGCCTCGCGGATCAATGCGCGCGCAGCATCCTGATCCGGGGTCGGATCAACCTCGACACTGGCACAGGCGCAGAGCAAGAGACTCTGCAACAGAGCAATCCGCCACATCGAATTATCCATGACGCAACTCCATGTCATTTTCCTGACTCGACCGCAGCGCGACCGGACGGCCGAAGCGCAAGTACAGCGCGGGAACGAGCAGCATGTTCAACGCCGTGGACGACAACAGACCAAACAGGATCACAATCGCCATGGGAGTCAGGATTTCATTCCCGGGCTGATCCCCGCGCAGCGCCAGTGGCACCAGTGCGAGCCCCGCAGCGAGAGCAGTCATCAAAATCGGCGCGAAACGTTCCATGGCGCCGGTGCGCACCGCGTCGCGCAGGTTGCCGACACCCTCGAATTCCTGCAGGTGACGAATGTGCGACACCAACATGATCCCGTTGCGCGCGGCGACACCGAAGACCGTGATGAAGCCGATGATCGAAGCCACGGACAGGACGCTGCCGCCGAGGTACACGCCCAGGACTCCGCCGATCAGCGCCAGGGGTAGATTGACCATGACCAGCAACATGTCGCGCGCCGAGTTGAACAGGAAATACAGCAGCGCAGCAATTCCAGCGACGATCAACACGCCGAGGACCGCCAGCAATCGCCCGGTGGCCTCAGCGCTCTCGAATTGGCCGCCGTATTCGACGTGGTAGCCGGGCGGGAGTTCAACCTTGGCGAGAATTGCAGCGCGGATGTCCTCCACCACGCCGCGGATGTCTCGGCCGGCCACGTTGCAGGTGACGGCGATCTTGCGCTGCACATTTTCGCGACTGATGAAGTTCGGGCTGCGGTCTTCGCGGATCGCGGCCAGGTACTTCAGGGGGATCTTCGCGCCCCCTGGGGTGTCCACGTACGCGTCCTCGATGGACGTTGCGCTCACTTCGCTGACGGCGCCCGCGCGCACGATCAGTTCGAACGTGTTCAAGCCCTCGAACACGCGACCGACGACGATTCCGCGTGTCGCCAATTCCAGTGCGCGGGCCACATCGGCCACGCGCAGTCCGTGGCGCGCCATGGCCTCGCGGTCGTACTCCACGCGCAGGGAAGGCACCTGTGCTTGCTGCTCGGTGGAGAGATCGACCACACCGGGAATGAGGCGCATCTGGGCCTCAATATTCCCCGCGACCGAACTCAAGGTCTCGAGCCGCTCCCCAAACAACTTGACGGCAATGCTGGCACGTGTCCCGGAGAGCATGTGGTCGATTCGGTGACTGATCGGCTGTCCCAGGGTCGTCTGCACACCCGGAATCGTCGCAAGGTCCTCGCGCAGTGCCTCGAGCAACGCCGACTTCGTGCGCGTGGGCCGGCCGACGCGCGCGGCGGCTTCCATGTCCAGGGTAAGGTCGATCTCGCTGGCCTCGACGCCCTGGACGTGCTCATCGCCCTCTGCCCGTCCGGTGCGCCTGCCGATGGCGACGACCTCGGGGTGATCCATCAGCGCGGTCTCCACCAAACCCGCGAGGCGGTCGCTCTCGGCCAGTGACGTTCCGGGGACAGTGACCACTCCGACCACCAGGGCGCCCTCGTTGAACTCCGGCAGGAAGTTGCGGCCCATGGACAGCGCGGAGAGGACACTCGCCCCCAGTAGGAGCACGCTGGGCACGGCCAAGGCCCAAGGGTGCCGCAGGGACCAGTCCAGGGGACGGGCGTAGGTGCGCTTCAGGAGCACCACGAGACCCGGCTCGCGCGCCGAGAGGACGCTGCGGCTTCTCGGCAACATCAGCGAGCACAGGGCCGGGGTCAAGGTCAGCGCCACCACCAGCGACGCGGCGAGCGACACGCAGAACGCAATGCCCAGGGGCCGCAGCAAGCGACCCTCGATGCCACTGAGGAAAAAGATCGGTGTGAAGACCAGGAGAATGATCACGGTCGCAAGCACCATCGACGCATTGACTTCGACGCTGGCGGCGTAGACAACGCCCATCGTCGTGCGGCGCTTCTCGGGCACGAGCGCGGCATTCAGTCTCAGCCTGCGCACGATGTTCTCGACCGCAATGACCGCGTCGTCCACCAGAGCACCGATCGCGATGGCCATCCCGCCCAGTGTCATCGTGTTGATGTTGCTGCCCAGGAGTTGCAGCACGAGCACGGCAGTCACCAAGGACAGCGGCAGAGCCAGCAGTGTGATGACGCTCGCCCGCGCACTGAACAGGAACGCGATCACGATCAACCCGACCATCGCCGCGCCTTCGAGCAAAGCGGTCGAGGTGTTCGAGATGGAGTTCTCGATGAACACCGATTGGCGGAAGAGCTTCGAATTGATGAACATCCCCTCGGGCAGCCCGGCCTGGATCTCGGTCAGGGCCGCGTCCAATCGTCCGGTCAATTCCAGAGTGTTCGCCCCGGACTGTTTTTGGATGGCGAGGATCACGCCGGGCACGATGATCGGTTCCCAATTCGGACCGCGGCGCGAGGAGGCGGCGGCCCCGCGTTGGATGGCCGCGCCGATCCCCACGGTGCCGAGATCGGAGATTGCGATCGGGACGCCGTTGCGCAGGGCCACGACCGTGCTCGCGATGTCGCGCTCAGTGCGAATGCGACCGATGCCTTCAACGATCGTCTCTTGGGGCCCCTGGATCAGCACGCCCGCCGCCAAATTCTCGTTGGTGGCTTCCAGCGCCAGGGCCACCTCGGACGCAGCGATGTCAAAGGCCCGCAGGCGCGCGGGCGACAGCACCACCTGGTACTGCTTCTCGTCGCCTCCGATCGGCGTCACCTGAGAAACCCCAGAGACCAAGAGCAGACGGCGGCGAATCTGCGTCTGTGCCGCGGTGTGCAGCTCGATCGGACCGTGGCGGTCTGAGGTCAGGGAAATGAACACGATCTCGCCCATGATCGAAGACACCGGCGCGATGGTCGGCGTCTTGACCTGCGATGGCAGCTCGCCCCCAACCGCGCCGAGGCGTTCCGTGACGGTCTGCCGGGCACGATGGATGTCGGTCCCCCACTCGAATTCGACCCAGACCACGGATAGGCCCACAGCCGTGCCCGATCGCACGCGGCGCACACTTGCCGCGCCGTTCATGGCGGTCTCGATCGGAAAGGTGACCTGGGACTCCATTTCCTGGGGCGACATGCCCTCGCCTTCCACCATCACGGTCACCGTGGGCGCCGTGAGGTCGGGAAACACGTCCACGGGCATGCGCAGCGTGGCGTAGG
>CANKOY010000045.1 GCA_947484275.1 Planctomycetota bacterium | reverse complement strand
TCGGCTTCGCGCAACTTGTGGATGATCTGCTCGTCACTGTGGCGTCGCTTCCTGCCCATGTTGATGTCCCTTCGGTTGGGGCCCAGATCCTATGATGAGATCTGGACCGGTCTGAGGGGGGCAGGTCACTCGCGAGGCGACGAATCGCAACGGATCATCAAGGGCTGTTGCGAAGTGGATCCCGCGATGATCTTGCACAGTGCGCCCCAGTGCGGGCACTGGAGTACGTCGAGGGGCGCAGATCCTGGGGGCGGCTGGTCCGCACAGCGCCCAACGCGGTGGTGTCGTGCACCGCCACAGTCGATTCGCTCGGTTGCACACCGGTGATCGCCTCCAGCGGGTCTCCTAGCGCGAGCACCGGATCCGGATTCACGATCACGACGAGCAGCGTGATCAACAACAAGCCGGGCTTCCTGATCTACACCAACGGCGGGCGCGCCGCGTTGGACTTCAGTGGAGGCCTGCGTTGCATCAGCTCGCCGATCAAGCGCTCGATTGCGCTCACCTCGGGCGGCAATGCGCCCCCGAACGATTGCTCGTACGCCTACGCCATCGCCCCGAACCTCTTCGCGGTCGGTGGACTCGGCGGTCTCCCTGCGTCGTACCTGCTCGTGCCCGGCACTGTGGTCGACGCGCAGTTCTTTGGCCGCCACCAGGGGGTTGCTGCTCCGGACCATGCGATATTGTCGAGTGGATTGGAGTTCACGATCTGTCTTTGCATGGGGTGGTGTCGTCGACTCCCTGTTGACGTTTGCGCTGAACGTATCGCCGGAGCCCGCTCACCGCGGCGGACCTCGGATGCTATGGTGGCCAGCGAGTATGAGATCCGTCGCACCGCCCTCGAGCGCGCTCGCGCATGCCTCCGTGGTCGGCGTCCTGATCCTGGCCGGCGGCCTGGCCATCCGATCGATCGTCCAGTCGCTGCGAGACCGCGACGAGTTGGAGGTCTTGCTCGGGAGTTCTTCGCGCTGGATGATCGCGCTGGCCTGGCTGTCGGCGGCGGTCTGCATCGCGGCGCTCGCCGTGCGCGTGCGCGACTGGCGGCGCGGCCGGCCGGCGAGGCCCGCGACCCTGCGCGCGGCGCTGTGTGTCACCGTGCTCGCCGCGGCGGTCTACCTGGTGTTCTTCCAGCCGTTCAAGCTCCCCGTCCTAGATTTCTTCGCCGGGATTGCCGCGGGGATCCTGTCGCTTTGGGCGCTGGTCGAGGTTCGCGTCGCGTCCGCGCTCGGGCCGCGGACGATTCGCGCCTTCGATGCGCTCCTTTTCAGCCTGTGCCTTGCGGCGCCGCTGACCGAGCTCTCCCTGCGTGGCTACGCGGTCTTGCGACCCTCGGCCGTATTCGCGCGCACCACACAACGTGCGGCGCAGATCATGGAGCGGTTACGTCGTCCGCCAGGTGAGATGCTCTACGGGTTCCCGTGCAACAGCACTGGCCACTACGACGAGGAGTTCTTGCCCAAGTCGGCGCTGGTCTCGGCATCCGCCGATCCAGCGCGCGAGCGCCTGGTGGTCTCGATCGGGGATTCGTTCAGCCTGAGCTCGGTTCCGCACTACTACAACTACACCACGGTGTGCGAGCGACTACTGCCTGGAACGCGGGTCTACAACATGGGCATCGCCGCCGTCGGTCCGCCCGAATACCTGCTGATGATGTGCGAGGAGGCGATTCCGCTGGCCCCCGACCTGATCGTGATCGGTCTGTTCCTCGGCAACGATGTCGGTTTCCTCGGCAGCCGCGCCGTCACTGACAGGAGTTGGCTTCGCTCGTGGTTCGACCGCGACAACCTGTACCTGTACCTGGTGCCGAGGCGCATTGGCCGGATAGCACGCGAGCGCCGGGCGATCGGCGGCGCCGACCGGACGATCGGCGGAGCGGGCGGGGAGCGCGCGACCTCGGTGGGGCGCATCGATGACCTCGACGAGCTTGCGAAGCACCTGCCCTGGCTCCGCAACCCCGAGCTCGAGCAGCCCGGTTTCACGCGCGAGGGCTACCTGGCGATCCAATGGGGGCGCGCAATCGCAATCTGCGAGGACAAGCCGGAGGTCTTCGGGCCCTTCTTCCGCGAGCTCCAGAAGATCATCGACGCCGCCGGGACAACACCGCTGGCCTTCCTGCTGATCCCCGACGAGTTCCAAGTCGACGACGTGGTGTGGGCCGACGTCGTCGGGGGCCTGCCGGACCACAGGCTCGAGCGCGATCTTGCACAGCGGCTGGTCAAGGCCTGGCTCGATGAGCGCGGAGTTCCCTATTTAGACCTGCTGCCAAAACTGCGCGCGGCGGAAACCGGCTCGGACGGTCGCCACATGTACCTGCTGCGCAACACCCACTGGAGCGTGCGCGGCAACGAGATCGGAGGCCAGGGGCAGGCCGAGCTGATCACCTCGGTGCTCGGCGAGGCGCGCTGAGCCGAGCCAAACGCGCCGCTCATGGCAGTCCGACCGCGGCCAGCACGTCGCAACCAGGAGGATCAGTAAGAACGCGCATCAGGTCCGATCGGTGCGCGCGAAGTCGCCGCCCTCGACCAGGAAGATCCTGAGCGCCAGCGCGAACCTGTCGAGCATGGCCCGATGGCGCAGCTACGCCACCAGGCTGCACAGCGCCTCGAGAATGCGGCCGCGGTCTACTTCGCTTCGTGTGCACGAACACAATCGAATGATGCGAGATCCAGCGGCTTGCTCAAGCGTATCCGTCATCGCGGTCCGTGCTCGACAGACGGATCGCCACCGCTTTCCAGGGATAAGGCATCCAGGTCCTCGATCATGCGGGCACGCCAACACTCCGCAGAGAGCTGGGGGCCTGCCCGGGCCGTTCTCGACAGTCTCCCGTGGTGGTTGGCGTTGTGGGCAAGCAGTGGGGCAACCTCTGACGGCGCTCAAAGCGACATGACCCGAGCTCAACTGCGCGATCTGACGTTCAGTTCACCGGGAGGAACTTCAGGAGTTCTTCCGCGGCGATCGCGTGCCCAGCTGCGTTGGGGTGCATGTCGTCGGGACTGATCAGGAGGCTCGCCGGGTCTTCCTGCTCGAACCGTGCCAGGAGATCGAGCACGAGGAAGCCGTTGCGCGCTCCTTCAGCAGCGACCTGCGCGTGTTGCTCGCGATAGGCGTAGGCCTTCCACTCTGCCGGCCCGAACATCGGGAAGATCGCGAGGGCGACGGGGATCTTGCGCTCGCGGGCGCGCGCGGCGATTTGCTCGAACGCGGTCTGCACGCTCTTCCACGAAGGCTCCGAAGGCGCGTGCAAGTAGCGCCAGTAGTCGCCGTCGCCGAGCGTGCGCATCTTGCGGCCTTTCCAGCGGTTCGCGACGAAATTCAGCGTGCTGCTGTGCTGCCACCAGTGCGTTTTCGCGAAATACCGATGCAACGGTTGGCTGGGCTCGATCTCGGGATCGTTCAAGCTGTAGCACAAGAGGATGAGGTCGGGCTCCAACGCGAGCCACTTGCCTTCGAGCGCGGCGACTTCGTCCCGCGACGAATAACCCGACACGCCGGTGTTGAGTACGTCGAAGCGCCGCGAATCCGATGCGACGTTGGCGAGGCGCTGTTCGAGCACCGCGCAGAATCCGGACTCGACGGGAACGCGGAATCCAAACGTCACCGAGTCGCCGAGTGCGAGGATGCGGAACAGTTTCGGCGTGGAGCGCGGCAGCGGCTCGTCGTCGCGCATGCCGAGCGAGTTCGTCTTGACGCGCACGCCCGAGCCGTCGCGATCGAGGTCCGGGACGAGCTCGTACGCGAGTCCGGGCACGCTCGACTGTCTGTGGATGAGCCCGTACCACCCGCCGCGCGCGTCCGCGGCCGGCGCTTCAATGCGGGCCGAATTCACAGGCTGCACGAATCGCAGCCACGCCTCGACGCAGGCGATGGCGACGCAGGCGCACGCAAGGACCAGGAGAAGTCTCCTGGCGATCATTCGGCGCGTCATACGCAGAGCTTGCCGTGCTTACTGGCGGCGAGCAACGGTTTCCACAGCTTCGAGGAGCAGTGGGCCTGCCATGAGGCGTTCTCCGACAGCGCTTGGCCGGCAGGCCGTGGATCGCGTGGCAAATCGCCGTCGCGCGCGCACGCGAAGCCACCGCGCCGTTGGTTGGCGCCAGCGTGGGGAGCGCACAGCACGCTGGTGTCAACTATGCCGCGAAGGTCAGCCCGGATCGTCGGGGCGGCGCAATTGCGCGCGTCCTGGCGCTGTGGCCGGCGACGCTCACTGCGCTCGCGGTGCGGTTCGAGTTCAGCAGGCGAAGAGTGCGTCCGCAGCAGAAATGCCGATCGCCGGAGCATCCTGACTCCCTGGCGGCACGGTCATGACCCCCATTGAAACTGGTATCGGTTTAGCGGGAGGATCAAGCGCGCTCAGCGCCGAGCTTCGCCCATCGGGAGCGTGCGCCGCAGCTCCTCAAGCCAGCCAACGACCACTTCGAGGCGCGCCTCGGCGCGCTCCCAATCGGCCAGCTCGACCCTGGCCACGCGTCCGTCGTTGCCGATCTCGAAGGACTCGGTCTCTGCGAAGCTGATGTCGGTCAGAATCTCGCGCGCTGCGCCGACCTTGACCTGCGCCGTGGCGCCCGTGCCCGAGCGTTCGAGCGGTACGGCCATCAGGCGCACATCCTCGAGGTAGTAGAGCGTGCTGCTATCGGCCGACCAGCGTGGTACCGAGCCGCCGTCGCTGCTGAGCTTCCAATCGCGGCCGCCGCCCGGCCAGGCGCGCAAATAGACCTCGTCTCGGCCCGAGCTGTCGGATCCGTAGGCAAGCCAGCGGCCGTCCGGCGACAGCCGTGCTTGGGACTCGGCCGCCGGAGTCGCGATCACCGCTGCGAGTTCGGGTGGCTTCCGCGTGAGATCGAGCTGCACGATGTCGACCTTGTTCCCGTTCGAATCGGCAGCCTCGTTGGTGAGCAGCAGGGTCTTGCCGTCGGCACTGAGGCACTCCGGCACCAGGCGCCCCGTCCAGATCAGCTCGTGCGTGCCGCCGACGACCGGAGCGCGGCGCACTTCGCGCAGCGTTCCCGTGTTGACTCCGTAGAACACGGAGTCTCCGGCCGGGGCGAGGACCGCGCCGTAGAATTCGCCCGCGATCACGGGCGTCATTCCGCGACCGATGAGGTCGTACGTCCACAGTTCCTCGCGCTCGCGCAGCGTCGAAATCATCAGGCGCGTACCGTCCGCGGACAGTTGGAAGTGGCCCGGGAACGCATCGACGCCGTCGACCAGGGGCTCGACGCTGCCGTCGGGATTGCACCACACGATCCGTCGGCCCTCGCCGCGGCGCTTGCCGGGTGCGAACACCAGCGTGCCCTCGGCCGAAACTGCGAACTGCGAGCTGCCGCCCCAGCGATCGGTCGCTACGCCCGGCACCACCATGCGCGCTTCGCCAAGTGCGCGGCGCTCGCGGAAGTCGAAGCGCATCGCGAACAGCGACGCGCCGCGCTGGAACACCAGGAAGTCGTCGCCTACGGCGCAGGGATTGCTTGCGTTCTCCAGCAGGATTTCGATCGCGCCGCTGGCACGATCGACGGACATGACGCGGTAGTCGTCCACGCCCGTCCCGACCCAGCCGTCGAGCAGCAGCCACGAGTCGTCCGGCGTGACCGCCACGTTCTCGTAGCCCTCGAAGGCCGCCTTGGCTTCCACGATCACGCGCGAAGCTCCGCTTTTCACGTCGATTTCGGTGAGCAGCTCAGCCTTGCCCTCGCGCACGGCCACGAAACTGATGCGCTCGTCGCGCGACCAGGCGGCATTGCCGAAGGAAAGGCTGACCTCGGCGACTAGCTGCGGCGGCCCTCCGGCCACGGGCACCTTGACCAGACGCTCGTAGTCGTCGAAGTACGCCAGCTATTGGCCGTCGGGTGAGAAGGCCGGCCCGCGCGCATCCTTGGCGGTGTTGACGCGCGTTGCCTCGCGCTCGTCGAGTCGGCGCATGTACAGCGCCGTCTTGCCCGCCTGCTCGACCACGAAGGCGATCCTCGCTCCGTCGGGCGAGACGGCGAGTTCGTTCATCAGACGATCACTGAGCGCAAGCCGCGACTGGGTCGGCAGCGCGAGGTCGAAACGCACGACCGGCGCGTCGAGCGCGGGCTTGAATTCGACGGAGCGCTGGGTCATCCACACCCACGCGCCGAAACACAGGCCTGCGGCCGCGACCGCCCAGGGGACCCAAGCCTGCCGACTCGACGGCGCGCGCGCCTGCGCAGGACTCGATTCAGGATTGGCGAGCGCATCGCGCAGCGTCAGCGTCAGCGCCGCGTCGCCCGCACCGCGTTGGCGACGTGCGATGTCCTTGGCGAGGCAGCGCTCGAGAAGTTCGCGCACGCGCCTCGGCGTAGCCTGCGGCAGGCGCGCCCAGTCCGGCTCGCGTTCGAGCACCGCGGCCAGCACGTCGCTCAGCGTGTCGCCGGCGAAGGCGCGCGTCGCCGTCAGGCACTCGAACAGCACGCAGCCGAAGGCCCACAGGTCGACGCGCTTGTCGATCGGCTTGCCGCGCGCCTGCTCGGGCGCCATGTAGGTCGGCGTGCCGATCAAGCGACCCTGTTCGGTCGAGAGCACGCTTTCGGTCGAGGACTTGCGCTCGCCGCCGGCGCGCATCGGCTTGGCGAGTCCGAAGTCGAGCACCTTGACCGCTCCCTGCGGCGTGATGCGGATGTTCGCGGGCTTCAGGTCGCGGTGGATCACGCCCGCTTCGTGCGCGGCTTCGAGGCCCTCTGCGATCTGGCGGCAGATCTCGAGCGCTTCGTCGAGCGGCAGAGGGCCGTGCGACAAGCGCTCCGCCAGCGTCTCGCCTTCGACCAGCTCGAGCACCAGGAAGTACGTCGAGCCGCTCCGATCGACCGCATAGATCTGCGCGACGTTGGGATGGTTGAGGCTGGCCAGCGACTTGGCCTCGCGCTCGAAGCGCCGCAGCCGCTCATCGTCCTGCGCGAACTCGTCCGGCAAGAGTTTGATCGCCACCTCGCGCTCCAGGCGCGTGTCCCGCGCGCGATAGACCTCGCCCATCGCGCCAGCTCCCAGCGCGGAGAGAATCTCGTAGTTGCCGAGTGTGGATCCGGGGCGCATGCGTCTGGATCATGCCCCGCTACCGGGGTACCTAGCCAGAGAGCTCTTTTCAGGGGTAACCAAAATCGCTCTGTGCCCAGGGGCTGGCCGATGCTGACAGCTTCGCGTTTCCTCTTGGCGGTCGGGCACGATCCGGTCGCGATAGGACGCCGCGGGCACGCCGCCCCGGCAAACTGCGGGGGGCCGCTCGATGCACGTCAGCGGATCAAAAGACTCAGCCGAGGTGCCAGTGCCGGGGCTGGCCGGAGATCACCCGGCCTGCGGGAGTCCAAGCCGTGCTGGAGGAGACTCGCTCCTGAATCGGGAGTCTTCGTGCTCCTGGTGATCCTGGGTGAGGCTCATTTCAGGGGAGCCGATGCCTCGCCCTTCCCATGCAGCGTCTTGCGCAAGAACGCGATGAGGTCTTCATTCAGACTCGATTCGGGCGCGAGCACGTCGTAGTGGTTGCGGTTCGCCACCAGGTGCAACTCGAGATCGGCGCCCGAGCGCAAAAGCGCGGCTCCCAGTTCGAGTGCGTGGTACGGCGGGACGTCCCGATCCTCTTCGCCATGGAACAGGAATACGGGTCGACCGGTCATGCCGGAAGCGGAGTCCACGGGATCGTGATTCGAACCGATCAACCACGTCAGACTTCCATAGCCACTGTCGGCCAGCACGTCCGACGCGCGTCCATAGACGCCGCCGATCACCACCGCCGGGACTTCTGTGCTCTGAGCGGCGAGCGCCAAGGCCGGGACCGCTCCCAAGCTGTAGCCCATGAGCGCGATGCGACGGGGATCCACATCGGCCCGTTGAAAAGCGTGGTCGAGGACCGCGCGCGCGTCGATGAGTGTCGTGCGCCGCGTCACCGACGTTTTGGCTTCGGAGCGCCCGTAGCCCCGATAGTTGAGCAACAGCAAGCTGACGTCCGCTTGCATGGCGATGGGTCGCAGCAGCGGCGTCAGCTCGTCGATCTGCGTCCGACTCCCCGGACAGATCACGACGAGCGGAGCGCGATCGACCAATCCGTCGCGAAGCGAAGGCGACGGTAGGAACCAAGTCTGAAGCCTCGTTCCGTCCTCAGCGGTCACCATGCGTTCCTCGACCCCCGGCGGAACCGCGTATTCGATCGCCTGCGGCTGGTAGAAGCGCGACTCGAGCGAGGAGCAGCCAGCGGATAGCAACGCAGCCAGGGACGAACCCGCCCAGGAGGTCAACCGCGCAAGGAGCGTGGGGAAGCGCAGCATGGCGCGAGCCTACGCAACAGTGCAGCCGATGCACCGATGAGGATGTGTAAGGCGCGTGGAACTCAGCACGTCCGGTCAGGCATTGCCTTCACCGGCGATATCGAGGCTCGAGGAGGGTTCTCGAAGGCGAAGGGGGGGGCGATGCCAATGCTCTCGGCTCAGTGACCGGAGAGCATCCGACGATGGGAAACCCGACCCACACCGCCCTTTACGAGCCCTCCGACTCGGACACGGAGAGAAGGCACCGTCAGCCGTGCGCGCGACGCGCTCTCTTCCGACGAGAGAGGTGGCTCCCCGAGTAGGGCTCGAACCTACAACAACCCGGTTAACAGCCGGGTGCTCTACCATTGAGCTATCGGGGAATACGGACCGCGAGAAGGGTAGCCCGAGGTCGGCGAGAGTCAAGGCGGCGCTAGGCCGGCGCGGTACTTCAGCGCGAAAGACGCAGCCCCGCCAGGTCCTGCGCGCGCAATCGGACGGCTCCGCGCGGCACGCGGTCCATCGAGAATTCCGCCGCTAGGTCCGAGGCGGATGCCCCGCGCCCGGGCTCCAGGCCGCAGGTTCGGGCGGCCCAGGCGACAATCGCGCGCGGATCGACGCCTTCAGCCCGCAGCTCGGCCAGACTGGTCGAATCGCGGCGCTTGGCCAGCCGGACGCCGTCCTCGTCCTGGACCAGGGGCACGTGCCACCAGCGCGGGCGGGGGAGCCAGAGCAGTCGCTGCACATGCCACTGGCGCGCAGCGCTGGGCAGCAAGTCGTCGCCGCGCACCACTTCGTTCACGCCCTGGCGCGCATCGTCGACGACCACGGCCAATTGGTACGCGAAGGCTCCGTCGCGGCGGCGCAGGACGATGTCACCGACGTCGCGGGCAACGTTGAAAGGTCGCGGTCCGCAGATGCCGTCGGTGATCTCGAGCTCGCCTTCTGGCACGCACAGGCGCAGGGCGGGCTCGCGGCCCGAGACGCGCCGCGCGTGCTCCAGGGAATCGAACTTGCCCCGGCAAGTGCCCGGGTAGCGCGGCTCCTCTTCGTCGGCATGGGGCGCGGACAGCGCGCGGATCTCGCCGCGTGTGCAGACGCAGGCGTAGGCGGCGCCGCGCGCGAGCAACCCTGCGCAAGCGGTCTCCATGGCGACGGTGTCGCTCGATTGCAGCAGCGGATCGCCGTCCCAATCGAGTCCAAGCCAGCGCAGGTCCTCGATGGTCGCCGCAACGCTGCCTTCGCGCAGGCGCGTTACATCGAGGTCCTCGAGACGCAGCACGATGCTCCCGCCGCGCGAGCGTGCGTGCCACCACGCGATCAAGAAGCTGCGCGCGTGCCCCAGATGCAAGCGCCCCGTCGGACTGGGCGCGAGCCGTCCGACGGGGCGATGGGTGTCAAGCTGCGCGGCGCTCATCGCCGCACAGCATGGGCTTCAATCCCTAGTAGCGGTAGTGGTCAGGCTTGTAGGGGCCGTCCTTCGGAACGCCGAGGTAGGCGGCCTGCTCCGAGGTCAGCTTCGTCAGTTTGACGCCCAGTTTGTCCAGGTGCAGGCGCGCGACGCGCTCGTCGAGGTGTTTGGGCAGGGTGTAGACCTTCTTCTCGTACAGCTCGTGGTTCTGGAACAGTTCGATCTGCGCCATGACCTGGTTGGTGAACGAGTTCGACATCACGAAACTGGGGTGCCCCGTGGCGCAACCAAGGTTCAGCAGGCGGCCTTCGGCCAGCACGATCACCGAGTGACCGTCGGCGAAGCACCACTCGTCGACCTGGGGTTTGATGGTGACGCGCTTGACGCCCTTCGTTTTCGCCAGGCCGGACATGTCGATCTCGTTGTCGAAGTGGCCGATGTTGCCGACGATCGCGTTGTGCTTCATGCGCGCCATGTGGCTCGCCTGAATCACGCCTTTGTTGCCCGTGGCGGTCACGAACACGTCCGCGGTCTCGAGCACGTCCTCGAGCGTCGTCACCTGGTAGCCCTCCATGGCGGCCTGCAGGGCGCAGATCGGATCGATCTCGGTCACGACCACGCGCGCACCCTGGCCGCGCAGGGACTGGGCGCAGCCCTTGCCCACATCGCCGTAGCCGAGCACGACGGTGACCTTGCCGGCCAGCATCACGTCCGTGGCGCGCATGATCCCGTCAACGAGACTGTGGCGGCAGCCGTAGAGGTTGTCGAACTTCGACTTGGTGACCGAGTCGTTGACGTTGATCGCCGGGAAGAGCAGCGTGCCAGCTTCCTTCATCTGGTACAGGCGGTGCACGCCCGTGGTCGTCTCCTCGGAAACGCCGCGGATGTTTTTCGCCATGGCGGTCCACTTGCCGTTGTCGCTCTTCAGCGTGCGCGCGAGCACGCCGAGGATCAGGGCGTATTCCTCGCTGTCATCCTTCGTGGGCTTCGGTACGCGACCGGCCTTCTCGAACTCCGTGCCCTTGTGCACGAGCAACGTGGCGTCGCCGCCGTCGTCGAGCAGCATGTTCGGGCCCTTGCCATCGGGCCAGGTGAGCGCCATCTCCGTGCACCACCAGTATTCATCGAGGGTCTCGCCCTTCCAGGCGAAGACCGGGATCCCCTTGGGCGACTTCGCGCTGCCCTTGCGGCCGATCGCGATCGCGGCCGCGGCGTGATCCTGCGTCGAGAAGATGTTGCAGGAGGCCCAGCGAACTTGGGCTCCGAGGTCCACAAGCGTCTCGATCAAGACCGCGGTCTGGATCGTCATGTGCAGCGAACCGGTGATGCGCGCGCCCTTGAGCGGCTTCTTGGCGGAGTACTCGGCGCGCAAGGCCATCAGGCCCGGCATTTCGTGCTCGGCAAGATCGATCTCCTTGCGTCCGAAGGTGGCGAGGGAAAGGTCCGCGACCTTGAAGTCGTGGCTCGAAGTGGTGGCAGTGGGGCTCATGGATTCGTGTTTGGCGCAGTGGTGACGGTGATGAAGTGAAAAGGTGAGTGAGTTACGGGCGCCCCGTTCGGGCGCGCACGAGGAACAGTGAAAGTTGTGGGGGAGTCTCGTCCGCCGAGTCGCTGCGGCGCGGCTGGTAGCGATCGTCCACAGGTTCGATCTCGACCGTGCTGAAGCCGGCGCGCTGGAAGGCGGCGGCGACGTCCACGGGGCTCAGTCCGAGATGTCGATGGCCCAGGGTATCGTGGAGCCATGCCTCGCGATGGGGCGCCAAATCGAGCACCACCGCCGTGCCGCCGGGCTTGAGCACGCGGCGCATTTCCTGCAGTGGTCGCTCGAGCGCTGGCAGATGGTGAAGCACCATGCCGCACACGATGCCGTCGACTTCGGCGTTGGCTAGCGGCAGTTGATCGAGCTCACCGTGGCGAAATTCCACCTCAGTGCCGCGGCCCGCGATGCCCGTGCGCTCGCGCGCTCGGCCGAGCATGCGCTCGGATCGATCGACACAGATCACGCGCGCGCAAAGTCCGAGCAGGCCCTGGGCCATGTAGCCTGTGCCGCATCCGAGATCTGCAAAGACTAGGCTCGGAGGCAAGAGGCTCGCAATCGCGCGCTGTCGCGCCTGGCCCGTGGCGAATTCCGGGGCGAGCTTGTCCCACTCGCCAGCGACGCGCTCGAAGAACGCACGCTGAGACTGATCGCGCTCGGCGAGGACGCGCTCCAGTCGCACGAGGTCGGCGGAATGTTCGGGCAGTTGGGCCAGCTCACCGCGCACGGTGCGCCACAACTCGAAAGCCAGGCTCCCGCGCTCGCTTCCATTGACCGCCACAGCGGTAGACAACTGCAGAAATGTGCTCGTGCCCACATGCCGCTCCTCCAGGAGTCCGGAATCACGCAGCACTCGCAGGTGGTTCGAAACGCGGCTCTGGGACATGTCCAGGGCCCGCGAGAGTTCACCGACCGACAGTTCCGCTCGCTCGCACAGGGCGAGGATGCGCAGACGCGTCACGTCGCCTAGGAGCTTGAGCTGCCCAGCCAGGGGGTCGTTCAGGATCACCCTGATACACTACATCATGACGGGCTGATCTTCAACCTGGGCCCCCTGGTGGGGGGGCCTCCCCTCCCCGGGGTTGGGGCTCGGCGCAGTGTGCACCGAACCCCGCGCTCAGAGCCCCGCGAGCTGGATCTCCAGGATCTCCACTTGGAGCATCCCAGACGGCAATTCGATCTCCGCCTTGCCGCCGGTATGCAGGCCCAGCATTCCCTGGGCCAGGGGGGCACGGTAGGAAACCGCCTTGGGGCGCTGGGAGTCCCACGGGCCGAGCAGCTCGATCTCGTGAGTCTCACCCGAGACCTTTTCGCGGTAGCGCACTCGCGTGCCCGGAGCCACGGTGTCCTCGGGGATCGCCGCGTTCTCAAGCAGGGATGCCTGGCGCAGTTCCTTTTCGATTGAAGCGGCCGAGTCCGTCAGCATTCGCTGTTCGGCGATCGCGTTTTCCCACTCCGAGTTCTCCGACAGGTCGCCGTAGGACGCGGCGCGCGCGATGGCTTCGGCGTTGGCCGGGATCTTGCGCTCCGTAAGCTCACGCAGCTCGGCGTCGCGGCGCTCCAGGCCGGACCGCGTGGTCCAGATGCGATCCGATTTCCAGAACGCCTTCTCCTCCCCGCGCAGCAGGCCAGGGCCCTTGCTGAACAGGAAATCATTGAGGGCGGTCTCGAGGCGATCGTCCACTCCGCGCGAAAGCATGGCGCGCAGGCCGAGCAGTGCGGTGGAGTCGGCTGTGACCAGCAGTTGCTCCAAGCGCGACGGCTTGCCCTTGACGAGCAAGTCCGACAGGCGCGCAGTCGCGCGCGTCATCAGCGTGTCACCTTTGCGCTCAGCTTCGAGGTGCACGGCCAGTTCGATCAGCGCCTGGGCCCGCTGCGGTCCAGTGGGGAGGTCGACCTCCAATTTTTCATCCTCGGCCCAGCGCGCCAGTCCGATGAGAACAAAGGGCGAGCGCAGCGGACGCGCAAGCAACGTTCCGTAGTGGGCGGCGAGCTCCTTCTGGTGGCCCTTCTCGATCAGACGTTCGATCAGCGGCTTGACCGCGCCAGGGGAGGCGTGGGGGAAATGTTTGACCGCGTCACTAACCCAGGCATCGCCGTAAATTTCTTCGAGCAACTCAACGCTCTTCTCCTGCTCGCGGACTCCGGGGATGCGCCCCAGGATCTTCCACAGCTCGGGAGCGACCGACGGATCCTTCGGTTCCGGTTTCCCCGAAGCGGTTGCCAAAAGCCGCGTCAGTTCCTCAGGCGTGGAGCCTTCGCGGTGCTCGCGAAGCAGCATCCACGCAGCCAGGCGACTGTCCAGCGACTGTTTGACGTCGGTGGCGAGTTCTTCGAGGGTCTCCAAGGCGGCGATGCGCGCCGCCTGCTCCAGCTTCGTGCCTCCGAGAAGGTCGCGCACACGGGACAGCGCGTCGGAGAGTCCCTGGGCGTGCAGCAGCTGGCGCTTGAGTCCCTCCACAGGATCCACGGCGCGGCGCAGGATCTCGACTTCGGCGCGCGTGGCGTTGCCGGACACGCGGAACCACTCGTTGTTCTCGGCGGCGAGGCGCGCCTTGCGCCACCAATTGGTCCAGGAGCTGCCATCGACGCCGATTTGACTCAGGGCGTTCTTGATCGCGGGCGTCGCGGCCTTGCCGTCGTAGCGCAGCAGCACGGAGCGCAGGATCTCCAGCGGCTCCGCCTTGATGCGCTTCTTCAGCGCCACGGGATCGCGCAGGGCCTGAACGCGCAAATCGGTCTCGGGCAGGCGCTCGAAGATCTCGACGGCGGTGCGCAGGGGGAAACGGTCTTTGCGGCCGTTGACGAACTTGATCTCGACCTCAAGGTCCGTGGAATTCAGCGTCAGCACTTCCCCGCAACCCCACCCAGCGGGGTGGAACACCACACTGCCGACGGAGTAGCCGCGCATCTCCTCGAAACGTTCCCAGGACTTGCGCAGGTCGGGGGCGCCCTCGCGCAGTTCCGCGTGCTCGATGAAGGCATTCCACCAATCCTCAGCACCCCATGCGGCTTGGGAGTAGCTCAAGAGCAACGGCCCGAGTTCTCCGATCGGCCCGCCGGCGCGCACAGCGGCGCCCAGCAATGTCGCGCATTCGGTATGGCGCGAGAGTCCGGCCAACTGCTCGGCGTGCTCGCGCATCATCGGCAGGCAGCGCGTCAGCCGCCGCTTGCCGCCGGCGATCTCGAGGGCCGAGATCAGGTCGTCGATCGGCCCCTCCTGAGCCATCAAGTCGGTCCAGGCGTCGTCGAAGGCTTGCCAGTTGTCCTCGTTGGCGAAGATCGAAAGGGTCATCGGAAACCACCAGATGTCAGAGGGAAGCCCGTGCCGGATTTCATTCGGCGGCCAGGGACGGCCGCGCCCTCACGCCAAAGCCGTGGGCTCTGGAGCGAGGGCGGGGTACCTGACTGGCGGGCAGGATAGCAGAACGAAGACGTCGAATGAATGGTCACTCCACGTAGAGCAGGGCGCCCTTGAGGTAGCGCGAGCGCGCAAAGTCCGGGCGCTGGGGATGGTCGGGTGCGGCGCCGAGTTGCTGGATCAGGCGCACCGAGCGTTCGGAGCGCCGGGCGCTCTGGAACAGCATCCCGATGAAGGCCGACTCGGTCAGCAGCCCAGAGCAGGAAAAACTCGCGATCAGGCCGCCCGAGCGCACGCACTCGAAAGCCAGGGCGTTGAGGTCGTGGTACTTCTTCAAGCCGTCCTCCATGCCCGCACGGCTGCCGATCAGCTTGTGGGGATCGACGACCACGATCTGGGGGCGCTCGTTCTCGGGACGTCCGCGCTCGTGGCGCAGGAACGGAAAGGCGTCGGCGTGGATGAACTCAACATCCAGTCGGTTCTTGCGCGCGGAATTTTCGGCGCGCTCGAGCACGACCTCATCGAGATCCACGCCGCGAACGCGCCGGGCGCCGTGCTTTCTTGCCTGCAGTGAAAAGCCGCCCTGGTTACAGCACAGGTCGAGTACATCGCGGCCGGCGGTGTGTTGGGCCACGAGGACGCGATTGTCGCGCTGGTCGCAGAAAAAGCCGGTCTTGTGGCCGCCCATGGGCCGCACGGTGTATTCGATGCCGTGTTCGCGGATCGTCTGTTCGCCGGGATCGCGCTGGTCCTCTTCGGGCGAAAAGCCCTCGGCGCGCGCGGCATTGTTGGGCACGCGGTGGATCGCACTCGCATCGGGATACAGCTGCGTCAGTGCCCACTCGATGTCCTCGCGCAACTGGAAGAAGCCAAGGGAGTGGTATTCGCACACCAGCACATTGGCCAGTCGATCGACGATCAGTCCTGGCAGATCGTCACCCTCGGCGTGGGCGACGCGGTACGCATCGGTGACCTCAGGCAGGCGCAGGTACTTGCGCCGCAGATCGTCCGCGGACTTCAGGCGCTTGAGCAGGAACTGGCGCGGCTTGTCGAGGTCCGTGCGACGCCCGCGCGAGAGCATGCGCACGCGGATGTCCGAGGCCGAGTTGTAGAGACCGTGGCCCAGGAAGCGGCCCGAGCGATCGAGCACCTCCACGATGGCGCCGTCGAGGGGGCGCGCGAGGTAGTCGCGCACTTGTCGGGCAAAGATCCAGGGTCCCGAAGAAACTTCTTCGTCGGAATCGAGCTGTACGGAGCGCACGTCCGCCGATGGCTGCCCGGGGCGCGCGCCAACATGACCATGCTCCAAGGAACCAGATTCTGCGTCCGCGCCCTCGGCGCGATCTTCCGGGTCATCGCTCGACTCGCTGGAACGGCCCTCTCCCTCGCGGGTGGGATCGAAAGGGGCGGGCCAATTCGGATCGGGCCTAGCGTCGCGCTGGGGCCGCGAATCACCGTACTGTCCACGTCCACGTCCGCTGCCCTCTCTGCCGCGGCCGTACTGCTGACGGCGTCCGGAGTTTGGGCGCGGGGGGCCGCCGCGGTCGTCTTGGTTCCAGGGAGACATTGGGGCAAACAGGATACGGGAAGAGCTCGTCCCTGCGTGAGCATTGTCCTCCCGGTTTGCGGCACACAGGCCAGCGTGCGATCCTGCGGGGCATGTTGACCCTGCTTCTGGCCGAGATTCTCGCCATCACCGGCGCGCAACTGGTCCCTTCAGACCCCCTGGAGGCTCCGCGCGTCGTCACCGTCTTGATCGAGGGCGAACGCATCCTCGAGGTGGGTGAGGGACTCAAACCGCCCGCGGGGGCGCGGGTGATCGACGGCGCGGGGCTGTTCCTGTGCGCCGCGCCTATCGATGGGTTCGCCTACTGGGACAGCGATCACGACCCCCTCTACGCGTCAGCGGGTGTGGCCCTGGTCACCGACCACGGCAACCGCGTGCTCAAGGTGATCGACGGGCGCAACTCGCCTTCGCGCGCCGGCTATCCGACCCTGCGCATCGCCGGTCCGGTGATCGATGGGTTCCCGCCCTCCACCAGCGATGCCGCCGTGGCGCGCACATCCGTCGAGGCCCAGGCCCAATTGGAGCCGCTCCTCGCCGAAAGCGTGGACTTCGTGGCCTTCCATTCAAACCTGACGCCAGAACCCTGGCGCAAGTTGATCGAATTGGCCCACGGTGCTCAGCGCCAAGTGTGGGGGCCCTTGCCGCGCGGAGTTGGGCTGCTCGAGGCCGTCGACGGCGGTCAGGACGGTTTTCTGTTCATGGATGTGCTGATGTCCGCTGGACGCGCTTGGGACAGCGCGCAGCTAGCAGACTTCGAGCCCGCGATCTTGAAGCTCGGCGCAGCGCGCGTGCGCCTGGTGCCGTTCCTCGCGGGCAATGCGCGCCTGCTTGCTCCTTGGACAGCGAGCGCGCCGGAACTGGATTGGCTCTCACCGCAGTTCGCGAACCACTGGCGCGGTGAACTCGAAATGCGCAATGCGCAGCTGGCCGATTCCGCCGTTCGCAAGGAGTTCGACGAGCGCGGTGCCCGGGCCCTCGCCACGCAGATGGAATTGCTGCGGCGCCTGCACGCCGCCGGCGTGCAACTCGTTCCAGGCAGCGGCGCGCCCCACCCCTGGCTCGTGCCCGGTCGTGCGCTGCACGACGAGTTGGGGCTATGGCAGAAGGCGGGACTGCCTGCACGAGAGGTGTTGCGCCTTGCGACCCTCGGCGCCGCGCAGGCCTTGGGCATCGACGCGGAACGCGGTTCGATCGCTGCGGGCAAATTCGCCGACCTCCTGCTGCTGCGCGGGGATCCGAGCCAGGACGTCGGCGCCTTGCGGGAGCCTGTTTGGGTCGTGCTGCGAGGAGAAGCGCGCTCGCGCGAGCAACTGGACAGCGCGCTTGCCAACTTGCGCCAGCGCCAACTGCGCGCCCAGGCCGAAGCCAATCGACCGATCGAAGTCGGCGATCCGCCCGCGGTCGCGGGCGAGTTGCTTCTTAGTGGCTACTGCGAGACCTTGGCACTGGGAGTGCGCAGCGCAGCGGAGCGCTACTCGGTGGTGCGTGCGAAGGATGGCTCGCTGTCGTTCTGCGGTCGGCGTGTGGTGCCTCAACCCGATGGAACGCGAGTGGAGATCGAGATCGAGATGCGTGTCCCTAAGGGGCAGCTCAACTACTTCTCCGTGCAATTGAAGGGCGCGACGCAGCACCTGTCCGTCGAAGGCCACTTCACAGCCAATCAGTGGCGTGTGCAGCGCAAGATCGACGGCGTGCATTTCGACGTGCAGACGGCGCTCGAACCGGTGGCGGCGGTGGACGTCGGCAGCGTGACCGGCTTGATCATGATCGGTGCCACACGCGGCAACGGACCCTTCCCTGTGTTGACTTTCCACGAGAGCCTGCAGATGGAAGTCGTGCGCTGGGAGCTCGGGCTCGAGCCCGATGGCGCCCACTACTTGCGCACACCCAGTGGCGTGAAATGGGCGCGCTTCGATCCGCGCGGCGCGCTGCTGGAACTCAGCGAGCAACGCGGTTCCGCTGGCGTCAAAACCGTGGGGTCGAACACTTTGCCGGAGTCGCAGCCCGGATTGCCTTTCAGCGACGTCAAGTTGCGCGAGATCGAGCGTGCGCGGGTCGACGACGCGGCGCGGCGTGCGCGAGAGGCGCCGGTAGGTGGGACTGGCGGGGCTGGCGGGAAATCTGGCGAGAAGCAATGAGCGCCGGCGCGCGTTTTTCCACGGAGCTGAATGCCGACGTGCCCCTGGCGCGTCCCGGAGAATTTCGCCCCCTGCGCCTGAAGCACCTGAACATCGTTCCGCCGGTGGTTCTCGCGCCCATGGCGGGCGTCACGAATTATCCGTTCCGCGCCCTGTGCCGGCAGTATGGCGCCGGGCTCTACGTGTCGGAGATGATCACGGCGCGCGGCTTTCTGATGGGCAACGCGCTAACGGCGCTGCTTGCGTCGTCGCAGCCGGGCGAATCGCCGCGCTCGATCCAAGTCTACGGAAGCGATCCCAAGGACCTGGGCCTGATGGTCGAGCGCCTGGTGGCCGAGGGCGTGGACCACGTGGACATCAACTTTGGATGTCCGGTGCGCAAAGTGACATCCCACGGCGGCGGCAGCGCGATTCCAGTGAAGCCGAGGCTAGTGGCGCGACTTGTGCGCGCCATGGTGCGCTCCGCCAAGCACGTCCCGGTGACGATCAAGATGCGCAAGGGCATCGACGATGAACTCTCGACCTACCTCGAAGCGGGCAAAGTGGCCCAGGAGGAAGGTGCGAGCGCCGTGGGCCTGCACGCGCGGACCGCGGCGCAGTTGTACGCAGGCGAAGCGGATTGGGACGCGATCGCCGACTTGAAGAGCCATCTTGCCATTCCGGTGCTCGGCAACGGCGACATTTGGGAGGCCTTCGATGCCCTGCGCATGATGCGCGCCACAGGTTGCGACGCGGTGATCGTCGGCCGCGGCTGCCTCGGTCGGCCGTGGTTGTTCCGCGAATTGAGCGACGTGTTCAGTGGACGCGAGCCAGCGCCGCCGCCGCGCCTGGGGGAGATCGCGGCGATCATGCTGGATCACGGGGAACGCATGGTCGAATTCTTCGGGCCACGCATGGGCATCCTGCAGATGCGGAAGTGGACCTCCTGGTACACCAAGGGCTTCCGCGGCTCCGCAGCCCTGCGCGCGAAAATGATGGAGATCGAATCGCTCGCGGACCTGCGCGCTCTAGTCGCGGGTCTCGACGGCGAGGAGGCCTTTCCGCTGCACGCACTGCGCGCGCACCGCGGCAAGGGCACGCGCGTGCAAAAGGTCAGCTTGCCCGAGGGCTACCGCGAAGCGCGCGACGACGACACACCACCGCGCGGACCCCATCTCGAGTCAGAAATCGCCGCCTGGGAAGCCGCGCTCAACTCCGGCTAGGGCTGGCTCCGCCGTGCAAAAGCAAAAGACTCGCGTCAGCGTAGCTCCGCAGACGCGAGTCATTTTTTTGCCGCGGCGACGCGTTGGAGCTCAGACCTTGGCGACTTCGCGCTCCATGGCGGCCGTGTACTTGCCCGCCTGGGCAGCGCCGTTCAATCGCGCGCGGTGGGCGAAGGCCGCCTGGCCAGCCTTCCAATTGGCCGCCTTGCCGCCCCAGGCCTTGATCGCCGGTGCCTGAAGCGCACGGCCGTAGGAGAAGGACAAGGTCCACGGGTGCGGTCCGAGGCGCGCGATGGCGTCGAGGTGCGCTGTGGCGTGCTCATCGCTCTGTCCGCCGGAGAGGAAAACGATTCCGGGCACGGCGACGGGCACGTGAGAGCGGAAGCAGCGGATCGTCTGCTCGGCGACTTGCTGAATGCTCGCCTGGGTCGCGCATTTCTTGCCCGAGATCACCATGTTGGGCTTGAGCAGGATGTGCTCCAGCACGACGCGGTGGCGGTGCAGTTCGCGGAACGTCGCGTGCAGGACCTGGGATGTCACCTCGAAGCAGCGCTCCAGGGTGTTGTCCGCGTCCATCAAGACCTCGGGCTCGACGATCGGGACGATTCCCGCCTCCGTGCAGCGCGCGGCGTAACGCGCCAGCATCACTGCATTCGAGTCGATGCAGTAGGTCGAGGGAATTCCATCGCCGATGGTGATGACGCCGCGCCACTTTGCGAAGCGCGCGCCCATTCCCTTGTGGACTTTCAGTGCCTCTCCCAGGCCGTCGAGACCCTGGGTGACCAATTCACCCGGCGCGCCAGGCAGATTGACCGTTCCCTTGTCGACCTTGATGCCCGGGACCACGCCCTTCTTTGCCAGCAGGGCGCTGAAGAGCGTTCCGTCCGTTGCCTTCTGATTCAGAGTCTCTTCATAGAAAATCACGCCCGAGATCGAGTGCTCCATGCCGGGGGTCGTGAACAGCAGCTCGCGGTAGGCGCGCCGGTTCTCCTCCGTGTTCTCGATGCTGTTGGCCGCGAAGCGCTTAGCGATCGTCCCGGTCGATTCGTCGGCGGCGAGGATGCCCTTGCCACTGGCGGTCAGGAGGCGGACGGTCGTTTCGAGTTCCTTGTGAAAGCTCATGATTCAGATGGCGCGCGGCCAGAGCGCGCATGAAGAGAGACGGCGGGTAGGTTGGCAAGGCCAGCATCATACCGAGCGGCCCGCGGGCGCGAGTGGGCGTTCACTTGTCGCGCTTGGGAGGCTCGGGTGGTGCGGGCGGCGGGGAAGGAAGCGGCGGACGCTCCTTGCGCGCAAGGGCGCCGAGTTCGCCGAGGATTGCGATGGCGGTGGTGCGCACCTGCGCCGCGTCCTGGTCCAGCGTGGCGCGCCGCACTTGACCGCGCTGCGTGGCAAGCGCATCGCCGTCGATGCGCTCCGACCAGCCCTCGAGAAATTCTGCCCAGGCGTCCACGGTCGGCAGGGCCTTGGCGATTTCCGCGGGCGTCGAGGAGTGCTCGTCCCACCAGCTGTGCATGCGGTCGCGGTGTCCGATGTAGCCATCGCGCAGCGCAATGCTGCCGCTGCCAAAAGTCATTGCCAGGGCCGTGCGCAACCCGCGGTGGCGCTTGGCATCGTGAAAAAAAACGAACACGCGCGCGTAGAGCTCATCGTGCTGCGAGTCCGGCACCGGCGCGATCCAGGTTTTCCAATCGTTGGCCAGATCGT
Source organism: Planctomycetota bacterium (assembly GCA_947484275.1). Taxonomy (GTDB): domain Bacteria; phylum Planctomycetota; class UBA1135; order UBA1135; genus JADJQU01. The sequence goes on along the minus strand of CANKOY010000045.1, from coordinate 10,067 downwards.
GTAGGACTCCGAGCACGTCGACGTCGGGCATCTCCATCTCGCGTCCCGAGGACCACGCGTCATAGAGCGTCAACCCCGGGTAGACCTTGCCCGCGCGATCGGTGTATGCATGGGCCAGGGCCCTGTGCACTTTTCTCTGTTCTCCGTCGTCCAACGCGCGTTCGATGAGCGCCTGAGCGATGTCGAGGTCCGGCGGAAAACCCGCCAGGGCATTGAAGAACAGGCGCGAGGGATCGCGATCGTTGCCGGTGCGCTGCACTTCACCGCTGGCCCAGTCGTAGCGCCAGGCGCTATCGAGTCCGGTTTTGGGCACATTCGCCAACAGCAGCGCCCTCTGTTTGACGCAGCGCGGGTCCTCGGGCTCCATTCGATCGCGGGCAATGGGCTGGCGCGGCGCGTGAATCTCCGGAGCGTAGAACGGCGTCGGCGGCGCCACGGGCAACTGTCCGAGGTCGCGCGGCTCGAGCGAGAGTGCGAAGTCGATCAGGCCCTGCTGAAACGTGCCGCGATACTTCAGCGCATCGCGCAAGTACACGGCGGCGTCGATCTGCTCGGAGGGCAAGAGATAGCCCCAGGCTTCGCGCAGACGCTCGTCAGTCAACGCTGCCGCGGGCGGCGACTGCGGTGCGGCGTCTGGAGATTGCGCTGCAGCAATCGAGAGCGATGCGTCAAGGCTCGCCAGGATCCAGACGAGGGCTCGGACGAATTTCATCCCGTCCAAGATGCCACAGGGACACCGGCGGCGTCACCTGGGGGCGGCGGGGGACTCGAAAACCGCGAATCCCGAGCGCGGGCGTAGGCGGCACGAAAGAAAATCGACGCGCGGCGCTCCCGCGCGGGACACCGAAAGACCAAACGGATCCGCCCTGGCCCGGTCGGGCCAAGCAGGTCGCGTTTGCTGGCGATCCCAGAGCGCCGCGCTCGTCGAACAGCAAAATCTACCCCAGGACGGCGAGTGGGGAGTCGCCCGCGAGAATTCGTCGGGTCAGCGCTGCGCCGCTCACTCAGGCGCCGCAGGGGCCCCGCCATCGGCTTCCCCGCGGCCACTTCCCCCGCGCCGGCGCCTGCGACGTCGAGGTCGGCGCTCGCCCTCCGGCGCCTCGACTCGTGTTTCGCCCGCCTCTTCGGCGGCACGGTAGCGCTGGACCCAGGCCTCGTAGACGTCCCAGCCCTGGCCCCAGGCCATGGAGCGCAGTCGGAACAGGTCCAAAGCCTCGGGGAATTCTTCGCTGCGCAGAAACACGGCTGGCCGGAAGCGCTTGGAGGCAACCTGGGTGAAGCGCCGTTGGACGGCGATCAGTCGCCGCGCATTGGCGCAGTCGCGCCGCGGCAGGCGTGCCGAGAGTGCAAAGGGCTCGAGCACCTCTCCCGTGACCTCGTACAGGTCCTCGGGCATCGGTGCGGACAAGGTGCGCGTCGCCGGATCCGCTTCGAATTCGATTACGCGCAGGAACAGCACTGAGATGCACACCGCCGTGGTCGGCACCTGACCGGCGTGGACAAAGGCGTCGAGCGCCTCGAGCAGGCGCCAAAATTGATCCGCGCGATCGTGGGCCGAAGGATCGGGGTCGTCGCGCCGACCGAGGAAGCGATCGACCTCAGGCAGGATGACCTCCAGTGCGCCGCAGGCCCGCAGCATGCGGAAGGCGCCCAGTGCGGTTCCCGAGCGCATCAGTCGCAGGATTTCCTCGAGTACCCGCGGCTTGGCGGAGCGCGACAAGTCCTCGGACAAGTCGCACATCGCGTCCCACGTGGTTTCGTCGATGCGGAAACCGAGTCGCGTGGCGAACTTGATCGCGCGCAGGATGCGCACCGGATCCTCGGCCAGGCGAACGTAGGGATCTCCGATCGTGCGCAGGCAGCCGCGCTCCAGGTCCGCGAGTCCGTCCACGTAGTCGAGGATCTCGCGGCGCGTCGGATCGAGAAACAGCGCGTTGATCGTGAAGTCGCGGCGCACCGCGTCCTCGGCGGCGGTGCCGAACTCATTGTCCTCGGTGATCAGGAGATCCTCGCCGAGTTCCTTCGACTCGCTCGGCGCCCGTCGGAACGTGGCGGTCTCGACGATGTGCTGTCCATAGGCGACGTGCACGAGCTTGAAGCGTCGCCCGATGATGCGCCCGTTCGCGAACAGGCGCTTGGCCTGGCGCGGGTGGGCAGCCGTGGCCACGTCAAAGTCCTTGGGCCGGCGGCCCAGGAGCAGATCGCGGACGCAGCCGCCGACGAGATAGGCCTGGTAGCCCTGGCGCTGGAGGCGTGAGACCACGCGCAACGCATCCTGGTCGAGCAAGGCGGTCGTGATTTCGCGCGCGGGGACGACGCGCAGTTCAGGGGCGTAGGTGGGCGCGAGCCGGCGGCCCTCGGGATCGTCGCGCGTCATATGCCTGGTTGGCACGAGTCGGTTGGTGTCAGTTTCAAGCACACACTGTAGCAGCGCGCTCCCCGAACGCGCGCCACGCAACTTGTCGGCGCATGGGGCATCGAGTACCTTCCCGCGCCTGCTAGGCCAGTAGCTCCAACGGTTAGAGCGACTGATTCCAAATCAGTAGGTTCAGGGTTCGAATCCCTGCTGGCCTGCCAATCCCCCGACCATGAGCGCAGCGAACGGCCCCCCCGAAGGCAGGTCCGAGCCGGACCCCAACGAGTCCCCGCGTCCTTCGGCTGCGCGCCCGGCACCGGGCGAAGCCAAGGCCCGCGGCCCCCTGGGAGCGAAAGCCGACGATGAGATCGACGGCCCCTTGCCGGCGAACGACGACCCGGAGGCTGTTCTGCTCCACGCGGACAAACCCGTCGCCAGCGTCGATGAATTGCGCGCCGCCATGCAGTGGGCCTTCGAAAACGAAGACATCACGCCCGCCGCCCTCGATCGCTTCGCCGAGCACGCGCGTCTGGTGTTGCTCGGCAACCAGCGCATGAATCTGACCGCGATCGTCGAGGCGCGCGAGGTAGCCGCGAAGCACTACCTCGATTCTTGGCGCGCCACGCGGCTCCTGCCCCTGGCCGGGCGCAGTGTGCTCGACCTGGGCACTGGCGCCGGTTTTCCCGGCATGCCTGCGGCCCTGGCCGAGCCGCAAGCGAAAATCGTGCTGCTGGATTCCACGAAGAAGCGCATCGACTTCGTGCAGGAGACCTTGGCGGCCATGGGTGTGACCCGGACCACGGCCACATGGGAGCGGGCGGAGGATCACCTAGCGAAGCATCGCTACGACATGGTGCTTGTGCGCGCGGTCAGTTCGGTGCGCGAAAACGTGCGCTTGCTGCGAAAGGTCAAGCACTCGATCAAGGACCTGTTGATGCTCAAGGGCGCGTCTTGGTCGCGCGAGGTGCGCGCCGCCGAACGCGAGGCCGAGCGCCTGGGATTCCGCCTTGACACCGTCTGGGAGCACGAGTTGCCCGGCGATCTCGGCAAGCGTGCGATCCTTGTCTATCGGGCGCCCGGGAGCCAAGGTTCCTAAGTCGTGAACTTGACCGCCTGGATCGCCGTGATTGCCGGGGTTGCGATCGTCGTGCTCATCGCGGTCTCGATCCTGTTCTGGCCCAAGGACAACTCCTTCTAGGTGCCGGCTCGCGCCCGATCGGCGCCAGAAACAACAACGGCCGCGAGTTCGAATCGCTCCGAACTTGCGGCCGTGGTGTTGGTGCCCGAGGGGGGGGTCGAACCCCCACTCCCGGTAAGGGGAACAAGGACCTGAACCTTGCGCGTCTGCCAATTTCGCCACCCGGGCTCCGTGTTGTCAGGCGCGGGAGGGTAGGCCCGAACGAGGGCGCGGTCAACGGTTCAGCAAGATTCGTGGCCGCGCAGGCTATCCTGCGAGCGAGATGGCCAAGAAACCGGAGGGGGAGGAGGTTCTGCGGGCCCTGGCGTCGAACCGCAAGGCGCGCTTTGAGTACGAGATCCTTGACGAGCTGGAGTTCGGGATCGCCCTGACCGGCACCGAGGTCAAGAGTCTGCGGCAGGGACAGTGCTCCCTGGCCGAGGCCTACGCCTATTTTCGCGGCGGCGAGCTCTATTTGATGAACGCCACGATCCCCGAGTACCGCCAGGGAAACGTGCACAACCACGCGCCGACGCGCGAACGCAAGCTTCTGGCCCACAGGCGCGAACTGGCCGCCTGGGACAAGCGCGTCAAGGAACGCGGTGTGACGATTGTGCCCCTGACCCTGTATTTCAAGGGCTCGCGCGTGAAGCTCAAACTGGGCCTGGCCAAGGGCAAGAAGCAGTACGACAAGCGCGAGACTCAGCGCGAGCGCACCGACAAGCGCGAGATCGAGCGCGCGATGTCCTCCCGCCCACAGCGGCGCTAGTACGATCGCGGTTCCTGGCGTAGAATTCTGGCCAGTGGGGGCGCACCGGTCTCGACCGGTTTCAGGCTGCTCCAGGTTGCGTGTCGGGGATCTCGAGCCTCCCCGTAAAATCCAGCTCGGGACGGCCTAAACAGCCAATGATTTTGCTCTCGCTGCCTAGTCAATAGGTAGCCGTCTTCGCGCGGAACGCCCGCGGCTGTGCGAAGACGCCATTAGCGGGCTGGCCACGAGAGCTCCACCCCGGGGCAATCGAGCGAGAAGTACCGGGGCATGTCGTCCGCGAGCAAGCGTGGGAGCGCTCGGACGACGAGATCAAAACCCGCGCTACACACGTAGATACAAGTTGCAGAGGGATTCCGGCACGCGGGTTCGATTCCCGCCGCCTCCACCACTTCCACACGCCAGATTGGCCTTCTCGGGGTCGCAAAGGCCGATCGGTAGTCTGCCAACGTCTGCCGAAATCGGTGCTTGTCTGCCCACTTTCGACATACCCAGCGACATGACAGACCCGCCGCCTGTTCCGGTCGCTTTCTGGGCGGCGGGTTCACGAACAGTGGGGGCCAACGACGGCAGCGCCTCGATGGCATTGCGCTCGTCGCCCTGCTCGAGCTTCGCGTAGATGCCCAGGGTCAGGCGCGGATCGCTGTGGCGCGCCAGCGTCTGGAGCAGACGCGGATGAACGTTGGACCTCGACAGGCGTGAGATGTAGCTGACCCGTAGCGCATGGAAGTCTGCGACGCGCCCCGAGGGATCGATGTAGTCGATGCCTGCCGCCTCGAGGTCGTGCTTGAGCCAGCGCGTCGTGTGGTCCTTGAACTTCTTGGGCAACGGTAGCGCGGACGCCGTGGGCAGCTTTCCGCGCAGGTAGGGGGCCAGTTCCCGCGCGGTGTCCGCGCGCAGCGGGATCCGGGCTTCCTGTCGGTTCTTGGTCGCGCTCGCCGGTAAGGAAAGCTGCGGCGCGTCCGGGTTCAGATCCAAGTCACCCGCACGAAGGCTTTGGATCTCGTTCGCCCGAAGGCCTGTCTCGGCCGCCAATCTGTACACGATCGCCCGCAGCGGCCCGGCCATGTGGCGGTGCACGCCAGCGTGCTGCGTGGTGTCGATCAGCTTCGACAGCTCTTCGCTCGACAGGGCGCGGCGCAGGAGTTTTGGATCGAGGCGGGCGTTGACAGGCCGAAGCGTGGCGAACGGATCCGAGGCGGCAAGTCCCTGCTCGATGCACCACCCTGTGAACTGCTTGCAGGCGGCAAGAACGTGGTTGGAGGTGGCCGAGGACATCTTCTTCACGCCTTCGGTTCGCCGAGTGCGCAGGTGCCGTTCAAGCTTCAGTCCGTCGAGATCGCTCCAGGTCGAGAACTTGCATCCCTCAAAAGCCCTGCGCGCTCGCCCGACGATGAGGTCGATGTAGTTCTTGGTGCGATCGCGTGCTTCGAGGGCGTCGCGCATGCGATCCAGAAGGCTGTTCACGGTGCTGGCGGCTGTCAGCCGACTCACATCGATGAAGCCCATCTTCGCCAGGCGCTCGCGCGTTTTCAGCGGCAGCGTTTCGAGCCAACGCGCGAGAGGGGCATCCGGCCCCTGGCCGGAAAGTCGAAGCGCTACCAGTGTCTCGAGTTTGCGCCCCAGCTCCTGGCTGGCGCGCTGGTCACTGAAGGCGCACACCTTGTGGCGGATGCCGTCGGCGTTCCGGATCTCGACGTAGTAGTTCTTGAGCTTGCTGGGCTTGCCTTGGCGGTCACGATAGTTCGGTCTGAATACTCGCATGGAGAAGTCCTGATGTGTTCTTGAGCGCGGCGAACGATGAGGTGTGTGGACTTGTGCGATTCAGCTGCTTGGGCCCGGACGTGGTCCGCCGCGCTTCCGATGCGGTACGCCCCATTTGACCTCGGGCTGAACTGTGGGTCGAGAAGGTCCGCGCAAACCGGCGGGGCCGGCCAGCAGGGCACAACTTTGTGATTCTTGTTCGCTTGTCTCCATGCAAGGGCTGGGCGCCCAGGCTCGCGACGGAGCGGAGGCCGACAAGTCGGCTGTAACGTCCGGCGCAACGGATCCCGATCCTGCGGACTTCGGCGAGATGAGGTTCGAATCCAAGTCACGGATTCAGGCCTCGCCCTTGCGAAGTTTTTCCCAGCGCTCGCGCAGTGGCGCGTCAGCGGCGACCCACGCTTCAAGTTCAGCTCGACGCCAGAGAGTCCGCCGGCCAAGCCGGATGGCTCGAGGCAGTCGTCCCGTGGAGTCGAGCTTCCACGCGGTTGCTTTTGAAATGCCGAGCAGGAAGGCGACCTCGGCGATGTCGCAGAGCAGCGGCAGTTGCACCGATGGGGCAGGATGCGCGTCCTCCTGCTCGGGGTTGTCGGCGATGTCGATCATAGTCGCCCCCGGAATTCGTCGCCGGCAATATTCAACCTGCCTAGCGGCGTGCGATCAGCCACAGCCAAATTATCAACTTTCTGGAGCGCGCTATCCGTCCAGAAGTCGCGATCCGAGTTATTCGTATTCTGATTCACTAGGCATTACTCCACAATCACAAGCGCAGATTCCCGCCAATCTATACACACTTAAGTGTGCTCGCATTTTGAATCTGCCCAAGTGATTTCTTGGAACTTCTGCTGAAACAGCTTTCGACTTTGTTGCCACACCAAGCGCGTATTCCGATGTTCTTCAACATGGTGGTTGTGCTGCAGAAGCGCTGAAGCAGTTTCCTCCTTGAACACGGCGAGGTATGTGATGGCTTGTGCACCGGAGCCCTTCAGGGTTCTCCAAGTGGTTTTGATCACCGTTGCGTCTGAGGCACTTGGTAAGTCGAGAATTAGTGGTGGATGTGGTGGACGCGGTGGATCAATTGCGGCACAGCCAGCAAAACTGGCAGCGCAGGACCGCCAAGGGTTGAGCCCCCTGAAATGCCAGTTTTTGTTCCTGCGGTAGAAGAGATCCACCTAATACACCAGATACACCACTACGCACTGACTACGGTCCAGCGGGCAATTCCACGTTGCATGGTTGCTGGAGTGAATTTGAGTCCTCCGATGATTTTGCCTTGTTGCTTGCCGAGCCAGTTCCCGAGTTTTCTCGTGTTGAGACCAGCAGCGCCGTCCTGGGCAACCTCGGCCAGAGTATCGCGCAGAGCCATCATGGCTGGATTGAACGACGTGGATACGCCTTCGATCACCTCACGAACTGCCATGGGACGTGACTGAAAGCAATCTTGCCACGCCGGAAGCACGGCTCGCAGCTGCCCATACGAGCCACCTGCGAGGGTAAGGCGCTCTGCTCCGCGACACGGGTCTGCCTGGTCCAGCCAGATAAGCGGCGCGCGAACTCGCGCATCCCAGTGCTCGAATCGTCCGAAAACCGACGTCCCCTGAGCTGGCGAGCCCGCCGTTACGTACGCGCGCATGATTGTCAGTGCAGCCACCACAAGGTCAGCACGGTGCTCTCGCACATAGCCTCGCAAATCTTTAATTTTGAACTCGCGCTTCCCAGGATTCTCCATCTTGGCATCAATGTCACAAATGACAGTCCGCGTCGTAAGGTCGCCTCCAATAACCAGGTTGTTGCCGTTTACAAGCCACAGTACGCGCGTCGGAAGGTTTACTTGCTTGGTCGAACCGAGAAGTCGGTCTGACCAGATTTCTTCGGTGAGCACGATGCACAGTTCGGCGCTATCCAGGGGGCGATCACAATTGTCAATCCGCGCAACCGGCGTGCACCGCACCAAGTTCGCTGTAATGCGCTTTCGTTCCTCTTCGGGGTTTCGCGCCTGACTCATCGCAGGGGAGACAAAGCCGGTCCCGACAAGGCTGAGGATGTCGCTGATCAACCCTTTGCCTGTTGCCATGTCGGTCGCGCGCGTGGCGAACATAGGTGCAGTGCGAAGTGACGGGCGGACGACTGAGGTTAGGGTTGCTGCCAACGCGGCAGATCGATCGCAGTCGTCGACAAATGGGAATTCGCTGAACACCTCCTTTAACATTTCCAACGCGCGGCCGGCGTCATCCTTCGTCGGCTCAGCAGGAACTGATGGGAACCTCATCCCATCAGTTGCAACGAATAAACCCGAAATGGCATCATAGCCATCCACTTCGAGGATGCTTCCGTCCTCGCGTAGCGTCGGCGAGGAGATGATTCCCAAGAGCTTGCCGAATGGCAGTTACGCACCTCGGCTGAGAATCGTCTGTGCTATCTTTTCCGGGCAGTCGATCGCTTGTAACCTGAACGACCGCAGGTCAAAACGGCTGAAGGACACGGTTTGATCGAGCTCATCGCACAGCCCCGTCGAGTCGAGTGGAGTGACGATCGACGATGGGACTTGTGCCTTTGGCCCCGAGCCGGTTGGCGGTGCCCCCACGCGAACCAGTACGTCTCCGCGCATGAGGATCGATCCACCGCGTTTTCGGTGAAGAGCTACAATTGAGTGCGAAACCGCGAGAGATTGCTGCCCGCGCACGAGTTCGAATTCAATTCGGCCATCGTGGCCCTCGGACGGTTCGCCGATGCTCGATGCGCCTGGCCCTAAATCACGACGCCCGATTCGCTCAAGTAGGTCCTCGACCTTCCCGCCCTTTCTTATTCCTGCATTGAGACCACTGGCAATCGTTGAGGCAATTTCAGATTCTCCGAGGCCGCTGGCAGTCGCCGCTTCAGCCAGGATGGTCTCGACAGCAGACCGCTCGAGCACGCCGGGACCAACGAATTTGCCCAGACTGAAGGCTGAGCGGTTCAGAATTCCATTTCTGGTTCCTGGGCGGGCCGTCTCTAGCTCAGCAGCACACTTTTCGAGCGCCTTTGCCGCGTAGCGTTTGAGTCTTCGCAGGTCGCGGCTGTCAGGCACCGTGCTGGCTAGCGCCGTCGGGGCCGTGCGCGCCGGTTCGCGGAGCATCGCTAGGACATTCTCCGGAAACGGTGCGAAATCCAAGTCGTCTGGCGAGAGCCCAGGCAGCCACTCGTATGTTGCACCAGTATCGGGGTGAACTGAACCTGGGAGGGCAGCCGCACCGGCCTCGCCTCTGATATCCACATCCTCAGCGATCTTCGATTCCGAGTTGCTGACTCGTTCGGCCGGACAGGCGAAGTAGTGGTGCTTGTGGCCGCTCCCTGTCTTCACCGTCGGCGTTCGAGGCAGCTGTAGGAGGGCTTCTGCGGATCCATCCGGCGTATCGTCATCGATCACGACAACTCCGGAGTCAGCGCCAGTGCGAACGGCGACATTGCCCTTGGTCGCGAAATACAGCAGCAAATGTGAGTCAAGGGCTGGTTCTTTCTGCCACTCGCCACGAAAGGGCTTCTTTCCGTTGATGGGCGTGAGCGACCACCCCCAATCCAGCGCTCTGCGCAGCTCGGCGACGCGTCTGACAGAAGCCGCATCGAGCTCAGTGGGTTGCCCCAAGCCGTATTCGAGTAGTACAGGCTCGTGACTATTAGTGCGGATGGGATAAGGCGAGTTACAATCTAAAAGGGGCATTCGAAGCGATTCCTTCTTGTCTTGGGGTAGTCAGTACTTCCATTCCAATAGAAGTGTGCTTCGAATTCCCTCGCCTGAAAGCGATTTGAAATCTTTTCTTTTCGACGCGCACCGACGCTGACAAAATGAGAGTTTCTCTTCTCGGCGACGGCGCTGTTTGAAAATCACGTTTCACTCGATCGATGAACAACGTGCGGTGTGCGACACCATGTTCTAGTTTGTCCGTCGATTTGGGTTCAGTCGACCGATGCGTCCGCCTGTCGAAGGCTCGGCGCGACCGTTGATGAATTAGCTTTTCGCGATC
>CANKOY010000044.1 GCA_947484275.1 Planctomycetota bacterium | reverse complement strand
TGCACGCTGTGGAAGGCGCGGCCGAGAGCGAGGCTGGCCTGCTGAGCCTCGCGGGCCGGCGCGTTCCAATCGTCGCGATGTGCGACGGCGAAGCTGGATTGCTCGACAACATCGGTTCGATCGTCGGCGTCAAACAGAAGACCCTGGCCCTGCGCAAGTTCTCCAAATGCGGACGGCCGGATGAGGTCTACGCCTACCATCACCTCGATGCGGATTCGATCGTCGAATCCGTCGGCGAAGTGCTCTCGCGCACTGCCCTGGAGAACTTGCAGGTCTCGGCCGAGTTGCTGGAACGCTTCAAAGGCGCGCCGCGCACGGGCACCAACTGGCGCGAGTTGTGGCCGGACGCGGGCGAGAGCACGCATTAGTCCTGCCGTGAGCGAATCTCTGCCGCCCGAGCCGCCGCCGTTTGCGCCCTTCGAACGTCTGCGCAGCGAGCAGATCTACCACTCGCGCTGGTGTGGCCTGCGGCGCGACATCGTGCGGCTGCCGAGCGGCAGCGAGCAGGAATATCACGTGTTCGAGATCACCGACGCCGTGGTGGTGCTGCCGGTGCTCGCGGACGGACGCGTGGCCATGGTCGGTCAATACCGCTACCCCCACGGAAAAACCCACTGGGAGTTGCCCGCCGGGCGCATGAATCCGGGGGAAACGCCACGGGAAGCCGCCGCCCGCGAGTTGCTCGAAGAAACCGGCCTGCGCGCGGGAAAACTGAGCGCTCTGCCGGGCTTCTATCCGACGAACGGCATCAGCGCCCACTTCGCACACGCGTTCCTCGCCGAGGACTGCGCCGTGGTGGCCGAACCAGCGCCCGAGGATTCAGAGCAATTGTTCCGGCGCTTTTTCACGCGCGCAGAAATCGCGGCACTGTTCGACGCAGGTCGCCTCGCGGACGCCTTCGCCGCCTTGCCCGTGGCCTATTGGCTGCGGCGCAGCGGCCCTTAGGCCCCTTAGGCCCCTTAAGCCTTCGTGTAGTTCGCGCGCCCGCCCATGCGCGAGGCCAGTGCGTTGCGCGTGTCGACGACCAGTTTGGCGTGGGCCGCGATCATGTCCCAGTCGAAGCGGCGGTGGTCCGTGGCGACGACCACGAGATCGAAGCCCGCCAGGGCCGCGGGCGTGAGGTCGATCGACTCGTGGTGGCCCAGGTCGTGCTCGCGCATCTTCGGCGGCACGGGTACGTGAGGATCGCTGTAGCGCACCCGTGCGCCCAGTTCTTCAAACAGTTCGATCAATTCGATCGCCGGCGACTCGCGCACATCGTCCACGTCAGGCTTGTAGGCCAACCCGAGGATCAAGACGTTCGACCCGCGCACCGCCTTGCCCGCGGAATTCAGCGCCAGCATCGATCGTTCGACGACGTAGTGCGGCATGCGCGTGTTGATCTCGCCGGCGAGTTCGATGAACTTCGTCGCGTGACCCGCGCGGCGCGCGACCCAGGTCAGATAGAAAGGATCGATCGGAATGCAGTGCCCGCCCAGTCCGGGCCCCGGTGTGAAGCGCATGAAACCGAAGGGCTTGGTCGACGCGGCATCGATCACTTCCCAGACGTCGATGTTCATCGCGTCGAGGATCACCTTGAGTTCGTTGACCAGGGCGATGTTGATGGAACGGAAAATATTCTCGAGCAGCTTGGCGGACTCGGCCACCTCAGCGGAGCTGACGCGCACGGCCTGCTTCACGGCGGCGGCGTACAGCGCGTGGGCTGCATCACCTGAGGCCTCGCAGGTGCCGCCCACGAGTTTCGGAATCGTCTTCGTATCGAAGTCCTTGCGACCGGGATCTTCGCGCTCGGGCGAAAAGGCCAGCAGGAAGTCCACGCCCATGACCAGACCGCCCCGCTCGAGGATCGGACGCAGGAAATCCCGCGTCGTGCCTGGATAGGTCGTCGACTCGAGCACGATCAACTGACCCGGGCGAAGCGTCTTCAGGATCGCCTCGCCGGAGCGCTCGATGAAGGACAGGTCGGGTTCCTTGAACTCTCCCAGGGGAGTCGGAACGCAAATCAGAATCGCGTCGGCCTCCCCCAGGCGTCCGAAGTCGCCGGTGGCCTCGAAGCGACCGCTGTCGCGCATGCGCTCGGTCATCGCGGCGCCGAGGTGCCGCAGGTACTGCTCGCCACGCGCAAGTTGATCAATTTTTTGCGGATCGGTGTCGAAACCGAGCACCGGAAAGCCCGCTTCGACGAAGGCGCTCGCCAACGGCAGGCCCACATAGCCCAGTCCGAGGACGCCAACGACGGCGCGGCGGGATGCAATCTTGGCTTTCAGCATGGTTGTCGGCGCCTCATCGGCGCGGGACGGCCCGCGGCGTGAGTTTCCGTTCGCGGGGGCGAGAGCCTAACCAGAGCCGGGGTCGCTGTAGAGAGATGCAGCGCGACCCGCCACAATTCTCCCGTGGCCCCCACCGGAATCGTGACCCATCCTGCTTGCCTGGAGCACTACGCCGGTCCAGGTCATCCAGAGCGGCCGGAGCGGCTTGCGGCCGTGCTCGGGGCCCTGCGCGAAGCGGAGGAATTGCGGGACTGCCCATGGCTCGAGGCCCCGCGTGCGACGCTTGAGGAACTGGCCGGTGCGCACGCGCCTGCGCTGGCCGGGCAAGTGCTAGCAGCCTGCGAGCGCGGCCGCGCGCTGCTCGATGATGGCGACACATACGTGTCGAGCGAGTCCTACGAAGCCGCCATGCGCGCGGCCGGTGCGCCGCTGGTCGCTTGCCAGCGAGTTCTGAGCGGCGAGTGGTCCAACGCCTTCGTCGCCGTGCGCCCCCCCGGCCACCACGCGGAGGAGAGCGCCGCCATGGGCTTTTGCCTGTTCAACAACGTGGCGATCGCCGCCCGCTGGCTCTTGGCCCGCGGTCTGGTTCGCGTGGCCGTGATCGATTGGGACGTGCACCACGGCAACGGGACCCAACACATCTTCGAGCGCGACCCGAGCGTGTTCTACGCCAGCCTGCATCAGTACCCGCACTACCCCGGCACGGGCGCTGCGAGCGAACGCGGCCTGGGCCCTGGTGTTGGCACGACTTTGAACTGCCCACTGGCGGCGGGAACCGGCGACCGCGAATGGAACGCGGCCTTCGAGGGACAGCTGCTGCGAGAACTGGAGCAATTTCAGCCGGAGTTCCTGCTGGTCTCGGCGGGCTTCGACGCCCACCACGACGATCCACTGTCGGGCACGCGCGTCACCACCGACGGATTTCGCGCCATGAGCACGCTGTTGACCGACTTCGCCGCAAGCACCTGCGCGGGGCGCATCGTCAGCGTGCTCGAGGGCGGCTATCAACTCGAAGCCCTGGCTGCGTCAGCGCGCGCCCACGTCCTGGAACTGCGCCGCGCGGCGCGCTGACTCAGCGCGGCTTGCGCGCGGCTAGATCGACGACCATTGGCGAGAAAAACACAGCGTCGGGATTTTTTTCCGCGGCGTGCCATTCCTCGAGGAAGCGCGCGCGTTCTTCGGCCCCCAAGAAACCTGCGCTGACCAGCATCTCGGAGTAGTGCGGGAAAAATGCCCCCGCCCAGCGAAACGCGGGCGATTCCGGTCCGCCGCAGAGCACATTGGGAGTCAGGTCGAAGAGCTGGAGTCCCGCCGCTCGCATCCACCCCGGCAGACTTCCCGCCACGAAGGCGTCGCCCCCGCGGCTCTTGTACAGAGCGCGCGTGCCACGGATGGCGGCCTTGAAACCTGCGCTCTCCGGGTAGAGCGAAATGCCCTCGTGCTGGTAATCCTGCACCGCCAGGACGCCGCCTGGGGCCAGGGCAGCGCCGAGGCGCCGCACGATCGCGGCCACGTCCGGCGGAAACGAGAGCACCCAGCGGGCAAAAATCAGGTCGAAAGACCCAGGTGCCAGGGGCAAATCCTCGATGCGTCCGTGGAGCACCTCCACGGGCGCGAAGTCGCTCTCGGAACTGCGTTTTTTCAGGTGCTCGACCCAGCGCGCGGACTCGTCGAGGGCCACGACTTTCCCGCTGGGGCCGGCGCGGCGTGCGAGCGAATCCAGCATCAACCCGGGTCCGCAGCCAAGATCGAGGAGGCGCGCGCCCCGCGCCGGGGCCACGCGATCGAGGAAGCGCTCGCTCAGGCCGCCCCAGACCTCGTGCTGGAACGCAAGACGCGCCAGTTCGCGGTCGCCGGTTTCGAGGACGTAGCTCGTCATGGGAAGAGCGCGCTAGTCTACTCCGGTGAGCGATCCACTGACCACGCAGGACCACGACCGCCGCCGCGGCGGACGAACTTATGTCTATCCCGTAGTTTCGCGGCGCGCGCGCGGTGTGTCCGTCGGGGTCAACCTGAACCCGAACAATGCCTGCAACTGGCGCTGCGTCTACTGCCAGGTGCCCGACCTGGTGTTCGGCAATGCCCCGCTGATCGACTTGGGGCTCTTGGAGCGCGAGTTGCGCGAACTGCTGCTCGAGGCCCGCACGCCGCAGTGGCTCGAGTCGCATGCCCCCGAGGGCTCGCGGCGGCTCAATGACGTCGCCATCAGCGGCAACGGCGAACCCACCAGCTCGCGCCAGTTGCCACAGGTCGTGGAGATCATCGCGTCGGTACTCGCGGAACTGGATCTGTTGCACCGGATCCGAGTGGTATTGATCACCAATGGCTCGCTCCTGCACCTCGACCATGCGCAGGCTTCAGTGGACCGCCTGGCGCAAATTTCGGGTGAAGTCTGGTTCAAAGTCGACAGCGCCACGGACGCGGGCCTTGCGGCGATCAACAACTTCGCCGGCGGGGCGGCGCGCCAGCGGCGCAACCTGGAGGCCTGCGCGCGCGCGTGCTCGACTTGGATCCAAACCTGCATGTTCGAAATCGACGGCCAGGGGCCCACCGTCGTGGAGCGCGCGGCCTATCTCGACCTAATTGAATCCGTCGCCGCGACCGGCGTGCCCCTTGGCGGCGTGCACCTCTACTCATTGGCGCGGGAATCTCACCAGCCGGAGGCAGGTCGGCTGAGCTCGAGCCAGAGCGTTTGGCTAGAGGAACTTGCGCGCGAAATTCATGCGCGCGGAGTACGCGTCGAAGTGTCGCGCTGAAGTGGAACTGCGCGCTGCGGATCAGATCGCCGCGAACCGGGCCGTCAGTTCGAGGACGACGGCCGCGACAGATCGATCGCTGGTGTTCACGGTCATTTCGCAGCGCGCGTAGTCACTCTCGCGCTCGGCAAGAAGCGACTTCAATTCCGTCAGGGCCTCCGGGTGGCCACGCATGGGTCGCACGTCGCCCTGGGCCACGACGCGTTTGTAGTGCTCCTCGGCCCGCGCGCGCAACCAGACGGTATGGCAGGTGCGGCGAAGGCGCTCGAAGGTCTCGGGCGCGCGCACCAGGGAACCTCCAGTGGCGAGCACCAGGGATCCCGACTTCGAGAGCACGGCCTCCAGGGCCTCACGCTCCATCCGCCGGAATCCGGCGACCCCGTGAAGATCAAAAATCTCGGCGAGGGACATGTTGGCCAGTTCCTCCACGCGCTGGTCCAACTCAACGAAAGGGACCTCCAGGGTCAGTGCAAGTTCGCGACCGACGCTGGACTTGCCCGCGCCTCGAAGTCCAAGCAGCGCGATGCGCCCGGCGCGCAAGTACGCGCCGTCTGCGTCGATCAGGTCGCCCGCGCGGACGCTGAGCGCCTCTGCCAAGGCATGCAGGGTGGTCACCGTCAGGTTTGCGCGCCCGGCCTCGGCCTCGATGATGTGCCGTCGGCTGATACCTGAGGCCCGGGCGAGCTCGACAACCGGCAGGCCAGCCCGCGCGCGGGCGTCCCGCAGCCGCCGGCCAAGTTCATTGAGGAGCGGCGAGTTTTCCATGTTCGCTCGGCCGGTAGGTGCGCGCTATACTGCGCCTTCCGTCCACACCATGGGCAGTATACTGCACGCCCAGCACACTTCCAGCCCCGAACCAAGGATCTCTCTTGGCTGCGACCGCCGCAACTTCTCCCCGCGTCCGATTCCAGACGACGCCCGATCAGTACCGCCACTGGAAAGTCGCCTACGACGGTGAGATCGCCACCCTGACGATGGCTGTCGATCCGCACTCGCCGCAGCGGGAGGGCTACGAGCTCAAGCTCAACAGCTACGACCTCGGCGTGGATGTTGAGCTGGC
Organism: Planctomycetota bacterium; assembly: GCA_947484275.1. GTDB lineage: Bacteria > Planctomycetota > UBA1135 > UBA1135 > JADJQU01. The sequence continues at coordinate 27,815 of CANKOY010000044.1, read as the reverse complement.
GGACTTCGTCCAGCGCATTCGCTTCGAACACCCCGAGGTGCGCTGCGTCGTCGTCACCGGCGGTCTCGACCGCGTGTTTTGCGCGGGCGCGAACATCGTGATGCTGCGCACGTCGACGCACGGCTTCAAGGTCAACTTCTGCAAGTACACGAACGAGACGCGCCTGTACATCGAGGATGCGAGCGCGCACTCGAACCTGCGCTTCCTTGCGGCGCTCAACGGCACGGCATCCGGCGGCGGCTACGAGTTGGCCCTGGCCTGCGACAAGATTCTGCTGGTGGACGACCGCAATAGTGCGGTGTCGTTTCCAGAGGTTCCGCTGTTAGGCGTACTGCCGGGGACCGGCGGCCTGACGCGCATCGCCGACAAGCGCAAGATTCGCCGCGATCGGAGCGACGTTTTCTCCACGATCGCCGAGGGCATCAAGGGCAAACGCGCGGTCGAGTGGAAGTTGGTAGACCGCCTCGCTCCGCTCTCGCGTTGGTCCGAGGCGGTGGGCGAAATGGCGCGCGAACTCGCCGCTGAGGTTTCAAAAAAGGCCGAGCGTGGGGTCAAGTTGGATCCGATCGCGATCGACTGCGAATCCGACGACTGGAATGGCCAGTACGTTCGCTGCCAGATCGACCGCAGCCAGCGCACGGCGGAACTCACCCTCACGGTTCCGGAAAAGCACGCGAGCACCGCGGCTCAAGCAGTGGAGCAGGGCGTGGCCTGGTGGATCCTGCGCGCTTTCCGCGAGCTCGACGAGATCATCCTGCAACTGCGCATGAACGAGCCGGAGATCGCATTGCTCCTGTTGCGCGTCAAAGGCCCCGCCGCCACCTGGCGCGCCACTGACATCTTGCTCGCGGAATCCAGTCACTGGTTCACCAATGAGGTGCGCCAGCTGGTCAAGCGCGTGCTCAAACGCTTTGAAAACTCGGCGAAGAGCCTGTACGCCATCGCCGATCGCGGCTCGAACTTCGTCGGCACGGGATTGGAGCTGGCCCTAGCCTGCGACCGCCTCTACTTGCTCAGCGAGCCGGAGGCTGAGGTGTCCCTCGGAACCACGCAGGCCAACCGCGGCATGTTTCCCATGGCCAACGGATTGTCGCGCCTTCAGACGCGTTTCCTCGCCGAGCCTGAGACCGCCGAGCAAATTGCCACGACGCCGACGATGGATGCGGCGAGCGCAGCGACCCTCGGCCTGTCGACCTTCGCGCCGGACGAAATCGACTGGGACGACGAATTGCGCCTGGCGATCGAGGAGCGCGCAGCTTTCTCCCCCGATGCATTGACGGGCATGGAAGCCAACTTGCGCTTCGCTGGCCCGGAGACCATGGAGACGAAGATCTTTGGTCGCCTGTCCGCCTGGCAGAACTGGATTTTCCAGCGCCCCAACGCCGCAGGCGAACGCGGCGCACTGACCTGCTACGGCACCCCGGAAGCACCCGAATTCGACACCTCGCGGACTTGATCCCACACGCCGTCATCGACGACCCCTAGAGAGAGCACTTATGGCCGGCATCGACTACTCCCAGAAGATCCCCAACAACGTGGACCTGTCCTCGGACAAGCGCTTGCAGCGCGCGCTCGAGGCCTGGCAGCCCAACTACCTCGAATGGTGGAAGACCATGGGGCCCACGGACTTCAACACGAAGGAGATCTACCTTCGAACGGCGATCGACGTCGGCTCCGACGGCTGGGCGCACTTTGACTATGTGAAGATGCCCGACTACCGCTGGGGCATCTTCCTGCAACCGCGCGACGAAAAGCGCACGATCGGATTTGGCGACCACTTCGGGGAGCCTGCTTGGCAGCAGGTACCCGGAGAGTACCGCAACTGGCTGCGGCGCCTGATCGTGACACAGGCCGACACGGAGCCGGCCTCGGTGGAGCAACAACGGCTGCTTGGACACACCGCGCCGTCGCTCTACGACCTGCGCAACCTGTTCCAGGTCAACGTGGAAGAGGGCCGCCACCTGTGGGCCATGGTCTATTTGCTGCACACGTACTTCGGCAAGGACGGCCGCGACGAAGCTGATGAACTGCTGGAGCGTCGCTCGGGCAATCCCGACCACCCGCGCATCCTGGGCACGTTCAACGAGCCCTGCGAGGACTGGCTGGCGTTCATGTGCTTCACGATGTTCACGGACCGCGACGGCAAGTTCCAATTGCTTGCCCTGGCGGAGTCTGGGTTCGACCCTCTGGCCCGCACCTGCCGCTTCATGCTGACCGAGGAAGCCCACCACATGTTCGTCGGTCAAACCGGCGTCGGGCGGGTGATCGAACGCACTTGCGACGTGATGGCGAAAAATCCCGGCAAGGACGTGCGCGCGCTGGGCGCGATTCCGCTGGATTTGCTGCAACGCTACATCAACTTCTGGGCGGCGTCCTCCACGGACCTCTACGGCGCTGAGATCTCATCCAACTCGGCCAATTTCTTCCGCTCAGGACTCAAGGGACGCGCCTACGAGGACAAGCAAACCGATCACTTGGCGCTCGAGGGCACCTACCGCTTCGTGAATTTCATCGAGAATCGCCTGGTGAGCGAGGACGTGCCGCTGCGCAACGCGATGAACGAGGTGCTGCGCGACGAATACGTCAAGGACAACGAGCGCGGCATCGAGTATTGGAATCGGATCTGCGAGCGCGCAGGCAACGACTTCCGTTTCACGCTCCCCCATCGTCGCTTCAATCGCAAGATCGGTGTCTACTCCAGCGGCCGCTTCGATCTCGAAGGCAACCTGATCGACGAAGCCACCTGGAACGCAAACGTCGATCGTTGGCTCGCAAGCGCCGCGGACAAGGCCTTCGTCAAGAGCCTGATGGTGCCTTGCCTGGAGCGCGGAAAGACCGCCAGTTGGATCGCGCCGCCCGCCAAGGGCATCCAGGGGCTTGCGGTCGATTACGAGTACGTGCGCCTGTAACTTCTGGGTTTGAGCGCTGATCCGCGCCCCCCCGTAGCCCGATCCAGGGCCACGGGGGGTGCTTTTTTTTCACCGCCTACAGATCCGTCGTTCCCGTGGTCGGTCGAAGCCAGCTGCCGTCGCCTTAGGAACCCCTATTTCACTCAAGACGCGCCTCCCGCAGGCCCGAACAGAGCGGCGGAAGTCAAACGGTCGCCGGGGGGCGACCCAAGGGGAGTCAGGAATATGAGTTTGAAGCATCACCTCCATTTGGAGAATTTCGGGTTCGCGGGCCAGCGCTCGAGCACATCGACCGCGCTGTTCATTTCAACCGTGCGGCGCCGAGCGCCGCGAGCATTGGCGCTTTTCGCGTCGGTCATGTTCGCCCTGTGCGCACAGGCCCGCGCCCAGAGCAATTACAACGTAGTGGCGCAGATGGAAATCGGCGCGCCGGCTTCTGCCAGTTTCGTGCTGCACGGAACGCTGCCGCTGCCGCCGGGAAAATTTCCCCGCGCGGACCACAAGCTGCCGATCGCGCTGCTGGACCACGACGGCAGTGTCGTGGACACGCAATTGGAAATCGTCAGCCGCTATCCGAAGGCCTCGGACGGCGCCGATGTGGTCGAGATCCTCGGCCGAGTACGCGTACCGGCCAACACAGCTCTTGGCACTCGCCTGGTGTACAAGGTCGTGGAATATCCGCACTTCAGTACACCTCGACAGCTCACGCCCACGGTGACCGGCCTGTTGCTTCAACCCGGCACCGTGATGATCGTGGGAAAGGACTGCTTCGGTTACAGCTACGCGACTGACCTCACACCGGCCGCCCTTCCGTCTCCGTCGGTCACGGTCGAAACGTTGAAGAACGGCATCGGAGCGACCCAGGTCTCTGTCTACGGAACGATGCTTCCGCAAACGACGAACATCGGCGCTCCCAGCGGCGCTCTAGACCACATGTTCGGTGTCCACGGATTCTACACTGCCTGGCAGGGTGAAGACGTGGTCTCTCTCGACATGCGCGTCAACAACGGCGCCAGCGGACTGGACACGACAACCCCGATCGACAACCCCTTGGGCTCGGTCTACTTCGAGTCCCTGGAATTGTGGGTCAAGAGCGGCTGGAACCTGCTTCAGCAGGGCTCAGATCCAATGTTCGGGAGCTCGCGCTCCCAGGGCACGTGGACCGCGTACTCGCTGGTCGAGCCCAACGCTAACGGCGCGCTCCACTTCATGCCTTCACAGGGCCAGTTCATCCGTCGATTGGCGCTGTGCAAGATCGGTCAGGAGGTCAAGGCTCGAGCAATTCTCGACGGCGAGGGTCTTGCGTTCTGCAAACGCGGCGTCTCGCCCACCGGCGGGCATGAGCTGTATTCCTGGTGGAATCCGCTGACCGCGCGCTACTTCCCGCAACGCCACCGTCTCCCTGAGCTCGATCACATCGGAGCGGTCAACATTCGCACCAAGCTCAAGGGGCAACTGCAGACCCTGGAAGCTGCGATCACCACTGGGCAACCCAGCGGCGTGCTCTCGACCGCCAATCTCGGTTGGGCGCACCCCTGGGGCGTCAAGTACGGCGGCATGACCGGCGGTGCGGAGATCTTCATCTTCGACGGAATCCTGGCCGCGGAAGCGGCCTCCAACGAGGGCTATCGTCTCGCACAGTTGACTCAGCGCGCCTACAACGATCGCCAGCCGGACGCGCTGTACAACTTGGATGGTGGCCCGACTGAGTTGACGGATTGGGTCCGTCAGGGACCCAACGGTCCCTACGTCAACATGTACTTCTCGCAGAAGCTCTTGGCGGGGCCGGATCCGTTCGGTTTCGCTCAGGCCTCGAAGCACCAAGTCAATTGGGTCGTGGCCAACAACAAGAAGCCGGCCTACGAGACCACGCTCGCGGCCTACAAGCCGATCGACCTGCAACACATCATTCGCGCCACGCGCTCGATGAAAGTGCTGGCGTGGCTCGGCAACGACAGCTTGGCGAAGCAAGACCTGCTCATGCGCGCAGAGATCTTCCGGCTCTCGTACCACCACCTGGCAAACAGCGGCACGAACAAAGCCCAGGGTGGAGGGCTGCTTGACCAGGTTCGCTTCGTTGCCCTGAACCCCGGTTGCGGCCTCAAGGTCGGTCGCGCCGAAGGCTGGGGAATTGACACCGTGAACGCGGCGTACGCCTTCGCAGATCCGACGTACCGCGCGGCCGTGATGCCCTGGTTCCAGTCGGTGATTGCGACTTACTCCAGGGCCTTGCCCACATGCAATTCGTTCCTGCAGTCCCAGGTGAATGCGAAGCAACTGAGCGGGCTGTTCTACCAACGCCAGCAGTACGAGCTCTCGATCATCGAGAACGGACTTCGGGGAACGCTGGAAAGCGTCGTCCGCGGTGTCGATGCCGCGGCGGAAGCGGCCGTGCGAGGATTCCTGGACGACCAGATCCACGCCATGATCACTCCGATGTCCTGGGATCCCGTTCAGCGCGGGCCCTGGAAGAACATGGCCATGGCGCCGTTGAATTCTCAGGGCAGCGTGTTCTGCGGATTCAATCCCGTCGGCGGGACGAGCCCGGGCGTCGAGAAATTCCAGAACTGGTCTTCCTACGCTTACGGATACGCGATCCGAGGTGACCAGACCCTGCTTGACTACGCAGCCCTCTCACTGGGCGGCACACTGCTGGGCGCACTGAAGAACGGTGGCTACAGCAACCTCGAGTCGCGCGCCGCGCTCTTGGCCCTGGCGCAGCGGCCCTAGCAGCCCGTTGAAAAAGTCCCTACTACGGCAAGACGTGCTTCGGCGCCGCGTCGTTGCGCTCGGAAAGTCGTGCTCAGCGGCCAGGAAGGCCGCACCCCACTGCGAAGGCTCCGCAGGAGCCTTCACTACGAGCGCGTCGCGCTCTAACGCGGGGACCCCTGCGCGACTTTCTGTCGCGCTCCTTGCTCCGCCTTCGCATGCCTTGCCTCGCGACGGGACCTTTTCAACGGACTGCTAGGATTCGCTGTTACGGACGGTTTGAGTTGCACGCGGGCGGTCCCTCGGGATCGCCCGCAGTCATTTGAAGACTTGGACCGAATCGATTCGCATGCGAAGCTCGCGGCCCCTGTCGGTCGACAAAGGCCCGGGAATCCCCACCCATGAGTTCACGCCGCGATCCCTCCTCACGCGCCTTGATGTTCACGTTGGCCCTGGCCACCGGACTGTCCCTGGGAAGCGTCGACGCACTGGTGGATCTCTCGGTGCGCTCCAGCCTCTCGAGTTCGCCGCTGTCGACCTGGACCTGTATGGGGATCAGTTCGCTAGTGGGTCTGCTCGCGTTCCTGTTGTTGTGGCTCGTCAGTGCTCCGCTTCGCGCGCGAAAGGTCGTCGACGACGGAGCGCTGGGCCTTGGAGTCGCCGGGGCCGTGATGACGTTGGCTTTGCCTGCGCTCTTGAGCTGCTACCGGGCCGTGGATCAGGATCCGCGCGGCCTCGTGATGGCCATCCCGGCAGCCATCGTGGTTGCCTGCGGAGTCTGCCTTCTAGCGCGTCCCTTCAGTTCGCCGCCCGGGGGGCGTGCAGCAGTGGCGCTCTTCGCAGCTTGGGTCAGCGCGGCGTTGATGGGCTGCGCAGGGTTCTTGGCCCTGGGCAAGGCGAGCCTGATCCGCGGCGGCGCCGCGAGTGCTCTGGCACTGCTCTGCCTCGTCCTTGTCCTGGCCAGCCTGGCTTGGTGTTTGCGCCGCGCAACCTCAGTGGGCGCCGTTTCGCTGGCCCTGAGCGCACTCTTCGCGGTGGCCAGCGCGCTTGGCTTCGCGCACCTGGTTCCCAGCCCCGACGTGGCTGCTCATAAGGGAAGCGTGCCCGCCGGCCGCAAGCCGCGACAGGTCGTGCTGGTGGTGGTCGACACATTGCGCGCGGACTATCTCTCGTGCTACTCGGAGGCGGCGCCACCGACGAAGACGATCGACGCCGTCGCGCAGCAGAGCCTGTTCTTCAAGCGCCCGCGTTCGTCCGCCCCGTGGACCTTCCCCTCGGTTTCCTCGATCCTCACGGGACTCTCACCCAGCGTGCATTTGGGCCTGCGTCCTTTCGATGCCTTGCCTGACGAGGTCAAGACGCTTGCCATGCGCATGTCCGACGCGGGCTTCTTGACCGCGGCTTTCGTGCGCAATCCGGCGCTGCGGTCCTACACGCACATCGATCGCGGTTTTGACGAGTACCACTACCAGCGCGAGCCCCATCCGCCCTCCGCCCTGGCTGAGATTCTGCTGCGTCCATGCCTGCCTGAGATCTACTTGCCCCAAGTCGGCGCCGCCACACAGACGCGCCGGGCCGCGGAGTGGATCGCGGCGAATCGCGATCGCGATTTCTTCCTGTGGGTGCACTACTTCGATCCCCACATGGCCTACAACCCGCCGCGCGAATTCCAGCCGGAGGGCTCGGCGCCGCGCCAGATCGGGCGCAATTTCGAGGATGCCGCGCGCGTGCGCGGCGGCTTCCTCAATCCCGATGCAGTGGAGCGCCAGTGGATCCGCGATCTCTACGCGGGAGAAGTGCGCGCCACGGATCGCGACATGGGCGGCCTGTTTCAGGTCCTGCGCGACAACAACCTCTTCGACGACGCAACGATCGTGTTCACGGCCGACCATGGCGACGAGTTGTGGGAGCACGAGGGCTTCGAGCACGGCCACACGATGTACGACGAGGTTCTTGGCGTGCCGCTGTTCCTCAAACTGCCCGGGGGCGTGCTGGCCCAGAGCATCGATGAACCGGTTTCCAACCAAAGCATCGCCGCCAGCGTGTTGGAAATCGCGCAGGTGCCCTACGCGCCCGCGGAGCTAACGGCTCCCCCACTGGTTCGACGCGACACTCCCGGTGGCGAGCTTCGACTCTCCGTCGAGCCCCGTCCCCTAGTCTCCAGTGGGATCCTGTACTTCGAAGCGCGCACGGCGGTGGTCTTCGATGGCTTCAAGTTCATTCAGTTCCACGTCAGCAAGCGCCAGGAGTTGTACGACCTGAGGGCGGACCCCGGGGAACAGAACAACCTCGCGGCGCTTCGGCCTGACTTGGTGGAGCGCGGCCGCGGCCTGTTGGAAAGCGAACTGGAAGCGGCGACGAAGCAGCGCCAGGAGCTTGGAATCGGTCTGGCGCGCGCCAATGAACTTGACGAGGACACCGCGCGAGACATGCGCGCCCTGGGCTACGTTAAATAAGCCACGGCCGCTCCTGTGGCCTGTGCTCGCGAGGAGGTTGCAGGGTGGCCCGCCCCGTGCAGTACCGCACAAAGGGGTGTGCGCTAGCGCACGTCACTCTCCTCCGCAGGCATAGTGTCGTGTCGCCGACCGCCGAGTGAGGTCGAGTTCGCCGGGCTCGATCCACTTGCGCCCGTGATTTCGAACCTCACACCGGTTGCGTTCAGCCTTGGGGTCGGTGCTGGCACGGACGGTCCCCACGTGTCGGCGAATGCACCGACACTGCGAACGGTTGGTGATCTGGCCGACGCGGTAGACAGCAATTCACTCACGGACGTCGGCACCCGGGGGAACTTGAGAATCGGGCGCGGCACGGGGATTCCCGCTGCACTCAGGACGATGTGTTCATTCTTGGGGCGTCACGAGGTTAGGGGTACAGTCTTTGCTCGCGCCCTTCCTGCACGTTCGAATCCCGGCTTCGCCCGCCGGTGAATCCAATCGTGTGATGCTCACGGGCCGACGCCCGCGACCTGGATCCAAGCCCTGATCTTCGCAAGAAGGTCTGCGGATCCACGCGGAGTCAGGGGAGGGTCCGCGAGTTCGACTGAACGATCCTGGGCGCGTTTTGACCTGTTTCGTGGACCGCCGCTCGCTGCGGTCGTGAGGGGGATATCACCATGACTATGCAAACCTGCTCCCGCATGGGCGCCGGCCTTCGCCCGTTCGTTTTCAACTTCAAATCCGCCCTGGGAATCGGGGCGCTCGTGCTCTTCGCCGCTTCCGCGGGGGCACGTCCGAAACCCGCAAGCTCGCCGCATCCCGGCCCGCGGGGGCCAGCGCTGCCCACACCGGCGCCGCTCGCAGGACAGGTGGTCGGCAAGTTCGAGTTGGCCGCGCCCGCGCTGAGTTCGTTCGTGCTTCGAGGTACCCTGCCGGTGCCCGCGGGCACCTTTCCTCGGGTCGATGGTCAGCAGCCCTTCGGCATCATCGATTCAACGGGACAAACCGTTCCGGCCCAGTGCGAGATTGTCAGCCGCTATCCGAGGAATAGCCACGGTGCGGACGTGGTCGAGATCCTGGCGCGCGTCCAGCGGCCGTCCGGCGTTCAGCCCGGTGCGCGCATCACGTATTCAATCGTCGAGTTCGTCCACCCGAACTCGGTCATGAATTCGACCTCCCTGACGGCGCACCTCTTGAACACGCCGGGCGCGGTGACCCTGCGCACCAAGGACGTCTTCAACAATGCGTATCGCGCGGATCTGCTGCGCGGCAGAGATGGAAATGAGATCATTCGACTCGGAGAAGCTGCGATCCAAGCGCGCTTCTACGAGACGATGCTCCCGGTCAGCGGCTCCAGCGGACCGCCGACCGGTCCCTTGACGCACTTCTTTCAGGTGCACAGCTACACCACCGAATGGGTCGGCGAGGACATGCTCAGCCTAGACCTGCGGGTGCACAACGGACCGAGTGGCGAAAACAGTCAGACATCCCTCGACGATCCCCAGGCCAAGCTCTACTTCCAAGATCTGGAATTGTGGGTCCCAACCGGCTGGACGGTGGTCAGCGACTGGAGCGATCCGACACTGGGGCAGATTCGTCAGGAGCCGGGCTTCACCGTGCTTCCGCTGGTGACGCCGAACGCGGACGGGACCATGCACATGATGCCCGTGCAGGCACAAATGCAGCGCAGGCTGGCCCTGGTGCGCACGGGACAGGAGGCACGCGCGCGCTCCCTGCTCAACGAAGAATGGCTCGGATTCTGCCGCCGGGGGACCAACGCCCAGGCTCAGGAGCTTTACTCCTGGTGGAACGCGAGCACGGCCAACTACTTCCCCCAACGGCACCGTCTGCCGGAATTGGATCACCTGGGCCAGGGTCCGATCCGCGCGCGGCTCACGATCGACCTGCACCGCATCTCGGACCGTCTCGTGGACGGCGCAGCCGGTGGCGGCGCGCTGAGCTATCCGGCCCAGGGCTGGGCCCATCCCTGGGGCGTGAAGTACGGCGGCATGACCGGTGGCACGGAGATCTTCCTCTACGACGGGATGGCCACGGCGGATTCGGCCTCGGCGGACGGCTACCGCCTGTCGCAGCTGGCACTGAGGCTCTACGCGGAGCGCAACCCAACGGCGCTCTACAACGCCGACGGCAATCCGACGCAGTACAGCGACTGGATCACGCACGGATCGCAGTTCGACTACATCCACATGCAGTTCTACCTGACGTTGCTGTCGGGTGGTCCGGATCCCTTCGGCTTCGGAAATGCGCCGCAATTCCAGGTCGATCACGTGAACGCCCAGGGACTTGCCCCGGTCTATGAAACTGAACTGCTGGGTTTCAAACCGATCGACCTGCAGCATCAGACGCGCATCACGCGTTCGATGAAGGTTCTGTCGTGGCTCGGCAACGATGCCATGGCCAAGGACGACCTGCGCATGCAGGCGGAACTGGTGCGCCTGTCCTACCACGATCTCGCGTGCACACCCGCGGGCGGATTGATGGGCACGGGGATGCTGGCCGACATCCAGAGCGTCACCGACGATCCTGGGATCGGCGTGAATTTTGGCCGCTACGAAGGATGGGGCATGGACTCCATGGCGGCCGCGTACTCGGTGGGTTCGATCGCTTGGCGCGCGAGCGCTCGGCCGTGGTTTGACAGTATCGTCGAGATGCTCAAGGTGGGTCAGGCCGACTGCAGTGGGATCATCCAACGCCTGAAGTCGCCGAAAATCGTGGACGGCCTCTATTACGGCCGACAGTCGATCGAACAGGCCATCATCGAGAATGGCCTATGGAGCATCGGCGCCAGTGTCTATCGCGGAGACAATCCAGCCGCGCTGCAAATCGTGCACAACGTGATCCGCGAATCGGTCTACTCGATGGTGCGCTTCCCGGCTTGGAGCGCCGCCCTGCGCGGACCGTTGGAGCAACTTGCCGTCGCGCCCTTGGATCCGGCCTTGCCTCCGTTTTGCGGCACGATTCCGCCGAACGGGACATCCCCTGGTGTAGACAAGTTCCAGATCTGGTCGAGTTTCGCCTACGGCTACGAGCTAACGGGCGATCCGGTGTTCCTGCGCCGCGCGATGATGTCGGCGGGCGGCACGCACCTGCTCGTGACGCTCGAGAACTCAGGCTACTCAAACCTGGAGAATCGCTCAGCGCTGCTCGCGTTGGTGCAGTCGATCTTCTAGCGCCTGTGCGGCGGGGCCGCTGAATTGAAATGGAGCGTGCTGCGGTCGAAGGCCGCAGCACGCTCCTTGCATTCGATTTTGCCGCAGTCGCTCAGCCGAACTGAATGCCCTGGGCCAGGGGCAATTCGCGTGAGTAGTTGACCGTGTTCGTCTGACGGCGCATGTAGACCTTCCAGGCGTCCGAGCCCGATTCGCGTCCACCACCGGTTTCCTTCTCGCCACCGAAGGCGCCGCCGATCTCGGCACCGGACGTGCCGATGTTGACATTGGCGATGCCGCAGTCAGAACCGCTTGCGGCGAGGAAGCGCTCGGCCTGGCGCATGTTCAGGGTGAAAATCGAGGAGGACAATCCCTGGGGCACGGCGTTGTGCATGGCGATCGCCTCGTCGAACTCGCGGTAGCGCATCAGGTAGACGACCGGCGCGAAGGTCTCCTGATGCACCGCCGCGCTTTGGGCGGGCATGCGCACGACCGCAGGCTTGACGAAGTGTCCACCCTTCAGCGGTCCGGAAAGCGCGGCGCGCTCTCCGCCGCACAGAACTTCGCCGCCCTCGGAGCGCGCCTGGGCCAGGGCCTTGTCCATGTTCTCCATGGCGCGCGCATTGATCAGCGGCCCGCAAAGCGTCTTGGGATCCGAGGGATCGCCAATTCGAATTCCGCCGTAGCTCCTCAGCAGTCGACGCTCGACCTCCGACGCCAGGGACTCATGCACGATCACACGGCGCGTGCTCGTGCAGCGCTGCCCCGCGGTTCCCACGGCGCCGAACAGGATCGCCGGCAGGGCCAGGTCAAGGTCCGCGTCTTCGGCGACAATGATCGCGTTGTTGCCGCCGAGTTCGAGAATCGTGCGACCGAAGCGACGGGCAACGCGCGCGGCGACGCCGCGGCCCACGTGACTGGAGCCCGTGAACGAGATCAAGGGCATGCGCGCATCGTCGCACATCAATTCGCCGATCTGCTCCGGCTCGCCAATCACCAAGGTCGCCAGTGCGCCGAAGCCTTCGGCCTCAAGCACCGGCCGTACGATGTTGGTCGTTGCGATCGCGCACAGGGGCGTGGAACTCGACGGTTTCCACACACAGGCGTCGCCGCAGATGTAGGCCAGCATCGCGTTCCAGGCCCAGACAGCCACGGGGAAGTTGAAGGCCGTGATCACGCCCACTGTGCCCAAGGGATGCCATTGCTCGCGCATGGCGTGCTGCGGCCGCTCGGAGTGCATCGAAAGACCGTAGAGCATGCGCGACTGTCCGACGGCAAAGTCGGCGATGTCGATTGCTTCCTGCACCTCGCCCCAGCCCTCCTGAAGAATCTTGCCCATCTCCAAAGTCACGAGCCGGCCCAGGGCGTCTTTGTGCTGGCGCAGGCGCTCCCCGATCTGGCGCACGATTTCGCCGCGGCGCGGCGCGGGCACTTCGCGCCAGCGCAGGAACGCAGCCTGTGCCGCGCTAACGCAGATGTCGTACTCCGCAGGAGTGGCCTGGCGAATGCTGGCGATCAGGTCGCCGCTAGCCGGCGAGCGGGACTCCAGCCAGCTGCCACTGGTCGGCATCCACTTCCCGGCGTACGCGCCGCTGTTGGTGCCTTCGATTCCAAGTTCCTTCAGAAAGTCCGTGTTCATGTATGGCCTGGGTTCTGCCGTCGATTCGTGGGCGCGAAGATGATACTTGGCCAGGACGAGCTTGTCCTCACGCCGGCGCGGCCGGATGATCTGTTCCGGAGGAATCTCGACCATGCTCAATTGTCTTTTGTCCGCCGTGTTCGCGTTGTCCGCTGCCCAGGCACCGGTGGAAGCAGGCTCGGGCGAATTGCTCGCGCTCAACAAGACCGACGCAACGCTCTCGTTCATTGACGGCAAGACCGGCGAGCTTCTAGCCGTGGTCGGCACCGGGGTCGGCCCACACGAGATCGCCGTGGACGCCGCCAGCTCGCGCGCCGTGGTCACGAACTACGGCGCGTCCCTCCCGGGCAGCAGTCTGACCGTTATCGACCTCAAGCGCCGCGTGCCGATCGACACCCTCGACCTCGGCAAACATCGCCGGCCACACGGCATCGTGTTTCTCAGTGCGGGTCGCGTGCTGGTCACCTGCGAAGCGAGCCAAGCGTTGATCGAAGTGGACCTTCCGTCGCGCAAGGTCGTGCGCGAGATGGCGACCGAACAGAAGTTCGCCCACATGGTCGCGGTGACGCCCGACCGCACGCGCGCGTTCGTGGCCAACATTGGTTCGGGCTCGGTCAGCGCCTTCGACCTGGTGGCCGGTGCGCGGACCGCCGATGTGCCCACGGGCAAGGGCGCCGAGGGGATCGCCGTGACGCCCGATGGCCGCGAGGTGTGGGTCACCAACCGCGAGGCGGACACGATTTCGGTCCTCGACGCGGCGGAGGTGCGCGTGGTCGCGACGCTTCCCTGCGCCTCCTTCCCGATTCGAGTTCAGATCACCCCCGACGGCGCCTGGGCCCTGGTTTCCAACGCCAAGAGCGGTGACGTGGCCGTGTTCGACGTGCGAGCTCGCACCGAGCTGACGCGCCTGTCCCTGGCGGTGACACCGATCGAGCGCACCGAGGAGCGCCTCTTCGCGGCTGAATTCTCCGGCTCGCCGGTGCCGGTGGGGATCCTGATCGCGCCCGACGGCAGGCGCGCGTTCGTCGCCAACACCAATGCGGACGTGATCAGCGTGCTGGACCTGAGCTCCCTGACGCTCGAGTCGCCGTCGCTCAGGCTGAGCGGCCGCATGCGGGCCGGGCGCGAACCCGACGGCCTGGGTTGGCTCGCGCGCTGAGCAGGCCAGTGCACCGGCGCCGCTGGCTTTCGAGCCCGCGCACACTATCCTGTTCGCCCCCATGGCCGACAAGATCATCTTCCAGCTCTCGGACCTGACCAAGTACTACGGCCTTAACAAGGTCCTGGACAACATCACGCTCGCGTTCCTCGAGGGCGCCAAGATCGGCATGATCGGCGCAAACGGCGCGGGTAAGTCGACGCTCTTGCGCATCATTGCCGGCGAGGACAAGAAGTTCGACGGTGTGGCGAAACCGATCGGTGAGCAATCGATCGGCTACCTGTCCCAGGAGCCGCCGCTCAACGATGCGCTGAACGTGATCGACAACTTGCGCGAGGCGGTGGCCCCGCTGCTTGCGATCGAGAAGCGCTACAACGAACTGGCCGAGGCCGGCGACATGGGCGACGAGTTCATGCACCTCTCCGAGGTGATGGAGCACAAGGAGATCTGGGAACTCGACAGTCACCTCGAACAGGCCGCGGAAGCACTGCGCCTGCCGCCGATGGAGGCTGCTGTGAAAACCCTCTCCGGTGGCGAGCGCCGGCGCGTGGCCCTGTGCAAGCTCTTGATGGCGCACCCCGACATCCTGTTGCTCGACGAACCGACCAACCACCTCGACGCCGATACGGTCGAGTGGCTGGAACACCATCTCAAGGAGTACCACGGCGCGGTGATCCTGATCACCCACGACCGTTACTTCCTCGACAACGTTGTCGGCTGGATGTTGGAGATCGAGCGCGGCCGCGCGATCCCTTACAAGGGCAACTACTCGACGTTCCTGACGCAAAAGCAGCGCATGCTCGAGGAGAAGACTGGCAAGGACGCGGCGCGAGAGAAGCTGCTGACTAAGGAACTGGCTTGGCTGGGACAGAGCCCTTCGGCGCGCCGCGGGCGTTCGAAGTTCCGCATGGAGCGCGTCAAGCAACTGCAGTTGGAGCGCGCGGAAGATCAGCTGGAATCGGTGGACTTGCGCATCCCGCCCGGCCCGCGCCTGGGCGACAAAGTGATCGATTTCCGCAACGTCACGAAGGGTTTTGGCGACCGCACGCTGATCAAGAATCTGACTTTCGAAGTTCCGCCCGGCGGCATCCTTGGAATCGTCGGCGCAAACGGCATGGGCAAGTCCACGCTGCTGCGCATGATCATGGGCCAGGAAAAGCCCGATTCGGGCTCGGTGACGATCGGCAGCACCGTGATGATTCGTTACTTGGATCAGTCGCGCGCGATCTTGCACGACGATCAGACGGTCTACCAGAACATCACCGAAGGCAACGTGCACGTGCCCTTCGGCACGAAGACCCTCGACGGTCGCGCCTACGTGGCGCGCTTCAATTTCAAGGGCGAGGATCAGCAGAAGCTCCTCGGCGAATGCTCCGGAGGAATGCGCAACCGCGTGCTTCTGGCCAAGATGCTGCGCGAGCCGGCCAACGTCATCCTGATGGACGAGCCGACCAACGACCTTGACCTCGACACGCTGCGCGTTCTTGAAGAGGCGATTGGCGAGTACCCCGGCTCGGCAATCGTGGTCACCCACGACCGCTACTTCCTGAACCGCGTCGCCACGCACATTTTGGCCTTCGAAGGCGAAGTCCAGGAGGGCAAGGGACCGGAGATCAACTTCTTCCCTGGCGACTACGAGGCCTACCACGAGTGGCGCGACAAGAAGCGCGCGGAGCGCGGCATCTCGGAGAAATCGCGGGCGGGCAAGTACCGAAAACTCCTGCGCGACTGAGGGCAGGCGCCGATGGCGAGCGAGCAATTCCTGCAGGAGACGGACGCCGCACTCGCGCCCGACCCATCACTGGATTCTGCGCGCGCGCTGGTCGAGTCCTACCTTCCGCGCGATGAAACTCAGGCGCGCTTTCGGCGCGAGATCTTGGCCTTCATCGACGCGCACCCGCTCGACGCGCACATGCGCAGTTGCGCGCCCGGCCATTTGACGGCGTCGTGCCTGGTGATCGACGCGTCCAACGGGCGCGCGCTGCTCACACACCACCGGAAATTGAATCGCTGGCTGCAGCTGGGCGGTCACTGCGACGGAGATTCGAACCTGCGCGCGGTGGCCCTGCGCGAAGCGCGCGAGGAATCCGGCATCGAAGGGTTGATGCTCGACCCACGCCTCGTCGACCTCGACATCCACCCGATTCCCGCGCGGCCCGGCGAACCCGAGCACCTGCACCTCGACGCGCGCTTCATCGTCCGCGCTCCAAGTTCAGCGCGCGAAATCGTCAGCGACGAATCCCACAGCCTGGCTTGGATTTCGCCACGGGACCTGAAACACCTCGACGTCGACGAATCCGTGCGGCGTCTCTTTCAGATCACCTTCTAGGCGGCCGATCACCAGACCCTGCCGTTGAATTCGCGAGTGGAGCTGCGCGTCACACTGGAGGAGAATCCTCCTCCGTCCTTGAAGCGCTGTTCGATCGAGTAGGAATACTCACCGAGGCTCATCCAGGAAGTCGCCAGTCCACAGCTGGCGCTGGAGGAGGAATCAGGGCGCACACGCCAGCTCAAGCTGGCTGGGTGACGCATGTGGCACACAAGTCCGCGCTCGTCGATGGTCCCTCGAGGATCCAGCCAGTGGCGAAGCAGCTGTGACAGCCCGATGTGGAACCTGTCGTCCGCGAGCTTCGGCAGCGGCTGCTCGGGGAGGCGCGCCACGCTGAACTGCGACAGGCCGCTTCCCGAGGCAACGACGACGTCGAAGCACACCTCACCCTTGCCCTGGGACCCGGGCCCGAGCAACGCTTCCCCCCCGATCCAAGTGCGGGCGATGACCTGCACTTCGTCGTGCTGATCCAAAACCTCCATGCGCAGGGCCAACCCGCGGCGGTCCCCGGAGGTTCGGTCGGCGGCCACGGCCAACTCCTGGCGCACCTCAGCAATCAAGGTGTCTCCGTGCCGCAGGATCGCCGTCAGCTCCATGCGCTCGATGCGCAACTCCGGATCCTCTGGATCGAGAGCGAACGGATCGATGTCGCCGGCCTTCCATGTGCCGCCATCTGCGAGGATGAACGCGGCCGGCCAATGCCCAGTGGCGAACTCGCGCTCTGCGCGACGCGACGTCAGGTAGTCCTCGAACTTCGTCGTGTTGGCAAAGTGCAGAACCACACAAGCCAGCAAGATCCCGCCGCCTATGAAGCCGAGCAGCGCCAAGGCCATGAGCGCGCGGACCAGCAATGCCGAGGTCCTAGACTTCATGCGGGTTCGGCCCCGATTCGGGACCGTGAGCATTCTCCCAATGGCCCGCGTCGTGGGCCAGGACGCGGCCTCGATTCCTGCGCCCCGGCACGGATTCTCCCCGGGCCACTGACCTTGATTTTGTGCGAACCAGCGCGATTCGACGCGGCCGCCGAGTCTCTCCGTGGACGCGCGCCCGCCCGCTCGGGTACCCTCTTCGGCCTTCTATTCCCGGGCCCCTGGCCCGCTCACCGCGCCGAAAGATCCAGCCGTGCAAGTCACCGTCGAACGTACCGGACCCTGTGTCGCCCGAGTCTCCTTCACTGTCCCCGCCGCGGACTACGACAGCGAGGTGACACGCTTGCTCAAGCAGGCCTCCTCCCAGATGAAGATGAAGGGCTTCCGCCCGGGCCATGTGCCCACGGCGATCGTGGAGAAGCAGCATTGGAAGGAGATCCGTCACGAGGCGCGCCAGCGTTTCCTCAACGAGGCCTACCAGAAGGCGGTCGAGGGCGAAAAGCTGCGCCCCCTGGCTCACCCGCGAGTGGACCTCGGCGAACCGTCAGCCCTGGCGGGCCTTCCGTTCTCGTTCACCTTCGAGCTCAACCTGCGCCCGGAGTTCACCCTGGGCGAGTACAAAAACCTCGAGGCGACTTCCAAGGTCGAGGATGTCACCGACACCAAGGTCGAAGAGGCGATCGAGAACATTCGCCAGCAGCAGGCGCGCCCTGAGCCCGCAGGCGACGAGGGTCTGCCGGAGAAGGGCATGGCCCTGTGCAGGATCGAACTGTTCTTCGAAAACCAAAGCGTCATGGTCCGCGACGGCCTGCGTCTGGGTCCGGACACCGCGATGCCGGGCATGGACCAGGCGACTTTCAAGTCCAAGATGATCGGCGCCAAGGACAAGGACCGTTTCGAGCTCGAACTGACTTTCCCCGATGACTTCGAGCACGAGGCCGCGCGCGGCAAGCTCGGGCGCTGCGAGGTCTCCGTGGATCAGGCGTTCAAAGTTGTGTTGCCCGATCGCGCAGAAGTGATGCGCGCCTTGGGTCAGGACACCGAGGAGGGCTTCCTCACCTTCGTGCGCGAGCGCCTCGTCGAGGCCCACAAGGAGCAGGAAGACCGCCGAGTCGAGAACATGATCATCGATCGCGTGATCGACGCCCACGAGTTCGACCTGCCCGATTCGATGGTCACAGACCAGATCCGGGCGCGCGAAGAGCAGATGCGCAAGGAAATGTCCGAGGCGGGCGCGTCCGCTGAGGAAATCGCGGTGCAAATCGCCGGCCAGGCGGATAAGGCACGCACCGCGGCGGTGCGCGCTTCCCGGGGATATTTCCTGATTGAGGCAATCGCCCAAAAGGAATCGATCCAAGTGTCCGAAGAGGAGCTGCTCGCCGAGTTGAGGATCATTGCCAAGCGCAACCGAGCGAGCCTGGAGGACATCACCGAGTACTACAAGAAGCACAACCTGCTCGGGCAGCTCGCCATGGAACTGGTCGAGCGTCGAGTGCGCCGCTTCCTGCGCGAAAACGCCGCGATCACCGTCGGCTGATCCGCACCGTTGCGGTCCACACCTCAGTCCGCGGATGCCTCCCGGCACGTTTCGGGAAACCGCGCGCTTGAGTCCGGCGGGAGAAAGCGTTATCTGCCTGTCCTCCACGTCACGCCACACACGCCTATGACCCGCCCCCAACTACAGACGAATCGCATGGACGCGCAAGCCAACTACTACATCCCCTACGTCATCGAGAAGACCGGTCGCGGCGAGCGCACCTACGACATCTACTCGCGCCTGCTCGAGGACAGGATCATCTTCATTGGCACGGCGATCGACGACACGGTCGCCAACTCGGTGATGGCGCAGCTCTTGTTCCTCGACAAGGCGAACAAGACCCAGGACATCAACATCTACATCAACTCGCCCGGCGGGTCGGTGACCTCGGGCCTGGCGATCTACGACACGATGCAGTTCGTCCAGGCGGATGTGGCTACCTATTGCCTAGGTCAAGCGGCGTCCATGGGCGCCGTACTGCTCGCCGGCGGCAAGCAGGGCAAGCGTTTCGCGCTGCCCCACGCGCGCATCATGATCCACCAGCCTTGGGGCGGCGCCCAGGGCACGGCCATGGACATGGAAATCCAGGTCAACGAAATCCTCAAGCTGAAGCGCGGCCTCGAGGAGATCCTTGGGCGCCACACCGGCAAGACCGGCAAGGAAATCGCCAAGGCCTCCGAGCGCGACAACTTCATGGACCCCGAAGCCGCCAAGACGTTCGGCCTCATCGACCACGTGGTCCAAAATTCGGCCACCAAGATCTAGGTGTTCGTGGAGAAAGCCCCGAGGACGGCCCAACCCGCCGCGCCACGGGACTTTTTCCGCCGGACTCCTCGCAGGAGTTCCACTGCAGCGTAGGATTGAAGCGGACCTCGACATGCGCCGCTCCGGCGGTCGACGCATGTCCGAATCATCGAAAAAGCCACTCCAGCGACTGACATGAGCCCTTCATCCAACCGCGGAAGACATGTCGAGCGCTGCACCTTCTGCGAGAAGCGCCGGCATCACGTCGCCTCCCTGATCGCCGGTCCGCCGGGGGTGTACATCTGCAACGAGTGCATCGAGATTTGCAACTCGATCCTGCAAGAGGAGAGTCGACGGACGCCCGAGGCTGGGGCCGCCGCCAGTCCGGGAGCCACGGCGACCGCAGCGAGCACGGGCGCCGGCCGCGGACGCACACTCTCAGCCGCCGCCAAGGAGCGCCGCACCCCGACGCCGATCGAGATTGCCCGCCACCTCGATGAGTACGTCATCGGTCAATCTCGCGCCAAAAAGGTGCTCGCGGTCGCGGTGCACAACCACTACAAGCGCTTGCAGCATGGTCAGAAAGGCACGGCTCCGACCGCGGCGCAAGACCATGTGGAGATCGAGAAGTCGAACGTATTGCTGATTGGCCCCACGGGCTGCGGCAAGACGTTGCTGGCGCGCACACTGGCTCGGATGCTCGACGTGCCTTTCGCCATGGCGGACGCCACGACGCTCACGGAAGCCGGGTACGTCGGCGAGGACGTCGAGAACATCCTGCTCAAGCTGCTGCAAAACGCCGAGTTCGATATCGAGCGCGCGCAACAGGGCATCGTCTACGTCGACGAGATCGACAAGATCAACCGCACCACGGGAAACGTCTCGATCACGCGCGACGTGTCGGGCGAAGGCGTGCAACAGGCGCTTTTGAAGATTCTCGAGGGCACCATGGCCAACGTGCCGCCCCAGGGTGGTCGCAAGCACCCCGAGCAGGCCTACCTGCATGTGGACACGTCGAACATCCTGTTCATCTGCGGTGGAACGTTCGTCGGCATCGAGGACGTGATCGCGCGGCGAATTGGCCGCGACGTGATCGGATTCAGCCGCGAGACCGAGAAGGATGAGAAGCCCAACGCCGCGGGCAAGGACTTGCCCGCGCGCCGCTGGAAGGGCCCGCTGCCCACCAAGTCCGATCGCTCGACCCGCGATGAATTCGTGCGCCAGATCACCCCGAAGGACCTCGTGGAGTTCGGGATGATTCCCGAATTTGTCGGCCGTCTGCCGGTGGTCGCCACGCTGGATACGCTGACCCGCGACGACTTTGTGCGAATCCTCACGGAGCCCAAGAACGCGCTTTTGCGCCAGTACCAGCGCCTGTTCGAGATGGCCGGCGCGACGCTCGAGTTCACGCCCGAAGCGGTCAGCGCCATCGCCGACATCGCCATCGAGCGCGAAACCGGTGTGCGCGCCCTGCGCTCGATCCTCGAGGAACTCCTGCTCGATCTCCTGTACGAGCTGCCCTCCCGCCGGGACACCCTGCGCCACGTCGTGACTGCCGACCACGTGACCGGCAAGGCGTCACTGGCGCTGGGGCTCGAGTCCGATCCTGAGCCGGATGAATCGCGCGAAAGCGCGTAGTTACCCCGCGCGAAAGCGCGATTTCTAATCGACGCGAAAGCGCGTCGTCCATCGCGCTAACGCGCTCCGGCATTCGTCTGTCGGCGACTGCGCGAATTCCAGACGGCGAACATCGCGACTCCCAGAGCTAGCATGCCACCGGCGCGCCACACGGCGACGCGCTCAGCGTTGAGCACGGCGCTGACCACCACGGCCGCCGACGCCAGGGTGAACACCGCCGGCAGAAACGGATAGCCAAAGGCGCGGTACGCCCGCGGCGCGTCCGGCAACTTGGCGCGGAAAACGAACAGGGCCACGCCGCAGAGAACGAAGAACATGAAGTCGGCGATGGTCGTCATCTGCATCAGGTCCAGGGACTGGCCCAGGAACAGATGCAGAACGGAGAAGCCGCACTGCAAAGCAATCGCGATCACCGGAGTGCGCCAGCGCGGGTGCAGGTAGGCCGCTGACTTGAAAAAAACGCCGTCCAATGCCATCGCGTAGTAGATCCGCGGGGTCACGAACAACAGCGCCTGGGCGATCGCGAGCGTTGAGATCATGACCAGTGCGGCCACCACCGGTTCGCCCCAGGCGACGATGCGCCCTGCCGCCAGTGCGGCCGGCGTTTTCGTGCCCGCCACACCCTCGACCCCAAGGATCGCGATCAGCGCGGCGTTCATCGCGATGTACAGCCCGATCACGCACACCGTGCCAATCAGGATTCCGCGCGGAATCGTGCGAGCCGGATCGCGCACCTCGCCCGCCACGGCGGTCACGTTTTGCCAGCCGCCGTAGGTGAACACGACGCCCAGCAGGCTGGCTCCGAAACCTGCCCAAGTCCAATCGTGAGCAGCCGCGGTCGGTGGCTGACTGGGGGCGGAGATTCCCGCGGCCACGAGCGCGCCGAGCACGATGATCAGCGCTATCCCGGAGATCTTCGAAATCATCGCGACGTTTTGGACAGTGGCCCCCAGGCGCACTCCGCGCATGTTGATCAGCGCCAGCAGCACGAGTCCAAGTGTCGCCAAGAGGCGCACCTGGATGTCGGACCAGGAAACGGGGTGGCCGGCGAATGCCAGCAAGCTCTCGAGATGATCGACGAACACCAAGGTGACGAAGGCAATGGCGCCCGAGTTGATCGCCGTCAAAAGCAACCAGCCGAACAGGAACGCGATGAAGCGGCCGAAACCCTCGCGCAGAAACACGTACTGGCCGCCGGCGCGCGGAAAGAGCGAGCCCAGTTCGGCGAAAACCAGGGCCCCGCACATGGCGATCGCGCCGCCGAGGATCCAGATCCCGAGCACGCCCCACAGGCTGCCCATCTGCGCTGCGATCGAGCTCGGCGTCTTGAACACGCCGGCGCCAATGATCGTGCCCATCACGATCATCGTGCAGTCGAACAGGCCCAGGTTGCGCAGGAGCCCGCCAGGGGCAGCTTGAGCGCGCGCGCCGTCCGGTGGTTCCATGGGTTCCGTCAACGCTGCGGATCCTACGCGGTTGTGCCCGGGGCCCGGAAGGCCGCAATTCAGAGCGTTCTTGTCCAGGCTGCGGCGCGAGACAGAATGGCCCCATGAAGCACACGAAGCCTGCCCTTGGAATCGCTTTCGCCGCCGCAGCACTCCTCGCTGTGCCGACGGCCTTTTCGCTCGCACTTCCCCAGGATCAACCAAACGTCGGATACAGCGACACCCCATTCCTCCCTGGAGATGAGTGGCGCGTTCACGACTCAGCGCGCCCCGCCCCAACTGTCGTGACCCCCGGGGTCGGATTGGCGCCGCCTTCGGACGCCTTGATCCTGTTCAACGGCAAGGATCTGTCGAGCTGGAAGTCCGCCGACAAGGATGCGCGTTGGAAGCTGGATGACGGCGTCATGGAAGTGAACGGCACGGGCACGATCGAAACGCGCGAGACCTTCGGCGACATTCAATTGCACGTCGAGTGGGCGGCGCCGGCCGTTGTCGAATCCAGTTCCCAGGGCCGCGGGAACTCCGGTGTGTTCCTGATGGGCCGCTATGAATTGCAGGTACTCGATTCGTTCGACAATCGCAGCTACTCCGATGGACAAGCGGCGGCGATGTACGGCCAGTACCCGCCCCTGGTCAACGCCTGCCGCAAGCCGGGTGAGTGGCAGACCTACGACATCGTGTTCCGCGCGCCGCGGTTCGAAGGCGAGCGCTTGCTCAAACCGGCGACGCTGACGGTGCTGCACAACGGCGTGCTCGTGCACGATGCGGAAGCTTTCCTGGGGGCCACGGCCCACCGCGCGTTGGCGAAGTACTCGCAGCACGCGGCGCAGGGCCCGATCTCGCTCCAGGACCACGGCAACCCGGTGCGCTACCGCAACATCTGGGTGCGCCGGCTCTAGCAGTCCGCCCGAAAAAGTGCCCTGCTGCAACTTCGCGCTGTTCGCCGCGCGACGGGGCTCTTCCAACGGGCTGCTAGGCTCAACCTCGCCGCAGGATCTGCGCAGCGCGAGCCAGGATTTCCAACTTGGCCCGGGCCAGGTCACGACTGGCCACGGGGCGCTCGGAGAAGGTGCCAAAGCCGCAATCGGGGTTGAGGTAGATGCGCGCGGGGTCGACGAAGCGCGCCACTTCGCGCACGCGCGCCGCCACATCCTCCGGGCTCTCGAGTTCGAGCGTGCGCGGGTTCACTGCCCCTAATCCCAGTGAGCAGCGCGCCGGCAGTTGCGCGAGAACATCCAAGGGGCCCGCGCGCGATGTCGCGTACTCCAACACAAATTGATCGATGTTCATGCGCCGCAGGGTCGGCATCAGGGCCCCGTAGGAGCCCGAGAGCAGCACGTCCTCCTGGGTGCTCCAATTTCCGCGGCATACGTGCAGGCCCAAGGTCGCGCCGGAGAATCCCTCGGTCACGCGGTTGATCAAGTCCACTGCAAGTTCCAGTTCCTCCTCGGGACTGGACTTCGCCGCGAGGGCCGCGCACATGAACGTGCGCGTGGAGGACTTGCCGGCGAACACGAGTTCCGACAGCACGGGCTCGTCGAACTGGATGAACTGCGCCCCGGCCGCGCGCAGTTCGGCCAACTCCTCGCGCAGAATCCTCACCAAATCGTCGTTGAGGGCAGCGCGCGTTGGATAGGCCGTCTCCGAGAGTCCCTTGACCCAGATCGAGCGCGACAGCAGGTAGGGTCCCGGCAGTGTGACTTTGATCGGCAAATCGGTGTGGCGCCGGGCGAAGGCGAGATCGTCGCCGACCAGGGCGCCGCGGCGGGTCAACCGCCCCACCACCGTCGGGTTCTTGATCGCGAAGGCCGGAACGTCCAGGGCCCGCAGCAAGCCTTCGAAGGCGGCTTTGTCCTCGACGTACTCGAGCAGTTGGGCCATGGACATCAATTGCAGGCCGTCGATGCGCTCGCACAGGAACGAGAAGAAGTTGTCGCGGCGCTGCTCGCCGTCGCTGGGCAGATCGACGCCCGAGGCCACTTGATCGGCGAGCGCCTCCGCGCAGGCGCGCTCGCGCAGCGACTCCAGTTCCGGCGCACGGCGGCGCTGGGCCTCGAGCAGGTAGGCCGGCCGCGGCCAAGAACCAACGACCGTGACCGGGAACAGCGGCATCTGCTTCATGGGATCAACTTCAGCGCGAGGTCCAGGCGCGTGCCGCGCCCAAGGGTCTGGGCCAGAAGCGAGCGCGCGAGTGTGTCGCGCCAGATCGCCTGCAGGCGCTCGGGCGCGGCGTCGCTCTGGGCGTACATGCGGCCTTCAATTTCGGCCAATCCTCCGTCGCCGTCCTGCGCCAAACCAAGGAACACGCGCGGATCCGAGGCGCGCGATGAAACCGAGAACTCGAGCTGCGCGAGTTCGATCGACTCCCGCGACGCGCGCCAGCGAAAGCCCGCAACGAGGTCGGCCGCCAGGGCACCCAGCAGGACTTCGATGGCGCTAGGCGCGGTGTCCTGGGTGTCGAAACTGGCGGGCTGGCCAATCTCCAGCACGTGATTGCGCGCGAAGACCTTGGTGGTCCCGCCGCTTGCGGCGGCGGCGCGCACCTGCCAGCGGAACTTGCGCGCTTCCTCGAGGTCGGCGGCCAGGGCTCCGTCGTCCCCTGACTTCCGCACGAAATACGACGTCGATCGCCCGCCGGACGGCACGGCGGCCAGCAGCGCGTGCCCCACCATGCGACACCACGCGGGCAGATCTTCTTTGACGCTGATCTCGCTGCTGCGGATCTCCAGGACGCCGCCGGCGGAAAGCGGCTCGAAGGCGTCGCGGATGATCAGGAGCAGGCCGCTGCCGCAGTCGAGATCTCCGCCCTCGCAGACTGCGTCTGCGGGCGGCATCGGTTCTCCGAACATCGCCGCTCGCTCAGTAGGAAACGCAGGGCGAGCCGTCGGAGAGGAACTCCACCAACTTGGCGCCGCCGACGACCGTCGCTCCTGCCACCAGTTTGTTCTCGTCCAGCCCGCGACGTTTGAGGCACGGCGAGCAAACAAAGATCTTGCCACCAGCCTTGACGAAGTTCGCCATCAGGTCCTTGAGCGGCGAAAAGCCAGGCTCCGCGACATCGTCGGCGTAACCCGGCGTCGCCAGGCGAACCGCTTCGGTCGACAGGAAGACCATCGTCTCCTTGTTCGAGGCGACGGCGGCGTTGGCGATCACGAAGGCCACCGTGGCCTTGTCGGTGTCGTTCTTGGCGTAGGTGAGACTGACGCAGAATTTCGTGCCCATGGGGCCTTCTCCTAGCAGCGTTCGATCCAATATTCGGGGTGTGAAGTGCGCAACAAACGGTGCCCGGTCATGCGACACCAAGCGGGCAGATCCTCGGGCGCGCCGGGATCCAAGGCAGTCAGATGCAACTGCGCTCCCTTTGGCAAGTCCGCCATCAGGAAGCGCAGTTCGAGCACGAGTTCGCCACAGCCCATGGTGCCGGCATCCCAGCGAGCCACGGATTTGGGGTCCCCGTACGCTTCCTCGGTCACTTGAGCTGCGTGTAGGTCAGCTTGCGGGTCCAGGCGGTTTTCTCCGCACCGACCTGCCCGTCGATCTCGACGTAGGCCTTGGGCAAGGCATTGACCGCGCCAGCCTGTGCGCCCGGTTGAAGCAGCAGGTCGCGGCCGATCGACCACAGCACGCGCCGCTCCTCCAGGTTGCCGAAGTAGTACTGCACCATCGCCGGATCCGGTCCGGTGTATCCGGCGGCGGTCGTGCGGCGCACGAGTTCGTCGTTCGCCGAGTTGACATTGAAGTCCCCGACGAAAATGTCAGCGATGGCCACGTCGAGCGGGATCCAGCCGACCTCGGGCGCGAAGAACTCGATCCAGCAGTGATAGCTCTGGTCCACATCCTTGCTGTCGAGTTCCGCCTTGAGGAACGAGCCGTAGAGAATGCGCGTCGGGATCCCGGCGGCTCGGGACAGGGCGGCGTACAGCGAATGGAAATCGGTGCAGTTGCCGGTCTTGGAGGACAGGCAGTACTCACTGGATCCAATCGCGGAAGCCTTTCGCTCGCCGGGCAGCTTGACCCAGTAGTCGATGTTCTTCAGAGTCCAGTCGTAGAGCTTGTGGGAGGCCAAGATTGGATTGGTCTCTCCGCCGAGGATCTTGGCGGAAAGATCGCGCACCTCCTGGGAGATCACGACGTTGGCGTTGCCCGAAAGTTCCTTGGTGAAGCGCGCGCGCTCCTCCTCGTTCAACGGACGCGTCCTGTCGGCGTGCACATCGGCCTGCTGCTCGTTGCGCGTCAAATCGAAACGCGTTTCGATCGTGTGCGCCCCGGCTTTCGGAGCCGTGGCCTCGATGAAGAGCATGCGGTTGCCCTCGGAGTCGGTGGTAATCCGATTCGGGAACGGACATTCGATGCTCAACCCGGAAATCCGCTGGTGCGGATCGTCCTGGGGCAGGGCCATCCAGACGCGCAGTTCCTTGGCGCCCTCGGGCACCTGGACCTGGATCTGATTCTTCACGGTGAAGTCGGCGTGCTTGGGAGCGGCCTGACAGGCGCACAACGCGGCTGCCGCAATGGCTATAAGGGTATGTAGCTTCATGATCATTCTGGCTTGGTGGCGGATTCAACTAGAAGTTGTACGCGATGAAGGCCACGAAGCGGTTGTCCGTTCCTTCGTTGAAGCCGACGAACTTGGTGGTCCAGTTCAGGTACTCCAGGCCGAAAGTGACCGGCTTGTAGTTCCAGCGACTGGCCAGGTACCAGATCTTGTTGTCAGCCCGGCCGCCCAGAGCGACGTCGCCGTTCTCGGGGTTGTCGCGGGAAACTCCGGCGTAGAGCGTGTTGTGGGCCGTGATCTTCACGCCCAGTTCCGCAAAGCCACCGGAGGAATCGATCTCACTTCCCGTGGTCGAATTGACGCCCTGAAAAATGCCCCCGCGCACGTCGTCAAGGTTCTTGCCCTGCCAGGCCTCGCCCTGGAGCTTCACGATGTCGCGGAAGAGCGGCAGGCTGACGTCGATGCCGTAGGCGTCGGATTCGAAGTCCGTCTCGCCGCTGGCGCCCACCCCGGTGTCGGTCGTCTCCCAACCCTGGTGGCCCCAGACCCCGATCTCCGCCTTCTGACTAGCGATCGGGAAGGCCAGGACCACGCGGGCCTGGACCGTGGGAAGTCCCGAGGCCTCGCCATCGCGAGTTGAAGAGGCGCCCGCTGCCGTATCGAGGTTTTGATTGTCAACGGCGCCCGTCAGGCCGACCTCGGTCTGCGCAGTCAGCTTGGCTTCGCCGATTCCGGTG
>CANKOY010000043.1 GCA_947484275.1 Planctomycetota bacterium | reverse complement strand
TGGGCCGGAGTGGCCAGGGAGCTAAGGTACTCCGTTCGGGTGCCAGCGCATCGGCTTGAGGGACAACCTACGCAGCGGGCGCGGGACGAACGGCCTACTTGGACTCTTTGGGCACGCGGATTCGATTCTGCTCCCGGCGGGCGGCGACCAGTTCCTGCATGGTCTGGAAGTACGGCGAGTCGCGCCGCAAGGCCAGGCCCATGAACGCATCGAGATCCTGGGCGGGATAGTGCAGATAGCCGGACTGAAACGATGACTCGCTCTCGATCTCTCGGATCATCGTCGTGTAGTCCGGATGGGGCATGTAGAGCACGTCCGGCCGAAGTTCGGCGCACAGGCGACGGGCGTCAAAACCGTTCCACGCAAAGCCGCTCTCATTCAAGCCCACCATGTCGATGACGCGCTTGCGTGGATTGAGCGCGGAAAGCAGCCCCACCTCGGTCGTCGCCAGCACCAGGTCATCACCCAGCGCCGAAAATCCGTCGAGGCAGTACCAGTTACTGCGGGTGCGGGGAATGTCGTAGCGTTCTTTCAGATCGAAACGGCCCTGTCGCCGATTCTGGGTCTCGGACACGAGCATCCCTTTGGAAGACACGAGGGCCCGCGCGCCAACGGCGAGGCAAGCGATCACTGCCGCGGCGCTCGCCCAGCGCCAGAGCCGCGAGTCCAAGCGTCGTCCCCCGAGCCGCTCGAAGTGCCGGCTGAGGCTCGTAATGCCAAGGAAGACGAGCGCCGGCAGCGTGGGGTAATAGAAGCGCTGGTAGAACCCAACAAGTTGTAGGACGCCGAAGCGATAGTAGAGCCAATGCAGCACTGTGGCCGCGAACACGGCGAGCCACAGCGCGTTTTCAGGATCTCGGCGGCCTCTCCAGCGCGAGACGAGGTCGAGCGTCGCAAACATCCATAGGGGCGCGAACGAGATCAGGAAACGCCCGAAGTGCGCGCTAGCTTCACCGGAATGGCGCGCAACAAAGGGCTCGCCGAGTTCAGTGGCCATACCCTTGATGTGAAACGAGAGCGGAAGTGGACTTCCGAAATAGGCCCAGCACCAGGCCACCCAGATCGCGAGAACCAGCAACAGCGCGCAGGCGAGCTTCGTGTACTCCAGACGTACGGGCCCAGTCGATACGACCGTGAGCACCAGCGGAATCCCAAGGACATAGAGACCAAGGTCCGGGCGCTGAGCAAGCGCCAGCCCGCTGGCGAGCACAACCAGCAAGCTCGACGCCCAATTCCGCGGCGTGGCATCATCGGGGCGCGACTGCGTCGCCCGTGTGTGGCGCCACCACGCCAAGACCAACAGGGCAACGACCGACATGGTCAACCCCGTATCCATGCCGTTGGTGGCGTGGGCAGCGAGATTGCGATGGGCTCGCGCCAGCACGGCGACGACGAGGCAGACCGCAAGCATGCGCTGCGCGCCGTTCCTAGGCAGCCCGCGCAGCACGAGCGTTGCAATTAATCCCAGGGCCAGGAGCATCCCGAACACACTGGCCATAACGATCGCGCGACCGGGATCTCCCGGCAGGCAGGCAGAGACCGCCGCCACCCAGGGCACGTAGAACAACGAAGTGGCACCGTAGGTCGGCTCACCGCCCGGGTTCCACGCCATGCCGTCTCCCCTCAGCAGACTCTGCGCATAACGCGAATACATGTACGCGTCGTCCTGGACCTGAAAGGCGGACGACTGCGAATAGATCGCGAGCGCAATGGCGCACAAGCCGATGCCCAAACACAGAAATCCTATGGAGCTGATTGCCTTGGACACTTCTGGGCTCCTTGCCACGCCTGCGAAGATCGGGCCAGAGTAAACCTATCATTCGGATCGCGGCGGTGCGACCGTTGACGAGCGCCAGGAATGCCGCTTTCAAAGCGTTAGGCCGCTAGAGCAGGACCACCTGGAAGGAGTTTCCAATCGAACCGGTCGAGCCGGCCGCGCGCGCAGCTGTGGCCGCACCATTTCCAGCCGCAGGCACACATTCTCGCGCAGTTCGTGCACCGCGCTCGCCAATCATCGGAGCCGGCGCGTGCGTCAGTTGCCGATGTGGTACGGCTTGCCAGCGCGGTAGCCCGCCAGTTGCTCGGCGAATTTCCGAGCCTCCTCCGCCGCCCCGGCCGCCCTCGCCAATGACACAGCCTGTTCACCGGAGCTTACCGCATCCGCGAAACGGCCCACCTCTGCGTAAGCCGCTGCAGCGGTCGCCTCCAGGGTCGCGACCGGCCGTTGCAACAGACCGCGCGCGCGTTCCGCCAGCCGAACTGCTTCGGCCCCGTCGCGATACGCGGCGTCCGGATGCGTGGCAAGCAGCCACGCCAGGCTGTTGAGCACGTCGAGGTCGGAGGGATTGCCGACCAGCAGTTTCTTGTACTCGCCAATTCCCTCCGCGAACTGTCCGAGGGCCAGCAGCGCCGCTGCGTATTGCCTGCGCGCCCCGAGGTTCTCCGGATTCAGCGCGAGCGAGCGCGCCAGGTGCGTCTTGGCTCGATCGGTATCACCGCGCACGAGCAGCGCCGCTCCGAGGTGCGAGTGCGTCAGGACGTGGTCTGGGTCCAGTCGCAGGGCCTTCTCGAACTCCATGACCGCCTCATCGAGTCGCCCCAGGCGCGCCAGGGAATGCCCCAAGTTGTGGCGTGTCTCCACGTCCTCGCGCAGCTCAAGAGCTCGTTTGAATGCCGCACTGGCATCATTGAGGCGTCCGAGCTGTCCGAAAACCACGCCAAGTTTCTCGTGGGCCTCGGCGTAGCCCGGATCAAGTCGCACCGCTTCCTGGAGGAAAGCCTCGGCCGCCTGAGGGTCGCCCGCCTCCATCATCGCCTCGCCCTGACAGCGCTGAGCAATGGCGTTGTCGCGCGTCACGCTCAAGGTCCAAGCGAACAAAGTGCGCGAGTCCTTCCAGCGCCCTACTTGTTTCACGGTCGCCGCGCCAAGGCAGCCAAGGGCGCCGAGCAACAACACCGCGGCCGCCGTGCGGCGAGCTTTCGAGTCCGCTGCCCAGTCGGCCACGGCCCACACGCCAGCGACGATGAGCCCAATCGTGGGCAGGTACGTGTAGCGATCGGCGTGCGACTGCGAGCCCACTTGCACCAAGCCGATGACCGGCACGAGCATGCCCAGATACCAAAGCCATCCAATCGCGAGGTAGGTCCTGCGACGCCACTGTGAGAGGACGAATGCGGTCAGCGCGAGGAGCAGCGCGCCCGCCGCAACGACGCTCCAGGGCGCAATGGGCCGGTGCAGCGGATAAATCGGGGCGAGGTCCACGGGCCACAGCGTCATGCCGATGTAACGCGCCGTTGACACCACGGCGTTCGCCGCGCGCACGTCCAGGGGCAAGCGGTCCAAGTCCTGCACGGCACCGCTCGAGCGCTGCACCAGGAACGTCACCAGCGCGAGGGCCACAGCCATGGCGACGAGGGCCCACTTTTCGCGCAGCCTCACGCCGAGCGACCGCGACGCAGCGACGCGCGGTTCCCCAGGGCCCGCGGTGCTCGCGCCCAATGGCCAGGAATCCAACAACAGCAGCACGCCCGGGACGGTGACCAGCATCGACTTCGCCAGCAGGCCGAGCCCAAACCACAGTGCGACCCAGGCCATGCGCCGGGCGCTCGGATCCCGCGACCAACGCCCGTAGGCCAGCAGGACCAGCATGAAAAACGCGCCGCTCAGGACGTCCTTGCGCTCGGATATCCAAGCCACGGATTCCACGCGCAACGGATGCACGGCCCACAGCAACACCGCGGCCGCGCTG
Organism: Planctomycetota bacterium; assembly: GCA_947484275.1. Classification (GTDB taxonomy): domain Bacteria; phylum Planctomycetota; class UBA1135; order UBA1135; genus JADJQU01. The sequence goes on along the minus strand of CANKOY010000043.1, from coordinate 30,363 downwards.
CGCCAGGGCATGCGAGTCATGCGTTCCAGGGCGAAGAACAGCAGCGCCGCGCCGAGCCCGTGCAGCAGCACATTGACAGCGTGGTGCCCGCCCGGCGCGAGGCCGAACCACTGCACGTCGGCCATGTGCGAAACCGAAGTGAGCGGGTGCCAGTTCGCGCCGTGGGGCGTGTGCAGGAACCAGCCGATGCCCTCCAGGGTCAACCCCGGAGTGACGTGGGCATTGGACTTCACATACTGCGGGTCATCGAAAATGATGAAGTCCGCGCGCAATGCGCCGCTGAAAATCGCCAGGGTCACCAGCAGGATCAGCGCGGCGATCTCCCAGCGCGGACGACCTTCCGTCTTCGGGGCGGCTCCCCCGATGCCCAGGTCATAGGCGACGTCGGGAGTGCGCGGCGCGGCGGGCGCCTGCGGTGCTGGAGCTCCTGAGTTGGAGCCCATGCGGGAGCGTTTCACCATCGATGGACCTCCCTCGGCACGCCCCAAGCGTAGCAAAGAACGGGCACGGGTCGCGCGCGTGCGATTGCCGAGCTAAACCGGAAACGAAACTGCCCGCCCGGGTTATCCCGGGCGGGCAATTGCATTGCGTGACTCGCCAGCAGCGTCAGCGCGAAGCTGACGACGGCAGCCGAATTACGGGCAGATCGTGAACTCGAGCCCGTTCGAAAGCGTCGCGTTGTTCGGCGCGGCGAAGCCCTGATCGCGGCCCCAGAACTGGGCGGTCACGACGGAACCGGAGACCAGCAGGAACGGCGCGGGATTGCCGCCCAAGCCGCCGACGGCGAAGAGATTCACGTCGATCGAGTAGGAACCCGAGCAGTCGTTCGGCGGAGGATTGCCGCCCGAGTTCAGGGCGGTCGAGCGCTTGACCGGCGCAGCGATGCAGCGCAACCCGCCGGCGAAGGCCGCCGCGGCACGACCGGTGTTGGAGTAGATCATCAAGCCGGGCTTGTTGTTGATCACGTTGACCACGTTGACCGAGAAGCCCGAGCCCGCCGTGGCGCTGGGCACACCGCTCGAACCGATCGAGGGCGTGCAACCCAAGGAGTTGACCTTCGCCGTGCAGTAAGTGACCGGTGTACCCGTGCACCCGCTTGCACTGGCCACGTAGGTCTTCTGGACCGACGTACCCGTGTTGCCGTACTTGTCCGTGGACTTCACGCGGTAGTCGATCGTGCCGACGAGTGATGCGGGCAATGCGCCGCGGAAGATCTGTCCGCCGGAATTGCGCATCGCAACCGGGGTGAACGGTCCGCCGTTGACGCTGTACTCGATCACCGTCGCGTTGTACCAGGTGATGTAGTACGGGGCGTTGTCGTAGACCATCACGCGGATGATCGTAGGTGGCCCCCCCGCCGTGCGATTGGGAGCTTGCTCGAGATTCCGGAACACGGGCGCGAACACGTCGTTTGCCACCGAGTTGTTCTGGTAGTACCACTCGGCCGAGCCGTTGTCGTTGGCGACGAACACGTCGGTGTCTCCATCCTGGTCGACATCGCAGCAGTCGCCGTCGAGTGCAACCGGGTTGCTTCCGCCCGGCAGTTGGCTCGAAGTCACGTTCGTGTAGCTGAACCCGCCGCCCGCGTAGTCGTTGCGGTACAGGCGGTTGGCGCTGGCGAAGGCGGCGACGAAGAGGTCAAGGTCGCCGTCCATGTCGTAGTCGAAGAAGTCGCCCTCGTTGTCGTCGGTGCCCGAGTTGCTGAGCACCGTCGTATTCGTGTAGATGCCGATTCCGTCGTTTCTGAGCGTGATGTCGTTGAACCCCGCGCCCACCTGCCAGTTGAGCCCGTAGATATCGAGGTCCCCGTCGTTGTCGAGGTCGCCCATCTCCTGCTCGTAGTGGCCGTTCCCCGTCGAGTAGCCCGCGGGGAAAGCGATGCCCGTGATGTCGCGGAAGGCCACCAGCACGTTGCCATTCTCAGCGAAGCGGTTCTGGAACATGCGCGGCACCTGCTCGCGGTCGCCGTGCAGGATGTCGAGGTCGAGGTCGCCGTCCGTGTCACCAACGTCGATGTCCAAGGTGCTCGTGGCCACGTCGCAATTGACGCCCGTGGAATTCGTGGTGTTGACGGACTGAATGCCCGCAGCCCAGATTCCAGGATTGCCATTGGCGATAGTTGAAACCGTCAGCTGGTACTGCGAGGGGTTGAACTCCTCGAACTTGCCCGTGCTGTCGTTCAAGAACAGACGCGTGGGCACCTGCCCGCCAAAGGCGCCACCGTAGGTCGAGTGGACCAAATCCAGGTCGCCATCGTTGTCGAGGTCGCCGAAATCGCAGTCGCAGGACCAGTCGATGAAACCGCCTCCCCCGAGCACTTGACTTGGGGCGATCGACGAAAAGGTGGTCGAGCCGTTGTTGACGCCGAGGTTCACCCAGCGAGCCGTGCTCTGGTCCTGGTAGAAACCGGCCGAACCGCCTTGGGCTCCGCCCATGTTGACCAGCCAGCGGTTGGACTGGTTAGCGATCTGGGAAGTGTTCGAGGTGTAGATGTCCAGGTCGCCGTCGTTGTCAATGTCCGCGAATTCGATGTCGCGTGAGTCGTCGAGGAACACCGGGAAGCGCGTCGCACTCTGATCCTGGAACGTGCCGAGCGTGCCAGCCTGGGCTCCGCCCATGTTGATCCAGATGCGGTTTTGCTGGTTGCCGAAATCGCCGCCGTCGGCGAACACCGCATCCCAGTCGCCGTCGCCGTCCACGTCGCCGAAGTCGACGTTTTCCGTGTGGCCAACGGCGGTGGTCGGAACGCTCGTGGTGTTGCGCACGAATTGCGCGGAGGCGGAACCGGCCAGAAGCACCGTGAACGCGGCGGATGGAAGCAGAAGACGAAGGGATCGGATCATGATTGAGTGTGGGCTGTCTTGCGTCGTCCGGGAGGGGTGTCCCGGCTGGGTACGGCCATTGGGAATGGGTGCGCGCGGACGCACTCCCCCTCCCCGCTCCGACCAATCCTACCCCCGATCTTCCCAGTCGCAGCCCCCTGCAAGGGGATCGCGCACAACTTTCCGGGTGAACTAGACGCACCAGTTGACTGAATTGTCACGTTTCAGCGAGCTGCGACGGCCGCCGCCTCTGGGCGCTCGGATCCCCTGGTCCTTCCCGAGCGTCAAACCTGGGCACGGACGGGGCGCAGGAGACTGTCAGCCGACCAATCTATGTCGGGCGAGGCCCGTTCAACTGGCGTAGGGCAGCGGCGCAGAGCCGCTCGGTGGTCAAGGTCGAGTTGTCCGCATCCGCTCGGTAGGAACAGTAGTCAGGCGCGGTGCTGGCCACAGCTTCACCGAGGCCGTACAGCTCGATCTCTGCCGCAGATGTCGGCGCGAAGAACGCCACGACGCGCACGCCGCGCGCTAGGGCCATGTGCAGGGCCAGACTGTCGCTGGTGATCAGCAGTTGGCACAGGGAGACCCGCGCGGCGAAATCCAGCAAGGGGTTGTCGCAGCCCGCATCCACGAGCCGTAGGCGTCCGCGGGCGAGTTCCACGATGGCGCGGTTGCGCTCGATCTCGCCGGGACCGCCGAACAAGAGGAACGTGACCTGGCCGCCAAGCTGCTCCGAGAGGGCCGCGGCAAGCTTCACAGTGCGTTCAGGGGAAAGAGTCTTCGAATGCCAGCGTCCGCCAGCGCCGGTGTTGAGTCCGACGAGCGGATCGGAACCGATCAACTGATTTTTCCGGGCGAAAGTGGCCGCGCGATCTGTGTGCTCCGCGCTTTCTGCGAGCTGCGGCTTGCCCACTGGAATGCCCAGCATCTGCGCGAAAATCGCCGGATGGGACCGACGGTTCTCAACTTTCATTTGGTCCGCGCGCTGCTTGCCGTGCACCGAGAGCAGCCCCATGTCAAACCAGGGCGCCACGTCGGCCGTGTAGACGCGCCGTCCCTCGCGGTCCAAGTGGGCGCCGCTCAGTTTCTTCGCCGTGAGCAACGACGCCAAACGACACAGCGATTCCTCGTCGTCAAAGGACAGGAGCCAATCCCACGGTCTATCCGAGAGTTTGCGCGCCAGCTGCTCGACGTCCGGAACCAATTTCGGATCGAGCGCGAGCGTTTCCACCACGAGCGGATTCCCGCGCACCAGATCGCAGGCGCCCGGAGCAGTGATCCAAGTGATGCGGACCCCAGGGTGGCGGCTGTGAAGTCCGGGCAGGATCGACGTGGTCCGCAACACATCGCCGAGCGCGGCGGTCTTGATGATCAGGAGTTCTCGCACGCGGGGGAGCGTATCGGCTATCCACCACCGACGACCAGCAGGAGATCTAGGGTCTCGCCAGCGGACACGGAATGACCCGGCTCCACCCGCAACCCGTCGCGATACATCGCAGGCCGCACGGAATCACCGCGCAGGAGCGCGTCCTTTGCTGCTGGAAACTGCAGCGCCGCGGCACGCAGCGCATCCTCCGCAAGCGCTGGCAGAGGAAGTTCCACTTCACATTGGCGACCCAAAGCCTCGCCCAAGGAGCCAAAGGCGCGCAGGCGCACGCGACCGCGCCCGAGGGGCATCGGTCGCGAACCCCGTCGAGGTTCAGCCCCCGGACCGGTTGTGCCCGGGGACGGCGCGCGCTCGAAGCTCTCGCGCTTCATGCGATAGGCGCGATACTCCGGTTCCATCCCCTGCGCACTGAGGCGTTCCTGGGTCCAATCCGGCGTGTCGTCCGCGGGCGTCCAACCCCACTGAGCATTGAGCTCGCGCTGCAGAGTCGCCAGCTCGGCTCCGGCCGCCAAGAGCGTCCGGCCCGGTGCGAGAAGGAACTCCGCCTCCGCGGCGAGCGCGCGCGGCGCGATCCAGAGTGCCAGGGCATCGAGGCTCGCCAATCGATCCGCCAGAAGCGCGGAGGCTGAAAAGGCGCAGAAGCCCGTTAGGTCCAGGGCGAGCACCAGGTCCTCGTGCCAACCGACGAGGCGCCCCTTGCCGACGCTGGAGGAGGGATCCTCGCTGCCCTCGGGCAGATCCAGGGGCGCGCAGAGTTCGCGCAGTGTCTCCAGTCCGCAACTCTCGGAGGCCAGGAACGGAAAGGCGCGCATGGGGTCGGTGCCACGGGCGCTGACGCATTGCCCCAGCAGCGCGGCCTGGTCCTTGCCGGGCCGCACGGAGCAGCGCCGCACGCAGGACGTCGCACGACCCGTGGAAATCCCCAGGGCGTGTAGACCGTGGATCAGCGGCGCAGCGGGACCCTCGCCGAGGGCGGCGCGGTCGAGCCAGTTCGCGAAGACCTCCGGGCGCCCGCGAGCTGAAGGCTCGATCTCGGCCAAGAGCGCCAGTCCCGCTCCCACTTCTTTGGCGTCGATGCCCCACTGATCGCAGCGCTGCAGCAGCGCAAGTGCCGCGTCGAAGTCGGCGAAACCCAGTTGCAGGCTCAATGCCTGACCGGCTCCGAATCGCGCGGCCTGTCCCGGCGCATTGGCGCGACGAAAGACCCAACCGCAGGGTGTCGGACAACCCTGACAGCCGTGCTGGTGCTCGCGGGCCGCGTCGGCTCCTTCGGCGAAGGCGCGCGCGCGCTCGCGCTGCCCGGCGTCCTCTGCCAAATCGCTGCGCACGATGATCGAGTGGGCCAGCTCAAGTGTGCCGCCGCGGGCGCGTTCCTCGAGGCGCGGCGACGCAGTCAGCGCGCGGGTCAATTCGGGGCTGCGTTCCGCAGGTTGGGCGAGCGAGCGCACCGCGATCGCCTTGAGTCCGTGTTCGGCGAGCACGGCTCCAAGTCCGCCGCGACCGACGAAATGCGGCGGTCCGCCGCCTGCTGTAGTGCTCGAACAGGCCGCGAGACTGGCGATGCGCGCTCTGCGCTCGCCGAGCGGGCCGATCGACAATGTCGCGCAGGGGCCCAGACGCTGCTCGATGAAAGCGTGCGCGGCCTGAGAAGACAGTCCAAGCAGCGCCGATTCGCTTTGGATCCGCGCACTGCCGTCAGCATCGATCACCAGCACGGCCCCGGGACTCACACACCGACCGCGGATCCGCAGCGCGTCGGCCACCGCGGCCATGCGTCGGCCGAAATCGGAGCCGACCATGCCCTCCGAAAGGAAACCGGACAGTGGCGAGCGCGAGGCGACGCACAGGCGTGCGGCGGTCGGCACTCCGCGCACGACGCACTCGCCCACCGACAACACCAGCGGTGCAAGCGCGTCAGTGGCCTGGGCCAAGAGCGCCAGGGACAAACCACCGCCGCCCCAGGCGGCCGTGCGCCAATGTCGCGGGTCCGCCGGCGACCACGGCCCCACGGGCCAGGACTCGCCCCGCTCGAGGTCAACGTCGATCAACCGTGATTGAGTCGGGGTCTGCACAGAAGCGTGACGCCAGATTGCAGCCTTGCGGGAAACGCCGGGGCGGCCTAGCGACTCTCCTTATAGACTGTTCGCCCCCGTCCGAGCTTCAGCCGCGGCGGGATCGGGCCCCAATCCTCCCCCAGCGTTTGTTCGGTTCCATCACCATCGGCAGCGTCTTCGGCATCCGCGCGCGGTTGCACTGGACGTTCATTGCACTGATCGTCGTCCTGCTGGTCGTCGGATACCCCTTCGGTCACCTGGGGTTGAACGCGGCGGCCCTGGGGGTCTTCTTCGGCATCGTGTTCCTGCACGAGCTCGGCCACGGCATCGTGGCGCGCCGCTTTGGTCTGCAGGTGCTCGACGTGACGCTGTGGCCCCTGGGCGGGATGACGCGCATGACGCGCATCCCCGAGGACGCGCGCATCGAAGGCTGGATCGCATTCGCCGGGCCCGCGGTCAACCTCGCCCTGGGACTCATGGCGCTGCCCTTCGCGCCTGAGGGAACTCTGGGCTGGGCCTTCGGCGGCAAGTTCGAGTCCGGCAGTGTCCTGGAATCCTCCGCCGCGCTGTTCGCCCTGGCGAACTTCACCCTTGCGGGCTTCAACTTGCTGCCCGCCTTTCCCCTGGACGGCGGTCGGATCGCGCGCGCGCTGCTTGCCACCCGCACGGACTGGGTCAGCGCGACGCAGCGCGCCACGTCGATTGGCAAGTGGGTAGCCCTAGCCATGATCGCCTACGGGCTGTACTCGATGGTGGGCGACGGATCGCGCGCGTTCTTCTGGCCAATTTTCGGCGTGTTCCTGTGGTTCTCGGGCTTGCGCGAGTCGTGGAACGTGCGCATGCGCCACGTCGGTCAGGAATTCGCCCGCGCCATGGGCGTGCCGGTGGAACCGCCGATCGTCGAGGCACAGGCCAGTGCTCCCGCTCCCAGATCGAGCGAGTCCCCGGGCGATCCCTCCGGCGCACGCCGTCCGACCATCCTGCGCGCGCCGAGCGCGGAACCCAAGCAGCGACTCAGCGACGAGCAAATCGCGGAACTCGAACGCTTCCGCGGCCGCATCGGGCGCGGATAACTGGCGCGCTACTTGCGCCCGCCCGGCTGGAACATCAAGTCGAGCGGCGTGTCCGCTTCCACGCGCACGCGCACGCTGCGGGCGGCGGGAGACTTGCCCTTGAGCATCTGAATCGCCAGGTTTCCGCCGAGGACCGTGGTGTCGAACTCGCCCTTGGCGTCGGTTTGCACGCGGCCAACGAGATCGGCATCGGGCTCCCGCAGAAAATCGATCTGCACGCCCGCCTGGGGCTGATCTTCGCTGTTGACGACCACTCCGTGCACGCGATGGAGCTTCAGTTCGCGCTCGACCGTTAGATCGAACAGCCCACCGCCCAAGTTGGGCCGCTGCGCGCGCACCACCACGTCGATGTTTCCGTCGCGGGGCGCTGTCAGACGCAGGAACGAGACGCTGCGACCGAGCGACTCGCCGTCGAACAGCACTTCGAGATCGAAACTCTGGAACAGAGCCTTCGCCCCCGCCGCCATGCGCGCGCCGCCTTCCATCACGTCCATGCGCGCCATCATCGCCGACATGTCCGTCGCGCCTTGGCGGCCTTCGATGCGCGCTTCTTCGCGCGAGCCGGTCAGCTTCAGCGCCAACTCCTCGCCAGCGCGCACGGGAATGCTGTATCGCGATTCAGCCAGAGCCTCGGGCAAATGACCGTGCACCAGCGCCAGCGTTCCGAGGTCCTGGGCGGACTGCGAAAGCGGCGGATAACTGCTGTGTCGCACCAGGACGAAGCGACAGCCGCCCGACAGGGTCCCCAGGGAGAGCGTCGATGTGCCCGCGGCCCGCGACGTGAACGCGGCGAACTCGCGCCAGGTGGCGCCGACGTCGCGTTCCTTCTCCCACACCGTGGCGCCCGATTCATCTTCGATTGCCAGGCGCACACGGCCATCGCTCGCGCGCGAATATCCGTAGCCGACGATCTCGAACAGCGACTGCTCGCCGGCCTCGGCCTCGAAGGAATAGACCGCGCGCAAATCGGCGCGGGGCATGCGTCCTGCCGCAAAAGTGTCGCGCGCCAGTTCGCCGCTCAATGCACTGGCGGTATCGCGCGCCGCGTTCTGGGGCTGGGGCGCCGGCGGCATTGGAACGGCAGCGGGCGCGGCGGCGAGCGCGGATCCGTGGGACCAACGCGGAGGCGCTTCGACAGTCTTGGGCGCGGGCTCTGGAACTGCGGCAGGAGGCACTGCGACGGTCCCAGTTTCCTCGGGCGCCACGGAAGTCGAACTGCAGGCGGCCAAGAGCAACGAGAGGAGAGCGAGTCGGCGTTTCATGCGTTCACCACTTGCTGCGCCGCGAAACTACCGTCGAGCAGGGCCGTTGCGTCCGCTACGAGCCAGTGCGTGAGCACGCTGGCGTACAGGCTGCGGAAATCCGTTGTGGCCGCGTAGTTGCCCGACCCGTCCAGTTCCCCAAGGTCAGGCGCGTTTCCGAAAAGTCCCGGCCGCACCTTGCCCCCGGCAAAAAACAGCACGTTCGCCGTGCCGTGGTCCGTGCCCGCGTTGCCGCCTTCGCCGCTCTCGGCCACGCGCCGACCGAACTCCGAGGTGGTCATCACGAGCACATCGTTGATCAGATTCTTGCGCTCCAGGTGGGCCAGGAAGGCCTCGAGCGCGCTGTCGGTTTCCGCAAGCAACCGATCGAGGTCCGCCGCTTGGTCGGCGTGGGTGTCAAAGCCGTTCTGAACGACGTGGAACACGCGCGTCGGCAAATCGCTTTCGATCACAGCGGCAACGGCCCCAAGGTCGGTGGCCAGGCGCGAGCGCGGCCAATTCGCCTTCGGCCGCAGACTTTCAGCAGCGCCAAGCCGGCGCGCGGCCTCGGCGGTTTCCAGGGTCATGCGCGACAGGAACTCGCGCTCGCTGTCGCCCTTGGAGGCCTGCAGCATGCGCTCGATCGCCGCCGTCTGCAGTGGCGCCAGCTGGTTGCCTCGAGAATCGGGGCCGCGCAGCGCAAGGCCCGTGAGACCGCGCACCGCGGGAGCGCGGCGCAGAACACCGCGCATGGAGCCCGGCAGGGCGCCATCGCCGATGGCGAGCATGGTCAGGGGATCGGCGTCCATGGTCTCGCCAAAACGACCGAGCCAGCCCGCGCCGGAGCGCACGGCTGTGACTCGGCCTTCGTCCCAATAGTCGCGGCTTTCGAAGTGCGACAGGTTCGGTGCGTCGTGTCCCACTCCGCGCCAGATTCCCAGTCCGCCGGCGTGGAAGCGCGCAGCGGTGCGCGACAACTTCGGATGCAGTCCGCAATCGGCAGCGATCCCACAAAGTTGCGCCTGGGGCTTGGCGATCGTCGGCCGCACGCGCAAGAGTCGATCGTCGTGGGGCTGCAGCGCCGCGAGTCCGTCGAGGCCGCCGCGCAGTTCGATCACCACGAGGCGGCGTGCAGGCTCGCGCGCAATCCGCGCTGCGGCGGAAATCCAATTGTGGGTCAGGGCGACGCCGCCCAGGCCAGCGACGCTAGTTCCGAGGAACGACCTGCGGGTCAGCATGGGGCGACTCAGGCGAGAGAGAACTCGGGGGAACACAACAACATGTGAATGCCGGCGCGCACGCGCTCCCGGCACAGGTGCTCGCGCGTCGGGCCGCTGCCTTCGAGGGGGATCGCGCCGTCGAGGTGGGCGATCACCACCGCCATGGCCTCGGGCTCCAATTCGCGCTGCAAGAGACGCGCGCACAGCAGGTCGACCAATGCCGCACTGTCCTCGGCCAGCGGCGATCCCAGATCGTCGTAGTCTGTGGCGGGCGCGCCGAACACCGCGCGTTTGGAGTGCCCGGAGCGCGAGAGCACCAGCGCCAATTCAAAGCGCTCCGCCAGTTGCGAGGACTGGGCCCAATTGCGGCCGCCCTCCCAGCCAGCCACCGAAGGCGGCTCGAAGAGCAGCATGCCCATGCGCGCCAGGCGCTGCTCCAAACCCAGAAGGTGCGAGTTGCGCACGCCCAAGAGACGCGCGGCGCTGACGGCCCATTCCACGGGAGTCTTGTGCATTCGAAAGCGGAATTCAGGCGCATAAAACACGTCGGAAGTGAACAGTTCGCGCAGCGTCTCGCGCACGGACGTTCCTTCGCGCGCGAAGGCCCGCGCCAGGCGCTCGACGACCAGCCGCGGCGGGTCGTGGGCCAAGAACCACGTTGCGAGCTTCGTGGCAATGAACTGCGCGCAATGCGGCCGCGCCGTCAAGAGGTCCAGCACCTCGTCGCCCTCGCGCTCGCCCTCCGCTCCAGCCCGGCCGCTGATCACGTGGCCAAGGACCAGCTTGTCATTGGGATCGTGGTTGCCCGCCTCGAACACGAAGGGACCTTTGTTGCGATCGTTCGTGGTCCAGCCGGTGAACACGCGCGCGATTTCCGCCACGTCGCGCTGTTGGTAGTTGTTGACCCCCAGGGTGAACAACTCGCACAGTTCGCGCGCCCAATTCTCGTTGGGGTGTTTCTTCTTGCTGACGCGGTTGTCGAGGTAGACCAGCATCGCCGGGTCGCGCGACACCTCGCCGAGCAAATCGCGAAAGCGCCCCACGCCCAGGCGTTGAAAAGTTGCGTACTGACGCCGCAATAGCTCGATGCGGATCACCTTCGACTCTGCCGTGGCGAAGTGGTCGTGCCAGAGCAAGGCGAGTTTCTCGCGCAAGGGATGGGCCGTGCCGACCATGCGCCACAACCACTGCGTGCGCAGGCGCGTCACCGCCGTGGCCGCGTTCTCCACGCCTTCTCCGATGTCGTCGAGGGCGCTGCCGTGGGTCGCCTGTTCGGAATCGAGCCCAGGCTCAGCGGCAGGCCAATCGAGGAAATGCGCCACGGCGCCGTCGAGGCCAAGGGCCACCAGACGTTCGAGCTCAGCCGGCGTCGCCCCAAAGCCTGCGCGGCGAGCCAGATGCGCGGCGTTTTCGCTATCCCATGTGCGACCGAAGCGCGGCAGAAAGGGAGCCATCGAGGCCATGGAAGGAGCCTAGCATGGGAGCGGCCCCGTTGTAGGCCCAGAGCTCGCACCCGCCGAGCGTATCCGTCAGTGTCCGCTGCGGTGCTCGCGCAAGAACAGAAACAGCTCCTTCAGAAACACGCGCGCGTCCTCGAATTCCCCAGTTCCCAGGCGCCCGGCGTAGTGGCGCGCCGCCTGCACGTAAATCACCCGCTGCTGACTCAGGTCCATGGCCTTTCGTGCCAAGAGATCCCGCAGCAGGGCGAAGTCCTCGACGTCCAAGCGCGCAGTCAGGCCCGGCGTCAGCGGCAACGTCTTGGGCTCGAGGCCCGACCATGTCTGAGCCTCGAAAGGCTCGGCGTCCGAAGCGCGCGAACCTTCGGACAGCACCAGCGTTCCCGCCACGAGATCCCCGAGCCGTTGGCGCCGATCCGTGAGCGAAACAAGGGCGAGGCCCAGGGTCCCGGGGACCGGCAAGGGCAGGATGACTTCGATCGGAAGAGTGAGCGCTCGCAGGGTCAGCGCCAACCAGCCCGCGGGATAACCATCCACAGTCGCCACGCGCAGGCCGAGGACGTGCTTGCCCGGTGTTTTCCCGCCGCACGTCCCGTGGGAAATCACGGTCAGGACGGGATAGCCAAGGATGGCCCCACCGATCAACAGCCCGATGAGGAACTCTGTGATCGAACCTCCGCCGGCCTGGGTCGCAAGCAACAGCACGGCCGCGAAAGTGCCGTACAGCAGTGCGAAAATCACACCGTCGATCAGCGCGGCCGCGAAGCGCGCACCCGCGCCCGCAACTTCACGGTGCAGTGCGATCCCCTCCGGTGTGCGGATCTCGAGCTTGACCAAGGCTGAGACGATACCGTATTCGCGCGATGGCAAGCTCCAGACCCCACAAGGCCCGCGCGACACCGCCGCCCTTGCCCGCGGATGCAGAGGCCGAGCGCCATCTCGCGCAACTGCGTGGCTGGGTGCGCGGCGTCCAAGGCAGGGGCCTGCGCAGCCTGCGAGGCGAAGACCTGGCGCAGTTTCCGGCCATGTACCGCTACGCCGTGACGCGTCTGTCGAAAGCGCGGACCGCGGGTCAGGACTCCCCGTCGACACGCGCACTTGGGCAGTTGATCGCCGGTGCCCATGGGATCCTCTACCGCGATCTTGCCGCGCCCCCGGAGGGGAGACTGCGGCGCGCCGTGCGGTTCCTCATGTACGTGTGCCCGAGCGCGATCCGCGCCGAATGGCCGATGCTGGCCACCTCGCTCGCGCTGTTTTACGGCCTGGCCCTGATCGCTTACGTCCTGGTGGCGAACAACCTCGAATTGGCCTTCACGCTGTTGGACGGAAACGTGCTGCGCCAGGAGTTTGCACAGCTTCAGGCGGTCACGCCCGAGGCGCCGTTCCGCGGGAACTTCACCTTCGGTCTGGATCAATCTGCCTCGACCGCGGGGGCGCTGATTGCCAACAACACCTGGGTCGCCGTGTTGCTGTTCACGTCGGCCTTGATTCCGCCCCTGTACGCGCTTGTCTTGGTCCTCAACGGCCTGATGATCGGCACGTACTTAGGAGTCGCGTCCCATTGGGCCCAGGGCGGGAACATCCTCTCGATAATCATGTGCCACGGTGTTCTCGAGCTGCAAGCCCTGGCCCTCAGCGGAGCCGCCGGCCTGGTGCTCGCGCGCGGGCTATTCCGTCCTGGTGTGTGGACTCGCAGCCACGCCATGCGCTTGGAGAGCGCTAGGGCGTGGCGGCTGTTCGCCCCGGTGTTGGCGATGCTTGTGGGCGCGGGGCTCATCGAAGCCTACGTGTCGCCCCACGCCCCCCTCGGCGTGCGCCTCGCGTGCATGATCATCAGCGTCGCGGCCCTGGGGATGTGGCTCTGCCTCAGCTCGGGAACGAAGGCCCTGCAGGCCAAATCGCCGGACTAACGCCTGCGTTCATCGAGCCACGCGCCCAGCATGCGGCCCGCCGACTCGGCGGGCAGTGCACGCAGCACGCGCGCGCCCGAAGCGCGAAGGCGCGACAGTGCGGTGTCGCGTTCGGCGCGCGCGGCGAAGCCCGCAGCACGCAGCGATGCGCGGTCGAGATCCGAAAGACCCGGCCGGGTTGTGACCGCGTCGTCGCCAAGATCGGGGTCATCCAAAGCGGCGAAGATCACTCGATGCCGGCGCGAGGCCGTGGCAAGTGCAGCGCACTGCTCGGCGCTCGACAGGGGATCTGCGACTTCGCTGACCACGAGGACCAGCGCCCGGCGCGGCGAGCGAACAGCGATTTCGCGCAGGGCCCGACCGAGGTCGCTCTCGCGTTCGCGCGCAGCGAGTGCAAACAGCCCGCGCTCCAGGCGCGCGAAATGCGCCCGCCCGCGGTGCGAGGGCACGAAAACGCGCACCCCGTCGTCGAAGGCAAGGGCGCCGACGCGGTCGCCTCCAGCCAGGGCCACACCGGCCAGTTCGAGTGCCGCGTCCAGCGCATGGTCGAGCTTCGACCAACCCAAGGGCCCAGCTGCGCTGGAGCGCGCGTCCATGCGCCGGCCGCAATCGATCAGCAGCCACAATTCCTGGCCGTGCTCCACCTCGAATTGTCGCACCGTGGGGCGTCCGCGGCGCGCGGAGGCTTTCCAATCCACGTGGCGACGGTCGTCGCCGTGTACGTACTCGCGCAGGGATTCGAACTCGACTTGTCCGCCGCCGCGGCGCTGGCGATGGACCCCAAGGTCGCGCCAGCGCTCGCTCTCGGCCAGCTTCAAGGTGCGCCGCAGCCCCAGCAGGGCCGGCCGAACGCGCACTTCCTGCCGCGCGGGAAATCGCGACTCGCGCTGCAACAACCCCAGAGGGCCGCCGACGCGCACGCGCACTTCGCCCAGGGTTTCCAGGCCGCGGCGCTCAGCACGGTAAACGCGCTCGAGCACCAGGGTGCCGTCGGCGGAAACAGTGGCGCTGTCGGGACCGCCCGTGGGATCGCGATCGGCGGGCGCGGCTCCGCGCGCGCCCGAAAGCGTGCGAGCGCCGACTGCAAAGGACGCGGGAAAGGCCTCGCGAACTTCGACGTCAAGATTTCGCGCGGCGCCCGAACGTAGGGTCAACGTGCGCGAGAACTCTTGGGACAGCCCCACACTGGCGGGCAGACTGCGCTGGACTTCGATCGAGCGCGAAAGCAGCAGGCGCCGCGCGTCGATGAGCGCGCCGGCGCCCACGGCGAGCAGCGCCATCCAGCCGAGCAGCTGCAGGCCCTCGACCGAGGCGCTGCACAGCGCGATCGCCCCCGCGGCGAGCGTGATCCACAGAAGTCGCGGCGTCGGAATCAGCGCGGCACCTCGGTGGTTTCGAGGATCCGAAGCAAGATCGCCGCCGCGTCGGTGCCCTCGACTTCCTCCGCGGGCTCGAGCACCACGCGGTGTCCCTGGGTCGGCAGGAACGCCGCCTTGATGTCGTCCGGTGTGACGAAGTCGCGGCCCGCCAAGGCCGCGCTCGACTTGGCCAGGCGCAGGAGCGACAGGCCCGCGCGCGGCGAGGAGCCCAAGGCCAGGGCTGGACTCTTGCGCGTGGCGCCGAGCAGGCGCACAACGTACTCCGCCAGTGCGGGCTCCACCCGCACGCAGCTCGACACCGCACTGCACAGCTGCTGAATTTCCGCTGCGTTGCTGACGGCGCGCACGCCGAGATCCTCGGGGCGCGCCAAGGGCGAACGCCCGTGGGTCTCTCGAAGCAAGCGCGCTTCCACATCCGCCGGCGGGTAGCCGATCGCCAGGCGCGCCAAGAAGCGGTCGAGCTGCGCTTCGGGCAGGCGATAGGTGCCCTCGTGTTCGATTGGGTTCATGGTCGCGATCACGAAGAACGGCCGCGGGAGTGCTCGCCGCGTGCCGCCCTCGGTGGTCGCGCCCTCCTGCATCGCCTCGAGCAACGCCGACTGTGTTTTTGCCGGCGCGCGGTTGATCTCGTCGCACAGAACAACTTGGGCGAACACGGGCCCGGTTTGGAATAGGAACGCGCCCTGGCCCGGATGAAAGACGCTGGTGCCGGTCACATCCGCAGGCATCAGGTCGGGGGTGAACTGAATGCGCGAAAAGGACAGGCCCAATGCTGCGGCAAACGCGCGCGCGAACAGAGTCTTCGCCACGCCCGGTGGCCCCTCGAGCAGCACGTGGCCCTCCGCAAGCAACACGCAGAGCGTCAGATCGAGTTCCCGTTCCAGTCCGTGGACCGCGCGCGCCACTTCGGCTCCCACGCGCGAACGCAGCTCCCTCACGGGCTGCAAGGCGGCGTCCGCGGAGGAGGGCGCAGCGGAAGTGTCGGAGAGTGTGTCCATGGAGAGCCTTTGATTTCCTGAACTGTCGCAGGGCGTCCGAGTCAGCTCGGGGAAGAACGGAGCGAGGCGCGGGTCCGGGGAGCGTACCGATTCTCGAAGGCGGCGAGGTCCGCGTCCAAGCGGATCAGGTCGCGGGGATTGACCACCGGCCGATCGACGAAGAGTTCGATGCAACGCTGCTCGTCCGCGCCCTGCACGCCGATCGCGCGA
The DNA here is from genome assembly GCA_947484275.1 of Planctomycetota bacterium. Lineage (GTDB taxonomy): Bacteria > Planctomycetota > UBA1135 > UBA1135 > JADJQU01. The sequence continues at coordinate 14,612 of CANKOY010000043.1, read as the reverse complement.
GCGAAACGGCGGGCGAGTTCTGCGCTGTCCAGGGACTCCTGAGCGAGGCTCGGTGCAACCCGCCAATATTCAGCGAGCGCCTGTGCTCGGCCGCGGCGCAGCTGCTCGGCCAGCAGGTCGAAGCGCCGCGCCCGCTGGAAGAGTCTTGCGCGCGCCAGTGCGCGCGTGTGCGGGGACATGAACTCCAATGGAGGCGGTTCCCGGGGAATTTCGCGGTCTGCGAAGGAACGCCAGGCGAAGACCAGGGCCAAAAGCAGCAACGCCGCCGTGAAGGGCCGAGCGCGTTTCGCCGTGGCGAACTCGACCAGGGTCGGAGCGTTCTCTCCCATGCTGCTGGACTCGTCGAAGCGCACGGCCGTTCCCTGGGCGAAGCGTTCTGCGATGCGCACGGCGAGCACGCTGTGATCGTGTTTCGCCAAGCGACCGTTGTCAAAGAGCTCGCCGCAGGTGGCGAGCACGAGCGAACCTCTTCCGATGGGCACCGAGAGAATCAATGGTGCGCGCGCTCCATCCTCCAGCAGCACGGTGGCGAAGGGCAGACTCTCCGCTCCTGTGAATGCACTGACGCCGGCCGCGGCGAGCGCGAGCCCTTCGCGCTCCTCCCACGTGGTCTCGATGCTCTGCTTCACGTCAGAGTCGCGCCCGAACAAACCGAGGTGCTCGAGTTCATAGAACCCGAACTCAGTGCGCAAGCGCTCGATTTCGCTCGCGGAAGACAGCTCGACGAGCAGGTTCCCGCCCCGTGAAGTGAAGCGCCGATAGTGCTTCGGATTGGACAGGCTGCGCTGTAGGGCCTGGGTCAGCGGCGCCGAGCCAACGCGCGTCGGCCCATCGCCGGTCGGCACGCCAGTGGCTTCCTCGGGCTCTTCCCAAGGTTCTTCCCAAGGTTCTTCCTCGGGTTCTTCCCCGGGTGCTTCATTTTGCTCCCCGTCCACGCTCAACGGTTCCAGGGCGACGGGAAGCCGTGCTAGCCACACCAGCCCTTCCCCCACCGGCAGCGCCCCGGGCCGTTTCTCCCAGCGCTGCGCGCTGAACTCGAATTCGCGCAGCAAACGCGCCAGTCCGAGGCGGCCGTCGTCGGCAGGGGAGCGAGCGTCGCGCGCGATATTGGTCGATTCACCGGGAGCGAGAAGCGTCGACATGCCCACCAGCGCCGCCAGGGCCAACAACAAAAGTGCCGGAAGCCTGCCCTTCATGGCCGCGTGCCCTCGACCAGTTGCTCGAGGCGATTCAAATGCGAGTCGGTGATCTCTCGGCCGCCGTAGACCAGTCCATCGAGCTCAACGACCAGCGGCATCAGCGAGCGCCGCAGTTCCTCCGTGTGTGCGCCGCGGCGCGCCAATTCGAGGTTCGTCCACGCGTCGCGAAACTCCAAATCGCCGCGCCGCGTCAGGCCCACCACGAAGGCCGCGAACAGAAGTCGCAGCGCCGAAAGACGCTGGCCGCTGCTGCGGGCTTCGCGGGCGCGCGCCAGCAGCTGTTCCATGGTCTCGCGCACTTTCGCATGCGGATCGGCGCCTTCCAAGGCCGCGTGCCGCCCACGGCGCCAGTCGATCTGACGCGCGACGAGCACGACCAGCCCGAGGACAACGATCGCCGCTAGCGTGAGCAACAGGATCCCCAGCACACCGGAATTCGCATCGGCCCAGGAACCAAAGAGCCGGCCAAAGTTCAGGCGATCGAACAGGCGCTCCAACCAACTCGGTTCCTCGGATCGCGGCGCGAGGCCGAGGATGACCTCGGCGGCGCGCTGGCGAACGGCCTCGGCCTCGATCAGCTCCTGGACCGGGATGATCACAGCCGCGGTCCGGACACGCTCGCGCTCTCCGCGCGCTCCAGGCGCATCGCCAAGTCGAAGCCCTCGCGCCGCACGCGGCAATCGAGATAGAAAACCGTGATCGCAATGGCGTACGCGGCGGAGGAGATGGCAAGGAGCAGTGCACTCAGAAACACCTGGGCAAGCGAATACACCAGGGGCGACACGCCGATCTCGTCCTTCGCCCAGTTCATGACCTGCGGAAGGTCGAGGCAGACTGCGACCGCATCGTAGGGTGCCTTCAAGGCGTAGACGCAAACCGTGATGCCCGCCCAGGCGAGGAAGCGATTGTTCACCAACTGGTACGAACGGCGCAGGCATTCCAGCGGCCCTTTGCGCTCGAGGACGAGAGCTGCCGGGGCCACGGACCACACGTACATCAGCACGATGCCCGGGACGGCCATGCAGATCATCCCGATGGAGGTGCCCAGACTGATGACGAGCGTTGCGAGGAACAGCGCAGGTGCGCGCTTCAGGGCCACGATCAACGGCTCGCGCAGCGACGGGCGCCGCCCCTGGAGTTCCCCGTAGACCACTTGAATGATCAGCGACACGGTCATGAGGTGCACGAGCGAACCGGCGAACGCATTGAAGATCGCTCGCAGGGCCTCGATATTGGCTCCGCGCTGCTCAAGCAACACCCAGATGCAGCGCACCGGCAGCCACATCAAGAACGCGAGCCCGACCGTGGGCACGATGCAGGCCACAAACAACTCCAGGGCCAGGTCGAGCATTTCGCCGACGCCGCGCGCGTGCATCGGCCACTCATGGCCGGGCCGCTGTTCGCCGCGCTCCGCCGGCCCTTGCCCGGAGAGGGTCTGTGTCGTCTGCTTCTGCATAGCGGCAGTCTGCGGACGGCGAGTCTCACCTAGATGCGAGGCCCTGTCCACGCTGGACGCGGAACGACCTTGCCGTCCGTTGAGAAGTTCCCGTGGCGAGGCGAAACCGAGAGCGCGACGCAGGTTGGCCCGAGAACGAAAGGAGATCCTCGGAGCTCCGTCAACTGCCTGACCGCTTCCCCTGCCGGAAGTACGTCGACGAATTCAGCCCGAGTGGGAATCCCAGGCAAGGCGGGAATCGCACCAAGAACCAGTAGCTGTTCGCGACGACAATCGCAGGCGTGCCAACACAGCCCCTGTGGCGCGGGCGCAACCACCTGATCGACCCGCCTCCGCTGCGGAGAGCTAGGCGCGCGCCCTAGAGGTTGCCGAGCCGAATCGCCCCAGTGGGGCAGTTCCGCGCGCACGCGTGGTCGCGGGAGCACTCGTAGTTCGACAATTTCCGCACCGTGGCCTTCTCGCCGCGGGCCGAAAAGGCCTCGGTCTCGCACACCGCCTCGCACATCCCGCAGCCAATGCATGCCTCGGGATCGATGCGCACGCTGACGAAGTCGCGCGGAGTCACCGGACAGGCGAGGCCCGCCACGTCGCTGGGCACGACCCAGTCGCGCGTCGACGCGTGGGAAGAAAGCACGCGAATCGCCTCGTCGTAGCCGCGCTGGACGATGTCAGCGACGTCGTCGAAGTCAAAGCGCGCCAGGTGCCCCACCTTGGGTTGGATCAAGGCAGTGTTGTAGTCCATGTGCATGTGCAGCGACTGCTCGACGATCACCTCCTCGGCGATCTCGAAGGCGCGGAACATCGTGCTCGCGACGCGGCTCTTGTAGTTGGGAGTCTTGTAGGTGGACTTGATCGAGAGATCGACCGCGATCACGAGTTCGGGCCGCAGTGACTTGGCGAAGCGCAGGGGCACGGGATCGACGATGCCGCCGTCCATGTAGTGCCAACCGTCGCGCTCGTAGGGCTCGAAAATCGCCGGCAGGGCACAGGAGCTGTAGACCGCGTCCACCAGGGGGATCTTGTCGAAGCCCGGCGTGCCCCAGAACACACTGGCGCCATTCTCCAGGCGCACGGCGTTGCAATAGAACGGCACACGCATGTTGGCAAACTGCGTGTCCGGCAGGATCTCCGCCAGGCGCTGGCGAAAGAGATCACCGCGGTAGAGACTCGGCGCGCGAATCCCCTTGAGCAGGAACTTGATCACGTTGAGGCGGAAGTAGTCCTCGCGGTGCAGCCCGCCGATGATCTTCTCCATGCGCTCCACGGAGTAGCCGCCGGCGGCCATGGCCCCCACCAGACTGCCGATGCTCGTGCCGATGATCGCGTCGTAGGAAAGGCCCAGGGTTTCCATGGCGCGCAGCACGCCGACGTGGGCCATGCCGCGCATGCCTCCGCCCCCCAGGACCAAGACGGTTCGGGGGCGGCGGTGATTGACGAAACTGGGCAGCGCGGCGGCGTGGGAGTCAACAGACATCGGCGTGCTGTACTTCATCGGACCTTGCGCCCGGTCCCCCGAGCGCCGCCAGCCCAACGCCTCCCGAATCCTGGAACCGCGCCTTGGACCCTCGACTTCGCGCGCATTCCTAACTGCGGACTTGAGCGGCGGCACTCGGGTCCGCAAGTTGGTTCCCATGGATTCCGCTCAATCATGAAGGGCAAGAGCCCCTGGATCGGACTGGCGCGAGCCTCGGCCTCAGAGCTGCGGCACATCCAGGACCAGGCCCTGGCCAAACACGTGCGCGAGGAGCTCTACCCCTTCTCGGCCTGGTACCGGCGCGTGTTCGACGGGGCCGGCGTCGACCCGGATTCGATCCGCGGCGTGGACGACCTCGTCCGGCTGCCTTTCACCACCAAGAAGGACCTGCTGGCGGCTCAGTCCGATCCGGCACGGCGCACGGATTTCATCCTGAAACCCACGCCCGATCTGATCCGCGCCCATTGGCCGACCCTACGCAAGGCGGGATTGCTCGTGGGCGGCGAGCAGGCGCGCGAGGAGCTCACCTACGCCTACACGCCGAATTTCTTGACCTTCACCACCGGCCGCTCCAGCGAACCGGTGGCATTCGCCTACACGCCCCACGACCTCGACGTCCTAGGCGAGGCGATCTCGCGCATGTTCGACATCGCCAAGATCGATTCGAACGACGAGCGCATCGCCAATCTGTTTCCCTTCGCGCCGCACTTGGCCTTTTGGGCCCTGACGATCGGCGGCTTCACCACCGGGCGCATGGTGGTGCCCTCGGGCGGTGGAAAAGTCATGGGCACCGACGGCAACATCCGCCTGGCGGAACGCATCGGTGCCACCGCGTTGGTAGGAACGCCAGGTTTCCTCTACCACATGCTGCGTCAGGCGGCTGCGGAGAAGCGCAACCTCTCCAAGGTCAAGACCGTTGTGCTCGGCGCTGAAAAAGTTCCGCCGGGGCTCAAGCACAAAATGCGAGAAGCCCTGCAGGCCTGCGGCGCGGGCGAGGTCACGATTTTGGGCACTTACGGCTTCACCGAAGCGCGCATGGCCTTCTCGGAGTGTCCGACCGCCTACGACATTTCCAGCGGCTATCACGTGCACCCCGATCTCGGCGTGTTCGAAATGGTCGATCCCAAAACCGGTGCGCCCGTACCCGAGGGTCACGACGGCGAATTGGTCTACACCGGCCTGACCGGACACGGCACGTGCGTGCTGCGCTACCGCACCGGCGATCTGTGCATCGGCGGAATCGTCACGACGCCCTGCCCACACTGCGGTCGCACGGTGCCGCGCATCGGCAGCGAACTGCGCCGCGTCAGCGAGCAACACGCGTTGAACCTGACCAAGGTCAAGGGCACGCTGGTGGACATGTCGAGCATGGGCAGCGTGCTGATGCAGATGCGCGATGTCGAAGAGTGGCAGGTCGTCATAAAGAAGAAAAACGACGACCCCCTCGAGCTCGACGAGCTGGAAGTGCGCTTCGCCGCGCGCTCCGACGCCGACGGCCAAGCCACGGCGCGCGAGATTTCCAAGGCGATCCTGTTGGCGACGGAAGTCGCGCCCAATCGCGTGCAGGCCTTTTCGCTGAGCGAGATGCTCGGCTACCTCGGGATGGAGAGTGAGATGAAGGAGAAGCGTTACCTTGACCTCCGGCCCAAGTGACTCGCCCTCGACTGCCCATGGCGAATTGGATCTTCCGAGCACCCAAAGCGCGCGTTCGGCGACCGCCGCAATCGCCGCCGGTGCTCCTGGCTGGGAATTCGAGCCCCGGACCGAGCCTCGCGCTCAGCCTGTGGTCCTGAGGCCCAGTCCAAAGCCGCGCTGCGTGATCGGCGCGGGCCTGCGCTTGCCCCAGGCGCGGGCAGGCGGTGTCTACCGATCCGAGGACGCCGCGCACCTTGGGGCGGCCGCGGCCCGCGAACTTCTGGCCCAGAGCGGCGTGAAGCCGCAGTGGATCGACGAGGTCATCGTCGGTTGCGTCGGACCACCCCAGGATCAAGCCAACGTCGCGCGCGTGCTCGCCTTGCGCGCGGGAGTGCCGCGCAATGTCCCCGCCCGCACCATAGGCCGCAATTGCGCCAGCGGCATGGACGCTGTGACCAGCGCCTGCGCGCTGATCGAAGCCGGCCGCGGTGATTTGTTCCTGTGCGTCGGCGTGGAAATGATGAGCCAATACCCGCTGACCTTTGGTCCGGGGATGACCGCCATGTTCGAGCGCCTCTCGCGCGCCCGCTCCGTTGGCGCGCGGGCCATGGCTCTGGCCAGTTTCCGCCCGAGCTTCCTCAAGCCGCGCGTCGCGCTGATGGAAGGCCTGACGGATCCGGTCAGCGGCATGATCATGGGCCGCACCGCCGAACTCCTGGCGCGCGATTTCGCGATCACGCGCGAAGAGGCGGATCGCTACGCCTGTGAGAGTCATCTGCGCGCCGCGCGAGCTCGCGACAGCGGCCGACTGGCGCGCGAAATCGTCGCGCACCTGCCGCTGGGTGCCAAGGACGGCACCGCGGCTACGCTGCACGACGACGGTATCCGCGACGGACAGAGCATCGAGGGGCTGGCGAAGTTGAAACCCTACTTCGAGCGCCCCGACGGCATCGTCACCGTAGGCAATTCCTGCGGCATAACGGACGGCGCCACGGCGCTCTTGATCGCATCGCCGGAGAAAGCGCGCGCCCTGGGGCTCACGCCGCTGGCGGGAATTCGATCCTGGGCCTGGGCAGGTCTCGATCCCGCGCGCATGGGACTGGGGCCGGTGTTCGCAAGCGCCATCGCGCTCGATCAAGCGGGCGCGACGCTCGCTGACATGGGCAGCATCGAATTGAATGAGGCATTTGCGGCCCAGGTGCTCGCCTGCCAGCGGGCGTTCGCGAGTTCGACCTTCGCCCGGGAGTACCTCGGCCGCGACACTGCCCTCGGCGAAATCGATCCCGCGCGCCTGAATCGAAACGGCGGCGCGATCGCCCTGGGACATCCCGTGGGCGCCACGGGCGCACGCTTGCTTCTGACCAGCGCAATCGAGTTGGCCGTGCAGGATTCTGAACTGGCCCTCGCGACCCTGTGCATCGGCGGCGGTCAAGGCGGAGCCGTGGTGCTCGAGAGGTGCGCGCAATGAATCCCGCCACCGTGAATCAAGCCTTCGAGGCCCTGATGCCCGCCGATGCGCCGCCTGCCGGTGCCTGCGTGCGCATCGAACGCCCCGAGCCCGGCTTGGCCCGCCTCGTGCTCGATCCGCCCCATCGCAGGCTGGCGGTGCTCGACCTGGCCTTGATGCGCGACCTCGAGCGCGCGATCGAGGTGCTCGCCAGCGACAACGGACTGCGCGCCGTGGTGATTTGCGGCCGTGAGCCGACATCGTTCGCCGCCGGCGCCGACCTGGAGTCCCTGGTTCAAGTGCAGGACGCGGCCTTGGCCCTTGAGCTCGGCCGCTACGGACAGGGGATTTTCCAGAAGCTGGCGCGCCTCCCGGTTTTCAAGGTCGCCGCGGTTGGCGGACCGGTCCCCGGCGGTGCGTTCGAGCTCGCGCTCGCCTGCGATCGCATTGTGCTCGCCGACCATCCGAGCACGAAAATCGGCCTGCCCGAAGTGCTGCTCGGCATCCTGCCCGGTTGGGGAGGATCCCAACGCTTGCCGCGGCGCATCGGAGTGCCGGCAGCCCTCGACGCGATTCTCAGCGGACGCCTGTTCGATCCGCGCCGCGCCCTGCGCGCGGGATTGGTCGATCGTCTGACTTGGCCTGAGTACCTGCTGCGCGTGGCGGGCGACATCGCCATGGGCCGCACGCGCTGTACGCCCTACGAGCGCGGAGCCTGGACCTGGATTGTGGACCGAAATCCCCTGGCCCGGGCCGTGATCCGCCGCAAAGTGACCGAGCAGGTCATGGCCAAGACTCGCGGGCATTACCCCGCGCCGCTGGCCGTGATTCCGCTGATCCTCGAGGCGCCTTCCGTGAAATTGGAGCAGGGCCTCGAACGCGAAGCCGCCGCGCTCTCGACTTTGATGGTCAGCCCACAGTGCAAGAATCTCGTGCGGATTTTTCGCCTGTCCGAAGACGCGAAGCGCCTTTCGAAATTGCCCGACGGCCGCGAGGCGCGCGAGCTCACGAGCCTGGGCGTGGTCGGAGCGGGCGTCATGGGCGCGGGCGTCGCCACGCTCGCGGCGCAGAAAGGACTGTGGACGCGGCTCTCCGATGTTGTGCGCGCGCCATTGGACAAGGCGCTCCACGCCCACCGCGCGGCGGTCGCGAAGGACGCACGGCGCAAGCGCTCGCCTGCCCACGAACGCAACGGGGCCATCGATCGGCTTGCGGTCGGCGAGGGACTGAAGGGCCTTTCGGCTTGCGACGTGGTGATCGAGGCTGTGGCGGAGCGAATGGACGCCAAGCTCAGTGTGTTCGGCGAGTTGGCGCGCCGACTGCCCGCCGACGCGATCCTCGCCACGAACACGTCGTCGCTTTCCGTGGATGCCATCGCCGCCGAGATTCCGAGCCCCGAGCGCGTGGTGGGCATGCACTTTTTCAATCCCGTGCCGCAGATGCCGCTGGTTGAAGTGGTCCGCGGAGCCCAGACCTCGACCGAGGTCGTGCACGCCGTGGCGCGCCTGGCGCTCAAGCTTGGCAAGACGCCGGTGATCACGGCGGATCGCGCGGGGTTCGTGGTCAACCGCCTGCTGGCGCCGTACCTCGACGAGGCCGCGCGCTTGTTCGAAGCCGGCGTCGAGGTGGAGCGCATCGACCGCATCGCACGCGACTTTGGCCTGCCCATGGGCCCGCTCGAATTGCTCGACGAAGTCGGCCTCGACATCGCCGCGCACGCGGCGGAGTCCCTGGAGGCTGCCTTTGGCGAGCGCATGCAGGCGTCGGAACTTCTGAAGCGCATGCTCGCCGCGGGATTGCGCGGCAAGAAAAGTGGCCGCGGCTTCTACGTTCACGGCAAACAGACGCGGCAGGTCAACCCCGACATCGCGCGCCTGCGACCGGCCCCCAGTTCGGTCGTTACGGACTACTCCGAGCAGGTGATCCTCGACTACTTGTCGATGGCGATGCTCAACGAGGCCGCGCTGCTCCTAGAGGAGCAGGTGGTCGACGGCCCGCGCGAACTCGATCTCGCCACGGTGTTCGGCATGGGCTTCCCCCCCTTCCGCGGCGGACTGTTGCGCTGGGCCGATTCCCTGGGCGCCCGCGACGTTCTCGGGCGCCTGCAGCGCATCTGCGGCGCGCCGGACATCTTGGCGCGCACCAATGGCAGCGCGCGCTTCAAGCCGGCGCCGAGACTACGCGCCATGGCGGAGGCGAACACGAGCTTCCACGGCGAGAAGTCGTAGTCGTCCGGTGACCTGGCCCCGCGCATAGTTTGCTCAGGGCTTCACGTCGAACCCCGCGCCGCTGGTGTGCACGGGATTCGCGCCGAAGAACACCAGCGCCGAAAAATCGACGCGGCCACCGATCAAGGGCGTGATGTGCATCTGAGAGGTCTGGAATCCGGCCCGGGCGTAGCCGTTCGCGTCCAGGTGTCCGGCGGAATTTGGAAACAGCGCGGAATTCGGTCTCAACACCGCGAGACGGAAGAACGGATCAGCGTTGAGCGGCATCAGCACGCCATTGAACAGGGTCCCCGGCGTCGTGCCCTGGGCGCTCGCCAGCAACCAGTAGCGTCTCCCGGCGGCATTGGGCCCCAAATTGAAAGTCAGCGGCACAAGCGTGTCGCGCGAGGCCGAGATTTCATCGAAGCCGCAGTGCAGATCGAACATCGGATCCACGCGCATCTTCAAGTACGGCGCCAGGGTCGCGGGGCGGAAGCCGTCGTTCACGGTGATTTTCCACTGGTCCTCGCCGGGCAGCGTGCCAGCAGTCAACGAAAACGAGTACGAGCCGTTGCCGTGGTCGAGCACCGCGCTCGGCGTGGTCACCGCCGCTTGGCCGGACACATTGGTCAAGGTCACCGCGGCACCGCCCTGGAGCAGAGGAATGCCCTCGATGTCCACCAAGGTGAAGTCCACCTGTGTCGAAGTCACGCCGTCCGCCGGAAGCGTCTGGGCCCCGGGAAAAACCAGCGAGTTCAAACCGTCGGGGTGGCCCAACTGTGCGGTGCGCCACGTGTGGTACTGGGAGGCAAGGTCGATCACGGGATCGAGCGCCGTCGCGTTGCCGATCACGTTGAAGTTCATGTAGTAGCTGCCCGAGGAGCAGCCGAGAGTCGAATTGCACACACCGTCGGTGTCGCCCAGGCGCGCGTCGATCAAGAAGCCCACGTGTGCGGACTTCGAAAAACTCGGCGGCGGCACACCGCACGAAGTCGGCGCGCTGGTGTTGCACGAACAGCGGCCGTCGCCGCCGAGGGCACGCGCTGCTTCCATCGCTGCCATGACTTTCGAACTCAAGTCGCCGGGCAGCGCCAGGAATGCGGCCTCCGCAGCCGTGACCACCTGGTTGCCGGTGAGCACGTTGCCCTGGATTGCGTAGCGGATCTCGCCACTTGTGCCCGCGACGCCGAACTTAGCGATGCCCGCGCCGGTGCCCGTGAAAGTCACCGGCGTGTTGTTCATGTCCACGATGCCGTACTGGCGCGTTTGAAAATTGGGATCGATCTGCTGCAGGACCTGCAGAATTTGCGCTGGCGGTTGCTGGGCCATCAGGCCGTTCCAAATCGCAAGCCGGTTCTGCCCCGTGGTGTCCACGAAGGACTGCGCGCAACCGGCGCCCCGGCCCACAACGACCACCGGCAGAAAGCGGCGAAGATCGAAACTCGTGAGGCACGTGGCCGAGGCTACAACCACCTGTTTGGTGCGCATGTCCACGGCGATGATCGACCAGGTGGCTCCGGCGCGAGTGGCCAGGGAGATGGTCAGGAGCACCGTCAACGCAATGCGCCAGGCGGCGGACTTGCGGAACATGGGAATCTGCATGGGCCCCATGCTACGCGCCAAGGAGCGATCTGGCGCGGTTTGGTCCACGCTAGGGCGAGGTGGCGCGCCTCGGCGCAAACGTCAGGGCGTCTTCGATCCGTCGCCAGCCCGCAGGGCTTGCTCGAGCGCGGTCGCGCTGTCCGTCTTCTCGTCGCGGTACTTCACGATCAGGGCGCAGTGCATTTGCAGGCCGTGCTTCCCGGCGAACGCGCCGCGGGCAGGTCGCGTTCCGGGGATCACCACCGCCCCCTCGGGAATTTCCAATGGCGCATCGCGCGTGCCGCCGAGTTCCTGCTCCCGCACGAGATCGAAGACGCGCGTCGAAGCCGTCAGGACCACGCCGGCTGAGAGCACGGCGCGCGCGCGCACCATGACCCCTTCGTAGATCCCGCAGCCGCCGCCGATGAACGCGTCGTCTTCGACGATTACAGGCCGCGCCTGGGCCGGTTCGAGCACGCCGCCGATCTGCGCGGCAGCCGACAGGTGCACGCGCTCGCCAATTTGGGCGCATGAACCCACCAGGGCGTGGCTGTCGATCATCGTCCCGGTGCCGACGAAGGCGCCGACGTTGACGTACATCGGCGGCATGGCGATCACGCCCGCCGCCAGGTGCGCGCCGCGGCGCACAGATGACCCGCCGGGGACGATCCGGACGCGACGCGCAGGATAGAAGCGCTGCACGGGCAATGCGGCTTTGTCGACGAAGACGCCCAATGGATTTTCGAGCGGGTCACCGTGGACGACATTTTCACTGGAGCGGAAAATCCGCAGCAGTTCGTTCTTGATCCAGGCGTGCACGACCCAGGATCCGTCGCTCGCGCGCGACGCCACGCGCAATTCGCCCGCTTCCAAGGCGTCGAGCAGTTCGTCGCCCTGCAGGTGCTCGCTCATCGCCGTGCTCCCTGGGCAAGCAAGTCCGCCGCGGTCTTCGCGTAGGTCGCGATCGCTTCCTCGAGTGAGCGCTTCGACACGCACTCGTGATCGGTGTGCGCGTCTTCGATGCGCCCAGGGCCGTACAAAAGCGGCGTGCCCCAATTTCGAAGGTGCGGCGCATCGGTGCCAAAGGCCACGGTGCCGCCGGCTTCGCCCGCGGGCACGTGGAACTCGACGGGCGCGTAGTTCTTGTACAAGCAGTCAAGATGTACGTGTGCCGACAGGTTGCGGCGCAACTTGGCCTCGGTGGTGTCCGGGGATTCGACCGCGCGCAGCAAGAGATTCGCGCTCGCCGTGTCGGCAATGACGTTGGCGGCCACGCCGCCGGCAATTTCACCGACGTTCAAAGTCCCGACGCCGAGGCTCGGGTGGTGGCCCCAGTCCTCGCGCAGGAGCTTCGAGAGGCAGTCCACGAGTTCGTGGATCGCGCTGGGGCCGCCGCCCTGGGAACTGTGGCCCGCGACGCCCTTGGCCAAGAGCCGCGCCTTGAAAATGCCCTTGTGCGCGCCGACGAATCGGTTGCCCGTGGGCTCGCCAACAATCGTGTGTGCAGGCCGCCACGGCTCCGCCAGGCGCGCGTTCGCGATTTGCGCACCGAGTGAATCGGTTTCTTCACCGACGGTGAAAAGAAATCCAATGCGGTCTTCGCCGTTGGCGAGCAAGGTGCTCGCGGCCTCGATCATCGCCAGCGCCGGGCCCTTGGCGTCGCAGGATCCGCGTCCGTGCACGAATTCGCGATCCTCACTGGGCGCAACGAACGGCGGCACCGTGTCGAGGTGCGTGCAGAAGACGACCTGCGGCAGGCCGGCTCGAGCCAGGACATTGAAGCGACCTGGCGCGACCTCTTGGCGTTCCACGGCAAAGCCGCGCTCGGACAGGAATCGCCCGAGCAGATCCCCATAGTCGGCTTCACCGCCGGTGATCGACGGCACCGCGATCCAGTCCTGGAGCGTTTTCCAGCGCGAGGCCATCGATGCAAGCTACTCCACAGGCACGATCGTCACCAGCTTCGCGCCGCCGGCGACGGCTTCGCGCTCGCGGACGTGGATCGTCTTGATCCGGCCCGCGAAGGGCGCGGCGATCTCGTTCTGCATTTTCATGGCCTCGAGGATCAGCAGCGACTGCCCGGCTTCGACGACGTCGCCCTCAGCCACGGTCAGTTTGACCACGATGCCCGGCATGATCGCTTTGACGAGGCCACCGCCCTTGCTAGCGGCCCGCTCGGCGGCGTGGGCCGCCTTTTCGCGCTCGTCTTCGATTTCGACCGCGTATAGGTGGCCGGCGATCACGACGGACGCTTTGGCCATGTCGCCCTCGATCGAGACGCCATAGCTCTTGCCGTCGGAGAGCAGCGCCACCTGCCCGAGCGTGTCGACTTCCTCGTAGGAAAGATCGAGCGGCTTGCCGTTGACAGCGACTTTGAGTTCGCCAAGGCGCTCGACCACGTCGACCTCGTGCTGGCGACCGTTGACTTGAACGAAGTATTTCACGGCTTGCCTCCCTTGACCGGCCCGAGGTGTGGCTCGGCCTGGTGTGCGGGGTAGGCAGACAGGCGCGAGCGACCGCGCTCCAGCCAGTTCGTGCGCGACGACGCGGTCGTCGCCAGTGCTCGGCGGCGCGAGAGATAGTGTCGATGGATCGCGGCCACGGCGGCTACGAGCACGTCCTCGCCCGCGCGCGGATTGCCGAGGTCCATGGTCGAGAGGAAGTGCGTGTCGAAGTCGCCTTTCTGGAAGCGCTCGTCTTCGAGCACCAAGAGCGCCGCCGGCGCGCCGGTGCGCACGCCCCCGACATTCAATTCCTGCAGGGCGCGCACCATGCGCCTGATGGCGATCTTGCGGTCCGAGCCCCAGACGATCAGTTTCGCCAGCATCGGATCGTAGTTCAGGCCCACTTCCATGCCGCGATACATCGCTCCATCCATGCGCACTCCAGGTCCACCCGGCGCGCGAAGATTCTGGATGATGCCCGTGGAGGGCACGAAGCCGTTGAACGGGTCCTCGGCGTTGATGCGCACCTCGATCGACCAACCCTTCGGGACGATGTCCTTTTGCTCGTAGCCGAGTTTTTCGCCGTAGGCCACGCGCAACTGCTCGCGCACCAGATCGACGCCGTAGACCATCTCGGTCACAGGGTGCTCGACCTGCAGGCGCGTGTTCATCTCCAGGAAGAAGAACTCGCCCTTGGAATACAGGAACTCGACCGTGCCCGCGTTCTCATAGCCGACCGCGCGCCCGGCCTGGACGGCGATCGCGCCCATTTTCTCGCGCAATGCGCTGTCGACGATCACCGAAGGAGCTTCTTCGATCAACTTTTGGTGGCGGCGCTGGATCGAGCACTCGCGCTCGCCGAAGTGCACGCCGTGGCCGTGCTTGTCGAACATCAATTGGACTTCAATGTGGCGCGGCTCCTCGAGGTAGCGCTCGAGGTACAGCCGGCCGTCTCCGAAGGAAGTCAGCGCTTCACCGGAAGCCGTGCGGAACGCGCCGGGCATTTCCTTCTCGTTGCGGACGATGCGGATGCCCTTGCCACCGCCGCCTGCCGCGGCCTTGATCGCGATCGGATAGCCGATGCTCTTCGCCTCGTGCAGCGCGGCTTCGACGTCGTCCACGGGATCGACGAGGCCCGGCACCACCGGCACACCGGCTTTTTTCATGTG
>CANKOY010000042.1 GCA_947484275.1 Planctomycetota bacterium | reverse complement strand
GTCGCTATTCGGATCTCAAAGCCCAGCGCGACGGCAAGTGGGTCTACCTGATGGACCACGCATCGTCACCTGCGTCCGCAGGCGAAGGTCAGTAATCCTCCACTCGACCTGAGGCGCCCCTGTCTCCCCACGCAACGCAGCGGATGTGCTGCGGCGCGCGGAGAGGCCGGAGTTCAACCATCCGGCTCTCGGAGTCAGGCCAGGAGCCGATCGTGGGCACCGCGCATCCACTAGATCGAAGGTGCCCCCTGAAATGCGGGCAGCTCTGAAAACCGAACGCTCGCCCCGCTCTCAGCGCTCCTCGTCGAGCATCGATCGCACCAGTTCGGCTAGGGCCTCCCCCCCCACCTGATTGCCGCCCACGCTCCAGTGGGTGTTGAGCGGCAAGTAAAGGTGCGCGCCGCCGGTGCTCGTCTCCAACGCACGCATCCGCGGCAGGAGATCGAGATAGTGGACCTTGCGTGCGTCGAGCCAGGCCGTGACTAGCCGTTGGGCCCGGTCGCGCTCGAGTTCGCACTCCGGAAGTCGCGCGACGACCTCCGCCCAGACTTTATCGTCCACTTGGAACTCATCTGGGATCAACAGAAACGCCAGTGGTGTGGAACCGGCTGCGCGCACGATTTTCTCCAGCTCACGGAACAGCGGCGCGAACTCTTCTTCGCCCTCGGCACAGATGCTGACCGCGCGGCCAAGTTCGATGTCCCAATAACGCCGGTGGCTGAAGCCCGGCCCCTGAAGGTCAGGTCGGTGGAGCCAGGGCAGGAGTGCTTCGAGCTCATCGAGGTCGTCGATTCGCCGTTGCGACGCGGCAGCTTCGCCGCCGACGCCGCCGATCGCCCGGTCGCTGAGGCCGATGGCCCGGCGCTCCTGACGCAGCCGGGCGATCCGCTGTGGCAGCACAAACAAAAACACCGCCTCGCGATCGAACCACGAGCGCAGGAAACCGTCGCGCGGATCGCTGCGATATCCCGCGAAGCCGACGTCGTTGCCGAGGAACAGACCGATGACAATCAGGTCGGGCTCGAGCGGCAGCGCCTCCTCGCACAGCATCAGCAGGTACTCCGGCGGCCCCACTGCGGCGGCACCCATGTTGTGAACGCGTGTTCCGGGCAAAAGCCGCTCGCACACGGTGGTGTAGTGATAATGGTGCGGCACGAGACTCAGGCTGAACGAGTCGCCGATGGAAACGACGATGCGCTCGCGCCCAGCCGCGCCCGTCGCGCCCGTCGCATCCCACCGGGGTCGAAACTCCTCGTCGTAGTGTCCGCCGCTGTTGTGGGGAAAACCGAGGTGGATCTCGCCCTCGGGGCGGCGCGCCTGCTCCATGAATTCGACCGCGCCCTGGGACGTGCGCGTGAAGAACGCCGACGGCCAGAGCCACGTGCACGTGCGAAGTCCAACCTCGGCCGTGAGCAACAGCAGGCAGGCGTTGAAGAGCAGGACATCGATCGCTCGCAGCAGTTTCGGCGGTGTGCGGCGCGCAATCTGGGCCTCGAGAAGAGTCCACAGCGGCAAGGAGCCGCAAGCGACTCCAGCCCAGAGCTCGAACTGCTGGCGTTGGAAGGGCTGGCCGAAAATCAAATAGAGCAGCGTCGCGAGCACGCACAGATTCAGTGCGGCGCGCAAGCTTCGAAATGGCGGCGGCGCTCCACGTCGCCGGGCGCGAAGGTGCACAACTGTCGCCCCGACGCCGAGCACGACCGACAGACCCGCCAGCACCACAAGCAGCATGAACCAGCGGCCGACCGCGGGCTCGAACTCCTCGCGACCGCCCAGGGCCAGAACGATCGAGCGCAGCGAGACGGCGCAGCTGAACAGCAGAGCCAGCGTCAATGCGCCGTGGGCGAACGCTCCTGGGGACAGTGCCTGCGGCCTCGCCATCGCCTCCGCACGGTAGCACGGGCCGAAAGCACGCCGCCGCGAGAACGCCGCAGAGACAACCAACACAGACGTCGCGGCCGAGGGACTAAGCCGGGCCGATCCGGTGCAAATCCCCTGTTTTTATCGCGGGAGCGTTCATCGGGCCATGACCCGGTGGCTAGAGTGCGCAGATGAGTTCCAAGCCCACGCAAGCCGCGGCGCAGGCCCGGATGCCGCGCCAGATTCCGTTCATCATCGCGAACGAAGGTTGCGAGCGCTTCAGCTTCTACGGGATGCGCAACATCCTGACCACGTTCCTCGCCGTCGCCTTCTTCTCGAACCTGCCGAAGGAGATGGCCGAGAGCGAGGCCAAGGACATCTTCCACATTTTCGTGGCGGGCGTTTACTTCTTCCCGCTGCTCGGCGGTTGGATCTCCGACCGTTTCTTCGGCAAGTACCGCACGATCTTCTGGGTTTCGATCATCTACTGCATCGGACACGCGTGCCTGGCGTTCTTCGAAGACCAGCCCACGGGCTTCTACTTCGGGCTCTTCCTGATCGCGCTCGGATCGGGAGGCATCAAACCCCTGGTGGCGTCCTTCATGGGCGACCAGTTCAACCAGCAGAACAAGCACCTCGCGCGGCTGGCGTTCGACGCCTTCTACTGGATCATCAATTTCGGTTCCTTCTTCGCTTCTCTATTGATGCCCAAGCTCCTCGAGGGCTGGGGCCCGGCGAAGTGGTGGGGCCTGAGCGCAGCCTCGGTGGCCTTTGGTTTGCCTGGGATCCTGATGGCACTCGCCACACTGTGCCTCGTCGCTGGCCGCAAGCGGTTCATCATGGTCCCGCCGGCTCCGCCTGATCCGAATTCGTTCTCGCGCGTCGTGCGCACGGCGTTGACCGCCCCTGGCGATGGGTTCCTGGGGCGCAACTTGGCGCTGCTTGGGGTGCTGCTCGCTCTGGGCGCGGTGGGGTTGATTCCGTTCGCAGGTTGGACCGGCGGCAAGGACATCGTGATCGCGCTGTGCCTGGCGCTGGTCTCGCTCTTGTTCTTCGGCGGCTTGGGGGCCTGGATGCAGCTGGATCGCGCCCGGGGCCCCCATCCCGACGAGGCCGTGGATGGCGTCCGCAGCGTGCTGCGCATCCTCGTGATTTTTGCGCTGGTGACGCCGTTCTGGTCACTCTTCGATCAGAAGGCTTCCACCTGGGTCTTCCAGGCCGGTCTTATGGCAAAACCCGACTGGTTCAGCCCGGCGCAGATGCAGGCGCTCAATCCCGCGCTGGTGATGCTCCTGATCCCGCTGAACAACGTCGTGATCTTTCCGGCCCTGCGCCGGCGGGGAATTGAATTCTCGCAGCTCTCGCGTATGGGCCTGGGAATCGCCCTGGCAGGCGCTTCGTGGATCGCGGCAGGCAGCATGCAACTGGTGCTCGACGCAGGCCACGAGGTCAACATCGTCTGGCAAGTGCTGCCCTACGCGCTGCTCACAGCCGGTGAAGTGCTCGTGTCCGCCACGGGACTCGAATTCGCCTACAGCCAAGCTCCGGCGGCAATGAAGGGCGTGATCATGAGCTTTTGGAGCCTGGCGGTGACGATCGGCAACCTGTGGGTCCTGCTGGTCAACTTGACCGTGAGGCGACCGGCCGTGGACGAAGCGATCGTGCAGACCGGCATGAGCGTCGCGGCCTTCCAGATGTTCTTCTTCGCCGGCTTCGCCTTCGCGGCGGCATTGGCCTTCCGCGCCGTGGCGAAGCACTATCGAATGGTGGACAACTACCGCGCTTCCTGAACCCCTTGCTCGCGCCGAGTCGCACGAAAACTGCCCATGCGAACCCTCACAGTGTTGCTCTTCGGGCTGCTCGCGGCCTGCAGTGCACCAGCCTCTTCCCCAAAACCGCGCTCGCTGTTCAACGGCCAGGACCTCGCGGGTTGGCACGTCGATGTGCCGGCCGCTGACGGACGTTCCGACGCTGCGCCGTCGTTCGCAGTTCGCGACGGCCTTTTGGTGAGTCAAGGCAGCCCTGAGGGCCACCTCATCACCGACGAGTCGTTCCGCGACTATCGTTTGACGCTCCAGTACCGCTGGGTGGGTGAGCCGGGCAACTGCGGCGTGCTTGTGCACGCGTCGGTCCCGCGGCGGCTTTATGGGATGTTCCCGCAGTCGATCGAATGCCAAATGCACGCCGGGAACGCCGGCGACTTCTGGTGCATCGGCGAGGACATCCGTGTTCCGGACGAGGAACAGCGCCGCGGCCCGAAGAACAACTGGGGCGTCGACGGCGAAAAAGCGCGCCGCATCCGCAACCTGACGGACGGCTCTGAAAGCCCCGCGGGCCAGTGGAATCAAATGGTGATCGAGTGCGCCGCGCGAGAGATTCGCGTCTGGATCAACGGCGAACTGGTCAACCACGGTTTCGATTGCAGTGCGGATCGCGGACAGATCGCGCTGCAGGCCGAGGGAGCGGTGTGCGAGTTTCGCAACCTGGAGCTGACGGATCTGGTCCGCTGAAATCACTGAAGCAATGCTGCGCGCCGTCGCGGATCGGCTGGCGACGTTCGCGGAGCGAGGAGTACCAATGATGCGCGCCCTGCTCTGCACGATCGTTGCCTGTTTCGCACTGACGCTGCCCCTGCGCAGCGATGTGCTGCTCCCAGGTCAGCGCTCGATCCCCCACAAGCTGGTGATCTTGCCCTCGGAGAATTGGGCTGGAAAGCACATCGTCGCCGGTCCAATGCGCGGCTTTGGCGGCGCGCACGTCGTCGAACCCGGCGTGCCCTTCGAGTTCTCGACGAAGTACGGCACACGTCTGTACGTCGTCGCGCAGTCGGAGCCAATTCCCCAGTCCCTCGACGAAGCCTGGAAGGCCGCACACTTGTCGGCGGAGATTCCCGTGACAGAAATTTCCAGCGTCTCCGTGTCGTCGCCCGTGGAGTCCGTGCTCACGACCCTGAGCATCGCGCGCTGGACGGATTCGAACTTGGAACTTTCGGTCACGTCCCAGGTGAGCCGCATCAACCGCTGGGTCCTGGGCGCCATGGCCGGCGCGGCGGTGCTCGGCCTGTGCGGCTTCGCGCTCGTGCTGCGCAGACGGCGCCGGGCCGAACAGGCAGCGCGCGCGCTCGGGCGGCCCGCAGCCAGCTGATTGGCGATGGCGGGGCTAGCCCTCTATCTCGCGACGTTGGCCGCGACCTTGCTCGTCGAGTTGCCGGTCGTGGGCCTTGTGGGTACCCGCATCGGGATCAAGCCTCCGCTCGCGGCGGCGATCTGCATCAACCTGGCCTCCCATCCGCTTGCCAGTGCACTGACTTCCATGCTGGGTGTCCCTTGGCTCTGGACCGAGGCCTGCGTTGTCGTTCTTGAGGCACTGGCCTACTTCGCCGTACTTCGCCGGGCGCGCCAGGCTTGGGTCCTCTCCGGGGCCGCCAATGGCGTGACCGCGGGCCTGGCGCTCCTGCTGCAGTGAATGACCCGGTGGAAGCCCGCCAAGTCGCTACCCGAGCGCGCGTTTGACTATCCTTGCTTGCGCGCGTCAACGCTCGCACGCCCCTGCCAACGCAGCGCGCATCAGGATCAAGTATGGCGCTTCCTTCCCCCGCCGCCACGCCCAGGACCGCCGCGCCCCACATGGGGCGAGACGAGCGCATCTTGATCTGCGACGAACTCTCGAGTGAAGCCCTAGAGGTATTCGCGAGCCACGGCTTTGCGCCGGTGATGCGCCTGGGACTCGATGAGGACGGCTTGGTGGCCGCAGTGCGCGATGTGCACGCCGTGGTCGTTCGCTCCGCCTCCAAGATCACACGCCGCGTGATCGAGGCAGGCGCCGAGCTTCGAATCATCGGCCGCGCGGGAGTCGGCGTGGACAACATCGATGTCGATGCCGCCACAGCGCGCGGCGTGGTCGTGATGAACGCTCCCGCCGGCAATTCCACGACCACGGCGGAACTGGCCATTGCACTGATGTTCGCCTTGTCACGGAACGTCGTGCGGGGCGACCGCGCCATGCGCGCGGGAGAATGGAAACTGCGCAGCAAACTCATGGGCACTGAGCTAGCGGGCAAAACCCTGGGTGTGATCGGCCTCGGTCGCATCGGCCGCGTCGTGGCCCAGCGCTGCCAAGGATTGGCGCTCAACGTGATCGCCCACGACCCGTACTTGCTCGGCCCCAAGAGCCCGGTGCCGGGGGTCGAGTTGTGCACGCTCGAAAATCTCCTGTCGCGCTCCGACTTCGTCTCGCTGCATGTGCCCCTGAGCGCCGAGACACGCATGCTGCTTTCGCGCGAGCGCATTGGACTCATGAAGCCCGGCGCGCGGCTGATCAACTGCGCGCGCGGTGGCCTGATCGACGAAATCGCCTTGGCCGAGGCCCTGGCCAAGGGCCAGCTGCGCGGCGCCGCGCTCGACGTGTTCGAGCAGGAGCCTCCGCCCGCGAATCACCCTTTGCTTGCGCGCGACGACGTGATCCTGACGCCGCACCTCGGAGCGTCGTCGGCCGAGGCCCAGCGCAGCGTTTCGATCGAGATCGCCGAACAGATCTCCGAATTTCTCGTCGATGGCGTCGCGCGCAACGCCGTGAACTTGCCGCCGCTGTCCTCCCAGACGCTGCGCGAAATCGCGCCGTTCGTGCTCCTGGCCGAAAAGCTGGGTGCGTACCTGGCGCAGGCCAGCCAAAGTCCGATCCGCACGATCGAGGTTTCGATCTCCGGCGAAATCGCTCGGCACGACACCAGTCACGTGCGCCTGGCGCTGCTGGTCGGCGTACTGCGCCGCGCTTGCGACTCGCCGCTCAACTTCGTCAATGCGCCGGAGCTTGCGCGCGAACGCGGTGTCGTGCTCGTGGACCGCGGTCCGGTCGAGCAGCATTTCCTACAAAGCATGATCGAAGCACGCACACTGCACCAAAGCGGCGCGAGTCACGTGGTCGCCGGCACGGTGCTCGGCCGCGAACCGCGCATCGTGCGCGTCGACGAACACCATTTGGATCTCGTGCCCAGCGGTCCGCTGCTCGTGACCACGCACGTGGATCAGCCAGGAGTGGTCGGGCTCCTGGGCACGGTGCTCGGCAACGCAGGGGTCAACATCCGACGCATCGAACTGGGGCCGGCCGAGAAGGCCGCAGACGGATTGGCGCGCGGATTCTTGGCGCTCTACGACCAGCCCGCGCCGGAGGTCATCACCGCGATCGCAGCCTTGGCCCCCGTGCGCGCGGTGCGATTGATCCAGCTTTGACCATGGGCCCTTCCGCGCCCTTGGACGACAGTCCGCCGCCCTACGGAACGCTGGTGTTCGACTGCGACTCGACGCTGTGCGGCATCGAGGGCATAGATGAACTGAGGGAACTGGGGGAAATCGCGGGCAGGCGCAGGGCGGAAGTCGCGGCGCTGACAGAGCGCGCCATGGCCGGCGGGCTTGCCCTTGAAGCCGTCTACGGCCGCCGGCTCGAACTTCTGCGCCCCTCGCGGGCGGCGATCGAGGCCCTGGGTCGGCAATATGTCGCCTCGGCCTTGCCCAACGGGCGCGAGATGGTGGCGGCCTTGCACGCCCTCGGGAAGCGCGTGTGCATCGTCAGCGGTGGGATCCGCGCAGCGGTCCTGGTTCTCGCTGCTCACTTGAATCTGCGCGCCACGGAAGTCTTCGCCGTGGAGGTCTCGCACGACTCGGCGGGCGAGTACTTGGGCTTCGATCAACTCTCGCCCCTGGCGCGCTCCGGCGGAAAGCTCGGCGTCGTGCTCCAACTGGCGCGCGAGAATCCAAGAGCCGCTGTCGCACTGGTCGGGGACGGCGCAACGGATCTTGAAGCCGGTCCCGCCGCCCAGCGCTTCGTCGCTTTCGGCGGCGTGGTGCGCCGCCCCGAGGTGTTCGCGCGCGCCCGCGTCCACTGTGATCGGCGCGACCTGGCGGCGCTTCTGCCGTTGCTCTGCTCGCCCGCGGAAATCGAACAGCTCGCAGAAGATCCGGCTCACGGGTCCTTGCTTCGAGCGGCCCAGCCCTAGGAAGACAGCATGAAAGTGTGGATCCCCGGACCGACGGAAGTGCGCCCGGAAGTACTCGCGGAATGCGCGCGGCCGATGATCGGCCACCGCTCGGATGCCATGGCGCAGTTGCACGATCGCATCGACCCGCACCTGCGGCTGGCATTCGGCGTGGACGAAGCCCGTGGTTCACAAGTTGCCGTGCACACCACGAGCGCCACGGGCCTGATGGAGGGCTGCTTGCACGGCGTCGGCAAGCGCGTGCTGTGCGTCATCAACGGCTCGTTCTCCAAGCGCTGGGGCGAGATCGCCGAGTTGCTCAGGCTGCAGGTGACGCGCCTTGAGAAAGCGATGGGCGAAGCTGCGAGCCCTGCGGAAATTGACGAGCTCCTGCGCAAGTTCGGCCCCTTCGATGCGCTGACTCTGGTGGCGAACGAGACTTCTTCGGGCGTGCGCACGCCACTGGGGCCAGTCGCCGAGGTCATGAGTCGCCACCCAAACACCTTGTGGCTCGTGGACGTCGTCAGCCACTTGGCCGGGATGCCCGTGGACTTCGACGCGAACGGTATCGACTTCGCCTTCGCCGGCTCGCAGAAGGCTCTGGCCCTGCCGCCGGGTGTCACGGTGCTGGGCGCGTCCAAGCGCTACCTCGAACGTGTGCGCGGGGCAAAGCGTGCCAGCTACTACCTCGACGCCGTGCGCGTGATCGACGGGCACCGCGAGCGCCAGACGCCCGCGACGCCCTGCATTCCCCTCTACTTCGCTCTGGCGCGCCAACTCGAGGACATTTCTGCGGGCGTGACCTTGCCAGTGAGCGAACGCGGCCTGCGCGGGGCTGCGGCCTGGGACGCGCGCTATGCCAAGCACCTGCGCATGCAGCGCATGACCGAGGACTGGGCCGCGCGGCACGAGCTGAAGTACGTGCCAGCGCCGGACCTGCGCTCATGGACCGTCGCTTGCATTCGCAAGGGCTCGATCGATGTGTCGAAGTTTCTGGCGCAGCTGAAACAGCGCGGCCACACGATTTCCAACGGCTACGGCGACCTGAAGGGCGCCAGCTTTCGCATCGGCCACATGGGCGACCATAGCGAGGAGGACCTCGCTCAACTTCTCCGCGCATGCGACGCCGTGCTCGCCGATTCGGCGCCGCGCTGAGCGCCCTGCTGATCCCCGCGGCCCCTCATGGCGTCGATTCGGGCGCTGGACTCGTGAGTCCTGCGTTCCTCGACTACCTGATCCGCTTCAGAATCGCTTGGAATTCGGGTTCGTCCTGAAACGTGGCAAGGGCCGGATTCGAGGTCAGTTCGCTCCGGTCGTCGTAGCCGGCGTCGATGGCGCGGCCGAGGGTCTCAAGAAGCAATGCGCGCGCAGATTCTTCGAGCTCCTCGCGCTCGGCCACATCGGGCAACGCGCGCCGGAGGGCGAGGATGTACTCGGCCCACAGGTCGGTTGCGTAGCGCAGTTGAAAGGCGCCCTTTGCGCGCGAAGTAGCCGCCTCGATCATTGGTAGCGCGGTTTCGTGAGCGTCGCTGAGGCAGGTGGCTAGCGCCAGGCCGTAGCGCACGATGTGTTCCTGCTGCCGGATGCGCTCGATCCCGCGCGTTACGGGGGGCAGGCGCTCGATCAGTTCATGTGCGCGCTCCATATTCCTGATCGCAAGGTCGAGGCGCTCGCGCTGCTCCGTGTAGGCCGTGCCCAGGTTGTTGTGGAGCGTGATAGCCGGGAACACGAGGTCGGTGTCGTCGGAATGGCGCGCCAGCAACACCTCGCGCTTCTTCACCGCGCCTTCGAACAGTTCAATAGCCGCGGGAAAGCGTCCGCTGCGCGCGTAGCCCATGGCGAGAATTTCGTCGAGTTCGCACTCCTGATTGGCGTAGCGGCGCGATTCGGGAAAGTCGCGTAGCAACGGTGCGAGCAATTCCCGTGCGCGCTCCACCAGCACTTCACACTGAGCTAAATCACCGGCTTCATGCTGGAGCGTGGCGAGGTCGCAATGCTCCGCCACGACGTCGAACCCGAAGAAGCGACTCTCGGGGGAGAGTACAACCGCCTGCTCGAAGGCAGCGATGGCCTTGGCGTGCCATTCGATCGAGGCTGCGATGTCACCGGAAGCTCGCGCTGCGTTGGCGAACTCACCGTAAGTGCGGCCCGCGGTCCAGGCCACGGTGCCGTCCTGTGGCACTTCCGCGCGCAGCGCTTCGATGCGCGCGCGGGCAAGTTCGATCACGGCCGCACCCTCGGGATCTTCGAGGCCCATACGCTGGGCCTCCACCTTGCCTAGGAGCACGTTGACGATCTGCATCCGCCAGGCAATGTTCTCGGGCTTCGCAGTGGACGCGGCTTCCAACAGCTCCAGCGCCTCCTTGAAATGCACGCGGCCCTCCTCCACGCGCCACAATGCGTGCAGCGCCTTGCCTGAGTCGTGCAGCGAAGCCGCGAGATTGGCCTTGTGTTCAGGTGCGTCGCTAAGGGCCGCCCGACGCCGCATGAAATCGGTCGAGAGCGCGAACTCCGCCAGGGCCTCCTCGGGGCGTCCGAGATCGCGCAGCACGTCGCCGCGGGAACGATGCAGTTCGCCGCCCTCGGCCAGGATCAGAGCATCGTCAGGTCGCTCCGCGTAAAGCGTCTGGAACAACTCCATGGCGCGGTCCACGGCCACAAGGCGCGCACGCTGCATGCGCGGCACGTCCTCCAGCCCTTCGCCGGCCATGTCGCGCAGTACGTGGCCGACGGCCGAAAGCGCCGAGCGGAAGTCGCGCTCCGAGCGCCCGAGGGCATCGCGCACATCCTTCAACGTGCGCTGGCGATTCAATTCGTACCCCAAGGGTCCCGCGGCGAGCAGCAGGGCGCCCAGCGTGATCGCCGTGGCTAGTGCGGGGCGACGCTGGGTCCAGCGCAGCACTCGGCGCACGTTCGAGGGCGGGCGCGCGACGATCGGGCGCAATTCGAGGATGTTGGCGAGATCGCGCGCAAAGTCAGCTGCGCTGGCGTAGCGACGCGCGCCGTCGAGCTCCAAGGCCTTGGCGCAAACGGTCTCCACGTCGGCGCTGACCGCGTGATTCAGCCCGCGCAGCGACGGCAGCCGCGCGTCGAGCACGTTGCGACGCAGCTCCTCATACGTGGCGCCCTTGTAGGGCATCGAGAACGAAAGCAGTTCGAACAACAGCACGCCCAGGCTGTAGACATCCGAGGTCGCCGCAATTTCGCGCGTGCGACCGTCGATCTGCTCCGGCGACATGTACGGCAGCGAGCCGATCTGCGCGCCCGAACGCGTGATCGACTGCGCGTCGTTCAGGCTGGCGAGGCCGAAGTCCAGCAACTTGACCCGGCCCTCGGGCGTCAGGATCACGTTTGCCGATTTAACGTCGCGGTGCAGCACGCCGCGCAGGTGCGCGTGGTGCAAGGCCAGGGCCAGATCACGGACGATGCCCAAAGCCATCTCGATCCAGCCCCGGGCGAAGAAGGGTTCGTTCCAATCGACCGCCTGGCTGCGGTCCGAAACCTCGAGGTGCTCACCGACGACGCGGCGTACCAGGACTCCGGCAATCGAGCGCTGCTCCGTGGAGCGCAGGTCCTCGATCAAACGGTTGAGCGGAACGCCGGCGACGAATTCCATGGCGAAGTACGGCATTCCGCCGGCCTCGCCCACGGTCAGTACCTGCACGATCCCTGGGTGATCAAGGCGCGCGATCGCCTGGGCCTCGCGCAAGAAGCGCTCGCGGGCGTCGGGAGAAAACAGCTCGGCGTTGCGGATCAGTTTCAGCGCCACGCGCCGACCGACGCTCTCCTGTTGCGCCAGGAACACGACCCCCATGCCGCCTTCGCCGAGGCGGCGCAGGATGCGGTACTCGCCCAGGCGCTCGGGAATTGCCGGTGAAGCCTGCCCTTCGTGTTGCCACAGCCCGCTGGCCACCAAGCCCCGCACGCGGCGGCGCAGGTCCGCGGCGAGCGACGGATGATCCGCGCAGTAGCGATCGAGCAGCGCCGGTCCGGCTTCAGGCCGCTCCTCGGCGGCCTCGAGGTAAGCAAAGACGAGTTCGTCGATGACCTCGGACTGGGGCAATTTCTCGTCGGGCATGGGCGACCGTAATCCGGACCCTTCAGTCCTTCAGGAATGCTCCGAAGAACAGGAACACGAACCCGAAAACGATGGCGCCCACGCCGGCCAGGATTCGCATCCAGCCAGTGAACACCGCCATGCCGCCCTTCATTTCGCCGGACTTGCCGAGCATGGACAGAAAGAGAGCGCGTTTTCCGGACTCCTCCGCCTTGCGCGTGCGCACGTTCACGCGCCCCACGAGAATCATGTAGCCACCAAAGAGGATCGCGAGAGCGAGGACCCCAAGCCGCAGGAGCAAGGGCTCCTCGGGCGCGACCAATGCCATGAGTGTGAAGGTCTGCATGTGAGTCCCTGGAACGCCCAGCATACCGTTCCGGCCTGAGCTGATTTTGTACCTGACTCCGCACGCACTCGCGAGTATCAGTGGCCCGAGACGTCTATACTGGGAGCCCTCCCCATTTGGAGACTCCAATGATCAAGAGAACCTGGACGCCTTGGATCGCAGTGGGCATAGCGCTCTGTTCGCTACTGGCAGCCGTAGCACACGCGCAGGCGCGCCCAAAAATTGCGCCGCCGGACTTCAAGCGCGAGACCGTGCTCGACGTCGAAGGCCTGCGCCAGTGGGCGCCCTTCGAAGTCACCTGCACGCACTGCAAGGGCGTCAAGAGCCAGATTTGCGAGCACTGCAAAGAAACGAAGCTTCCGATCTGCAACGAGTGCGAGGGCGAGAAGCGCGCCACCTGTCGCCCATGCGCGGGCAAGGGCAAGCTTCCCGACCCATTGCTGGAGTTGGCCTGCCCGTATTGCGAAGGCAGCACCTGGTATCCCTGCGGGCTGTGCAACTCATTCGGCTCCCTGACGGTCGAGGGCCTCGAAACCAAATGCGGCGCCTGCAAGCAGAAGGGCCTGCTGAAATGCGGCGCCTGCTCAGGCAAGCGCCGCGTGGACGTGGTCAAGGTCGGCAAGAAAGGCGTCGGCGAACTGGGCACGAAGGAACTGAAGCCGCTCCTCGAGGGCCTGAAGGCCACGCTTGCCGCATTGGAAAAGTACGAGCCTGAATCGAACCCGTCCAAGAGCGCCAAGGCCTTGGCAAAAGTGCTCGAGCCCGTGGAACGCGACCTGAAAGTCGTCAAGGACATGCAGAAGATGCTCGACGACGTGCTCAAGGGAGTGAAGAGCTACGGCGCAGGCTACGCGGGCTTCGAGGCTGGCATGCTGCAGCAGTTCCTGGTCTTCAAGGACCGCACCGTTTTCTTGCTCCAGCACCAGGTGCGCGCCACCGAGCAGGCGCTCGAGCGCGCCGAATTCAACGAGTCCAAGTAGGCCAGTCGAGGTTTTTTCATGCGTCTGCTTAGGATTTTTGCGGCCCTTGTCGCCGCAGGTTGCGCTGTCGTCACGGCCTCGCCCCAGACCACGATCGCCCCGGAGGTTGCGCGCGCTTCGCGCGGACTCGCCCACATCTCGGTGCTGTTCGAGACAGAAACCGGCAGCACCGTGCGCGTCGAGCGTGCCTCCTCCGGCTTTGTGATCGATCCGCGCGGGATCGTGCTCACGAATGACCACCTGGTGGCCGAAATCCCCACTGGCGGCGGCGCTATCGGCGCCGAGTATTGGCTGTTGGTCTCCATCGGGGGCGGCCGCGAGTGCGAAGCCAAGGTCCTCGCTCGCAACCCGCGCTTGGATCTCGCGCTGCTCGAGCTGCGACTGGAGTCTTTGGAGTTGATCCCAGCCCTCGAATTGGCGCCCGGCGGCGGTATTGCCAGTGGTGCTGACGCCTTCGCCCTCAGCCGGCCGCGTGGAAGTCAGCTCTTTTCCCTCGCGGGCGTGGTCTCCATGGCGAGCGGCCCCGTGACCCTGCGCGAGGGAATCCTGGAGGCCAGCGAAGTGTTGCTCACCGACGCGGCGGTCCTCGAAGAAATGGACGGCGGCCCCTTCGTCGATCGGCGCGGATTCGTCCTGGGCATTTTGAACACCGTCCAGCGCGTGCCCTTCGACCCGAGGCAAAAAGAGGAAGACGCGACGCCCCCGAATCAGGTGGACTACGCCCTCGCGGTGACTGCTGCGGCAATTCGCCGCGCCTTCCCCGAGCAACTCGCCGCTCCCGACGAAACGGGTGGCGTGTCAGGAGCCAAGGACTCCACCGCTGCCATGGTTCGCGCCGCGGCGGACAGTGTGGTCAGCGTCTGGCGCGGAGATGAAGCCGCGCGGCCCCAGCGTTCGGAGGCGAATGACCCCTACGCGCGCAAGCTGCCCAAGGAACTCAGCTCCGGCGTGATCGTCGATCCCGCGGGCCTGGTGCTCACCAGCTCGGCCGTGGTCGGCGCCGCAGAGGAAGTCAGCGTGCGTTTGTTGGATGGCCGGGTGCTGCGCGCCAAGGTGCTGCGCACGATGCCCGACAAGCGCGCTGCGCTGCTTTCGATAGCGCTGCCCGAGGGCGAGCGCCTACCGGCCCTGGAAATGGGCAGCTCGGACGCGGCCCTGGGCGGCGAAGTGATCGCAGTGATCGGCAATCCCTACGGCCACACGGCCACCGTAAGCGCAGGCGTGCTCTCTGCACTGGAAACCGAAGGCCGCGTGCGCATTGGCGCCTGGGTCCACGACGGACACCGGGGCGGAGCACTGATCGACGCCACGGGACGCCTGATCGGTCTGCCAGCCGCGGACATCTTCGAAGGCGAAGAGCGCAAGCGCGGCGAGAGCTACTTGGGCGTCGCCCTGCCGATCGACCGGGCGCGCGAGTGGTTCGCGGAAGAATTCGAAAAGCACGCCACGGCGCCGGGCGTGCGCTCTGCGGTCGCGGCCACGGAGGAACAGCTGGCGCGGCGCAGTGACAAGGTCACGTCGATCGTCACCGCCATGCGCAATTCGCTGCTCAACGTCGAAGTGAAGGCTCGGTCCGCGGGCGCCGCGGCGTTCGATCCCTTCGCTAGCGAGGGCGAATTGAACTTGCTGGGTCAGGGATCGGGTGTGGTGATCGACGCCAGCGGTCTTGCGATCACCAACTGGCACGTTGTGCAGCCGACACTCGCTGAGGACGGCACCCAGCGCAGCGACCACGCGGTCGAAGTCACGCTGCCTTCGGGCAAGCGTCACAGCGCGCGGGTGCTCGCAGCCTCGCGCGACGACGACTTGGCGCTGATCCAGCTGGAGCTGAGCGAAGGTGAAGTCGTGCAGCCCGTGACCCTGGGCACGTCGAAGCCTCTGCGCCGCGGGGACGTGGTCGTGGCCATCGGCAATCCCTACGGCAAGGCGAACACCGTCACCGTGGGCATCGTCGCCGCCAAGGACCAGGACGCGCTGATCTCGGGCCGGTTGCACGTCTATCCCGACATGCTGCAGACCGATGCGGCGATCAATCCGGGCAACAGCGGCGGCGCCCTGCTCGATGTGGAGGGCCACCTCGTGGGCATCAACAGCGCTGGACGATCCGGTGCAGGCTTGGCGATTCCGGTGGAGCGCGTGCGCGAGGTGTTCGGCCAAAAATTGCTGGCCACCATGGGACCGTTCGTCGGAGTGAGCGTCGAGGACGCGCCCGGCGGTGGAATTCGCGTGGGCAAAGTGGACGAGCACAGCCCGGCCGAAAAAGCGGGCGTGAAGGCGGGCGATCTGCTGCGCTCGATCGATGGCCGCGCGCTGTCGACCACAACGGACTACGGCAACTTGCTGCTCGCCCACCGCGGTGTGGCCGTGATGCGTGCGGATCTCGAGCGCGGTGGCAAGACCGCGACTGCGGAGATCTCCCCCGTCAGCCAAGTCGTCTGGCGAATTTTCCGCCAGACCGGGATCGAAGTGGCCGAGGTCGAGTACGCATCCGAGGCCGCGAGGGTGCGCGAGGCTTCGATCGCATTGCACCGCTCCTACACGGGCCTTTCGGACGGGGAGCCCAGCCGCCTGATGAGCGGCGCCCTGCGCGTGGTCCAGGTCCAGGTGCGCGGGACGCGCACGATCGACGTCCAGGCGGGCGACCTGTTGCTTGGGGCCAGCGCGATGGTGCGCACCGTGGACACGGAGCATGCGAGCCTTGCGCGCTTCGAGCGCCTGAATGAACTGCGTGACTTCCTCGAACCCCTGGCGTCCAAGGAAGGCGGCACCGCGGAGTGCTGGCTGATGCGCGGCGAGGCGGTGCTCACGTCGCGCGTGATCGTCGTCAAGGTGCGCTGACCCGCACCGGGCCCGGGCGCATGTGCTCCGCGCCCTGCGTGCGAAAGCGATTCAACGCGGCCCACCGGAACGCTGGACCGTTAGCAATCGCCCGAGCGCAGGATTCGCCTCCTGCCTGAGCCACTAGGACGACAGCGGCTGCCGTGCGAACCGCAATGCGGCGGCCGCGCCGCTCGGCTTTCATTGAAGCCATAGGACGCGGCCGAGCCGGGCGTTTGCGTTCCCTAGGTGTTGAATTTCGTCGCCAGGCGCACGACGCCCTCGGCGTTTTCGAACGTCCACACGGCTTCGACCTCGCGGCCCTTCTTGAGGGGTTCGAGCGGGTAGAACACCACCATGCCGGGTGCAGAGGCGCGGCGATTGGAGCCGCCGTCTGCGATGTGAACGATGCCCTCCACGGGCGTGTTGTTGATCGTGACCTGGCAGCGGTAGGAACTCTTGACGCCCGAAACGCCGCCGGTACCGAACTGGTGCAGCGTGAGCGGGTAGCCGAGAACGGTCTTGTCTCCGTGACCCGAGAGCACGAGGAATTCCTTGAACTCTGGTCCTAGGTCCGCCACTTGGATTTCGCAGGGAACGGCGGTCTTCGGCACGTTAGGCCACACGCGGTAGCCGCCCTTGCCCTCCGGCGGACGGCCGACCCCGCGGATTGCATCGACCACCAGGAACGGGCCGTCTGCGTACAGGCCGATCGTGATCAGGCGCTCGTTGATCAGTGCGTCGCGGTAGCCCGGCAGGTGCAGCCACGCATCGAAGACTTCTTTCGACTTGACCGCATCCGTTGACACGAGCGCCATCTGCGCGAACATGTTGCCGAGGTGCGAACCGCCAGGCAGGGCCGCATCCTCGCTTTGGAGCGCCCCCGCGTCGCGCTGGGTCTCGTTGGCCTTGAGGTAGTCGACGTGATCCTTGCAGCGGCTCGAATAGGTCGAACTCCAGGTCACGGCCGTCGCGTTCTGCTCCTTGCGCGCCTTGTTGAAAGCCTCCAACCATTTCTTCGCATCGGGGCTGACGGCGCTCAACGGCTCGGTGTTGTCGCGGATGGCCTTGAGCACCGGGCTGGCCTCGGTCCAAAAGTCCTTCCACTCCTTTTCGAGCTGTGAGATCGACAGGCCATCGTTCGCGGCTGTGAATTTCTTCTCCACTTCCACGGGCGTGCCTTCGCCCGTGAGCTTGTCGAGGCTCTTCAATAGGTTGGGATCGCGGCGCACCATGTAGTCGCAAAAGGACCAGGACTTGATGCGCGCGTCATCGGGGAATTTGTCGGCGGTGATCAAGGGCAAGCGCGCGGCGGGCGTCCCCTCGCTGATCTTCCAGGCCGAATCCACGGCTAGGTCCTTCCAGGTGTCCATGTTCGGCGAGAACTTGTCGTAGTCCTCCTCGCCGGTGGTCGTGCGCTGCTGCTCCTGGCGATCGACGATGAAGCGGCGGTTGTTGTTGAAGAACATGCCGACGAAGGCGTGGCCGATGCCTTCGGTCAAGGCTGGGGCGCGAAAGCCCGCGCACCACTGGGCCACCGAGCGCACGGATCCGTCGAGGATGCCCTGCTCATTGCCGGCCGCCGACAGGTCCACGGCGGTCGTGCTGTCCGAAATGCCGCAGCCAGCGGTCTGCTCGACGCGAAACTTCAGGTCCGAGGGCGACATCAGGTCAGCGTTGGCCTTCAGGATCTGGACGTAGGTCTCCTTGTCCTTGAAGTAGGCCCAGTCCGTGCGCCAGCGCTTCGGATCCAGCTGGAAGCCCGTCTTGTCAGCGTAGGCCACCTGCATCACGCGCAGTGCGCGCTCGGCGTTGACCGCGGCTTCCTTGAGCAACGGAATATCGAAATCGCCGCGCAGCGTGAAGTGCTCGGACTTCACGGTGGAGTAGGCGACCTTGGCCTTTTCCAGCAACGGATTCGTGTCCGAAGCAGGGCGCTCTTCGACGTCGTAGGTCTTCTTGAGCTCTTCGCTGACTGCGTTCTCGATCAGCTTGGAGCGCTCGTACAGCGTCTGCTCCAGGTCCGTGCCGGTCAGTCCCGCCACGGGCTTGTGGGACAACGCGGTTTTCGCCTCCTCGTCGTCGGGCGTGAAGTAGATGACCTTCTCGAAGTGCCAGCGCGCCATGTCCGTGCGCCCGGCCTGCTCGTATTCCTGGGCAGTTTTCAAATGCGCCTTAGCGAGCTTATCGGCCAGTTCCTTCCAGTCATCTTGAAGGCGCTTGGCCGCCTTGGGGTCCGGCGTGTCGCTCTTCGGATAGGAAAAACCAGGGTCCAGGGACCAGGCATTTCCGACCTTCTGGTATCCGAGTGCGGTGCGCGCTTCGACGTTTTCGCTGGCGTACTCGCTGAGCAGCATCAGCCAGATTCGCCGGGCCACCTGCGGGAAGCCGACCTTGTAGGCCGACGCGGCGTAGCGCTGCAGCGCATCGGCCTGCTTCTCGCGGAATTTCGTTTCGGTCGCGGACTGTGCCGCGAGCGAAGTCGTGAGGGCGAAAAGGGCCACGAGCAGGATCAGGACCTTGCGGATCATCGTGCGTTCTCCATGACGTTTCGGAATGCGAGTTGGCAGCATAGCCTGCGGGCTGGCCACTGCCCCAGGGATCCCCTCGAAGGCCCTCGCTGCCGCCATCAACGACCCGGAATCGCCCGCGAGTTCCCGGACACCACGGGCAGCGCCGCCCCGGGGGAGCGGCGCTCCGCGAACCACCGAAGGCGCCGCTGCGCCACGGACCAGGGGCCGGCGCCCGTGGGATCGGCGCCCGTGGGATCTGCGTCGGTGGACGATCGGGTAGCGAAAGGCGGCGCAGCGAAGTCTGGACGGCCCAGGCCCGTCACGGTTCCCTAGTTCTTTGAGTCGCCGGTTCGCTGGCGCACGAGTTTGCGCGCCCGCGCACGCAAGGCAGCGCTGGCGCCGTGCTCGACGCAGCGATCGACGATTTGCTGCACGCGCCGCGCGTCGTTCTCAAAGCCCGGGGCCTTAGACAAGCGCACCAGACACTCCAGTGCGAAGGCCTTGACGACGCTGCTCTGGTCATCGAGGTAGGCCTCGACCGTCGTGAGGGCTTGCCGGCGCTCGGCCGCGGACAGGTTCGTCAACAGCGGCAGCAACTGGCACACATGCTCGCGCACGACCCAGTGCTCCATGTTCGCCAGGCGTTCCAGCACCAGTCGCTTGTGAGGCTGAAGCAACCGCGGCTCCTGGGCGGCAATTTTCTCCAGCGCGTCGGCGGCGCGCGCGACGATCAGCTCCTGGTCGGATTCGAAACAGCGCACGAGTTCGCTCAGCAAACTTGGTTGCGCGAGCACTTTGGCTGCAACTTCGGCCGAGCGTCCCAGGGTGCGCAAGTCGCCACCGGCGAGCATGTCTTGCAGTCGATGCACACCCCAAGCCTATCGCCCCGCCCCCCGCGCCGGACGCGAGTAGACTTCAGACACTGCCCGCGCCTGAGCCCAATTCGGCCATCAATCCGGGCTCCCATGTAACAGTGCCGTACTCTGTGTGCAGCAGATGAGGATCAGTCCGTGGCTCTACCGCGGCATCCAGGCCGAATCGGGCTGAACCGCCGCATTGTGGGATCCGTGGGCGACCCGTAGAGTCGAAGGGTCCCACCGCCCCGGCCCCGCGCCACCCCCAGTTGGAATCGAAAATGACATCACGCGCCCATTACATTCGCGTCGCCCTCGCCGCGCTGGTTGGATCCATCGGCATAGCCCTGGCCCACGAGAATGATCCCAAGGAACTCGATCGCGAGCCGCCCTACGTGGGGCCCGGCTTCCAACTCTCGAGCGTCGCGAACGGCAACGGTGGCTGGCTTTCCGGCGGTACGCGCGGCGCGGGCATGTTCGCCTCCCAGGGCGTCTCGCTGCTCTCGTGGATCCCACTCGCCAACCTCGGCGGCGCCACCGCGGGCAATAGTTGCTGGGGCTACACCTCTCCTTCCGGCCGCGAGTACGCGATCATCGGAGTGAACACCGGCACGGCCTTCGTCGAGATTTCCAATCCCACGGCGCCGGTGCTGGTCCAGCACATCGCCGGTCCCTCCAGTTCCTGGCGCGACATCAAAGTCTGGCAGGACCGCGCCTACCTCGTCAGCGAAGGCGGCAGCAGCATTCAGGTCGTCAACCTGACTTCGATCGACTCGGGCGTGGTCACACTGATCGGCCTGACCACCGGCTCCGGCGGCGCGGCCACGCACACTGTCGCAGTCGATCCGGTCTCGGGCTTCCTGTATCGCGCGGGCGGCGCAAGCAACGGTCTGCGGATCCACAACCTGAACACCAACAAGGACAACCCCCCGGAAGTCGGCGTGTGGAGCAACATGTACGTGCACGAGGTGCAGGTTCACACCTATACGTCAGGTCCCGCCGCGGGCAAGCAGATCGCGTACTGCTGCGCGGGCTTCAGCGGCGGCGGCACGAACACGGGCCTGCGCATTGTGGATGTGACCAACAAGGCCAATCCGATCCTGCTCAAGGAGGTTTTCTGGCCGAACTCGCGCTACTCACACCAGGCTTGGTTGTCGCCTGATCTCCAGTACCTGTACCTCAATGACGAACTCGACGAGGGCAACACGGTCAACGGGACGACCACGTACATCATCAACGTCAGCGACCCGGCGAATGCGTTCTACGTTGGCGCGTTCAACTCCGGGAATCCGGCGATCGGGCACAACCTGTACACGCGCGGCACCGAGATTTTTGAATCGAACTATCGCTCGGGACTGCGCGTCCTCGACATCAGCAACCCGCTAAGCCCCGTCGAGACGCGCTGGTTCGACACCTACCCCACGGACGACAACCCGAACTTCAACGGGCTGTGGAACAACTACCCCTACTTCCCCAGTGGAGTGGTGATCGGCAGCGACATCGAGCGCGGCCTGTTCGTTTGGTGGGCCGCCGATCCGCTGCTCGACTTGAGCCTGGTGGGTGCCGCGCCCGCGTTGATCGCGCCCACGGGCCACAGCTTGCGCGTGCACATCGCGGAGTCCAGCCCCGGGCAACTGGTGGCTGGCACGGCGATGATGCACTACGACGCAGGTTCTGGTCCGCAGTCGGTGCAGATGATTCCCTTGGGCGGAGGCGACTTCCGCGCGGACTTTCCCGCGATTCCCTGCGGCGCGGCGGTCCAATACAGCTTCACCGCCGAATCGCAGAATGGCATTCCGTGGGCAGAGCCCGAGGGCGGCGCGGCGTTCAACACCACCGCATCGTTCGGGGAGAGCGTGATCTTCACGGACAACTTCCAAACCAACACGGGTTGGACCGTGAGCTCCATCGGCGCCACGGGCGGAGTGTGGGAGCGCGGTGTGCCGGTCAACGACCCCGCTTGGGCCTACGATCCGAGTGCCGACAGCGACGGCAGCGGCCAGTGCTTCCTGACCCAGAACATTCTGGGCAACTCCGACGTCGACAACGGCTCGACGACGATCACTTCACCGCAATTGGATTTCACATCGGGCAACGTGACCCTGTCCTACGACTACTTCCTCAACCTGAGCAACGTCACGGGCGGCGTCGATCGCCTGCTGGTGGAAATCAGCAGCAACGGCACGTCGGGACCCTGGACCGCAATCGCCACGCACACGGCCAACAACAACCTGGTCTGGACGGCGAACACGATCCAGCAGTCGCAACTGACGTCCCTTGGGGTCGTCAGCACGGCCAACATGCGCGTGCGCTTCACCGCCAACGATTTGAATCCCCAGAGCATCGTCGAGGCGGGCGTGGATGCATTCCAGGTGCGCGTGCTCGATTGCTCCGGAGCCCCGACGGTGTACTGCACGCCGAAGCTGAACTCCCTGGGATGCCTCCCGGCAATCGCCAGCTCGGGCAGCTCCAGCTCAGTGGCCACATCTGGCTTCTCGATCAGCGCCTCGAACGTGATCAACAACAAGCCGGGCCTGGGGATCTACACGATCGCCGGTCCCGCCGCGATCCCGTTCCAGGGCGGCACGCTGTGCGTGGCGGCTCCGGTGAAGCGCACACCGCCGCTGAATTCGGGCGGCAACCCTCCGCCGAACGATTGCTCCGGTGTGTACTCCATCGACATGAACGCGTTTGCCCAGGGTCTCTTGGGCGGCACGCCGCTGTTCGACCTTCAGATGCCGGGCACGCAGGTGAACATGCAGTTCTGGGGTCGCGATCAGGGCTTCGCGGCGCCGAACAACAGCACGCTGAGCAACGGCATCCAGTACACCGTCGGTCTCTAACGAGCGTGTGAGAGTTGAGCTCGGGGCCGGCTGCCGCGTGCAGCCGGCCCCGAGCTTTTTTTTGCACGCAAGTGGGCGAGCGCGCACGCATGGGGTTGTGCCGGACGCTATCGTGCTCCGGCACGCGCGCGGATCTGGCCTGCGCCCCTCGCCACACTGACGAACATGATTATTGCCCTGGCTTTCTTCCCTGCTGTGTTCGCGCTTTCCACCGCTCCTACGGCAGGCCAGGAGGCGCAAGGAAAACCGGAGTTCACGCGCCTGGGGACCTGCGTGCTCGAGGTCGACGGTTTGGAGGAACCCAGCGGCGCGGCCTTCGCCAGCGACGGGACTTTGTACGTTTCGGAATCCGGGGGGCGTCGAATTCGGGCGATCGATTCCGCGGGCAAGACACTGCGTACATTCGGCGCCGAGCACCTGCGCGACCCGCGCGATGTGGCCGTCGCCAACAGCGGCGAGGTCGTGGTTTCCGACTCAGGGCTCGATCAAGTTCTGGTGTTCAGTGCCGCTGGCGAGCTAGTCCGCTCGATCGGCTCGAGCGGTTCCAAGGCTGGCCAGCTCCAGGGCCCGGAGGGACTCGACGTCTTCGACGATCGAATCGCCGTGGCGGATCGCCTGAACAGCCGCGTGCAGATTTTCCGCCTGTCGGGTGAGCCGCTGGCCGTGATTGGAGGATTCGGCGGCGCGAACGGCGAATTCAACGCGCCGGCGGACGTGGCCTTTGCCCCCGACGGCGGGCTGTACGTCGCCGACTTGTTCCTGCAGCGCGTGCAGCAGTTCAACGCCGCGGGCGAGTTCGTGCTCGCCTTCGGCACGCCGGGCCCGAATCCTGGCCAGTTCGGCGGGCCCACTGGACTCGCCGTGCACGGTCAGCTCGTGCACGTGGTCGATCGCGACAACAGTCGCGTGCAGGTTTTCGGCGGCAACGGCGAACTGGCGGACTGGTATGGGATCCACGCCCTGCGTCCGCGCGAGGGACTCGGCAAACTGCACTATCCCGAACGGATCGCGCTCAATGCGCTCGCCACTCGCGCGGCGGTGGTCGAGCCGGTGGAAAATCGCGTGCAAATTCTGGGCGAGCTCGATCTCGAGGTTCCGACGTTGCCTCCCTTGCCCGCCTTGCCGCCTTCCCACTTCGGCGGCGCGGTGGATGCCGATGGACCGCTGTTTGTTTTGGTGGAGCCCTCGATTCCGCGCGTGCTCCTCTACCAGATGGTCGACGGCGAGCCGATCGAGATCACGCGCTTTGGCACCTACGGTGTCGGACCCGGACAGATGCTCTGGCCCAACGATGTTGCGATCGATCTCGCGACGCGACGGATATTCATCTCCGACACGGGCCTGGCGCGCATTTCAGTGTTTGGATTTCGCTTCGATCCCAGCGCGCCACACCAATTCGAGCCCGAGCGCGCGCACTTCATCGGTCAATTGGATCTGGGGCGCGTGCTCTGGGCCATAGGCGAGGGTGGTAGCGGGCGCCTGAGGCCCGATGGCCTGTGGCGCGACGGCGCGGGCGGACTGTGCGTCGTCGACTCCAAACTTCGCGAGATTTGGCGCATCGATGGGAACTTGACGAGCGGCGTGCGCATGCCCTGCCCGGACACTTGCCTCGAGCCGACCGACGGTTGCGCGGGTCCCCTGCTTCCCGGCCAAACTGCGCGGCGCGAGCAATTTGTCGTCGATCGACTGGGCGGTCGAGTGATTGCGCTGAGCGATGGCCGCAGCGTCGCCGAGGGCTTCGCGCGCCCCTCGGCTGTGCTGCACACCCAGGCTGGCGAGACCTACGTCAGCGACGCGGGCGCCAACGCGCTGCTGCTCCTCGGTGCCGAGCGCAAGACGATCGCGGCCGGTCCGGGCCTTGGACCCAACAACCTCTGGCGCCCCAGGGGACTGACGGAGTTGAGTGGTGGCCGCGTGCTCGCATTGGACTGGGGCAACCACCGCGGCGTGATTTTCGATCGCACAGGCAAATTTCTGCGGGCTTTTGGCTCCCAGCTCTTCATTCGTCCGACCTTCGGAAGCGAGGCGCCGAAGACCGCCGAACCGCAATTGACTTTGAATGCACCTGCACCGGCCTCGGCCCCTCCCGTCCTCGACGGTTCGAAGCCCTGGCACTCCGGCCATGTGCTGACCTCCAACGCCGGCAACTACGCCGTGTTCTGGAAACCCACTCCAGATCCGATCGAGGAGCGCAAGACGTTTTCGCTTGAGGTGTGGGTCACGGCCCGCGCGACCCCCAACCAATTGGCGAGCGCTGTGAGCCTCGCGCTCGACGCCGGCATGCCCGAGCACGCCCACGGCATCAACGTGGTCCCCAAAGTCACGGCCCTCGGGGATGGCCACTTCCGCGTCGACGGCACGCGCCTGCACATGCCTGGGCGCTGGGAAATGTACTTCGACGTCGACGCCGCCGGTTGCACCGAGCGCGCCCAGGTCACCCTCGAGCTCGAGTGATCGTGCTCCGGCGCTCCGCCGCCGATGATCAGCGTCCGCGTTGGCGCGCGAAGTCAGGCTCGGCGAAGAGCGCGGGGTCCAGAGCGTCCATGGCGACGTTGAGGCGCGAAGAGAGCTCCGTAGCCTGTTTCTCGGCGAGGATCGACTTCAGCATCAGGGCCGTCATGCCCGGCGTAATGTCCAGGCCGTCCATGGTTCCAGTGGACGCGGTCCGACGCTGGAAGGCGGCAAGCATCGCATCCGTCGCAGCCTGAAGGTCGCCGCGCTCCAACTGCACGCGCGCAAGACCCGCGTGGGCCAAGGCGATGAAATGGTCGCACACATCGCGCCCCTCGGGCACGGCGCCGTGATTGCGCTCGTACAGTTCGATCCCGCGACCGTAGGCCGCGAGCGCGGCGGCGGGTTCCTTGCGCCGGCGGAAATTCTCGGCGGCCACCAGGGACGCATAGCCTGCAAACCAGGACTCCTGGGGCGAGGCATTGGGCGCGGCCACACGCTTGGAGTACTCGCGCTCGAGTTCCGCCGGGCCCTTTTCCCAAAGCAACCGCCCGCGCAGGCGGTCATGCAGCACGGCCGACTCCGGAAATTTCGCAAGGGCGTCGTCGAGCGTTGCTCCCGCGCGGCGCGTGCCTCCCAACCAATTCAGGAAGTCGTAGTAGGACACCAGGTTGTCCTCGCTCACCAGCGGATGCGCCGCGAGTTTCCCGTAGGCCGCGTTGATGTCCGCCAGCCACTCCGGCGGCCACTTGGACTTCTCGCGGTACGCCTTGCGAATGGCCTCCTGCCGCGCCTGTGCGAAGAGGGCGAGCACGCGCACCTTGACTGCATCCGTCGCTGCGACTTCGCTGTTCCCTGCGCCCCACATGCCGCCTTCGACGGCATTGAGCGCATGTTCCATGGCGCGACCCGATTGCCCCAGCTGATCGAGGGCAGCCGCCAGCGTCGCGTGCAGGCGCCAAGTGTCGAGGCCCAGCTTGGCCGCGTCCTCGAGTTGTATCCGCGCGTCCTCCAGGAGCGCGCGGTTCAGGCGCGCGTCCGCGCGTCCCTCCCCAGCCCGAGCTAGAAGCGACTCGGCGAAATCCAGCATCAACACCGGGTCCTTGGGCCGCGCCTCGATCGCCTCGCCGCGCGTCTGCACGCTCGCTGCGTACTCCGTCGCACTGACCGAGACGTCGACGCTCCCGCTGATCTTGCTGGAGTTCATCCCCAGTCCGCGGTGCAGCGCGGCGAGGGTTCGCGCGCGGGGGAACTGCTCTCCGAGTCGCTCCGCCGCAGCCACCAATTGCGCGCGTTCCGTTGCATCGAGCGGGACCTTGAGCGCCTCCGCGATCACATCGATTGCGCCCTCGGACTCGCTTTGGGCCAATGCAGCTCGCG
The DNA here is from genome assembly GCA_947484275.1 of Planctomycetota bacterium. Taxonomy (GTDB): domain Bacteria; phylum Planctomycetota; class UBA1135; order UBA1135; genus JADJQU01. Next base: position 8,768 of record CANKOY010000042.1, on the reverse strand, counting down.
CTAGGCGCGCGCACTCGAGGTCCAGATCGAAAATCGCCATGCGCAAAATGTCGTTCTGATTCACGGCGCGGTTGGCGATCACGGAACGCAGGATCGCTACACGCTGTCCGTGGTCCCCCGATTGATACGTCTGTTCCACCGCGATTCGGTCGACGATGTCCGCGCTCGAAGCGCGCTCGGGCATCGACATGCCATCGCGAGCCAGTTGGGTGGGCGGCGGCCAGCCTTCGACTCCCTTTGCAAACGCCGTGAACACCGTCTGCGTGTCCCAGGAGTAGTACACGTCGTACTGTTTCGTTCCCTCAAGTCCGAGCATGATGTGCCGCGGCGAAATCCGCTTGCCTTCGAAGTACTTCGCGTAGAGCTCGACTTCGTTGGCAATGTGCTCGGCGCAGGTCACCGTGCCAAAGCGCGGGCAGTGAACACGGCGGCCAGCCTCGTCATAGTCGCGCGTCGTGTGTCGATACACCGAGGCGATCACACACACGTAGGGTTCGAGCGCCTTGGCCGTGGCGGGGTCGCGATAGCGCACGCCCGCGAAGTGCTCGCTAGCGATTTCGCCGTCCATGTTGACGCACACGAGGACCGGCGCGCCGCTCTTCTTGGAGACTTCGAGCGCGTCGTCGAAGGTCCGCTGCCATGGAATCAGCACCGGCTTGGCCCAGCCCTCCGCATCGGCGGCAGGCCACATCTGGGGCTCCGTTGTCCCGGGGGCCAAGGTCGGCGGCGATCCGTAGCGAAACGCATCGTCCGAAGGTGCAGCACCCCCAGCGCGCGGCGACTGCCCCGTGGCCGGGCGCGGCGCGGTGGCCGCATCGGGGCGGGCGCTGCCGGGGTCTTGGGCAGCGGCCAGGGCGGAGCACAGGAGCAGCGATCCGAGGGGCAGCAGCAGATTCATGATGTGTGGAGGCCGTTGGTCCATTGGTTGGCCATGGACTGTCCCCTGCGGACCTCGGATTGTCCACGGTCCCCCCGCCCTGTCACTCAGGATCCTCATCCTGATGTAAGCCGCGGCGGGCCCAGAGGCATGTCACGCTTCCTTCGTTGTCCCAGTGGGCGCGGCCAGGGTCCACGGACGCACAGACGCGGCCCTGTGCAACCAGCCATAAGGAGTTGCCCGTGCGCGAGGCCCTTTGCTCAAGTCTCGGGCCGCGCAGTCGCTGGGCGACTCGACTCCAGGCACGCGTCCGGCGTGCTTGAAGAGAACGGGGTTGTCATGCAGAACGGCACCGCTCCAATCAGCCGGATCCCGGCAGCAGGAGGCCGCCGCAGCGATTCAGCGCACCTTGCTGGGAATTGCGGCCTTCTTGAGGCCGCTCGACAAGTGCACCTCGCCGTCCATGCCGACCAGTACCGCTTCGACGCGGTCGAGCTGCTCGATGATCTCCATGCCGGCTTGCGGTCCGAGCACGCACATCGCGGTTGCGATGCCATCCGCGAATGTGGCTTCGGGTCCGATCACCGTCGCGCTCATGCAACCTTGAGAAGGACGGCCCGTGCGAGGGTCGATGATGTGATGGTATCGCTGACCGTCGATCTCGACGAAGCGCTCGTAGTCGCCGGAAGTCTGGACACACTGATTAACCACCGGCAGCACCGCGAAAAGCTCTCCGGGGTGACGCGGGTTCTTGATCGCGATCTGCCAGGACTCGCCGAACTTGCGACCCAATGCCTTGGTGTCGCCGCCCGCTTGCACTAGGCCGTTCTTGACGCCCTGTTCGAGCATCACGCTCATAGCGCGGTCGATGCCGTAACCCTTAGCGATTCCGCCCAGATCGATGCTGAAGCCGGCGGGCATCGCCACCGTATTCTTCTCAAGATCGACTTCGATCCGCGACCAGTCGACAAATGCGAGCGCCGCGTCGATTTCAGCCTGCGTGGGGAGCGTCGGATGCTCGGCCTGGTAATTCCACAAGGATCGCAATGGGAAGTAGCTGACGTCGAAAGCGCCGCGAGTGACGCGCCCGCATTCAATGGAGGTGGCGAGGACCAGAGCCAGTTCCCGACTGACCGGGATCGGCCCCTGCCCGGCGCGGTCATTCAAGCGCGTGAGCTCGGACTCGCGCCACACGGTGAAAACGTCTTCCACCCGACGCAACTCGTCCAGCACCAAGCCGAGCACGCGATCCAACTCTGCCACGTCCGTTCCGAGGACCTCGAGCTGAAGGCTGGTCCCCATGACTCCGCCGCGCCATTCGCGCAAGCGATCCGTGCCCTTCGCCGTGGTGGTCCTGGTGACATCGCCGTGCTTGTCGACGGGAAGCGGCGCCGGGTTCGGAACCGGAATCTGCGCGGGCGGGCTGTCCGCGAGCCGCGCAGCGTTGCACGCCATCAGGATTGCAAAGGCCGAAAGCAGCACGCGGCTTCGCACGACTTGCGCAGCGCATGTGTTCTGAATCATCGAGCGAATAGGACGCCTCCGGATAAGTTGCGCGAAGCTCGTCTCAGAGCAGCGCCTTCCAGTCAGGCGACTTGTGACCCTGATACAGCACCTGGCCTTTCGCGCCCAAGACCACGATGGTCGGAGTGCCTCGAACGTCGAGTGCGCGAGTCAGGTCCAGCGAGCGATCTCGAACAGTCGGGTAGGGCAGGCTCAGCTCGGCGATGGTCTTCTCGAGCAACACTGCATCCACCGATTCGTCCGGTCCCGACACCACGCCGATGATCTCGAGGTTGGAGTAGGCGCGGCTGGCAGCCGCGAGATGCGGCGCTTCCGCGCGACACGGACTGCACCAGGCTTGCCAGAAAACCAGGGCGACTCTGTTGCCGCCGGCGAGTTTATCGGCGATCACCAGCGTCTTTCCGTTCATGTCCCTCATCGAAGCCGAGAGCAAGTCACTCGGCAGAACCAACGCTGCCGCAGGCTGCGCCGAATTGCTCGGGCTCGAGCAGGAGTGCAGGAAGACTCCCGTGCTCAACACGCAGGTCGCAAGGAACTCCATCGTCAGCGAACGCGGTGCTCGATTCAGTATCCGATCGAGTAGCCAATCGAGGCGAAGTAGCCGTCCATGTCGTCCGAGCGCAGCATGTAGTTGAGGTCGAGATACCATTGGTGTCGTCGGGAAGGTGTGAAGTCGAAGCGAACACCCGTGCTGTGGCTGTCGAAGGACGCCAGCTCAGAATCCTGGGTGCGGAATTCTGGCAGGTCTCCGGCCGTCGTTCCGAGATAGTGTTCCTGATAATCGTCGGCCTCGGTCTGGAAGTAGTAGCGGTAGCGCAGCCGCACGCTCAGGCGATCATGCACGAGCGGAAAGTAGTACCGCGGCTCCACTGCGAGGCTGTAGATGCCCCAATCGTCTCCATAGACGCGCGTGCCAAGCTCGACCGCGCGCCCCGGCCCTGTGTAATGGCGCGCCTTGTACTGCACCGCGGCACGGATGCGATTGTCGGGGAGTTCCTCCGTGAACTCGATGCCCTGCGCCTGATTGTGCAGCAGCGGATTGGCGGGAAAGCTCGGGTCCTCCAGTACTACGGCGTTGTACGCGGTTTCCAAGAAGCCGGACTGGAACGAGAGCGTCGCACTCAGGTCGCTGTTCCAGGTCGGATTCAGGACCTGGTATAGGCTCCAGGTGCCCGCAAGCGACAAGCGTTTGTCGGTGCCTTCGTCCGATGCGCCGTTGAAGCGGATGATGTCGATAAAGTCGTAGTAGCCGGTGAGCGCAAAGCTGCTCGTCGAGTTCCCATCGTCGCTCTCGTCGCTGTGGTTCGCGCCGAAGTGCAACGAGTTGTAGTCGTACTCGGTGCTGACTCCGAGCTGCCAGCCCATCCACTCCCCTTCATCGAGGCGATGCCGCACGCCGAGATCGAGGCCGAAGTAATAGTCGCCGCTCGCTCCCGACTGTTCGGGGAACTGGCTGAGGCGCTTGATTGATGCGCTGGAGACATTGTCGTACGAGAAGGTCACCGAGTACCCGAAGTCGTCGGACACGTTGGTATCCCACATCAGGATCGGCTCGATGACCGAAAGTTTCTCATCCAGGAACGGATTGCCGCCGTCGTCGTGGTGGTAGTAACCGAGCTGGCCGGAGAATCGGCTGGTGCCCGGATCACCGAAGTTCCCGGCCGACTTCGACGCGTCCGATGCCGTCGGTTCCTGAGGTCGCGCGTTCGCTCGTGAATGAAGGCCCAGGGCAAGCAAGACGATCGCGAGGGTCCTCAGTAACACCCGCAACCTCCGCCCCCGCTCGTTCCAATGCCGCCGATGCTGCCTTCCACCGAGAAATGCACCTTGGAGTACCAGTGGATTTCCATGGGATGGTCGGCCATGTTCATGACCGGATCCGCGAAGGCTGACTTCTCGTAGAACTGGACGGGCGTTCGACAAGCACTTGCGCAGGTCGCGATCAGGGCGGCGAGCAGCAGTGAGTGCAGGCGCGGGCGTCGCACGCCACGTTCCGTGCGAGCGAAATGCAGAGTGTCAATCGGCGGATGTTGCACGCACGGATGGTATACACGACATATTCAGACGCAAACGTCTGATTGAGATTCCGAGTATCTAACGCTGACGTTAGCATGACACATCGACGGGGCTGAGAGCCTTCCTTCGGCCCCCGATTCGGCGGCCACTGCGGGTTCATCGCAGCTTCACGGGTGCCGGATTCCGATCGCTTCTGGGCCGAACAACGCGTGGCCGAGTTCTTCGCGCGCGAGGAAGAACTTGCTGGAGTACAGTCCTGCCTATGAGCCCCGTGCCCGAATTGCGCATCAGCGCGCTCAACAAACGCGAGATCGAGCGCGGCCGCGACTACGTGCTCTACTGGTGCGTCGCGGGTCGCCGGCCCGGCTGGAATTTCGCGCTCGAACGCGCGCTCGAATGGTCGCGCGAACTCGACCGGCCCTTGGTCGTGCTCGACGCGCTGCGTGTCGGATATCGCTGGGCGAGCGATCGGCTGCACGCGTTTGCCTTGCAAGGTATCGCAGACAACGCGGCCGCGTACCGCGAGCGTGGAGTGCAGCACTACGCTTATGTCGAGCCGAAGCTCGGCGCGGGCCGCGGGCTGCTTGCGGCACTAGCCGAACGCGCGTGTGTCGTGGTCACGGACGACTATCCATGTTTCATGTTGCCGCGCATGCTGCAAGCCGGCGCGAAGCAGGTCGACGTGCGCATGGAAGCCGTCGATTCGAACGGGATCCTGCCGCTGCGCGCGGCTAGCGAGGTCTTCCCCACCGCGTACGCGTTCCGGCGCTACCTGCAAAGGAACCTGCCGCAACACCTGGCGCAGATGCCGGCCGCGGACCCCCTCGCCGATGCGCGGCGCAGGCCGCCGGTTGAGCTCGACACGCGCCTCGAGCTTCGCTGGCCGCGTGCAAGCGCTGCGCTGCTCGCTGCAAACCCGGACGAACTTGCCCGTTTGCCCATCGACCACAGCGTTGCGCCGGCCAGCAGCCGTGGCGGTCATGTCGCCGGCGCCAGGCAGCTCGCGCAGTTCCTCGATCGGCGCCTGGTCGACTACGAAGAGAAGCGCAGCGAGCCCGACGCCGACGCCGCGAGCGGACTTTCGCCCTACCTGCACTACGGCATGGTCTCGATCCATCAGGTTTTCGCGGCGTTGTGTCAGCGCGAGGAATGGTCGCCTGCGCGCCTTTCGTCGAAAGCCAGCGGCACGCGCGGCGGCTGGTGGGGTATGAGCACGACCGCCGAGAGCTTCCTCGACGAAGCGATCACCTGGCGCGAACTGGGGCTCAATTTCTGCTCCAAACGCGCGGACTACGACCGTTATGAGTCCTTGCCGCTGTGGGCGCGGCAGACGCTCGAGGAACACGAAGCCGATCCGCGCGCGAACGTCTATTCGCTCGCGCAGTTGGAATCCGCGACGACGCACGACGAGTTGTGGAACGCCGCCCAGCTCGAACTGACGAGGACCGGGCGCATGCAGAACTACCTGCGCATGTTGTGGGGCAAGAAGATACTTGAGTGGTCCCCCACGCCGCGCGCGGCGCTCGAGGCGATGATCGAGCTCAACAACAAGTATGCGCTCGACGGCCGCGACCCCAATTCGTACAGCGGAATCTTCTGGTGCCTGGGCCGCTACGATCGTGCCTGGGGACCTGAACGCCCGATCTACGGCAAAGTGCGCTATATGACTTCGCAAAATACCGCGCGCAAGTTCGCCGTGGATGGATATCTCGCGCGCTTTGGAAAGACGGCTACCGCAGCGCAAAATCGACTGTTCTGAATTCCATGCTCTTTTCCGTGTGTGCTGTCTGGCTGTCTGCGCTGCCTTTATTGCAAGACGGGCGCGCGACCCTGGATGAAGATCCAAGCGCAAAGATCGACTTCGCGAAGGCGACACGCCTCGACTTGTCGCGCTGCTTGCTCGATTTCGAGGCCGCTGTGCGCGCCTTCGATGCCCGTGAACCAGCCGGCGCGGCAAAGGACGAAACCAGCGTTCGAATCGCGCGCGTCTTCGACGCCGCGACGCTCTCGTTCTTCCTGGGCGACGGAACGCGCGCGCTGCATTCGATGCGGCGTCTCGAGGAATCCCTGCGCGAAACGGACGCGGCCGCGCGCCTCGCGCACTCGCTCTGCGTGCGTTTCGAACCGGCGGTCGGAGTCGTGTCGCAAGCGGCGTGGCCCGCACTGACCTGGACTCCGTTCTACTCAGCGGACATGCTGCAATCCGCGCAGGAATTCGAGTTCGTGCTGGTCGGCCCCGCGCCTGCGACCAGCGTCGTTGCGCGGCTGAAGCTCAGCGGTGAAAAACTCGGTACGGCCGGTGCTGCCGCCTGGTCGAACGCGCAGGCTCCCGTGCCGGGCCGCTATGAACTGCGGCTTGGCGCGAAGCACCTTTGTGCGTTGAACGTGCTCGGAAAGGCGCCGTCGCAACTGCAACACGATTTTCTCGTTCGTTGGAAGGCGATTGCGCCGCCGCCCACGCTCGCCGCTGCGCACTTCTGCGCCGGCGAGCGCGCGAAACTGCTCGTCGATGCGCCGAATCCCGCGCGCTCCGCCGAGTTCATGGCCGACCCAGGCCTGCTCGCCGCGCAACTCGAGCAGGAGATCTCCGCGTTGGAGAAGTCGAAAAATCCCTACCGGCAGCGTCCCGGCGATCTGTGGCGTTCGATGCCGCGCAAGCAAAGCGGGCTCGCGTATCGCATGTACGCGCCGAAGGCCGCCTGTGGCGACGAGCCCCATCCCTTGGTGATCGCGCTGCACGGCGCCGGCGGCGACGAGAACATGTTCTTCGACGCCTACGATCTGGGCCGCCTGCGCGATCTCGCGGAACAACACGGATTTCTGCTGGCCTCGCCGGTCAACGCCTTCCTCGGCAGCGGCGGACAGCGCGCGATGCTCCAGCTGATCGACTTGCTCTCGAGCGACTACGCCGTCGATCCCGCGCGCATCTACGTGCTTGGACATTCGATGGGCGCGGGAGCAGCAGCAGGCCTGGCGGGCCCGCTGCACGATCGGCTCGCGGGTGTCGTCTGCCTGGCCGGAGGTTTCTTTTCGAAGGCGGCGAAATGCGCGCCGATCCTGGCGATCGCCGCGGACGAGGACGGCATCGTCGGTTGGCGCGGCATCGAAAGCAGCGCGAGCAAGGCACGCGAGGGTGGGGCGCGCATCGAGTTTCGCCGCCTGCCGCATCTGGGTCACCTGACGATGGTCGGGCCCTCGCTGCCTGGCGCGGTCGAGTGGATGCTCGCGCACAAATTGGAACGCTGAGGGCGGAGCCTCGGCTGCGCGCGCGACCCGCGCAGGGCCGCGGATCGTGAATCCTGGACCGCGCCCGCGCCGAACACTGCGCGGGCATTCATGCGGGCAGCTCGGTTCGGCTAGAATGTCGTGCCCTTGTCGGTGACCAGCCCCCCCTACTGCCGCCGCCCCCACTTCCGACCCGTCGACCGCACGGTCCTTCGCGCCGATCGACGTGCCTACATGGCTGTCGGTCGCCAAGTCAAAATGAAACGCCTCTTGCCCCAATCCGAAAACGGCACGGGCGATTGGAGAAATCTCGAGTTTCGAAGGGGCACGCGCCACATCTGGCGAATTGATCGCGATTACGAACGGCCGGGAAGGATCGATATGTCCTTCCCTTATCCACCGATTTCGCTGCCTCACCTTCATGGTGAAGGCGTTCGTCAACCGCAGAAGGATTTTCTCCTCGGGGGCAGCATGCTCTGTCAACTCGAACTCAGGCACTCCGTCTGGGCCATCTCCCCTGGTGGCGACGGTCGCCTCGAAGTACGTGCCATCGATCGCAATCAAGTCTGGACCCTCAGCTCCTCGTGTAGGATCGCGCAACTTCCAGGTCAGGAGATGCACTCCGCGATTTCGAAGGGAGTCGGCGAGGACTAACTCCCAGACTCGTTGGTCAAAAAACGCGCGCGCGTGGGTCGGCAACCCTGGATCCAGGAACTCGTGGTTCGCATCCCAGAGCTGTTCGATCGCATCCCGTGCGAACCGAACTTCGGGCCTGTCGCGGCACTGATCGTAGGAAGGGTCCGGGCTCGCCGTGGGATTCTCTAGGAAGAAGGAGTGCATCAGTCTCGACGGACGGTAGTCCAGATCGAAATTCAGGATAGCGCAGGCGAACGTGGATCGGTGTTTCCCCAAGGCGTGACGATGGGCCCGCCGGCCAATTCTCCCGATAGACACGCGCGTGCGGCACCACGAGGGCTTTTCGCTGCACGCAAAAGTCCTCGTGGTCGCAGGCCAACGCGATCGGCTCGAGCATCTGTGTCGCTATGTCGCGCGGCCGGCGATCGCGACCGAGCGGCTTTCGCTCGCGGCGGATGGGCGCGTGATCTATCGCCTGCGAAGGCACTGG
>CANKOY010000041.1 GCA_947484275.1 Planctomycetota bacterium | reverse complement strand
CCGCTGCGAGTGAAGGCGAACCGGACCGCCTGGTGCTCGAAGCGAGTCCTTTCTACGCCGAATCGGGCGGTCAAGTTGGCGACCTGGGCCGCATCCGTTCCGTGGACGGCGGATTCAGTTTTGAAGTCGAGGACACGCGCCAGCTCGGAGAAATCGTCGTGCACGTCGGCCGCGCGAAGGGCAGCGCAGCCGCGGGTCTTGAAGTCAGTGCCGAGGTGGACACTGAGCGTCGCGACGCGACGCGCGCAAACCATACGGCCACGCACTTGCTGCATCAGGCGCTCAAGGATGTGCTCGGCAGCCACGTGGGTCAGCAAGGCTCCTACGTCGGCCCTGATCGACTGCGGTTTGACTTCTCCAATCCCCAGGGACTGACCCCTGAGCAGATCGAGTCGATCGAACAGCAGGTCAACCGCGAAATCGCGCGCAACGCTTCCGTGGCGACGACCGTCGAGGCCCTCGAAGCGGCCAAGGCGCGTGGAGTCGTGGCAATGTTCGGCGAAAAATACGCCGATGAAGTGCGCGTGGTTGCCGTCGGCGGCTATTCCGCAGAGCTATGCGGCGGCACCCACGTGCGCGCCGCGGGTGACATCGGTCCGTTCCTGATCGTGCAGGAGCGCGCGCTGTCCGCCGGTGTTCGGCGCATCGAGGCCGTGACGCGCCACGCGGCCCTAGCCCGCTTCCAGGATCAGCGCCGGATCCTGAGCCAAGCCGCCCGCAGCTTGAAAACCGCCCCCGAGGAATTGGCGACGCGCATCGAACAACTGCAGCAGCAGCTCAAGGACTCGAAGAAAAAACAGGCCGCCGGGGCCGGGGCCGACGTCGGCACCGCGCTCGAAAGTCTCCGCGTCGCCCTGACCGTGCGCCGCGGAATCAGCTCGGCCGTGGTGGACTTCCCGGATCTAGACGGCGAGGGCCTGCGCCAGCTCGGCGAGCGGGCGAAGGGCCTCGCGCCGGATCTGGCCCTGTGCCTTTTTGCGCGCGCCGACGGAAAGGTGCCGTTCCTGGTCTTGTGCGAAGGAAATGCCCTGAAACTCGGCCTGCACGCTGGTCAGACGGCCCAGGCGTTGTCCAAGCTGCTTGGCGGCGGTGGGGGAGGTCGGCCCAACACGGCTCAGGGCCAGGGACTGAACGCGGATGTGCTCTCCACAGCAGTGGAAGGGGTCGAACGGACCTGGCGCGAGAAGCTCGGCGATTGACAGCCCGCAGGGCCATCGGTACTTTTTCCGCCCTCCAGAACGATCCAAGCGCCCTGCGCTTGCCCAAGAAATCGCGTCATGCCCAATCCCAAGCGCCGACACTCCAACACCCGTTCACGCAACCGTCGGTCCCACGACGCCCTGGCCGTGATCTCGCCCAACTACTGCCCGCGCTGCGGTGCCGCCACCAAGCCCCATCGGGTTTGCGACAACTGCGGTCACTATGGCTTCGCCAAGGGTGGTGAGAAGAAGGGCACGGACGTGCTCCAGAAGGAAACGATCTAGCCCGTCGCCTCGGCGAGGGATGGTTTCCTTCGCGCAATCCCATGAGTGCACAGCGCATCGCTCTCGACGTCATGGGAGGCGACCACGCCCCCGAAGCGCTTCTCACGGGAGCGCTGCAGGCCATCGCCCCTGAGGGAAAGTGGAAGCTCGCCGCTGAGCGAATTCTACTGGTGGGGGACAAGGCGCTCATCGAAGCCTTCCTGCAGGAACGTGGCTCAGCGGGGCGCTTCGCCGTGCAGCACGCCAGCCAGTCCATCGGGATGGCCGAGTCTCCGGCCACTGCTCTGCGGGCCAAGCCTGATTCGTCGATCGCAGGCTGCATCGGCGCGGTCAAGACCGGTGCCGCTGGCGCCATCGTCAGCATGGGCAACACCGGCGCCGTCGTCGGCGCAGCCACACTTGGCCTGGGCACGCTCGAAGGCGTCAAGCGGCCCGGGATCGCCGTCACGCTGAACCTGACGGGCACGCCGATGACCATCATCGACATGGGCGCGCACCTTTCTCCCAAGCCACAGCACCTGTTGCAGTTTGGCTGGATGGGCTCGATCTACGCCCGCGATTGCCTCGGCATCCCCAAGCCGCGCGTCGGCCTTTTGAACATCGGCGAGGAGGAGAGCAAGGGCACGGACCTGCTCAAAGAGACCTATCCGCTGCTGAAGTCCAGTGGCCTTCACTTCGTTGGAAACGTGGAGTCGAGCGGCCTGTTCAAGGGCCTCGCGGACGTAATCGTCACGGACGGGTTCACGGGCAACGTCGTGCTCAAGCTGATGGAGGAGTTTTCAGGCTTCATTCTCAAGCTTGTGCTCAGCGAACTGAAATCCCACGCGGTCCAGTGGGCGCCGGAGGCCCTGGGGAAAATCAAGAAGCACATCGACTACTCCGAGTACGGTGGCGCGCTGCTGCTGGGCGTGAACGGCGTCGTGGTCAAGGGCCACGGACGCTCCGACGCCAACGCGGTCTCGAATGCGCTTGTGCAGGCGCTGCGGGCCATGGACTCCGAAGTCAACAAGCACATCGTCCAAGGCCTTGCCGAAGCCGATGCTGTGCGCGGCGAAGCCTGATCCGGCCCCGGGACTGCAATTCCAAGGGCCCGGCAATCCGCCAGAGGGATATGCCGCAGGGGTCTACGCTGTTTCTGGCGCGACGCAATTGTAGAATGGTCCCTCGTGAGCCCGGCCGTCGGGCTCGATTCACATCGAGACCCCTGCACCCGTCCACCGCATGAGTTCGCGCATTCGCGTTGGCATCGCCGGCACCGGATCTCGGTTGCCCGATCGAGTGCTCGACAACCACGAGTTCGAGAAGTGGGTTGACACGTCCGATGAGTGGATCGTCCAGCGCACGGGCATACGCCAGCGGCGCTGGGTCGCCGAGGGCGAGAACACCAGCGACATGTGCATCGCGGCCGGGCAAAAGGCCCTGGATGCCGCTGGCGTCAAGGCGGCGGACCTGGACCTTGTCATCGTCGGCACGCTGACCCCGGACTTCATCCTGCCCGCCTGTGCCTGCCTTGTGCAGGATCGACTGGGGGCAAAGAACTCCGGTGCTTTCGACGTGTCGGCAGCGTGCACAGGTTTCCTGACCGCACTGCACACCGGCGAGGCGTTCATCGCCGCCGGGCGCGCGAAACGCGTGCTCGTGATCGGCGCAGAAACGCTGTCGCGTTTCGTGGACATTCACGATCGCTCCTCGTGCATCATTTTCGGCGACGGCGCAGGTGCCGCAGTGTTGATGCCCTGGGAAGAGTGCCGACAGGGCGAGATCCTTCGCACGACACTTGGCGCCGACGGTTCGGGATTCGAGTTCATCCACATGAAGGGCGGTGGCTCTGCGAAACCGCCGACCGCGGCGACCGTGGCGAATGGTGACCACTTCATCCGGCTCCAGGGACGCGAGACCTACCGTTTCGCGGTCAACAAAATGGCCGAGATGATCGAGCTGATGGTCGAAGGCCAGGACGTATCCCAGGTGGACGTGATCGTGCCGCACCAGGTCAACCAGCGCATTTTCGAGGCAGCCATGGAGCGCCTGGGCTGGGGCCTCGACAAGTTGTTCATCAACATCGACAAGTACGGCAACACATCTGCGGCCAGCGTTCCGATCGCGCTCGACGAAGCTGTGCGCGCGGGCCGGATCAACAAAGAAAAACTCGCAGTCCTGGTGGCCTTTGGCGCCGGACTCACCTGGGGCGGCAGCCTGATTCGCTGGTAATGGCTGAAGCGATTCTTTGCCCCGGACAGGGGGCCCAGTACGAAGGCATGGGCCGCGATTGGTGCGAGAGCTTCCCGTTGGCGCGCGAAGTTTTCAGCGAGGCCAGCGCTGCGCTCGGGTTTTCCCTCGAGGAGGCCTGCTGGTCCAAGGGCGACGAAGTCAACCGCACGGACATCGCTCAGCCCGGCATCCTGGTCACGAGCATTGCGATCTTGCGCGTGCTTGAGCAGCAGGGCTGGAAACGAAGCCAAGCGCCGCTTGCCATGGGTCTTTCCCTCGGCGAGTACACCGCACTTTGGGCCGTTGGCTCCCTGGGCTTCGTCGATGCGGTGCGCCTCGTGCGCCTGCGCGGCGAGGCGATGCAGGCTGCCAGCGATTCGATCAAGAGTTCCATGGTCAGTCTGATGGGCGCGACCGAGGAACAAGCGCGCGCGCTCGCGGCTGTCGGCGCCGCCCACGGAATTTGCTCGGTCGCCAATCTCAACGCACCCGGTCAGGTGATCGTGTCCGGTGAAATCGCCGCCCTCGACGCGCTCGAGGCTGTTGCGAAGGAGCACGGTGTGCGCCGCACGCGACGATTGGTCGTCGCCGGCGGCTTCCATTCCGAGTGCATGCGGCCCGCTGCCAGGCGCCTGGAGTCCGCGCTGGCACAGGTGGAAATTTTGCCGCCGCGCATGGGATTCCTGCCGAACGTCACCGGCGAACCCACGGACGATCCAGCGCAGATTCGCGCACTCCTGGCCCAGCAAGTCTGCGCGCCGGTCCTGTGGGAGAAGAGCGTGCGCTGGAGCCTGTCCCAGGGTCAGCGAACGTTCCTCGAGCCCGGCCCCGGCAAGGTCCTCGCGGGCATCCTCGGCAAAATCGACGAGAGCGCCCAATGCCGTGCCGCCGCCGTCCCCGGGGATCTCAGCCCGTGACGGACAACATGCGTTGCGGCCCCGCCAAGTCGCGGCGGGGCGCTCTGCGTGGCGTCCAGGCTTGCAATTCGATGCCCCGGGCGGTCGAATCCTCGCTTCCTGAGGCTTTCGCGGACGCGCTCCGCCCCTCGGGTCCCACCCGCCTACCTCGATTCCTTTGACCGACCAGAGATCCACCAACGACCGACCGCACGCCGGCAAGGTCGCCCTGGTCACTGGTGCCTCGCGAGGCATCGGTCGAGCCATTGCCCTGCGCCTAGCCCGCGGCGGCGCCAAGGTCGCCTGCGTCGCCACAAGCGCCGAGCGCGCGCAAGAGACGGCCGACGCCTGCCAGGCGCTCGGCGTGCAGTCCGCGGCCTACGGTGTCGACGTTGCCGCCGGCGCCCCTGTCACAGAACTGGTGGCCACCATCCTGGCCGAGTTCGGCGGCCTGGACATCCTGGTGAACAACGCCGGAATCACACGCGATCAGCTGCTTTTGCGCATGACCGAGGAGGACTTCGATCGCGTTATCGACGTCAACCTCAAGGGGACGTTCAACTTCGTTCGGGCTGGCGCTCGCACCCTGATGAAGTCCCGCGGCCGAATCGTCAACATCAGCTCGGTTGTGGGCGTCACCGGCAACGCTGGGCAGGCCAACTACGCGGCAAGCAAGGCCGGCGTGATCGGCCTGACGCGCTCCCTGGCCAAGGAACTGGCATCGCGGGGGGTGTGCGTCAACGCCGTGGCCCCGGGCCTGATCGCCACGGACATGACCTCCGGCCTGGATCCCAAGGCCGCGGAGGCCCTCAAGAGCGCGATCCCCCTGGCGCGGATCGGCGATCCGGAAGAAATCGCGGCGGCCGTGGACTTCCTTTGTGGCCCCGGCGGCGCTTACATCACGGGACAAACCTTGATCGTCGACGGGGGCCTGTCACTCTAGGGCCTACCCAGGCCGCGCGTCGGCCCGCACCGCCCGCGAACCAGCTCCCCGCGACACAACCATTTTCATTCCCACCGCCCGCACGGCGGCGAGCGGACAGGTGGCGCTGCCACCTCCCGAACGCGCGCCTTGGTCGGTACCGATTTCCTGACCCCTACAGACCGAGAACCAGTGGAGACAACGAAGGTGACCAACCCCTCGATCACGGAACGTGTGACCAAGATCGTCTGCGATCAGATGGGCACGACGCCCGACAAGATCACGCCCGAGACCTCATTCATCAACGACCTCGGTGCCGATTCGCTCGACACCGTCGAGTTGGTGATGGAGTTCGAAGACGAGTTCGAAATCTCGATCCCCGACGAAGACGCGGAGAAGATTCAGACCGTCGGCAACGCGGTCGAGTACATCACGAAGAAGTCCTGAGCGTTCGCTCTGGCACCTCGGGGCGCTAGCTCCGATTTTCTTCTCCCGGATCTATCTCCCAAGCAACCGCAGCCTCCATGCGTCGAGTGGTCATCACCGGACTGGGCACGATGAATGCCCTGGGAAACGATGTCGAAACGTCGTGGGCTCGGATGTTGGCCGGCGAAAATGGCGTCGGCCTGCTGACGTCCTTCGACACGACGGAGTACCCCGTACACTTCGCCGCCAGCGTGAAGTGGGACCCTGCGGCGCACTTCAACGTGATGGACCTGCGCAAGCTGGATCCGTTCACGATGTGGGCGATCCTGGCTTCGCGTGAGGCCTTCAAGGACTCCGGGATCGATGTGGCAACGGTGCCCGAATCGGCGCGCGAGCGCTTCGGTTCGATCATCGCCACGGGAATCGGAGGCATCACGGGGATCGAGGAACAATTCCTCGCCATGCAGGAGCGCGGTCCGCGGCGCGTCAGCCCGCACTTCATTCCGAAGATCATGGCCAATGCCGTCAGCGGCCAGGTCGCCATCGAACACGGATTGCTGGGGACGACGTTTACGACGTCATCGGCCTGTGCGTCCGCAGCCCACGCCATCGGCATGGCCTGGCGCGCGATCCAGTGGGACGACTGTGATGTCGTTGTGACCGGCGGCGCGGAATCGGCGACCACCCGCCTGGGTCTGGCGGGATTCTGTTCCGCGAAGGCGCTCTCGACGCGCAACGAAGATCCTGGCGCGGCCTCGCGTCCCTTCGACCTCGACCGCGATGGATTCGTCATGGGCGAGGGCTGCGCGATCCTGATCTTCGAGGAGTACGAGCGCGCCAAGAAGCGCGGCGCGCGAATCTACGCCGAGGTCAAGGGCTACGGCTCCACGGACGACGCGTTTCACATCACGGCCCCCAAGGAAGACGGCCAAGGTCCCGCGCGGGCTTTCCGCGAAGCGCTGCGCCACGCGAAGATCGATCCGACGCACGTGGACTACGTCAACGCCCACGGCACGAGCACCAAGTACAACGACGCGATCGAGACCCGCGCGCTCAAGCTGACTTTTGGCGCGCACGCCAAGAAGCTGGCCGTATCCTCGACCAAGTCGATGATCGGTCACCTCCTGGGTGCCTCGGCGGCCATTGAACTGCTGGCCACGGCACTTTCCGTGCACCATGGGGTCGTGCACCCCACTCGCAACTACACCACGCCCGATCCCGAATGCGATCTCGACTACGTGCCGGGTTCGGCTCGCAAGCTCAAGGTCCGCAACGCCCTGTCGAATTCGCTCGGATTCGGCGGCCACAACGTTTCGATCTGCATCGGTCAGCCGGACTAGGAAACGGGCCGCGCCACTCGGACCGTCTAGTGTGCGGCGTGTGGCCGCCAAGGGCCGAAGTTTTTTGTCCGAGACGGCGAACTACGGATTCCCTACGCGCGCGGTCGAGTTACAATCGGCGTGCACCCCGGCTAGACGCCATTCAGCCGTCGCCGAGAGGACCTGCGCGTCATGTTCTAGGCACCACGGAGGCCAGCATTGAAAAAGCAATACCAGGACCTGCTGCACCAGTACAAAGTCGAAGTTTTCCGCAAGGAACACGATCAGCAAAGCGTGGCTGAGATCACGGACGAGTGTCTGCACGTGACCGAGGACGTGCTCAAGCAGAAGTACCACTATCACTTCCACCAGCTGGCTGATGCCGACCGCGCAGAGATCATCAACATGATCAACAACTACACGCGCGAAGCGATCCTGCCGCCCGTGATCGAGAAGCTGGTATCGCGTCAGATTCGACTCGAGCGGCGCTTCAACGCCCTGGTGGGACTGACTGAGCAATTGCTCGAGTTGCTCTCGCATCCTGAGGGCGACAAGTCCGTGGGCAAGAAGCCGTAGATGTCCGCCGCGACCCGTGCACCGCGCACGGGCGCGCGCCCTGCTACATGAGCAAGCACGACGAGTCCGAACTGCGCGCCCGATTTGCGCGCGTGGGTCAGGGGCATGTGTTTGCGGACTTCGAGTCGCTCGACGCCAACGCACGGGAGAGTTTCCTTGCGCAGCTTCAAGCCGTCGACCTAGATCAAGTCGGCGAGCAGGCGCGGCTGCTCGGTGAGTCGGTTCACGGGGTCATGCCTGGTGAACTCTCGCCGCCAGGCTTGTTCCCCCTGTTGCGCACGGAGCGCGAAAAGCGTCGCGCTGATGAGGCCCGTCGCGTTGGTGAGTCTCTCCTGGCCGAGGGGCGCGTGGCGTTCCTGCTCGTGGCCGGAGGTCAGGCCTCGCGCTTGGGCTACGACGGACCGAAGGGCGCCTTTGAAATCGGCCCGGTCAGCGGCCGTTCGCTATTTGAAATTCACGCCCGGCGCCTGTTGGCGGTTCGGCAGCGCTTCAACGTTGCGGTGCCGTGGTACGTGATGACTTCGCCCGCCAACCACGCCGCGACCCAGTCCTATTTCGAACGACATCGCCACTTTGGCCTGGACGCGAAGGACATTCGTTTCTTTTCACAGGCCATGATTCCGGCCATGGACCCGGAAGGGCGCATCTTGCGCGCGGGTCCCGGTGAGTTGTTTCTCGCGCCCAATGGCCACGGCGGGGTGCTCCTGGCCCTGGAGCAATCGGGTGCACTGGCGGAGTCTGGCGAGCGCGGCATCGAGCACTTCTCCTACTTCCAAGTGGACAATCCGCTGGCGCGTCCCGCGGATCCGCTGTTCATCGGGCTGCACGCCATCGAAGGCGCGGGCATGTCCTCGAAGGTGGTGGCCAAACGCGACGCAGGCGAGAAGGTCGGCGTCCTTGGCCGCATCGGCGAGCGATTGGGGTGCATCGAGTACTCCGACCTACCAGCGAACCTGCGCGAGGCGCGCGAGGCGGACGGTCAGTTGCGCTTTCGCGCTGGCAACATCGCGATCCACATGCTGCGGCGCGACTTTGTGTCGGACCTGACCCGCGGTGGCTTGCACCTGCCCTGGCACCTGGCGCGCAAGAAGATGCTGGTGTGGCACGACGGCGAGCTCGCGCAGCGCGATGGCATCAAGTTCGAGGCGTTCGTGTTCGACGCCCTGGGCGACAGCGAGCGCTCCGTGACTCTGGAGGTTTCGCGCGCCGAAGAATTCTCACCGGTGAAGAACGCCCGCGGCGAGGACTCGCCCGAGAGCGCTCGGGCGGACCTGTGCCGGCTGCACGCGGTCTGGGCACGGAGCGCAGGGCTCGAGTTGCCTTCGCCTGACGCCGGCGGCGTGCATCCGATCGAAATTGACCCGCTGATTGCCGAAGATGCGGCCCAGTTCCAGTCTCGTCCGCACACCCCGATCGTGACTGACCGGGGTCACTTCTATGTCCATGAGCACCGTTGAGATGCAGGGCTCCGCGCCGAAGGTTCGAAGTCTCGCACACTGCCGCGTAAGCGTGGTGATGGGGGGGACGTCGGGAGAGCGCGAGGTTTCACTGCTCAGCGGTCGCTCCATCGTTCAAGCTCTGGAGCGCTGCGTTCAGACGCAGCGCCTGAAAAGCGTTCAGGCGATCGAGATCGACGCCGCTGGGCGCTGGCTGGTGGGCGGAGTTGCGCGGGATGCCCTCGGCGCCCTGGGCCAATCCGCCGACGTCGACGTCTTCTTTCTCGCGCTGCACGGCGGCGCGGGCGAAGACGGCACCGTCCAAGGCTTGATGCTTAGCGGCAACCGCAGGCACACGGGTTCGTCCGTGGGCGCTTCCGCCCTGTGCATGGACAAGGCCGCCACGCGCGCCCTGGCCCAAAGCGCCGGGTTGCGCGTTGCTCCGGGGCGGCTGATCGGTCCACAGGCTTTCGCCGCGGACGCCCAGGGAGAGTTGAAGCGCGCCCTGGCCCTTGCCGCGGGCCAGGACGGCTGGGTGGTCAAGCCGCGGCGCGGCGGCTCTTCGGTCAATACGCACATGCTCCTCGATGGGGGGGCCCTCGAGGCAGCGGTGCTGAGCGTGCTAAAGACCGGTGACGACGCTCTCGTCGAAGCGCGCATTCGCGGCGTCGAGGTTTCCTGCGGAGTGCTCGACGCTTTCGCCGGCAGCGATCGCGCCATCGAACAACCCCGCGCACTGCCCCCTATCGAAATTCAGCCGGCCGAGGATCGGTTTTTCGACTACGAGCAGAAGTACGCCGATGGTGGCGCACGCGAAGTTTGCCCACCGCCCTCGCTGAGCGCCGAGCAGCGCTCGCGCGTCGAGGCGGCCGCGGTGCGGTTGCACGGATTGTGCGGTTGCAGCGGTTACTCCCGCAGTGACTTCATCGTGCCTCCGAGCGGCGAACCGGTGCTGCTTGAGATCAATACCCTGCCTGGAATGACGCCGCGCTCCCTGCTTCCCCAGGAAGCTGCCGCGATCGGCATCGGGTACGACGATTTGTGTCTGCTGCTGATCGAATCCGCCCTGGGTTCCACCGGGCCGTGAAACGCAACTTGCGCATCGCCGTGGTTGGAGCGGGCGGGCGCTTGGGCCAGGCTGCCTGCACAGCGATCGAGGCGCAGCGTGACTTGGAATTGGTTCTGCGCCTGGGTTCTGGCGACGACTGGGCCTTGCGCGTGCGCGAACTGCGCGTCGACGTTTGCCTCGAGGCCACGCGTGCTGGGTTGGGCCTCGCCCACGGGCTCGCGCTGCTTGAAGCGGGTGCGCAAGTGGTGATCGCCACGAGCGGCGTGAGCGCTGAGGACGAGCGCGCGCTCGATCTACGGGCGCGCCAGTTGGGCCGCGGTGGCCTGATCGTGCCCAACTTCTCCCTGGCCTCGATGTTCCTGATGCGCATCAGCGCGCAGCTGGCAGCGCACTATCCGGCGGCCGAGATCATTGAGTTGCACCATGAGCGCAAGGCAGACGCGCCCTCGGGTACGGCGCTCGAGACCGCGCGACGCATGGAAGCAGCCCGCGGACCTGAGTCGCCCAAGGTGCCCACGCATTCCGTGCGACTGCCCGGGCTGTACGCGCATCAAGAGGTGCTTTTTGGGGCTCCGGGTGAACTCCTCAGCCTGCGCCACGACCTGTTTACGACCGATGCCTTCGTTCCAGGAATTCTCGCGGCCCTGCGCTACGCGGCTGACGCCCGGGGTATCCAGCGCGGAATCGAGCACGCCTTCAAACTTTGAGCCGTCGCCGCGGCCCTTGCGGCTTGCATCGCGCGATCACCGACCTACACTCGCCGCCCGCGGACGCATGTCCTCCCGGTGCCGGGATGGCGGAATCGGCAGACGCAATGGATTCAAAATCCATCGCCCGCAAGGGCGTCGGGGTTCAAGTCCCCGTCCCGGCACCATTTTTCTGGCTGTCAGAGCCAGATCGTAAACTCGAGCCCGTCGCTCAGGCCGCTTGCGGTGCCGTCGGGATGCTGCGGGTCGCGATACCAGGCTTGGGCATCGATGACGGTGCTCACGGGCCAGTTCAACGCATTTGCCACGGTCGCGTCGACAGTCAGCGCCAACGTGCCACTGCAGTTGACCGCGCCGATGCTGCCGCCTGAATTCAACGCGCTCGAGCGCTGGATCGGCGGCCCCACGCAGAGCGTCGCGCCCAGGAACGGAAGCTGCGCTCGCGACTTGCCGAAGAGCAAGAGCCCTGGCTTGTTGTTGAGCACTTGCGTGGCCGCAAGCTCGAGCGTGGTCGCAGAAGACAGGCTGACGTAGCCCGTGCCGCGCAGCATCGGCGTGCAGCCCTGGGAGTTCTGCTTGGCGCTGCAATAGGGGATGGCACCGAAGTCGCGCAAGCTGAACAGCAGCACTGCGCCGCAGTCGATCGCTGGCGAGTCGTCCTTGGGCGCGCCGACCAAAATCTCCGCCCGACCATCGCCGTCTCTGTCCTCGGCCGAGGCGAGCGCCGCGCCGAAGCGATCGCCACCGCTGCGTCCGCGCCACACTCGCAGCGGGCGCCCCGAGCGCGAGGAGGTCGCGCGAACAACGCCTGCGGCACCGATTGCGCCAGCTTCGAAGGCACCGGAGGCTGCGAGGTCCGCGAGCCCATCGCCGTCTATGTCCGCGATGAAAATCAGCGCTCCGCCAAATTCTTCCCCGGGGCCCTCGCCGTGGAATCGCAGCACTTCCAAAAGACTTGGGCCGGAGAAAACGCGCACCGCGCCGGTCGCAGCGCTGAGCTTCATCGCTGCCGGGGCGCCGACCGCAAAATCCGGTAGGAAATCGCCGTCGACGTCCACGCCGCCGCACAGAGCTGCGCCGAAGCGCTCGCCGCGCGCCTCGCCCACCAACGTTCCGAGCATGGCTCCTGTGCGGCCGGAGATGACTAGAACGTAGCCCGCTCCGACGTGCGCCTGATCCGCGCCAGCAAGCAGATCTGGGCGACCGTCGGAGTTGAGATCACCCGCTTTCGACACACTGATGCCCAGCCGATCGCCAGCTGTGACGCCGAAGCTGCGCATGAGCAGCGCGCCGTCGCGGCCCGACCATGTGGACACGCTGCCCGCATTCGGGGCAACCAACGAATCGAAAGGCGCGCCGCTGTGGAAGTCGGCGAACCCGTCTCCGTTGACGTCGCCCGCATCACCGACGCTGTAGCCCAGTGCCGAATTGTCCCCGGCGCCGTAGACGCTGAACAGCACTGCCCCCGTGGCGCCGCTGACCACGCGAACCGCGCCGGCGTTGGTTCCCAGAAGGTCGTTGTCGGGGGCGCCAACTGCCAGGTCGCACACTCCATCGCCGTTGATGTCACCCAGGGCGGCGGCCGACCAGCCGAAATGATCCACGGCCGACGAACCCATGAGCGTGTATAGGGCGCTGCCGTCGGCCCCCGAGATGGCGCGCAGACTTCCGCGCTGGAGCCCCGCGCTTGAATCGAAGGGTGATCCGAGCCAAAGATCGAGGGCACCGTCGCCATTCAGATCGCCAGCGTCCACTGCGCACGTGCCGCGGCGTTCACCTGGGGTTACCCCTTCCCACACAGACAAAGGCGGCAATTCCTGGCCCATGAGAGGCGTCCAGGAAAGGCACGCTAGCGCCGCGAGGGCTGCCGGAAGCGGCCGCAGAACCACGTGCGTCATTGCGCGACTCCCGCGGAAACTTCAACTGAGACCGGATCCGCACTTCCCCTCTGACAATCAGGGGCCAGAATGACCCGCTCCATGGTGATCCATGTTCCCGAATCGGCGCGTGAGTTCGCAGGCGTGGCGCTCACGGTGCTCCTGGAGCAAGTCGGCGGCACTGCGCGTGAGTTGACACGGCTCCGGGGGCAAATTCTGGATACAGGAGAGCTCAAAACACCGGCGCTCTCAGGCCGACTTTCGCGCGCCGCCAGGGAACTGGAGCGCGAGGGCTGGCTCTTCGGGCTCTTGGCTCGCGAACTTGGCAGCGACGTCCTGTTCCAGCGCCGAGAGCGCCAGGGACTTGCGTACGTGTCGTGGCTCGTGGAGCAAATGCTCTCGCGCGAAGGCATCGAGTGCTGGCAGGCACGAGTTCCGGAGCTTGATACCGGCGACGATCGTTGCTCGACGATTTGCGCCGTGGTCGCGCGCTGCGTCCATGCGTCGCAGATCGACATGCCGGGCGCCCGATGGAAGTTTGCCCTGAGCGGCGATGCCATGGCATTGGAATTCGATGCCAGGCCGGGCTCGGGACTGGAGCTCGCCCTCGTCGAGAGTTCACAGCGTTTGCGAGGCTCGCGCGTGTGCCGCGAGGTCCCTGGCGCACGTTTGATTCTCCCCTTGAATTCGGTGCTCAGCGAATGAACCTCTTTTCGCGCCTGTTCCGTCGCTCGGCCGCGCCAGCCGAACTCGCTGACCGCGGAGATCCGATCCGCGTTCAGGAGGTCGATCGTTTGCTCGACGAGCTGCGTCCCAACTTCGCGGCCGATGGCGGCGATGTGCGCTTGGTGTGGGTTCAGGGAGGCGTCGTGGGCTTGAAACTGCATGGTGCCTGTGCGGGTTGCGCGGCAAGCTCGTTCACGTTGGAAATGTTGATCCGCCCGAAACTGCGCGAGCGCTGCGCCTGGTTTGAACGCGTCGAACGCGTCTGAGCGCACGGCGACGGCCCGCGCCGCTGGCGGGGGCCGTCGCGTCGCAACGAAACTCTAGAACTGGGCCACGTTGGAACTGCCCAGGAAAACGCCTGCGGAGTCGCTCACCAGAAACTGGTAGGCGCGCAGTCCCTGCAGGCCGCCAGTGTTCTGAATCTGGAACACGCTCGTTCCGCTGGCATCCGCGGGCAAGTAGAACGGCAGGCGCCGCGCTTGGGAGAGAACGAAGGTCGTGTGCAGCAGGAACGTGGGGAACTGAAGCGAGACCTCGCTAGGCAGGAGCGAAGTCTGCAGGCAGTTAAGGAGATACACGCTGCCGTTCGGCACACCGCCCGTGACCGTCAACGTCACGGGGCCGACTCCAGTCAATCCCGGACCACTGAGGGACAACTGGGGACGAGCGGGGCGCAGGGTGGACCTTTCGCTGGCGCTAAAGAAATCCGTGGCGCCGTAAGTCAGCCGTACCCCGGTGTCGGGCTGGTAGGGAGCGAAGGTCGCGGCTGAGTTGCCCGTCATGAATTTCAGTCCGTAGATCGACAGGGTGCCCGCATCGACGACGATGGGCGAGTTGGCCTGAGTGTTTCCCACGCGCCGCACGCGGTTGGTGCCGAGCAGAAAGCTGGTCTCGGCCACGTAGAGTTTTTGCGTCGTGGGATCCACTGCCAGCGACGCGCCACCGTCCAAGCCCGCGCAGACCACTGTCGCGTTGGAATTGTCCAAGTTGCCGGCGGCCACCTGCGCAGCAGTCCAGCCGATCACGTCAGTCGAACCCGCGGGCGCGGGGAAACCGCTGCCCTGGGTGGCGTAGTACAACGCTCCCGCCGCATCGAAAGCGATCGGTCCGGAAGGGCCGGCCACATGGGCGATCGGTGTCAGCGCGCCCGAGGGGATTGCAACGCGGTAGACATCATTCCCGGGGCCGAAGTTCCCCGTGGCGGCGCTGACGTACAAATCGCCCGCGGGCGAAAACGCGGCGTCGTAGTTGAACGTCAACTGCGCCAAGAGCACTTTTCCGCTGCCGTTGGTGGGCACCACGAAGAGCCCGTGGTTGCTGCTCTCTCCGATGATCACGGCGCTGCCCGTGGGATTGGAGACAGCGAAGCTCGGGAAGACGCTGACTGCGAACGACCCCAGGGTCTGCACAAAGGCTCCCTGTTCAGTCCAACGGTCGATGTTCAAACCGTCGAAGGTCACGAAGTCGCCGCCGGGCAAGGTCGTCATCGGCGCGGCGAACGCAGGACTGGGCTGACTGCTCACCGCATACCCGGGAGCAGGTGTGTCGGCCGATGCCGACAGGCTGAGGAACAGACACGCGAAAACTGACAGGAATTGCTTCATTGGGGATTCGATCTTTCGTCGAAGCCGAACCCAAAAAGAAGTCTCGTGTCGAGCGAGCCAGGCAGCAGTCACTCGCGCAATGCGAATGGAAGCCGAGCGGACGCGCGCGCACCGAACCCTCTTCCGGAGTCCAGCAGGTGGGCGCAGCGCGGCGGATATCCTGACTTGTCGCTTGTGGCCGGAGACTCTCGCCTTCCCGCTGCCCAGGGCAGCAGTGGCTTCACTCGTGCGTCGTAGGGGCTCTCGCTAGGAGAGCCCATGAACGCGCGAGTTGCGAGTCGCGGCAGCGGCTTACAGTGGCGGGACCGTGCAGGATTCACACCTGCTTCCCCAGCCGTGCTGGCAATGGATTGTCACAGACAGGCCCGCGACGGTAGCCGCGGGCTGGGACGGCGTCAAGGGGGCCAGGCACTTGGACGATGGCCTGCGACGGTTAGACTGTGCGGTCAAGATCCAATCGCAATGTTGCTTTCCCAGACCATCATCGAGCGGGCGCTGGCGGAGTTGCTCGAGCGCGCGCGGGGCAATTCGCTCCTGCGCAGCGAACTGGAAACGAGCCGCGACGAGTTCCTTAGCGCCACGGCTACGGCGGGCGGAACGAACACCAAGGCCATGGCCGAGCGTCGGCACTTGGAGTGGTTTCTGTTGGAGCGCAGCAGCGAGGCCCTAGGAGCCGTGCCGGCCCAGGTCCTAGGTGTGGAGCCAGACTCCATCGAAGACTCTGAGTTCACGCAGGGGCGCGAGGCGCTCTTGGGTTCCTTCGCAAGTGTCTTCGAAATCACCGGAGTGCGCTCGGGCGAGGGCGTTTGGGTGCGCGACCTTGCTGGCCTGGGCGAGTATCCGCTGGAGGAAGCGGACGCCAGTCGGACCCTGGAGGTCGAGGACCTGCTCGTGGGCCGCGTCTTTCCGGTGGGGGACGCGCTCTACCGGATTTCCCACGCCTCCGGCTTCTTCCGGGATCCGCGGCTGCTCGAGGCCGTGCGCGCTGACTTGACACGCGCCCGCGAGGGCCGACGCGCGGTGCTACGTCTATCGCAGCGGGAGTTGGAGCTGATGTTTTTCGCTGGCGCGTCGCTGCAACCTGGTGGGACGGAGACCGCGCGTGCGAACGAAAAGCCGACCTTGGACCGAGCCACGGTGATCGCCCTGGCGCGCCGTTGCCTGAGCGATGGTGGACTCGACGATTCGGAAGCCGACGACGTGCTCGCTGAACTCGCGAGTGAACCCTTCAATCCATCCGTTGTGATACCCGGAGCTGGAGATCGCCTGGGCGACATCCTGGCGCGGCTAGCATTCGACACGCATGTGGATCTTGAAACTGCTCGGCGCGCACTGACAGCCGCATGGCCGTTTCTGTGCGCCGCGCCCGAGGACCCGCGGCCGGCATCCGCGAAGCCTTGCGCGCCGCGGCCAGAGCCAAAGGCGAAAGCGAAGCCTCCTGCGCGCAAGGTTGAGCGCGCACTCTCGGAGTTCGATGCGCGGCGCCTCCAGGGCGATGGTCTCGACGCGCTGTTCGAGAGCCTCGAACGCGAGTTGGAACTTGATCAAGACGAAAGCGAGGACAATGACTCCGCGCCGGATTTTCCGGGGGTCGTTGGCGCCATGGTGATCGAGTTTCTGTGGGACATGGATCGCGAGCGCGGCAGCGCCACGGCGCGTCCCCTGGCAGCGATCGCCAATTTCTCCGAGTTTGGGCGCAGCTACGGTGTGTTCGAGAACCTCGGCGAGCGCGACTTGCTCTTGTTCGCATGCCTTTGGTTGCCTGAGCGCGCGCCTTCCGCCGCCGAGGCGCTGCGCTGGTTGCACTCGCTGGTGGAATTTTCCCGCTGGTCCGAGGAGCGCCACGGAGTCGCCCTGGCCACGGCACTCGAGCACACGCGAGCTGACTTGGAGCGCTCACTGGCGCGCGTGTGCTCCGCAAACGTGGCGCTGCGCACACGCTGGGGCGACATGGTCCCCGGCGGTGAGATGCTGACCTACGCGGGCGGCGGACTTGCGCGCAATCCGCAAGGAGAATCACGCTCCGTTGAAATCGCCGATGCGGCCGCCGAGTTTCTCGAAGTAGGCGACTTCCTGCGTGCCCAGCCGGCGGCGGCTTCTGCGTTGCGCGTCGTGTGCGTCTACCCGCCGCAGACTGCTCGACTTGCCGAGTTGACCTAAGAGCACGTCCCAATACCTGGCTGGCCGTTAGGCCAATTCCAGGCTCGCCATCGCGACGTTGCAGCTCCTCCGAGTATTGCAGGCGAATACGCGTCGTCGCCGCGCCTCGCGGCTGGCGGCCTGGCATCGCCCAAGCTGTCAGCTAGGTACTAGGACGTGCTCTAAGCGATGACGCGTTGACTCAGCGCATTGCTGCGGGAATCTGCACTTCCGTCAGCAGCTGATTCCAATCGCTGACGGATCCCGGGTCCACGAGATAGGTCTCGCGGATCGGTCCGTCCTCGGTCCACGACAGCGAGCGCATGTACTGGAACAGGCCGGGGTAGCTGCGCGGCACTTCCGGATACGGGCCGGCTACGAAGGCGTAGACCACGGTTGTGCTCTCCAACTCGTCGTACTTCAGTTCGCCCTTAGGAATCACGGACCGCTCCATAGGAAAGCACGCGCGCGAGCGCAGCACTGCGGTCTGCACGACACCCGGATCGTCGTAGTACAGCGCAAAGGGCGGGCCGCTCGGTTCCAGTCCTTGGTCGCGCATCAGCCGATCCGCGCTGGCCAGGGCATCACCAATTTTCGTGTAGCTTCCGACCCAGTCCACATAGACGTAGGGTTGATCGAGGCGCTGCTTCCAGTTCGCGTGAACCTCGCTGTAGGGCGGCAAGGTCAGGGCGAGATCCGGGGAGTTCAAGGCAGACTGTCCGCGCAGTCCCTGGGATGAACTCGCCCCGGGGCTCGAGACGGCGCAGGCGCAGGTCAGGGCGGTGAGCAGGCACAGCAGCAGTGAGAGTCTCATGATGCTCGGCTGTCGACCGAGTCCGGGATTCCCTTGAGCCACCGCCAAAGGGGGTGAGTGAAGAGCTTGTTCGCGGTCAGGCGCCAGCGACCCCAGATCCGCGCGCAGGGCGAGCCCCTCGGGTTCCTGGCGCACCCCTCCTCCCGTTAGACTGTGCGTCTGATAATGTACATTATGTTGCATAGCCAGCGGCCCTGGGCCCCTTGCGGGTACCGTCCAGGCATGGGCAGTACAGAGCTGGACCACGGCAAGAACTTCGACGAACTCTCCCCTGGCGACTGTTTCGTGTCTGCGGAACGCCAACTCGGCGACACGGACATCGCTGCCTTCGCTGAGCTCTCCGGCGACCACAACCCGGTGCACCTCGACGAGGGCTTCGCGCGCGCCACGTTGTTTCGCGGACGCATCGCCCACGGTCTCTTGGTCCAGTCGGTCGCCAGCGGACTCGCCTGGGACACCGGCGTCTTCCGCGGGACGATCGTGGCGCTTGCAGAGATGAGCATGCGCTTCGAGTCTGCGGTGAGGCCCGGTGATACCATTCGCCTCGAACTCAGCGTGGTGTCGAAGGACGCCGCTCCCGGCCCGCGTCGCGGCCACGTCCGTTGGCGCACGCGCGTCGTGAACCAGAACGGAGCCACCGTGATCGACGGAGAGTGGCTTACGCTGCTGCACCGCTCCAAGACGCCGAGGACTATCGGCCAGGAATCGACGAAGTGAACCGCAAGAACTGTTTCATGAACGCCCAACGGCCCTGCGATCTGACGTGCAAGGCCGCCTTCGAGGTTGATGACCCGGTCGACAACATCGACTGCTACTTCATCTGGCTCGCATATCACTTTGGCGAAGGTTTTTTCGAGATTCGCAGGTCCCTCGAGGGAGGTGGCGGCATGTCGGGCCCGGGCGGCCCCGGTGGAATGGGTGGAATGGGCGGGATGCCAGGTTCTGGTCCCATGCCTCCGCCGATGCACCCCAAAGGACCCAAGGGATACAACTGAACCGAGTGAAATTTCCCGCCGAACTTTGTTGGGCAAAGTAGGGCGGGGAGTTGGCGGGTCAGGAGGAGCGCGGCAGGACCGAGGCGCCGCCCGGGAACCGATGGACCTTGGTGGCGACGGGACCGACGCACCAGTCCAGGCCCATCCCGACCACGGCGTGAACGAATTCGCGGGCCTCAGGATGTGGCCAATCCAGAGCGATCGTCTGCATGGGTTCCGGGTCAAAGGAATTTGCATCGCGGACTTTCAGGGCCGTGGCGAGAGCCGCGCGCAGCCCGTCGACGTGCAGCACGACGATCACTTCCTGCTGGGGGAAGTTTGCGGCCAGGCGACCGAGTCCAGCGAGCACCCGGGCATGGCAGGCCTCGATGGGTTCTACCGCGGAGATCCCCGGCGTCGCGAGACTGGCGGCAGAGCTCCCCCACTGCCGTCCGAGCATGTCCGCCGAAGATCTCGGTGCGAGGTCCGGATCGATGTGCAAGGGCGCTCGGGACAGCTCACTCAGCTCCCGGGCCAGCCACAGGCAGTTTTCGCTGGGTGAACTGACCACGGCCTTCGGCCCGCGCCGTGCCAAGGCCGCCAGGTTTGTTCGCGCGGTCTCGAATCGATCCGCGTTGATCCCAAGGTCGAAGCCATGGTTCCCAGGCGACCTGCCGGGTGAATCCCCAGAACCACCAGGAACGGACGATGCTGGGCTCGGGGCACCACGCACCAAGAACAGTCGGGTCAATGACTCCACCGCGGCAAATCTACGCTCCCCGGAGTCAGTTCGTCTCGTCCTCAAAGCCACAGACAGGGTTCCGCGAGCTCCGCGCCCTAGAAAGTGCCGTTACGATCTCGAAACGACCTGATACGTACTGGGCACGCCACAGGTGTTTAGAGAGTGCTGCATGCCTACCGGAGCACTCCTAAAGCCGGTTCAGAGCTTCCAGAAGCCATGGCACGGGCCTTGCTTTATGCGGCGTGGGGCGCGACCTTAGCCGCGTTCCACGATCGTCTGACTCTCATCCACGGATCCCTATGAACAAGCTGCTTTTCCTCGGCGCCGTCACGGCCAGTCTGGCCCTTCCGAGCATTTCCTTCGGTCACGGCGGAACCTACCGCGGCCCTGGCGACACGACGCCGCCCTCGGGCGGTGGTGGTGGCGGCGGTGGCGGACCGACGACTCCTGGACCGGCGGGTCCCGGTGTTCCCGGCCCCAGTGGCCCGAGTACCCCCGGCGCAGTCACACCCGGCGCACCCGCAGGCGGCCCCGCAGGCCCCGCGAAACCGAGAACTGGTGGCGGCGACACTGGTCCCGATCTTTCGGTCTGGCAGTTCTGGTGGGGTTTCAACAAAGAGCCCTACTTGAATCTGAAGTCGCACCTCGGCAGTGCAGTGCAAACGGGTTCCGACGAGCATTACCTCGGCCGCGGTGAGAACTCACAGGTCAAGGACACGCTGCGCGTCAGCGAAGAAAAAATCCGTCAGGTGATCGTTCCGCAATTGCTGGCCGGCCTCGATCCGAACAAGGAGAACTCCAACGACGTTCAGTCCAGCTGCATGATTGCGCTGGCGAAGATTGGCGACGCCAAAGGTGAGGACGGCAAGTCGGCGTTTGGTGCGGAGATCAAGAAATTCCTGACCAGCAGCAGCCAAGAGCTCTCGGAGACCGCCGCCGTGGCACTCGGAATTCTGGCCAACCGTGAAAACATCGAGCTGCTATCAGCCGTGCTTCTGGACGACCAGGCCAAGATGCGCGCGCTGGGTGTTCAGCAGAACGGTTCGGTGAACGTTCGCACGCGCGCTTTCGCGGCATACGGACTCGGTTTGATCGGCTTCAAGGCGTCGAACGACGATCGCCTCGCGATCAATGCCACCTTGCGCAAGGTGCTCGATGTCGAAGGCAAGTCGATGGCGCAGCGCGACATCCAGGTTGCTTGCCTGACCGCGATCGGACTGTCGCCGATCGACATCGTGGCCGAAGAGGCCGCCACCGAGGACATCAAGAAAATCAAGGCCCCCGCGGGGATGGCCTCGCGTCAGGATCAGTTGCGCTACCTCCTGTCCTACTACCAGGATGAGGGCAACAACTTCCTGATTCGCGCCCATGCTCCGACCGCCATGGGACGTCTGCTGTCCACGGGCGACATTCCCGCGGAGTTCGCGTTCCGCAACGTGATTTCCAGTGCGCTAATGGACAGTCTGTCGAAGGATTCGCGCGACCAGGATGCCATGAAGCAAAGCTGCGCCCTGGCTTTGGGCGCAATCGGCGACTGCGATGAGGATCCCACCGACAAGGCGATTCGCGCTGCGCTGATGCAGGTCAAGGACGATCTCGCCGACCAGCAAGTGCGCAACTTCGCCTTGATCGGCCTCGGCCAAGCATCCGGGCGTCCGGGCATCGGCGCCGGCGATGCGATCTACGGCGTCAACACGAAAGAGAAGAAGGAGAACTCGCGCACCTTCTTGATGGGCGAGCTGGGCAAGGGCAAGAGCAACGTCAAGCCCTGGTCGGGTGTCGCGATCGCGGTCATGGAGCGCTCTCTCGACGACGCGCGCCAGGCATCTTCTTCCGAGGCCAAGTTGGCCCTGCGCTCGGAACTCTCGAGCTCCAAAACGCCTGAGGACGTCGGCGCCTTCTCGATTGCCTGTGGAATCGTCAAGGACACCGGCGCCGCGGATGCGCTCAAGGGGCACCTCGAGAAGGTTCGCGAAAACGAGGCCCGTGGTTACACCGCGATCGGCCTGGGCTTGATGAACGAGCAATCGGCCATCCCGCAAATTCAGGAAATCGTCCGGAAGTCCAAGTACAACGCGGACCTGCTGAAGAGCACCGCGATCTCCTTGGGTCTCTTGGGCGACAAGGACTTGGTTCCGGAACTCGTGGACATGCTGAAGACATCCTCCAGCTTGGCCTCCCAGGCCGCGATCAGCTCGGCATTGGGGTTCATCGGTGACTCGCGCTCTGTCGAGCCCCTGATCGAGTTGATGAACAACACCGAAGTGACCGACCTGGCGCGCGCGTTCGGCGCCGTGGCCCTCGGAATCATCGCGGACAAGGAGTCCCTGCCCTGGAACTCGAAGATCGGCGTGAACTCCAACTACCGCGCCAACACTCCCTCGCTCACCGACAGCAAGGGCGGGATCCTCGACATCCTGTAAGTCAGCGCATCGCTTGCTCGCACGCGCTGCCCAGCGAAGACTTCGCTGGGCAGCGCGTTTTCATGGGCAGAGTGCCGATCGCACCTGGCGGGACGGATTCTCCCGAGGCGCGGCGAGCCTACGCCGGCCGACGTCACGCGCGCGCGGGGCGCAGGCCAAGCCAGGCCAAGGCGGCCAGAACGGCGCCAAGGATCAGCACCGTCGCGATCTTCGAGCGCAGGGCCGCGGCGCGCACCACCCGCTCTGCGGATAGCAGGCTCGCCACTTGTGTGCGGGCCTCTGCCACGGCCCCCAGGAATGGCTCGGCTACAGAGGGCTCCACGGTGGCGAGGCTCGCACTCAAACGCTCCATGGCGTTCGCTGCAGCTTCGGCATCGCGCTGCCAGAGCGCGGACGCCAGGCTGCGTTCGCACAGCCACAAATCCGTGGGGTCTAGGGCAAGGCCGCGTTCGGCGAGGGCCTGAACTGCGGTGAAGTCGCGTGCGCGGTAGGCCAGCCAGACCTGGGCACGCACTGAAGCAAGCGCATCCGGCTCCAGCTCCGCGATTCTCTGAGCCTGGCCAAATTCTCCGAGGCTCGCCGCGCGTTGCACCTGCTCCATGGTGTCCGCGCGAAGTCCGGTTTCCATGCTGGCGCCGACCAGCAGCAGCGCAATCGCGCGCGCCCGAGTCGAGCGCTCAACTTCGCGCATCGCGGGCCTCGGACAGCGATTGTCGCTGAAGTGCGTCGCTTGGATTCAGGTCGTCCGTCAGCACGACTCCGCAGCTGGCGTCCATGGTCCACGCACCTGAGGGAAGTTGAGCCGGCCCCCACAAGTGCATCAGCGCCGCAGTGGGACGCGCTGAGGCCTCCGCCGCGGGATCGACAATTGCCGCGCCTCGGCGCGCAAAGATCGCAAAGTTGCGCGAGCCTCCGACGTGCAACACGAGCACCGGTGAATCGAAAGCGCTGGAGGCCGTGGCGGCAACCGCGCGCACCAGCGGATCCTCGATGGAGAAACCGCCGACGTTGATCGCCAGCCAGCCGCGGTCGGCGAGCTTCTGGCGCATCTCGACCATGGCTTCGCGCGAACACAGGTGTGCCGGAATTTCCGTTTGATGGGCGTAGGCATCGAGCACGATCTCGTCGAAGGGACCGGGCCATGTGCGCAGGGCACTGCGCGCATCGACGCCGGAAACCACGCGCTGATCGGGGTTGGACACCGGCAACTCAAACCAGCGCTGCCCCAGTGCCACCACCTCAGCGTCAATCTCGGCGCCGATCATCGTCAGTTGCAATTCCGGCGGCAGCGCGCCCTCGAGCACACGGAACGTGCTGCCCGCCCCAAGGCCCAACACAGCCACGTTCCAGGTGCCCTCGCGACGTTCCGACCACCACGCCGGGAGCGCGAAGGCGTCGTAGTAGTACCCAGGGCCCAGCGGCCCCTTTTGACTGCGCCACACAGACTGGAAGGAGTCCAATCCTTCATTGACCTGCAATACCCGCAGCTCTTCCTCACCGCGTCGATCGGCCACCGCCCGCGAAGTCTGGTAGCTGGACTCACGCGCTTCGAGCAGGTGCATTCCAGCTGGAAGGGCCGGACGGGCTGGCGCACGAAGCCCAAGGGCCGCGAGGCCCACGAGCAGCACCAAGCCCGCCAACGATCGCTTGCGCGCCTTGGCCGCCAAGGCGAGGGCACCTGCGCCCAGTGCCAAGGACGCCAGGGAAGCCGTGCGGGCGACACCGAGATCCGGCAGCAAGACGTGCGTGGTCGCGAAAGTGCCCACCAGACTGCCGAGGGTCGAAGCGCACAGGACTTGCCCCCCAGCGACTCCCGGACGCAGGCCCGAGCGCGAGGCAATCTCCACGGCCAGTGGGCCCACCGTTCCCAGGGCCAATGCGGGCAAGAGAAACAGCGCCGCGGTGGCCGCCAAGCTCCCCCAGCCAAACAAAGCTCCAGCGTCTTCCAGGGGCAGGTTGGCTGGCATGAACCAGCCACAGACGGGCGCCACGAGCAGAGGCAAGAGCGCCGTGAAGAGCGCCGCGCCACCCAGGGCAATGACCAAGGGCGGCCCAAGATGCGCTCGACTGGCCGCGCGGGCTCCCACGAGGTATCCCAGCGCGAGCGCCAGCAGGATCACTCCGATGACATTGGTCCACACCCCGCTGGATGCGCCAAACCAAGGCGAGATCATGCGCACCGCCGACAACTCCACGGTCATCGTCGCCGCGCCGGCAATCGCGACCCAGAGGAGCAGGCCCCGCATGCCACCGGTGGTCATGGCGCTCGAAGTGTTCAAACCTTCGATTCGGCTTTGCGGTGAAGTCCGCAGTTCACCCGGCCTCGGCGCGAGGCCCTCACTTGGCAACCGGAAGGTCGAATTCCTTGCGGAAGACGTAGATGCGCCCGGGCTCGCTCAGACCGGAGTACATCATCGAAAGCATGTCGTCGAGGCTGCGCGGCAGGAGCGCATCCTGGGCCGTGCCGTTGAGCACGATCTTCACCGGCTTGTCGAGGTTCAAGAGCACATCGTTGAGCATCAAGGTCACTTGGCGCACGCCGGAACTCGTGATCGTGACTGTGTTCGTCGCCCGGTCAATCTCGCCTTCGATCTTGTATTCAGCGGCGCCGACGTCCGTGGGCTGGACCTTCATCCAGTAGGCGCGCAAGGGAATCGGGCGGCCTGGATAAAGAGTGACCTTCGCCGGATTCGCCTGGCGCGGATGCGCGTCCATCCACGCAATTGCGTCCAGGTCGGTGCCGTCTGGCTTGAGCGTGCAATTTTCGTAGCCAGCGGTCTTGTTGGCTTCGGCGAAAGCCGTGGCTTGGGCGCCGGCGCCGGCAAAGAACGTCGGCAGACAGCGGAAGTTGTTGACCGGTGTGTCGCCGCAGTCGCCTGAGCGGCCGACCACACCGGCGAAATTCTGCGGGAACTTTGCGCCCAGTGACAGGGCGGCTGCGACGCCAGCTTCGCGCCCCGCCAGATAGATGCGATCAAAGTCGATCGCATGCTTTGCACCCAGCTCTTTCAGGGTGAGCATGGCGATCGCAACGCCGCCGTGCTTGCCGTCTGCGGTCTGCCCCTCGGTCCAGCTCTTGACGTCCTCAGGCAGGTTCAGGGCGACGATCACGTACTTCTCGCGCACTGCAGCCTCTGTCCAGTGATCCTGCAGGAACGCCTCCCCGCTAGAGACTTTGCCGTCCTTCGTTCCGGGGAAGCACATCAGGACCGGAAACGGCTCCTGGTCGGCCCGATATGTCTTCGGCAGCCAGATCGAATAGGCCACCGGATTGGTCTTGGGCAGCAGCTCGACCTTGGCGACTTGTCCCGGCTTGGTGCCGGCAAGCTTGTATTCGTTTGCGATGTGCAGGCCGCGCGAAAGGTCCTCGCACAAGGCAAGTCCGCCTTGCAGCGGATCTTTTGGATTGCGCGTCTTGCCCGCCTTCTCGAGGAACCTGCGCAACTCGGCGACGTTCTTTTCCTTGTCCTTGTAGTCCTGCTTTTCAGGATCGAGGGCCTTGCCCAGGAAACCTCCGAGTTCCTTGAGATCGCGCGCCGAGAGCTCGCTCTTCGGGCCCAGGTCCTTTGTGGCGGGTTCGGCTTGCGTCAGGACGGCGGCAGCGAGCGCAACGGATGCACAGGCAGCCCAGGCGGCTTGGTAGAGCATGTCGGACTTAGCGGGCGTTTGGCCCGGAGTTTCAGGTGACTTGGACCCTCAGATCATCGCTATCCTCGACGCCCAGATCCAGCCTTCACTCGCCAGCCGCGTCAAGCGCCACCAAAGGGCCGAAAGTCGCTCACTTTCAGCGCTTCCAGCGCACCACGCCGGACCCCGCCTGCGTCGCGCCGATGATCCAGCTGGCCTCTCCCGCTGCCTTGAGATGCGCAACGACCGGCGCCACTTCATCGGGTTCAAGGATCAGCACCATGCCAATGCCCATGTTGAAGACTTGGTAGCGCTCCTCAGGGTCTACGTTCCCGCCCTCGCATAGCCAGCGGAAAACAGGCGGAACGGACCACGAGCTGCGGTCGATCAGTGCGTCGGTGCCATTGAGCACGCGCGGCAAATTGTCCACCAAGCCGCCGCCCGTAATGTGTGCCATGCCGGCGATTCGATTGGCTTCGAGCAGTGGCCAGAGCAACTTCAAATAGGAGCGGTGCTCCGCCAGGAGCGCCTCCCCCACCGTGCGGCCTTCGAGCTGCGCGGGCCGGTCGCTCAAACCGTGGCCCAGGGCATCGAAGGCAATCTTGCGTGCCAGCGAGTAGCCGTTGGTGTGCAATCCGGCGGAGCCCAGGGCCAAGAGCGTTTGCCCGGGCTGGACGCGCTTGCCGTCCAGCAGTTTTCCAGGCTCAACAACGCCGACGATGAACCCCACCAGGTCGAAATCTCCCGGGCGATACAGTCCGGGCATCTCGGCCGTCTCGCCCCCCAGCAGGGCCAGTCCGTTCTCGCGGCAGGCGTTGGCGCAGCCGCGAATCAGGGCCGCCGTCACGGCCGGATCGAGGACGCCGATGCCGACGTAGTCCATGAAAAACAGCGGGCGCGCGCCCTGCACCAGGATGTCGTTGATGCAGTGCTGCACCAGATCGCGTCCGACCGTGTCGTAGATCTTGGCCCGAGCGGCGATTTCGAGCTTCGTGCCTACGCCGTCGGCGCTGGCCACCAAAAGACCTTGGCCACACCCGGCCCGCGCAAGATCAAACAAGCCGCCGAAGCCACCGACATCGCCGACGACCCCCGGCGTGAAGCTGGCACGGATCGCCTCCGTGGCGCCGTCCACCGCGGCGTACTTGTTCTCGATGTCGACGCCAGCGTCCTTGTAGGAGATCGATCGGGTGGAACTCATCTTGGGTTGGCTCATTGTCTGCAGGAACTCGCGGTACGTGGGGCTCGCGCCGAGGCGCGAGAGGATCCGCACAGTGTTGTCGAAACCAATGTCGCTGGGCAGTTGCCCCAAATCGAAGAAGCGCACTTCGCTCGCGTCGTCACCAGGCGTCAGGACCCCGCCCAGCACACGGCACAGGTAGACGGCCAAGTTCGCGGGCTTGGCGGGATTGTCGGTGACGAACACCAAGTCGAACAACGGTCCGACCTCGACTTCCAGTCCGGTTTCTTCGCGGATCTCGCGCGCGGCGGCCTGGGAGGGTGTCTCGTCGATCTCCTGATACCCCGCGGGCAGAGCCCAGGTGTTCCGGTGGGGTGCGATGGCCCGGCGCACGAGGAGCACCTGTCCGCCCGCGTTGACCACCACCCCCGCGGCGGCGGCCGCAGGATTGGCGTAGAGCACGTGGCGGCAGCTCTCGCACTGCAGCCGCGGTCGTCCCTCGATCACGGCGGAAACGAAACCCGCTCCGCAGACAGGGCAGTGGCGGGCCGAAGGGTGCACAGTGCCGGCGGGTCGCTCGTCGCTCATCGATCAGGCCTGATGGCGCGGTCGGTCGGGCGAACACGGTTCCCCAAGCCCTGCGCAGTGCATAAAGTACCAGTTGGCTCAGGCCGGGGCCATGTCCTCGGCGCCGCCACACGCCGTCCATGAAATCCCTGCTCGTTCTAGGCTCGACCGGCTCAATCGGGAAGCAGACCCTCGATGTGGTGCGGGCGAACGCGGGTGCCCTGCGAGTCGAGGGGCTCGCCGCGAACGCTTCGTGGCGCGAATTGGCCGAGCAGGCGCGGGAGTTTCGACCGCGCTTCGTGGCCCTGACCGACGGCGCAGCGGCGGACCAGATTGCCCACGAGTTGCCATTGGGCACGACACTGCTGCGCGGGCCAGAGTCGGTGCTCGAACTTTGCACGGCGGCAAGCTACGACACAGCGGTGCACGGGATTGTGGGCGGAGCGGGGCTGGGAGCTTCCGTGGCAGTGCTCAAGCAGGGCCGCGACCTCGCCCTGGCCAACAAGGAGTCCCTGGTGATGGCCGGCGCGGAGTTGATGGAATTGGCGCGAAGCAATGGCGCCGCGATCCTGCCGGTCGATTCGGAATTGTGCGCGATCTTTCAGTGCTTGCGCGGCGAGCGCCTCGACCGCGTGCGCGCCGTTCACCTGACCGCAAGCGGTGGCCCCTTCCGGGATCGCGCGATCGAAGAAATCGAGAATTCAACGCCAGAGGATGCGCTCAAGCACCCGACTTGGCGCATGGGCCCGCGGATCACTGTCGGGTCGGCGACCTTGATGAACAAGGCCTTCGAAGTGATCGAAGTGCAGCACCTGTTCGGCGTGCCGATCGATCGCATCCATGTTTCCATTCACCGCCAGTCGATCGTGCACTCGATGGTCGAGTTCATCGACGGATCCCTGATCGCGCAGATGGGGCCACCGGACATGCGCGGACCGCTGCATTTCTGCCTGTTTCATCCCGACCGCGCGCCCTCAAGCCTCGTTGGCTTCCAGATGGACTTGTTCTCGCGCCTGACCTTCGAGCCCGTGGACCCGCGGCGCTTCCCCGCACTTGAACTTGGTTTCGAATGCGCCCGTCGCGGTGGCGATGCGGGCGCCGTGCTCAACGCGGCGGACGAAGTGGCCGTGGATGCATTCCTGGGTCGCCGGGCGAGTTTCGGCGAGATGACGCGCGTCGTAGGGGACGTTCTCTCGCGGCGCGCCACAGCAAAGCATGGGATTTCGGCAGCCATCGCCGCCGACCGCGACGCGCGCGCCATGACGCGCGATATTTTGACCCGCAACGGCAACCCGACGACTCCTCGATGATGCAATTTCTGGCCTTGGAATTCGGTTCCGTTGTGCGCGTGCTGCAGGTGGCCCTGGGTATCGGCCTGGTTATTTTCGTGCACGAGCTGGGCCACTTCATCGCCGCGCGCTGGTGCGGCGT
This sequence comes from Planctomycetota bacterium, assembly GCA_947484275.1. GTDB lineage: Bacteria > Planctomycetota > UBA1135 > UBA1135 > JADJQU01. The sequence goes on along the minus strand of CANKOY010000041.1, from coordinate 7,350 downwards.
GCGGGTTGAACTGTTCAGCATCGGCTTTGGCCCGAAGATCTTTGGCTGGAAGCGCGGTTCCACGACCTACCAGCTCGCCCTGATCCCGATGGGCGGGTACGTGAAAATGGCCGGCGACGAAGTCCTCGATGGCGCAAGCGCGCAGCCGGATGAGTTGCCCTCCAAGTCCGTTGGTCAACGCTTCTTCATCTACTCCGGCGGAGTACTGATGAACGTGCTGCTCGCACTCGTTGTTCTGCCGCCGCTCTTGTTCTTCGGCGTGACCTTCTCCGCGCCGCTCATTGGCGACGTGACCCCGGGTGGGGCGGCGTGGAAAGCCGGCATCGTGCCGGGTACGCGCGTTGTCGCCATCGACGGTCAGCCGGTAAACAGTTTCGAGGATCTCTTCAGCCGCGTCGGTCTCTCGGATGCGGACGAGATCGCGATGCTCGTGCGCGCCCCCGGCGCCGCGGCCGACACGCTGGTCAACGTTCGGCCGTTGTATTCGGAAGACCAAGGCGTGCGTGCCATCGGCGTGGCAATCGCCGCCGATCCCGACGGAGTGCTGCGAATCGCTCCCGATTCTCCGGCGTACCTCGCCGGGCTGCGCGACGGCGACCGCCTGAATGGTGTCAACGGCCTGAGCGAAGATCTTCCCAACGAGCTGTTGCTCTCGATGCACCGCGGGGATCCGTTGAACCTCCAAGTGCTGCGCGGCGCGGAGTCACTGGCGTTTCAGGTCCAGCCGAGATTGGAGGTCGTTCCGACCAAGAAACGCGCGCTGTACTTGGGAATCGAGCCCGTGAGTTCCCGGGTCATCGCCGTGCGCGCGAGCACTGCTTCGGACCTTCTGGGTTTGCAGCCGGAGGATCGACTCTTGAGCCTGGACGGCAGGCCGATCCTGCGCCCCGGCGACTTCGCCATGGCCCTGCGCGCCGCCAAGGAGCGCAGCTTCACAATGCGGGTCGAGCGCGAGCGGAATGAGCTCACGCTCGAGGTCCCCGCACTGGACGACGGACACGTGCGGCAGTTGCTGCTGGACGTGGCCGTGGTTGCGGACACCGAGGGCACGCGCGCAGCGGTGCACGCTGGCAGCGCCGCGGAACGCTTTGGTCTGCTGAGCGGCGATCGAATCGTCGGCATAGGAGATCGCACCGCGGAAGAATGGAAAGACATCCCCGGAGCCATCAAGGACTTGGCTTTGGCCGACACCGCCCTGAAAGTGCGCGTGCAGCGCAGTTCCCCTGACGGATCTCGTCAACACCTCGAGTTCGACGTAATCCCTGGGCCGCTGCAATCGACCGAGTACGGCCTGATGCTCAGCCCAGCCACGTACCTGTTCCAGGCGGCCACGTTCGGCGAGGCCGTGCGCGTTGGCGCCGTCTCCTCGTGGCGCTTCATGGTCGACATCTGGTTGACCCTGAGCGGCCTGTTTCGCGGCACCGTCAGTCACGACAAGGTGGGCGGGATCATCTTGATCGCGCAATCGAGCTACGCCTATGCGGGGCTCGGGCTGGCCAAGTTGATTTTCTTCCTGTGCACCCTGAGCCTCAACCTGGCTTTCATCAACGTGTTGCCGATCCCGGTGCTCGATGGCGGGCATCTATTTTTCCTCCTGGTGGAGAAGGTCAAGGGCTCGCCGGTCAACCAACGGATCATGGGCTACAGTCAGATGGTCGGCTTGGTGCTGATCCTCGGTCTGGTTGTGTTCGTGACCTTCAACGACCTGCGACGCTGGTTGAGCTGATCCGTGCGCGCCATCGGACGGCTGCTGCGCCTGTCGCTCGCGCCTAGCGCCGTGGCAGACGTCGCGGCCGGAATCATTTTTGCCTGCGAGGGTCGCTGGCCCGAGCAAACGAGCGTGTTCTGGCTTCTGGCCGCGTCGTTTTGCGTCTACCACGGCGCCATGGCGCTCAACGATTGGCGCGATCGCGAGCACGACAGCCGCACGCGTCCCTCGCGGCCGATTCCAAGCGGGGCGGTTCGACCGTCCACGGCACTGGGCCTGGGGGTGGTGCTCTTGGTTTTGGGCCCCGTGCTCGCGAGCCAGCACAGCTTTCACGCCGGACTGTGGACCCTGGGGCTGGCGCTTGCGGCGCTTGCCTATGACTTGATCGGACGCGGGCCGCGTTTGGGTCCCCTGCTCCTGGCGTTGTGTCGCGCGGGAAACCTGGGCCTTGGACTGTGCTTTGCCCACGGCGAGTTCCTCCAGACCCTGGGGATGCATCGCGCGCTGATGCCGATGCTGCTCTACGGCGTGTACGTCCTGCGCGTGTCCCAGCTCGGGCGCCTGGAGGACGGCGAGGATCGCGACTTGGGAGGATCGAAGCCGCGGGCTTTGGTGCTCTCCTCGGCGCTGATGCTCGCCTTTGTCGCGTTCCTTCCGCCCTACGATTTGGAAGTTCACACGCTCGCTGGTCGCGCTGCCGCGGCAGCTATCTGCCTGCCAGCAGCAATCACCCTCGGGAAGTTCGCGCGCCGCAGTGGCGCCTGGACCCGGGGAGACGTGGAACAGGCCATGGGATTGTGCCTGCGGCGGCTCTTGATGTTCAGCGCGGCTCTCGCGGCCCTGGCTTGGCATCCACCGCGTTGGGACGCGACAGTGGTCGTCGCATTGGTGCTCTCGGGCTACGTCGTCGCGTCACGCTTGCGGCGAGTGTTTCCGCCCAGCTGAGCGCCGGCGATCACTCCAAAGCGCGCTGCTCAAGCCATCCCAGGGCCTGGTCGCGCGTGCGGAGGCGCCCTTCGAGTTGCTCAGTCTCCAGGGCCTCCAGGATCACTCTCCAACGGGGCCCGGGGGGGATGGCGGCGCGCTTCAGGTCCTCTGCGGACAGCAGCGCTGTCGGGAATTTCTCGGACTCGGTCAAGGTCAGGATCGCCGCGCCGAGCGCGTCCAAGTGCCGGCCATCGCCGCCGTCAGCGCGGATCCAGGCGGTACTCAGTCGCAGCGCGAGCTTGGCTGGGGCTTGACGCGCGAAGCGCAACAGCGCGGCCCGAGAATCCAGGGCGAGATTGCAAGCCTCGATCTCCAGACGCCACAGCGCTTCGATTCCCTGGCGCAGGTCCCGGGACATGCGCAGGTACTCCAAGAGCCGCCCGGGCGCGTCTCGATCCTCGGGCTCGCTCGGGTGAAGCAGCACCGCCAATCCCAAGGTGCTCCCAGGGGCCGAATTCTGGCTCAGAGAACTCAGCGCGCGCAGTCGCCGTGAGAGTTGGCGCGGGTCCGGGCAAACACGGCTGAATCCAGGCAGCAAGTGTTCGAGCAGCTGGCAGTCCCCGAGCAACTCAATTGCTAACGGGCTGCGGGCCGCGGAGAAAATGCGCTCGAGTTCGCTCAGCCTGCGCTCCGCGCTTACGCCGGCCAGGGCTCCAGCGCTGGAACTCGCAGCGCGCAGGGTCGCATCGTCAACGCGGAAATCCAGGGCAGCTGCAAAACGGGCCAGGCGCACCAGGCGCAGGCCGTCCTCCGCAAAGCGCGCTCCGGGCTCCCCCACCGAACGCAGGATGCGCGCCCGAATGTCCTCCAGTCCGCCTTCGGGATCGCGCAATTCGTCGTCCAGAGGATCGAGGTACATGGCGTTGCACGTGAAGTCGCGCCGGCGCGCGTCTTCCTCCAGATGCTCGGAGTAGTCCACGTGGTCGGGCCGGCGGGCGTCGGAGAAGCCTCGCTCACGCCGAAAGGTCGTCAGCTGCACATCTACGCCCTCGCCGTGCACAAGCATGGTCCCGAAGGCCTTCCCGACGGACGCGGTGCGCTGGAAAAGCGCCTCGACCTCGTCCGGCGGCAATGCACTTGCCATGTCGAGGTCGTGGGGCGTCACTCCCCGGGCGAGATCGCGCACGGGCCCGCCGACGATCCAGGCGCGCCGGCCGGTGGTCGCAACGCGCAGCGCCACCTGACGGGCAGAGGCAAGGAGCTCCGCGGGCAAAGCTTGCGCGCTAGGACGCTGCATCGGGCTTGCAGCCTAGCAGCTGACACACAAGAATCCTGCAGCCCATTCGATGCAGCCCCACCGTCCCGTCCCATCGCGCGCGAGCGCCGGTCGCGTTCAACCCATGGACCTCGCGCTCCTGATCGGAGTCGTCGCCGTGGTCGTGATCGTCTCGCTCCCCAGACTCACAGCGTTCGCCCAGCGCGAAAACGAGGCTGATGCTCAGCGGCTTGTGCGCCGACTCGCCCAGCTCTTCGACGAAGATTCACTGTCCAGTTCACCTCCCCGGGACACGCGTGCCCTGTTCGAGCGACTGCCCAAGGCGGCGCGTCGCCAGTTCGAGGATCAGACGATTCTCGAGGACGGGCGGCTGGTTCTGCGGCACGGGTACTACTTCGAATTTGTGCGCGTGCCCAGTTTTGCAGGCGACACCGAAGGCTGGATGGCGGTGCGCGCCTGGCCCGAACGCGCCGCGCCCAAGGGAACGCCGGCCTACTTTGGTTTTTCCGGGAACGTCGTGTTGAGCCACAGCTCGCTCTCGCCCGCGCCCTTTGGACCGGACGCGCCGCCGCAAATTCGCTCGCCTCTGCCCTTTGATCTGCAGGCTCACGGGTGGCGGTCAGTCAACCCGCTTCAAGGGGACTGAGCCCGCGCCCTGGGATCAGGGGTTCTTTGGCGGCGGCGGATACCAGCGCCACAGAATTCCCTGAAGTGCTTCCCTGGCGAGGCTGTCGTCCATGCGCAGCGCGGCGCGTTTGAGTTGCCAGGCGACTTCGCTCGCGGGTCCGATGCGCACGAGCCGGTCGGCGACGAACACCAATTCCTGAGGAGTCGTGCGCGGCGAATCGAGCACCGTGAGCAGAAGCTCGCGAGTGTGATCTCCGCCGAGGGCGGAGAAGGCCTCGATCGCGTCCATGCGCAGCACTGGATCGTCGGCAGCGCCCCACAGCCGAAGCAATTCGCCCTGGGCGATGGAGCCAGCATTGACGCATTGGCGCAGCAAGAAACGCTGGGCGCGAATCGTCTCCAGTTCGCCCTGGGCTTCGCGCGCCATGGCAATCAGGCGCTGAGTGGCGGCAAGCACTGGGATCTGACCGAGGATCTTCACCAGCATGGCGCGCTCCACAGGCGCGCGCAGTTCGTAGGTGTCAAGTTGAGGCGCCAGGGCACCCCAGACGCGCTGGGCCAGGGCCGGATCGGCCCGCATCGCGGCACCCAAGATCTTCACCGCAGACTCCAACTCGGCCAGGGTCGGACTCGACAGTCGCGTCAGGGCCTGATCCACGGCGTCCGCGCGTCCCACGTCAGCCAGGGCCTTCAGCGCGGGCCGGCGCACGAGTTCATCGACGTCTTGGGATGCCTGTTCCAGCAGCAGGCGCGCATCGGGGCGCTCGACACGCTCGGCTGCCGCGCGCACCACCATGGCACGGATCGGAGCCCAGGGATCATTGCTCAGTGTCCAACCCAACTGGTCCAGGCGATCCGCTGCCGCGAGGGCTCGTACGGCGAGGTCGCGTTCGGTCAGGTTCTTGGATTCGCGCGCGGCAATCAGATGGGCCAGGGCCTCTTCATCGCGGCCCACGTCGCCCCCATGGCACGCTGCTGCGCAAAGCCAGATGCGCGCCATCGTGTCCAGATCGCCGCGCTTGAGCAGCTCGCGCACGCGCAGCACGAGATCGGGCGCGCGAATCGTGCTCATGTAGGGCAGGATCGCTTGCCACAGACTCGTGTTGTCGCCGTTCTCAATCCACGAAAGCCACAGGCGCTGCGCGCGCTCCAGGTCCAGCTTGGCCAAGGCACCGCAAATTTCATCGCGATAGCCCTCGGGTGCGCTGGCCAAGAGCCCGAGCGCGGGCTCGAAGGACTCCGGCCGCGGGTGCACGAGCAATCCGCGCAGCACTTGAATGCGCAGGGATTCCGATGGGTGATCGATCAGGCTCGCCAGCAGTGGCGTCGCGGCAGGCAGCGGCGAAAGGGACAGTACGTCGGCGGCGTTGCGCAGGTAGTCCGGACCTTCGGGATCGGAGCGGTAGCGATCCACGAAGCGGCGCACGGCTTCCAGGCTCTTCTCGCCCCCCTGGGCCAACTCCATTTTCGCCCGTCGCAGGGGTTCGTGACCGCCCGTGCGCAGGGTCTCAACGAGAATTGGCGTCACGTCCGCCAGATCCACCTGGTAGGGACCGCGGGCCATGGACTTGTCGTAGAGCGCTTCGACGCGCGGGTCGAGCGCCTGCACAGGGGCCGCAGCACGGGTGGGATCCGGGGCGCTCTCATTGCAGGCAATGAACCACAGCGGGATGCAGAGGAGCGCCGCGCGCATGTGTGGAAATCTCTGGCGCTTCAGCGCCTTTCCTGCTCGCCCAGGATGCCCTGGGCCTTCGCGAGTGCGGCGAGAGCCTTGGCGTACGCGACGCGAGCTCGTTTTTCGCTCGACAATGACTCCGCCAATTGCTTTTGAAATTCGAGCACCTGGAAATTCGTCGACAGGCCCTCGCGATAGCGCGCTTCCTCGGCGTCCAACTGTCGGCGCGCGAGCTCCAGGCTCTTCTCCGCGGCCTTGACCGCTTCGGTCTGGTAGGCGATTTGCCGCACGGCCTCGCGCACCTCGGCCACCACTTGGGACTCAAGCTGATCGTAGACCAATCGCGCGGAGCGCCCGCGAACGCGCTCGGCCCGTTCGGCATTGCTCGCGGCACGATTGCGGATCGGCAGATCAAAAACCAACGCGGCGCGATGGGACGGAAATTCGTACGACGTTGCGCCCTCGAAGGCCTCGTTACTTTCGCCGTCGAAACCGTTGCTCGTGGAGCTGAGCTCAAGATCCAGGCCAAAGCGCCGCTCGCTCTTGGCGCGCTGCAGGCGCAGATCGCCCGCGTCGATTTCCAGGCGCTGCTGGCGCAGTTCCGAACGATTTTCCAGGGCGAGGACCAGGGCCGAGTCCCAGCTCGGGACGCGCGCGCCGGTGTCCGACGGCAGCGGTGTGATCGGAACGATGTGCGTGTCCCAGGAGGCCTTTTGGGTTCCCGGAAAGAGCGCAGCCTTCAGTTTGTCCTGGGCGGCGCGCACGTTGACATCCGCCAGCAAGCGCTCTTCGATGCGGCGCGCCACGTTGGCCTCCGCCTGCAGGACTTCAACCCCAGTGCCGACGCCCGCACTCAGGCGGCGCTCGTTCTGGTCCAGTTGGCGGCGGCCCAGTTCCAGGGTCGCTTCCGCGACGCCGAGTTGCTCAATGCTCGCCACCAGGTCCCAGTAGGCACTGTGCACGTCGAGCAGCAATTGTTGGCGCACCTGGCGAAAGCGCTCCTCGCTCTTGCGGTAGCTGAGTTCGCTTTCGCGCTGGGTACTCGTTGCGTACTTCTGCCAGGCGCCGCGCCACAGGGGCTGGCGCAAGCTGAGCGTCATGGTGTCCGAGGTCGAGGGATTGACCAGCTGGAAACTG
>CANKOY010000040.1 GCA_947484275.1 Planctomycetota bacterium | reverse complement strand
TCTTCGCCGTGGCGTCGTCACGCTCGTCGGGCCGTGCTCAGCGGCCAGGAAGGCCGCCTCCGCCGTCCCTCCGTCGCGTTCCTAGCCACGACGAAGATCGCCTCGCCTCGCGACGGGACTTTTTCAACGGGCTGCTGGAAACAGCCGCGCCCCAGGCTCCGCGAGAGACTGGGGCGCGCTGCGCGTCATTGACTGTGGATCAGGCTTTGACTTCGAAGTCGGCATCCACCGGTTCGTCAGGTCCGCCGCCAGCGGCCGCACCGGTGCCGGACGCAGTCTGGCCCGGCCCGCCAGGCTGGGGCTGGCCGGCGGCGCCCGCCTGCTGCTGCTTGTAGATGACCTCGCCGAGCTTCTGGGCCTTCTGCTGGAAATCGTCGAGCGCACGCTTGAGCGCGTCCTTCGAATCGCCCTCGAGAGCCTTCTTCAACTCCGCCCTCGAAGTCTCGATGGCCGTGACGTCGGCCTCCGCCAATTTGTCCTTGTGCTCTTTCAGCGACTTCTCGGTCTCGTGGATCAACTGCTCGGCCTGGTTCTTCGCGTCCACGAATTCGCGCTTTTCCTTGTCCTCGGCCGCGTGGGCCTCGGCGTCCTTGCGCATGCGATCGATCTCGGCCGCGGATAGACCCGAGGAGGCCTCGATCCGAATCTGTTGCTCCTTGCCGGTGCCTTTGTCCTTGGCCTTCACGTGCAAAATGCCGTTGGCGTCGATATCGAAACTGACCTCGATCTGCGGCATGCCGCGCGGCGCGGGAGCGATACCGTCGAGGTGGAACTTGCCCAGGGTGCGGTTGTCGCGGGCAAATTCGCGCTCGCCCTGGAGCACGTGGATTTCAACCGAGGGTTGACTGTCGCTGGCGGTAGAAAACACCTGACTCTTCGAAGTCGGGATTGTCGTGTTGCGCTCGATCAGGCGCGTGCTGACGCCCCCGAGGGTCTCGATCCCGAAGGAGAGCGGCGTCACGTCGAGCAGCACCACGTCGGAGACCTCGCCGGCCAGAATTCCGCCTTGAATCGCAGCGCCGATACCGACGGCTTCGTCGGGGTTGACGCTGCGGTTGGGCTCGCGGCCGAAGAGCTTCTTCACCATCGCCTGCACGGCGGGCGTGCGCGTGGAGCCACCGACCAGGATCACTTCGCTGACCTTCGACGGATCGAGGCCAGCGTCCTTGAGGGCCTGAAGACAAGGCCCCTTCGTGCGCTCCACGAGCGCTTCGGTCAGCGAATCGAACTTGGCGCGTGAGAGGTTGTAGTGCAGGTGCTTGGGACCCGACGCATCCATCGTGATGAACGGCAGGTTCAAGTCCGTCTGCATGGAACTCGACAGTTCGCACTTGGCCTTCTCGCACGCCTCCTTCAGACGCTGCAGGGCCATCGGATCCTTGCGCACGTCAATCCCGGAGTCTTTCTTGAACGAATCCGCGGCCCAATCGATCAGCACCTGGTCGAAATCGTCCCCGCCGAGGTGCGTGTCGCCGCTGGTGGCGAGCACTTCGAACACGCCGTCGCCGATCTCGAGGATCGAGATGTCGAATGTGCCTCCGCCGAGGTCGTACACGGCAACCTTGCCGCTCTTCTTCTTGTCGAGTCCGTAGGCCAGCGTGGCGGCCGTCGGCTCGTTGATGATGCGCTCTACATGCAGGCCCGCGATCGTGCCCGCGTCTTTGGTGGCCTGGCGCTGGGCGTCGTTGAAGTAGGCAGGCACGGTGATCACCGCGCGCGTGACTTTCTCACCGAGGTGGTTCTCGGCCGCCTCCTTGAGGGCCGACAACACCATGGCGCTGATCTCCGGCGGCGTGAACTGCTGGCCATCGACGTCCACCTTGACCAGGTCCTCGGACCCGCCAACGAGTTTGTAGGGCACCAGTTTTTCTTCCTGGGCCACCTCGCGGTGGCGGCGCCCCATGAAGCGCTTGATCGAAGCCACCGTCCGCGTGGGGTTCGTCACGGCCTGCCGCTTGGCGGGCGCGCCCACGAGACGATTGCCGCCGTCCTGGAAAGCAACCACCGAAGGCGTGGTTCGCGAACCCTCGAGGTTGGTGATGACGACGGGCTCGCCGCCCTCCATCACGGACACCACGGAGTTCGTGGTGCCGAGGTCGATGCCGATGATCTTGCCTTTTTGAGCCATGTTTGATTTTGGGGTTCTAGCGGTACGGACGGTCGCGGGGGTTCAAACACCGTGCCAGGGGAACCCCATGGCATAAGACACTGCCTGGTCGATACTTATGCCGCTTCCTACCTGGGCGCGACTGCCGCGATGGCAGGCACGGCGCAAAGTCATCACCGCGGGCCTGCCAGGCTGGCAGCATGCCCCGCGTGCTTCAGACCCCGAACTGCCGCAGATGGTGGTCCAGGTGTTTCCACTGCAGCCGGTCCCATTCGGTTGCCGTCAAGGGGCCAAAGAAGGGATGGGGCTGCGTCGAGAGCACTGCCGGGCCGCGCTCGCCAAAACGCGCCAGAAGAGAACAAAGCTGCGCGTGCTCCGAGGCAAATTCGCGCGGCGTGCGCATGCGAAACGCAGGCGCTGTGGGCATGCCGCGCCCGAAGGGCTCCGGCGCGAGCAGCTTGCGCTTCGCCAGCTTGCCGAACAGGATCCCGATCAGGCCGCGCTTCAGTGGAAGTTCGCCCGTGGCCACGAGCAATGGCTGTCGGCAGTGAGCGAGCATCTGCCCCACTTGCATCTTGCCCCAGTGGGCCGCGCTCTCCGGCTGCAGACGCGCCAGCCGCGCCAGAAGACGCTGGTTCTCCGCGTGGTCAAAGACGCTCTCCACGGGCTGCTTCATGAAAGTCCGTATTCCCGGAGCTTGCGGTACAGGGTGCGCTCCCCCATGCCGAGAATCTTGGCCGCCTTCTCGCGGTTGCCCTCGGCGAGTTCGAGGTTGGCCTGGATCAGCGCGCGCTCCACCTCAGCCATTGAGCGGCCAGCCAAATCGAAACCGGCTGCACGCCTCCCATCGGAAGGTTCTTCGCGCACGGTCTCGGGCACGTCCACCGGCTCGAGCACTTCGCCGCGCGCAAGCAGAACCATGTTTTCAATCACGTTGCGCAACTCGCGAACGTTGCCGGGCCAGTCGTAGCGCACGAGCAGGGTGCGCGCCTCGGGGCTGATACCGCGCACGCGGCGGCCGTGCTGGGAGGACAATTCGGAGATGAAATGATCGATCAACAAGGGCAAGTCGCCCGCACGTTCGCGCAGCGGAGGCAATTCGATCGTGACCACCTGCAGGCGGAACAGCAGGTCCTCGCGGAACGTCCCCGCCTTGACCATCTCCTTCAAGTCGCGATTGGTTGCAGCCACCAGGCGCACATCCACTTTGCGCGTTTGGTTTCCGCCCACCGGCAGCACCTCGCGCAGTTCCAGCACGCGCAGCAATTTCGCCTGAGTCGCCAGCGGCATGTCGCCAACTTCGTCGAGGAACAGTGTCCCTCCGTCCGCATAGACGATGCGGCCTTCCTTGGCGCTGATCGCGCCAGTGAAGGCGCCTTTGGTGTGGCCAAAGAGCTCGCTCTCGATCAAACCCTCCGAAAGCGCGGCACAGTTGACCGCCACGAAGGGGCCATCCTTGCGATTGGAGTTGTTGTGCACGGCGCGCGCGATCAGTTCCTTGCCCGTTCCACTGTGGCCGAGCACGAGCACCGTGGCCGTGGTCGGCGACACTTGGCGCAAAATGTCGAACACGCGCCGCATCGATGGCGAATGGCCGATCAGGCCCTCGAAGCCGAAGCGTTCGTCGAGCTGGCGGCGCAGGTCGAGGTTTGTGCGGCGCAGAATGCCCGCCTCGATTGCGCGAGCGAGCCGCGTTCTGAGTTCGCTGATGCGCACGGGCTTCGGCAGGTAGTCCGCGGCCCCCAAGCGCATGGCGTCCACGGCCGTCTCGATCGACCCGTGGCCAGTGATCAAGAGCACCACGGCATCGGGTTGCAGGGTGCGCGCCTGCCGGAGGACTTCGATGCCGGAGACCTCGTGCATCACAAGGTCCGTGAGCACCGCGTCGAACGTGGACTCGGCCATGCGCTCTAGACCCTCGCGACCCGAGTGCGACAATTGACACGCGTAGCCGTCGACTTCCAGTCCGTCGGCCAAGGCCTCGGCGTGGGCTTCGTCGTCGTCGATGATCAGCACCCGCGGAGCCCGCGTGGGTTTGGCGTCCGTAGCCCTCGAATTCACGGGTTCGCTCCTACGTCCTTGCCCGGGCGAGAGACACTGTCGCGCACCGGTTCCGCGTCGAGCATACGCTCCCCGCTGCGCGGCCGACGTTTGCCGGCAAGTTCGACGAACAGGGGCAAGTAGACCGTGAAGGACGTGCCGCGCCCGGGCTCGCTGACCACGTCCACGGAGCCACCGTGCTCCTCCACGATGCGCCGCGCCGTGGACAGCCCCAGTCCCGTGCCGCCCTTTTTGTCGGACCAATATTCATCGAAGCAATGCTCCAACTGATCGGGCCGCATGCCGATGCCGGTGTCGGTGACCGAACACTCGACCCAGTTGCCTTCGCGGCGCAGTCGCACCAGAAGTTCGCCACCGCCGGGCATCGCCTGCCGGGCGTTGACGAGCAGATTGAGCAGCGCCTGCTGGATCGCGCTCTCATCCACCATGACGAGTGGCAAGCCCAGGGCCAGGTCAACGTGGTGTCGAATGCCCTGCCCCGCATCTTCCGGTTCGACGAACTCGAGCAGGTTGCGCAACAAAGCAGCGAGATCCTTCGGCGCGCGATTGATCTCGCCGCCGCGGGCGTAGATCAGGAATTCCTGGACGATGTGCTCCAGGCGCTGGACTTCGCGCTGCAAGGTCTTCACGCGTCGCAGAGAGCGCTGTTCACCGGGCGTCAGCTCGCGTTCCTTGGCCTGACGCGCGCGGGCGACGCGCGTCCACTCTTCTTCGAGCAGGGTCAAATTGATCGCCATGGTCGATAGCGGGTTCTTGATCTCGTGGGCCAGTCCACCTGCGAGCCGCGATAGAAACGCCACCTGTTCCGCGGGCGTCCTCGGTCGAGGGGCGCGCTGGCCGGGGTCCTTTCGATCGTGATCGCCCGCGTCAGCTGCACCTCTAGCCCCGGGCCTGGCGGCGTCGCTCGAGTCGTGTGGCGGGACTGTGGACATGGATGAAACGAAGGCCGGCGGCCGTGGGCTCGACGTGCCGGGGTGGAGTAGGCGCCGCGAGCCCGATAGGCTAGCAATCTGTTCGGCCTTGCCTTTCAGACAGCGCCACGGCGTTGCTCCCCTCCGGCCTCCCAGGCGCACACCCCATGAGCCAATCCTCACAATCGGCGCCGTCCGAAGTGGTGCCATGGGGTGAACCTGGAACTGGGGGAGGTTCCTCTCCTCGTCCGCCCACGCAGGCAGAGCGGCTGCGGGCCACGGCCGCAATCGAGGCAGGAGGCGTGGTCGCTCTGCCCACTGAGACCGTCTATGGACTCGCTGTGCGCGCCGACCATCCAGCTGGGCTGGAGCGACTGCGCGCGATCAAGTCGCGCGAGCCTGCCCAGGCGCTGACATGGCATGTGGGCAAACTGGCCGACCTCGACCGCATCGGTCGAGTCTCCCCCATGGCACGCCGCCTGGCCAAGCGCTACTGGCCCGGTCCACTGACCCTGGTCCTGCCCGGAGTCCCCCGCGGGCTGGAATCCGTGGCCCAGGACGGTTGGATCGGTGTGCGCCTGCCGGCCCAGCAGTCCAGCGCCTCTTGGCTGGCGGAGCTTCCCTTCCCGGTGGTGGCCACCAGCGCCAATCGACGCGGTATGCCGAGCCTGTCGGACGCGGCTTCGATCGCGCGGGAATTCGCCGGCGAGGTCGAGCTGGTGCTCGACGGTGGCACTCCGCGATTGAAGGAGGCCAGTCTGGTTCTGCGCCTGGGCCCCGGCCACTTCGAGGTCCTGCGACCCGGCTTGCTTGACCTGAATCAACTGCGTTCCAGCGCCGGCCTTCGAATCGTCTTCGTCTGCACGGGGAACACCTGCCGCAGTCCCATGGCCGCGGCTCTGGCGCGGCACGCACTGTCCAAACGTCTGCAGGTGCCCGCCGGTCGCTTGGGCGAATTCGGTTTCGACATTCGGTCCGCCGGCGTCGCCGCGAGCCGAGAGGCAGCCATGGCGCGCCACGCGCAGACGGTGCTTGCGCAAGTTGATCCGGATCTTGGGCGCTCGGCGGCGACGCATCGCGCCCGGCATGCAATCCCTGAAGAGCTCGCCGAAGCCGACCGCATCTACGCCCTGACTGAGAGCCACCTCGACGTCCTGCGTTCGATGTTGCCTCCGGAAATTGCTCAGAGGCGCTGCCAGCTCCTGGATCCCGACGGCGCCGGAGTTCCCGACCCGATCGGCATGGACCTCGACGCGTACCGCGACTGCCGCGATCACCTGGCGGAGTTGATCGAGCGGCGCCTCGATGAATGGGCCTGAGTCAGGGAATGGGCCTGAGTCAGGGAATGGGCCTGAGTCAGGGTCCGGGCTTGGGCAGGCCCAGGCGCGCGGCGCGCAGTCCGGCCGGCGTCTCCAGCGCCCGCGGGCAGAGTTCGATGGCGCGCGCCAGTGCCGCGCGCGCTGCTCGATCGCTTCCAATTCGCAGCATGGCCGCCGCCACATACAAGTGCGCGTCCGCGCGTTCCGGGCGCAGTTCGGCGGCGCTCAAGAGGTGATCGGCCGCGACGCCGGGTTGGGTATCAAGCGCAGCGACGCCAGCGCGCAGCTGGGCCAGGAAGCGCTGCTCCAAGAGCAACCCGCGACCCAGTTGTGAGGCTTCGCGGTGCGCGCGCAGCTCAGTGAACTCTCGGGAATTCGCCGTCGGGTCTGCGGCCGAGACCTTGCCCTCGCGCAAACTCGCTTCGGATTCAGCGGCCGCAATTCGCGCCGCCGCCAGTAGCGCGCCAGCCTGCTCGAAGCGCGCAGCATTGGGACCGACGGCCCGCGACCACGGCTCCGGCGCCGGCCCCCCAACGAATTCAATTCGTCGGAGATTCGCGCCGAGCCAACCCAACACGCGTGCGTCGCGCGGCTTGTTCAAGAACACGATCCAGGGCGCGTCGTCGCTTAGGGTTCGTGGGGATTCGGGCCAACTTGCCGCGCCGCGGAACGCCGCCAGCAACCCGCCTGGTTGTTCGAGGTCGATCACGGAAAGTGCGCCGTGGAGTTCGGATCCCTGCGTCGGAAACCGCGCCGGCTCCAGCGCGGGCTCCGCCGCGGCACCGATCAGAAGCAGTTGAGTTCCAAACAAGAAGCGCCCGCTCCACGGAAAGGCGCGCGAAAAACTCTCGACCACCGCTTCAAACACGGCCGGCTCGAGGGCGTGGGGCGGAACCCATTGGCACAGAATTCCCCCGGGCGCCAGGGAGCGCGCGGCCACCGCGTAGAATTCGCGCGTGTACAGGTAAACGCCAAACGGCGAATCCGGGAGCAGAGGCTCCATGGTCACGACGTCGAAGGCACCGGGCGAGTCCGCGAGCGATCTTCGACCATCCCCAAGACGCACGTGAACGCGCGAGGCCGCCGCGAGATCCAAAGCGCCGCGATTGACCTCGAGGAACCACGGCGCAGCCGCGACGACCGCCGGAGAAATCTCGAGCACGTCGATGGCTGACACTTCGCTGTGAAGAAACGCCGCGCCCAGTGTGGTGCCTGTCCCAAGGCACATTACGGCCACGCGCTTGGGTTCTGGATGCAGGAGCAAGGGCAGGTGGCCGAGTGCGCGCATGTAGGCGTAGTCGCGACCGGTTCCCGCCGCGCGGAAGCGATCGGTCAATAGCGTGCGCTCGCCCTGGATGCCGTCGTCCACGACACCGACCGCGAACTGCGCGTCTTCCGCGAAGGAGCGCGTCGTGAGCGAAGGGTCCCTGTAGAGCGGCGACGAAAGTGCGGGCTCAGGAGCGCGCAGCAAGAACACCGCCACGGCCACAGCGGCGATCATTGTGGCCGCGGCGGGAGCGCGCAGCCGCGGCGTGCGCCACGCGACGATCAGCGACATGGCCAATGCGGCCAGGCACACACCGCCCAGTGTCCCCGCCAATCCCAGGTGCGGCAGGAGCAGGGCGTGCACCAGGGGCGCGCCGAGCAGGGCGCCCCATGCTTCGTGCAGCAGAAGACTGCCAAGTCGCGACCCAACCTCGCCGGAAGTCGCGCGATAAAGCAGCGGAATCCACACGCCGCAGGCCACGAGCGCCGGACCGATCAGGCCCAGGGCAAACAGGAATCTCGACTCTCCGGCCCAAGCGCTGACCCAGGGCGCGCCGATCGCAATCCATGCGGTGCCGATCAATAGCGCGGGAATCACTGCCAACAGTGCCGCGCGCGTCCGGGGCAACATTGATGCGAGCAGCGCGCCCAGGCCAAGTGCCGCAAGGCTCGCAGAGAGGACGGCGCTCAAAGTCGCCTCCTGACTCTCGAGCCAAAGCA
This sequence comes from Planctomycetota bacterium, assembly GCA_947484275.1. Lineage (GTDB taxonomy): Bacteria > Planctomycetota > UBA1135 > UBA1135 > JADJQU01. Next base: position 29,293 of record CANKOY010000040.1, on the reverse strand, counting down.
GCGCGTGGCGCAGGCCGATCCATTCCACAGCCAGCGTCCAGGCCGTGCCGAATCCCACAAGCAGCGCAGCGCTGCTCGTGGGAAGCGCGTCCAGGGTCGGCAGGGGTTGCTGTCCCAGTTTCTGCTGCGCGCTCGATTCGCGGCGCGCCCAGGCGATCACCAAGCACACGCCGAGGGCAGCGCACAGGCCCGCGAGTAGTGCTGCGCTCGTGCGGCCGAACTGCGCTAGGGCTTCGAAACCGATGACGCGCGCGCCGATGCAGCTTCCGCCGAGATTGGCCGCGAAAAACAGGGCAGCGCCGCGCGAGTGCGCCAAGGCCGGATCAACGCGCATCAGCGCCGGCAGCAATGCACCTTGGATCGCGCCTGCGCAGAGCAGCGCCGCGCAAGCCAGCGCCGCAGAGGTCAGGGTGGACCAGCCCTGCGCGGATGCGTGCAGCATGGCGCGAACACCAATCCACGGCGCCATCAGTGCCAACAGTGCACAGGCTGCGAGCCAGGTGCGCCCGTCGCCGCGGTACTTCCCGCAGCCCCATGCGCCGAGCGCATAGCCGACGATGAACAACGCCAGTCCAACGGCACTGGCGCGGCCAAATCCCATGGCGAGGCCCGAGGTTGAAACCAGGATCGACTCGCCGGCCAGCCCCCCGGCGCCCACCAGGGCAGCGGCGATCAACAGCGCCGTGGAGCGCAGCAGGGAAGTGGCAGTCACGGAGCCAACATCGATGCCCCGCAGGCCACTCGATCCTAGGAAGCCGTTGAACCGGCCCCGCGCCGGGGCACTGCGCGCGAAGGCTCATCAGGACGCACGGGAGAAAGCCGCGTCCAGGCAGTCCTGTGGGCCGCCGGGACCGAATTTCTGCGCGCGACCCCGCGGTGTTGAAGCACGTACTGGCTGAATTGGAACGCTTCCAACGGGCTCCTCTCTCAGCGCGCGGGTTCGGCGGCGCCGAGCGCCTCCCAGGCTTGCTGCGGCTGGGAAGCACCCACCAGCATTTCGCGCACGTGATCGTTGCCAAGCACGCGCGCCACGTCTGCCAGCGTGCGGATGTGCAGCAGTTTGTGCGCGCGCGGAATCACCAGGAGCACCACCAGCCGCGCGGGCTGACCATCGATGCTCTCGAACGCCAGGCCACCCTCGCGCTGGACGATTCCCATACACGCGGTGACCTTGGAAACCTCGTCGACTGCGGCGTGAGGAATCGCGATTCCGCGCTCCATGCCGGTGGACATCGAGCGCTCGCGGGCGAGCACCTGCTCGTGAATGCGCTCGGCCACGGCCTGAGGAATGCGCCCCCGGGCGGTGAGATGATCCACCAGGGTGCGAAGCGCGTCCCACTTGTCCTTGGGATCGAAGCCCAAGATCAGGTCGCTGGGCTGAAAAAGTTGGCGAAGGTCCATCGGGCGAGGGAGCGAGGAGGATAGCGACGACCGCCGAGTCCCGCATGAATTCGCCCATTCGATCGGCGCAGAATTCTTCGGAGAGCGCCCAGATCGACACCGCGATCGCAGCGCCTCTTAGGCCTGCGAAAAAAGTGCGCTCGACGGCCGGCGGGACATCGGACCACCACTTCCGTCTGTGCCCTGATCCGCGGGGAGTCCAGTGAAGCTAACGCCCGTTGCGAGCCGATCCCGACCTGGAAAGCCCCGCTCGGTTCACTGGGTCGGGAAGATGCCGGGGCGAGGTGCGTCCATTCCCACGCTGACCCTGACGAAAAGCGACCACCTCCAGCGGCCGACGCGTGTTTGACGGACCCCCTGCGGGTCCCTAGAGTGCGCCCCACGGCCGATCCTTCCACGGTTCGTGTGGTGCTAAACCTCGCGTTCCCAACGAGATAGATCGCAACGCCCGCCACTCATCAAAACATGATCCAAGCGCTCGCCCTGCTGATTGCTCTCGCCATTCCCCTGCCTCAAAAGCCCGTGGATCCCCCCCAGACCCCGGAGGAGATCGAGAAGCAGGAGGCCGCGGCGAAACAGGAGGCCGCGGACAAGCAGGCGGAACTGCAGAGACAACAGGATCAGCCGCGTGCTGACGGAAAGACCGAGACGGCCGTCCCCCCCCCAGGCGTTGGCACCAAGCCCGCGAATCAGCCGGTGCCGGTGACCACGGCGCCCGCTGCGCCCACCCGCCCCGCGCCCGCGTCCACCACGCCGCAGGCGAACAGCCAGCGTCCAGGCGGAAATGCCGCGCCCGGCAACCGCGGGCAAACCCCGGCGAGCGCTTCCCCGGTCGGCGGCGGCCAGGCGGGCGGCGGGAAGCTGCCGATCGTCCAAGACGATGGCGATTTCTGGATCGTCTCCTTCGATGAGAACGAGGGCTGCGACCTGATCAGCCTGACGAAGATCTGCCAGCAGACCACCGGCATCAACTTCACCTACGACGCGGGAACGCAAACCAAGCTCGCGGGCCTGACAGTGAAGATCTTCGGGCCGAAGCGCTTTCCGAAGAGCGAGTTCTATTCCTTCTACCAGATCATCCTGTTCATCAACGGCTACGTCTGCACGAAGGTCGGCCCCGACATGCTGTCGGTGGTCGTGATTCAGGACATGCAATCGACGACCCAGCCGGGTCGCGGTGCTTCGCTCAAGGGCGAGTCGATCTACGTGCTGGCGGATGAACTCGACAAGTACGCGGGCCAGGTGGCGACGCAGATCACGACGGTGCTGCATTTGCCGCACACGGATGTGCGTTCGCTGGGCAACTCGCTGCGGAGTCTCGCGCCGGACAGCCAGGGCGTCACCCCGGTGGGCACGACCAACAGCGTGATTCTCCAGGGCTACGCCAGCAACGTCATTTCACTGGCGCGCATCCTGAAGCTGGTGGACGACGAGTCGGCCAACGATGCGCCGACCCTGCCGGTCTTTGATGTGCTGCCCCTGGAGTTCGCCGCGGCCCAGGACATCGCCGACACCCTCGGGCAGTTGCTCGAGGCCAAGCAACGTCAGGCCGAGCGCTCGCGAACGCAGCCGGGCGCCGGTGGAACTCCTCCCACTGCCGCGGGCGGCGGCGGAGAAACCAAAATCCTCGTGGATGGCCGCACCAACTCGCTGTTGGTGATGGCGCTCCCCGATGACCTGCGCAGCATCAAGGAACTCGTGGCGCGCCTGGACGTCGACGTGGTCGAGCCCGAGCGCACGTATCACGTGTACGCGCTGGAAAACGTCAAGGCCAAGGATTTGGCGGAGGTGCTCGAGAGCTTCCTTCAAGATGCATCGCGCGTGCAACAGGGCACCCAGGGTCGCGCCCAGCCGGGCGGCAACGCAGCCGCGGCCCAGGGCAGCTCTTCGCGCGACACCCAGACCGTGGTGGTGCCCGATGAAGCAACGAACTCGCTGCTGATCGCCGCCAGCAAGACGCGCTACGAAGAGATGCTCTCGCTGATCACCAAACTCGACCAGCGCATCGAGCAGGTCCTGATCGAGACCGCCCTGGTGGAACTGTCCGGCAACGACTTCCGCGACCTGGGGATCGAACTCGGCGGCGCCGACATCCCGGGCTTGGGCCGCTTCGGTAGTTTTGGCGTCAGCTCCTTCGGCCTTTCGACGCTGGTGGACACCGACGGCGACGGCGCGCCGGACGTGCGCACGCCGATCCAGACCAACGGCATCACCGCGGGCATCCTCGACGGCGACAACATCGGCTTCATGCCCTTCTTGATCCAAGCGATCAAGCGCGTCACGGACACGAACATCCTGAACGTGCCGTCGGTGCTGGTGAACAACAACGGCTCTGCGAAAGTCGTCTCCAAGGACGAGCAGCCTACGACCACCGTCACCGCCGTCGGCGGCAACGCCGGCCAGACCCAGGAGAATTTCAACGACTACCAGGCCGCGGGCATCACGATGCAGATCTCGCCCTCGATCAGTGCAGCGGGCTACCTGCGCCTGGACATCTTCCTTGAAATCTCGACCTTCGGCGCCAAGGGCGCATCCGACGGACGAGCGATTCCCCCGCCGCGCCTCACGCGCACGATCGAGACTTCGGTCAACGTGCCGGACGGTGACACCATGGTGATCGGCGGGATCATCACCGACAACAAGTCGCACTCGCGCAACGCAATTCCTTGGATCGGCGACATTCCCTTGCTTGGCGCTCTGTTCCGCCGCGACGTCGACAGCGCAGACCGCATCACGCTGTACTTCTTCGTGACGCCGCACATCCTGCGCGACAAGGACTTCGCCGACCTCGCGCAGTTGTCCTACGCCACGAAACTCAAGGCCGCAGACAGCATCGGAGCCGACCGCATCCGCATCATCGACCCCAACTTCGGTTCGAAGGAAAAGCCGGGGGTGCGCTTCGAGGGCTTCGACTTGCCGCTGTACGGTTCGCCGACGCGCGGCGAAGTTCCGGCCAGCGACGTGGGCGTCGATCCGCAAAAGCGGGCCGAGCTGACGACTCCTCCGTCCGGCGGCCCCAAGAACTGAGCGAAGAGGTCAAGCCGTGGTCAGCCTGTCCGATATGTTGATCGATGCGGGTCTCTCCCGCGAGAAGCTCGAAGAGTGCCGCAAGGTCTCTGCTGAGAGCGGAGAGAGTCTCGATCGCGTGGTCCTCGCCAAGGGCTACATGCCCGAGCCGCAGTTGCTGCGCGCCTATGCGCAGCATCTGGGCTTCGAGTATCGCGACAACCTGGAGGACGTCACCGTCCCCAGCGCCTTCGTCAATCGCGTGCCGGTGCAGTTCACGCGCAACTACAACCTGATCGCACTGGCCGAAGAAGGCGGCATCCTGCGCGTGGCCACTTGCACGCCTCTGGATCCGCACCCGATGGACGACCTTGCGGCGCTCTACGGCACGGACGTGGAGCCGGTGCTCGCGCCGCGCCAGGAGATCACCACCTTGATCGGTCGCGCCTATCGCCACAAGGCGGACGGCGTGGACCAGGCCCTGGCCGACGTGGCCGAGGACGGCGACATCGCCAGCCTGGCGGATGAAATCGACGAGGGCGAGGACGTGCTCGACAGCGCCAACAAGGCGCCGATCATCAAGCTCGTCAATACGATCCTGTTCCAGGCCCTGAAGCTGCGCGCGTCTGACGTGCACTTCCACCCCTATCCGGATCGCATGCAAGTGCGCTTTCGGATCGACGGCATCCTCTACGACATGGATCCGATCCCGCGCAAGGCGCAGGAGGCCATGGTCAGCCGCGTCAAGGTCATGGGCAAGATGGACATCGCCGAGCGCCGTCTGCCCCAGGACGGCCGCGCGACGATTCGCATCGGCGACGGCGAGGTCGACGTGCGTATTTCCACGGTGCCGACGACCCTGGGCGAGCGCATCGTCATGCGCTTGCTCGACAAGACGGCGCGGCTGTACACACTGGAAGAGATCGGCCTCTCGCCCGCGAATGAGGCGATGTTGCGCGATTACTCGAACTGGAGTCACGGGATCGTGCTGGTCACGGGCCCCACGGGCTCGGGCAAGACCACGACGCTCTACGCCGCGCTGACCGAGGTGGACACGACGCAGAAGAACTGTCTGACGATCGAGGATCCCGTCGAATACTCCCTGGCGGGCATCAGTCAAGTGCAGGTGAACGTCAAAAAGGGCCTGACCTTCGCGTCGGGCCTGCGCTCGTTCCTGCGCCAAGACCCCGACGTCATGATGGTCGGCGAGATCCGCGACCTTGAGACGGCCGAGATCGCGATTCGCGCTGCGCTCACGGGGCACTTGGTGTTCTCCACTGTGCACACCAACGACGCCGCGAGCACGATCACCCGCATGGTGGACCAGGGCGTCGAGCCCTACCTGGTGGCCAGTTCGATCATCCTCGTGATCGCCCAGCGCCTGGTGCGCACGAATTGCAAGCACTGCACCGTGACCGTACCCATCAATGATGAGTGGGCCGCGAAGCTCAAGAAAGTCGGCATGACGCCGGCGGAGCTCGACAACAAGATCGCCTATGGCACCGGTTGCCAGGAGTGCTTCAACTCCGGCTACGCGGGCCGCACGGCGATCTACGAATTCATGCCGATCGACGAGGTGGTGCGGACCCAGGTCATGGAGGGCGTGACGGCCTCGCAGATCAAGCGCTCCACGATCGAACGGGGGATGATCACCCTGCGCGCCGATGGCGTGGAGAAGATCAAGCAGCGACTGACGACGCCCGACGAAGTTCTGCGCGTGACGCAGCTCGACATGGGCTAGGCCCAAGGCGCTCCGATGCCGATTTTCGAGTACAAGGCCTATGTCTCCGGCGGCGCGGTGCGCACCGGTGTGGTCGACGCCGACACAGCGCGCGAGGCTCGTTCCAGGCTGCGTCGCGAGAACATCTTGGTCAGCGACATTCAGGAGGTCCGCGGTCGCAGACGCAGGATGAAGTCCGACAACTGGGTGACACGGCTCAAGCGCTTGCGTCAGGAAAGCGCCACGCCCACGAACGGCAACATCGAAATCGTCGCCGCCGCCACGCGCCAGATGGGCACGCTTCTTGGCGCGGGAATTCCCCTGACCGAGACGCTCAAGGCGATCATCGAGCAGACTCAGGACAAACGCGCCGAGCGCATGTTCCGCGAAATTCGCGAACGGGTCACCCAGGGCACGAGTCTGGCCGACGCGCTGGCGGAACACCCCGGCTGGTTCAACGAACTGTACGTCAACATGGTGCGCGCGGGTCAGGCCACCGGCAACCTCGACATCGTGCTCAGCCGCCTGGCGGACTACATGCAAAAGCAGCGCACGCTGCGGCGCAAGGTGGTTTCCTCGCTGACCTACCCGGTGATGATGATTGCGATCGGCATGATCGTCGTCAGCATCCTGATGACGGTGGTCGTGCCCAAGATCACCGCGATGCTCATGGACTCAGGGCAGACCTTGCCCGGCCCGACGCGCGTGCTGGTGGCCGTTTCCAACGGCTTCAAGGACTACTGGTGGCTCGGCCTGCTGACGCTCGGCGCGATTTCGTTCATTCTTGAACGCATCTACAAGACCAACGGCGGTCGCCTGTTCATCGACACGAACCTGCTGCGCATACCCGTCGTCGGCGACCTGCTGCGCAAGCAAGCGGTCGCGCGCTTCACGCACACGTTTTCGACACTGCTGCAAAGCGGAGTCCCGGCGGTGGCCTCGCTCGAGATCACGCGCAACGTCGTGGGCAACCGCGTGATCGCCGACGCCACGGCCATGATCCGCACACGCATTCTCGAAGGCACGGACATCTCCACGCCGCTCAAGGCTTCCGGGGCGTTCCCGCCGGTCGTTGGCTACATGGTCAGCGTGGGTGAACAATCCGGCGAGATCGAGAAAATGCTCGACCGCATCGGCGCCGCTTACGACGAAGAGATCGACGTCGCTACTGAACGCATGACCAGCGTCCTGGAGCCGATCATGATCGTGTTCCTGGCCGTAGTCGTGGGCTATATCGTGGTCTCGATCGTGCTCCCGATCCTCAAGGTCGGCCAGATCCAATGAACGCCCCGAGCCCGCGTGGCCCGGGGGCTTTTCGCTTCTTTCTCGCACAGGACCGCCCAGGGCGGCCCCTATCAGCCATGCAACTTCAACACGCCTCCAAGCACGTTTCGCGCGCCAAGTCGGGCTTTTCGCTGGCCGAACTGATGGTCGTGATCGTCATCCTGGGCCTCCTGGCGACGCTGGTCGTGCCCAACGTCATCAAGCAGCTATTCACAGCCAGCGCTACGATCGCCAAGTCGGACCTCAGCTCGATCAGCAGCGCCATCGACACCTACGCAATCGAGCACGCGGGCAAGTTCCCCGAGCGTCTCGAAGACCTGATCACGCCCGACGAGAATGGCCACAGCTACCTCAAGGGCTACAAGTCGGTGCCCAAGGACCCGTGGAAGAACGAATACGTCTACGAGCCGGCCCAGGGCGGCCAACCCTACCGCGTGGTCAGCTTCGGCCGCGACGGCCAAGCTGGCGGCGAGGGCGAGGACCGCGACATCGATACGGTCACGATCCTCGAGAAGTGATCGTGCGCGCACCGCGAGCCCACGACTGCATCCGCGCGCGCGCGGGGTTCTCGCTCATCGAATTGATGGGCGTAGTCGTGGTACTCGCGCTGATCGCCGGAATGGTGGCGGTGTCCTGGCAGTCGATGATGCCGCGCGCCGAGTTGAACCGGGCAGTGCGCGACCTCTCCAGTCAGTTGTACTCCGTGCGCTCCGACGCCATCTCGCGCAAGGCACGCTTCGAGGTGCAGTACTCCTTTTCGCGCGAAGAGAATCGCCCGATCGGCTACCGCGTGGTTTCGCCCTTCCGCGCGGACGGACGCGGCGGTCTGGCGGCCCACGAGGAAGAACGCTTGGCCTTTCCCTGGCAGGCCTTGCCCGACACGGTGCAGTTCAAACGAATTCGCGTCAACGGCTTCGACTTGACCGGCGGCATCGTCTCAGTGTTCTTCGATCCCCTGGGAATCTCCACCGACCACCTGATCATCCTGGAACAGCTGCCGGGGAACACGCTCTACACGATCGAAGTCCTGGCACTCACGGGCGACTTCCGTCTGCACGACGGCGAGTTTGTGCGCGAACCCGCACAGGATTCGGACTTCCAATGAAGCGCGCACGGGGACCTGGATCCAAAATTCGCGGCGGAACGAGCGGATTCACGCTGGTTGAGGTGGCGGTAACGATCGTCATCGTGGGCATCACTCTCGTAGCTTCGCTGCAGGTGCTGCAGGGGGCTAAGATCACGGCCGCCCAAACCCGCAACGAACGCATCGCCCGCGAATTTGGCCTCTACACCCTGGGTCGCATCGAGGCTGGCCTGTACTGGGAAGAGGTCTCCGACTTGCGCATCGACGGCACCTATGCCGACGAAGGCCACGGGGAGTTCACCTTCGAAGTCGTGCTTGGCGACGAGTCCTTTCGCGACCGCGACGACTTCGGCATCGAGCGCTTCGACAACTGGAAACAGCGCGACGCCGACAGAAAGGCGCAGCAGACGACCGAGGAAGCCGAGGAGGAAGAGCAGGCCTACGAGAAGGTGCGCGTCAAAGTCCTGTTCCCGAAGATCTCCGAGTTCAAGAACGAGGTCGTGCTCGAACGCTGGATGGACTGGCGCAGGGTGCACCCCGAGGAGGGTGCCCTGCAGGCTGGCAAATCGACCGACGGGAAGGCGGAAACCGCTCCAACGAGTTCGGGGAGCACAGGCAACTGATGGAAACTAGAACAGGCCCCCGCCACAGCCGACAAAGCCTCGCTCCGCAGGCCGGTTTCACCCTGGTGGAAGTCCTCGTGGTGATTCTGATCATTTCCGGAATCATGTTGGCGATTACGAAGGTGCTCGATTCCGCGCGGGTTTCCCGCGACACGATCCACAACATCGAGGAGACCCAGCTCGCGGGCCCCGCGATCATGGACCTGGTGGAGCGCGATGTGCGCGCGATGATCACATTCGACCTACCCGTGGAATCGCTGATCCGTATCAAGAATCGCGTGGTCTCCGGCCTCGACGCGGATTCGCTCGACTTCATGACGAGCACCGACAGCCTGGCTCCATGGGACGTCAATCGGCGCGCGACGACGAACGATTATGGCGAGGTGGGCTACCGCCTGCGGCCCAACCCCAATGACAAGGACATGCTCGAGATCTACCGGCGCGAGAGCTTCGGGATCGACGATCAACCCTTCGAGGGCGGCCAGTTCGTATTCCTGCACGACCGCGTGCGCCATTTTGACGTGCAGGTCTTCAACGAAGACGGGCCCGACGCCGATGCAATCGAAGAATGGAACGACGGCCGCGAGAATCCCGAGAACATCGGCTTGCCGGCGCGGCTCCAAATTGAATTGACCCTGGAGTTGGCGCCGCGAATCCAACGCGAGCAAGTCACGTTCAAGACAGCGGACAAGCGCACGATCACCTATCGACGCGTGATCCGCCTGCCGCAGTCCCTGCGCGATGCCCTAAAGGCGCCACCGATCCCGGAGATTCCCAAGCTCTCGGCCGCCAATGCAAGTCCGAACGCGGGGACCGGGGCAAACAAGAGCGGCGCAAGCAGCGTTGGTGGTGGCAACATTCAGCGTCCGACCAGCGGAGGCACGAGCGGCAGTTTTGGTGGAGGCGGCGGTGGCGGCGGCTCCAACAAGGGCGGCTAGCAGCTCGGCCGCGCCCAACTAGAGCGCGCGTCCGACCACTTGGCGACCGCCCATGTAGGGCACCAGTGCCGGCGGAAGTCGGAGCCGACCCTCTGCTGTCTGGTGATTTTCCAAGAGCGCGATCAGGATTCGCGCGCTGGCGGCGACGGTGTTGTTGAGCGTGTGGCAGAAGCGGACTTTACCTTCCCCATCGCGGTAGCGCAGATTGAGACGCCGAGATTGGTATTCGTGAAAGCGCGAGGCCGAATGAGTCTCGCCGTAGCCCGCACGAGAAGGCATCCAGGTCTCGATGTCGAACTTCTGGATCTGCGGCGCGCCGAGATCGCCACCGCATACGTTCACAACGCGGTACGGCAGCTCTAGGGCCTGCAACAAATCCTCGGAGTTCTGCAGGATCGCCTGGTGGTGCTCGATCGATCGCGCAGGATCGGCGACGTCGATCACCACCTGCTCGACTTTCTGAAACTGGTGCACGCGATAAAGCCCGCGCGTGTCCTTGCCCGCGGCTCCGGCTTCGCGCCGATAGCACGAGGATTGGGCCACGTAGCGCAGCGGCAAGTCCTCCAGCCGATGGATCTCGTCCATGTGCAGGGCAGTCACGGGGACTTCGGCGGTGCCCACCAGGCACAAATCGTCGCGGTCGTCGCAGCGGTAGGCCTGATCCTCACCGCCAGGGAAGTAGCCGGTTCCCACCATGATCTCGTTGCGCACCAGAGTCGGCACCGAAAGGGGCACGAATCCTCGCGCGACCATCATGTCCAGGGCGAAGCGCATCACCGCGCCCTCGAGCAATGACAGATCGCCCTTCAGCACGTAATTGCGCGAGCCCGAAAGGCGCGCGGCGCGCTCGATGTCGAGCCATCCCTGGGCCTCGCCGAGTGCCACGTGGTCGCGGGCGGCGAATTCGAACTTTCGGGGTTCGCCCCAAAGCTTGATCACAACATTCTCGCTGTCGTCCTTGCCCTCAGGCACCGCGTCCGCGGGAACGTTGGGAACGCGAAGCAACAACTTGTGCAGCTCGGCCTCCAACTCGCGCTGGCCGACCTCGAGCGCGTTGTGCCGGACTTTGATCGCGGCCAAGCGCTCGAGCAGCGCTTTCTTTTCCGCTGGCGGCGACTTGGCAACGAGGGCCCCAAACGTGTTCTGCTCGGCGCGCAATTGATCGAGTTCCACGCCCCGCGCTCGGGCGTCCTCGTCAAGTCGCAAGATGGCGTCGATGTCGCAGGAAATGCGTTTCTTGCGGGCGCCTTCGCGGACGAGGTCGGGATTCTGACGGATGAATTTGAGATCGAGCACGGAACTTATTGCTTGCGGGTTGGGACGCGTCTTGGATGCGCCGCAGGCACGGCCCGCGGCGCTGAATTCAACGGGTGGCCGTGCCTAGTTGTGCCAGGCCGACTCAATTGCGCCGAAGAGTTTGTTCTTCTTGTCGATCAGCTGAGCTTCGACGCCTTCGCCCTCTTTCAATTTCACTTCCACGCTCAGATCGAGCGGATGGAATGTATCGCCCGGGTCGGGGCGGCGACCTTCTTCGTCGGCGGCGTTGAGGTCTTCGATGATGCCGAAGCGCTCCGGCTTGGAGGCGCGCTTGGTGCCTGCCTTGCGCCACAGAAGCTCCGGACGCGGCACGCAGTTCCAGGGACGCTCGTAGCGTTCCCCCTGCGAGCCGATCACTGTCACCGAGGCGCCCTGCACGGTCAGTTGGTTGTCCTTGACCGTCATGTCGAACTCGAATCCATAGGGCGCGCCCATGGGAATCGTCGTGGTCTCGCCGGCAGTGACGGTCCAGGACGGAGTGCGCTTTCCGGGCAGAATCAGCGCCTTGCTCATCTGCAGTTTCTTGCCTTTGCGCAGGATGCCGAAGTACAGCTGGTACTTCCCAGCGGGCAGCGTGACTTCGGCCCCACCGTTCTGCTGCAGATCGAAGAAGGAGCGCTCGTAGGGACCTTGGCCCTGCACGATCAGGCAATCGGGCGCATCGCCCTTGTACTCAAGCTTCAACTTTCCGGTCTCGAGAGTTGTCGGCTCCGCCAGTAATTCCCGGCCGCCCTTGAGCGGTTGGATCTTGAACCAGCTGCCGCCCACATCGCAGTACTCGCTCCAGGGACGAGCGCGCTTTTCGCTGCCGACTACGATCGAGTCGATGTCGCTTTGCAGTGTTCCCGCGGGCAGACCCGCGTATTGCCATTGCTTGGGTTGCGAGCCGTAGAAGCCGTCCATGTTGTCATCGATCACTCGCACAGGCGTCTCGTTCACGGTTCCGACCATGCTCGCACCGGACATCACGTACAGCTGGAACTGCTGATCGTTCGCCTGGTAGTTGACCTGCAGGCCCTGATAGGACTCTTTGTCCGTACCGACTTCGGTGACCACAGCCCAATCGCGCTTCTCATCGCCTTCGCCGATCGCAAACTGCACCAGCGTGCGGTTGCCCTTGGCGGGCACTTCCTGATCACCTTTGCCGTCCCCGTCGAGGTCCAGGGATAGTGCGGCCGCGCCGATGCGCAGGAGCTTCACTTTCGTGCCCTCGAGCGCTTGGAACGCACCCGAGGTGCCCTTCTCCTGCAGGTAGACCTGGGGCCAGAGAATGTGAAAATCGTCTAGGAAGTAGTTCGGCCGCAGGTACGTGTCGAAGCTGGGCAGGGCCTCGAAACGCATTGCAGCCGTGATCGCCGGGGCGGCCACAACCGGCTCGGTCGAGGGCGCCTTCGAGGCGCCGGGAACGGATGCCGCGGCGGCGCCTTTGCCTTCGCGGGTCAGAGATTCGAAGCGCGCCTTGACCGACATGGCCCAGGAATCGGTGATGTCGAAGGCCTGATTTGCGCGCACGCAAGCGCCAAAATTGTCTGCAGCGCGATTGAGGTCCGCGGCCCCGGCGCGCGCCTCGCTGTCGAGGCAGACGGCCGCAATGTTGTATGACCGCGCGGCGAACAGTTGGTAACCCTGCTCTTCGTAGCCCTTTCCGAGAAATTCGAACCTCTCGGCCAACAGGTCGTAGACACCAGAGTCCTTGGCCACGCGGTTCTCGTCGAACTTCTTGTAGCTGGTGTTGTATTCCTTGTTCAGACGGTCCAGTTCCTTGAGCGCGCGCGGGTCAATCAGTGAGAAGTAGTTGTACATGCGCTCGACGAAGGCCGACTTGAACGCCGTTTTCCACGCCTCGCGCAATGCGGCAAGCTCCTTCTCAACGCGCTCACTTCCGCCGCTGGGCAGCAGCGCGCACAAGTCGATCACATAGGCCACGCCTTGCTCGTTGTAGGCGCGCACGAGTTTGGCGATCTCTTCCTTGGCATTGATCTCCAGGGCCTGGCGGAACTTCGTGCGAAACTCGGCGTCCTTGTCCACAGGCACCTGGGTTCGAAGCGCTGCAGGCTGAGGTTCCAAGACCCAGGCGGCGGAGCCGTGGGCGAGCGCTGGGAAAGCTAGCGCGAGAAGGCTGGTGGAGAGAATCTTCATGGTTGCCTTGCCGCCAGGTGCGGGACGGATCCGCGGGCCGGCGCGCTGCGAGTCGCAGCACGCGTGCCTCCGCATGAGTCTAGCCAGGGCCCCGGTGGGGAGCTACATGGCGCGCAGCGCTCAGCCGCGTTTGGACATGCGGCTCAGGAATTCCTTGTCCCGCCGACTGAGCGTGTGGATTCCGTCGCGCTGGATACGCGCCAAGAGCTGATCGAGGTGTTCCGCGTCCGAGGCCGCCGAGGCCTGGGTGCGCTGGGCTCGCCGGTCGCTCCACCACACCCCAGGATCGAAGTAGATCCAACCCTGGCGCGCCGCTACGAATCCTAGGGCGGCCCCGGCGAGGTGCACATCGGAGGCCGTGCGCGAATCCCCGGCGGAGAGCACGGCGAAAATGTCCAGCCCCACCAGGATCAGGGCCATGTACTTCAGCGGCATGGGCACGAAGAAGAACAAGACCTGTGCCCGAGGTCGCAGAACCGCGCAGGCAATCACCGTGTACAGCACCGCGCCCGACGCGCCGACCACGGGCAGGGCCGTCGTGAACGAAGCGAACAGCAAATGCACCACTGCGCCGACGGCCAGAGCCGCGAAGTACTGCCAAGCGAAGCGCCGCGAACCGACCAGCCCTTCGAGCATCGTGCCGAAGAAATACAGCACGAGCATGTTGAACAGAATGTGCAGCGGCGAACCGAGGTCGTGCAGGAACCCGTAGGTCCACAATTGCCAGACCGCGGGAATTCCGCTCAACCACAGGTCGGGATCGAGGCGCAACCACTCCCACAGTGGCGCGCCGATCGAAGGCACGAAGCGCACGAGCAGGAAGCTCGCGGCAAACAGGATCCCATTGGCCCAAAGGAGCTTGCGCGTCAGGTTCAGCCGCGGTGCGCCGCCGTCGAAGGCCCCTCCCGGTCCGCCGCCGTCATCGTCGAACGAAGCCGACCTCATGACTTGCGCGGCGCCGCGACCTCGAGCGCGATGCCGCACAGCGTCGCGCAAGCCGCTGCGGTGTTCTTGAGCAACATTGCAATCGTCATCGGGCCCACACCGCCGGGCACTGGAGTAATTGCGCCCGCGCGCGCCATGGCCTCGTCGAAGCACACATCTCCCACGAGTTTGCCCTCGCTCGTGCGATTCATGCCCACGTCGATGACCGCAGCTCCAGGTCGGATCCAGTCTCCGCGCACGAGCCCGGCCACGCCCACGGCGGCAACCACGATTTCGGATTCGCGCACGACCGAGGCCAAGTCGCGTGTGCGCGAGTGCGCCAGGGTCACGGTCGCGTTGCGCGCGAGGCACATCAGCGCCAACGGCTTGCCCACGAGCAGCGATCGTCCGATCACCGCCACGCGTCGACCTTCCAAGGGGATGTCGTTGCGATCGCACAATTCGATGCAGCCGGCGGGCGTGCACGGGAACAGGCCCGGCGCGCCCATCATCAGCGCCGCCACGTTCTGCGGGTGAAGCCCGTCCACGTCCTTGGCGGGATCGAGGGCGCACACGACGCGTGCCGCGTCGAGGTGCTTGGGCAAGGGCAGTTGCACGAGGATCCCGTGCACGGATGCGTCCGCGTTTAATCCGGCGACGGCGCGTTCGAGCTCCTCCTGCGTCGTGGTCGCCGGGAGCCTAAGCGTGCGCACGTCGAACCCGGCCTCGCTCGCGGCGCGGTCCTTGTTGCGCACGTAGACCTGACTGGCGGGATCCTCCCCCACCAGCACGACCGCAAGTCCAGGGCGATGTCCGCGCGCGGTCAAATGCAGCGCCGTCTCGCGCACAGCGGCGCGGACGAGCGCGGCCGAGGCCTTGCCGTCGATGATCCGCGCTGCAGATCCGCTCATCGTGCCGTGTTTGCCGCCGGCGCGGCCACGGGCGCGCTGGCCGCATCGTCCTCCGCGCCCCCGCTCATGCCTTCGCGCGGCACGACGCCGTCGTCGGTGTAGCGGTGCAAGCTCTTTTGACTGTCCGGCAGGTAGCCGAAAATCTGGAAGGTCATGAAAACGCTCAAGGCCCCGCCGGCCAGCACGCCCATGGCCTTCTCGCCGCGGTAGCCGCCGAGCATGCGCAGGTGCACATAGATGACGTAGATCAGCCAGGTGATCAGGGCCGAATTCTCCTTGGAATCCCAGCCCCAGTAGTTGGCCCAGGCCTCCTGGGCCCAGAAGGCTCCCATCCAAAGACCGGCGGTCAGGAAGGGAATGCCCACAGCGAAAGCGCGGAAACTGACGTCGTCGAGCGAGCGCTCCAGACCGAGCATCGCCTCGCGCTTGGGCAAGCGCCCGAGAGCGCGCAATCCGAGGAACACGACCCCCACCAGCACGAGGACCGGGATGGTGACCATCTGCGCGAAAGGCAACAGCAACATGCAGCCCAGGATCAGGATCTGCGAGCGCACCGACCTACCGCCGACCCAAACGCCGCTCCAAAAGCGCATGGCGAAATAGACGATTGTCACCATTCCGGCGATCCCCAGAGTGGCGTAGCTGAAGATCAAGCACGACAGGTGCGGCGGGAACCAGTAGGACTGCAACGCTGGCGGCAAATCGCGTTGGGCCGAGTTCAGGGTGCGGATGTACTCATGCGCGATGTACACCGACGCGAACACCAGCAACATCAAGGCGTCGTCGAGAATCGCCCAGCCCGCGCCGCGACGGTGCAACCCCAGTGCAAAGTGCAGCACGAGCATCGACAGGATCAGGGCGCTGGTGAACATCACCAACACCTCGTTCATGTTCTGGCTTGGGAAGTGGTTGACCTCGATCCAGCGCAGGCCCACGGCAAATCCCATGGCCACGGCGGTGAGCCCGAGGACTGCGGTCGACAGCGTCGAATACGCGTGGCTCTGGACATCTTTGAGGCTCGCGCGCCAGTGGGCGACAAGCGAGATCGCGGACATCAGAATCCCGAGCAGACAGAGGCCGTCGGCGACCTCGATCCAGTCGAACGAGTTCCATGAAAGCGGATTCATGCGCTTGCCTCCGCGCGGCGACGCGCGCGAACGATAGGTCGGACAAGGAACGCCAGCACGGTGCCAGCAATAATGGTGTACATCCCTAGGAGCACGATTTCGATTCCCGGATCGTAAACGACTCCGATCCCAGAATACTCCGGATCATTGGCGTTGGCGTTGGTTTGGAAGAAACGGTAGCCCTTGTAGGTGAAATAGTCGTTGACGCGGATCTCGCGCTCTTTCGGCGTACCGCAGTCCACGGTGTACTGCACGCCATTGGCGTCGGTTTCGACAATCGACAGCACGCTGCGCCAATCGAAGGGGAAGCCCTCGGTGTTCTCGAGGAACTGGATCACCATGCGACCGTCGCCTGACTTCCAAAAGTCCACCGGGGAGTTGGGAATCGAAGCGAGCCGCAGGGTTTCCACGGACTCTTCCGGCGTCCGCGGATTGCTGATCACGTCGACCACCAGTCCGCGGGCGTCGCGAGCGTAGAACGAGGAATCGAAGCCGTCGGGATCGATCTTGGGCGGCGTAAATTCGAGGCTCCACTTTGGCCGCGCGCGCTGATACACACCCTTGAGCACGACCACCGTGTCGCCCGGCAAATCGAGCTCCTCGCCGATGGCCACCGACTTTTCGCCGCCACTCTGCGCCGCCAATCGCGAGGCGCCGGTCTTGTCCCAAAGGAAAACGAAGCGCGGCGCGCCGACTTCGCTCCAATGGTCCCACTGCATGCGCACGACGACTTCCTTGTACTTGAAGTTCTCCTGCAGACCGTTGTCGACCGGATCGTCCTCGGTAACCAAGCGCCGCTCGGGTTCCTTGTCGCCGGGGGGCACGACGTCGATCCAGACGGCGCGATAGCCGTCAGCCTGCTCCGCCAGAGGCAGGGGATCGCCTGGACCGCGGTCGATGGTGTCTCGGCCGGGTTTGAAATTGCGGGTGGCCGCGCGCACGTGGATCTGATATCCGCCGTCGAGCTCAAGCCGATCGTCCATGCGCACGCGCATGGTCTTCGGCGTGGCCTGTCCCGCGCTGAGAACGTCGACTTCGAAGGTGGCGATCGCGTCGTCACCCTCGGCGGGGAACACCGTGCTCGCTTCGACCTTATGCGCCGCAGCAAGCCGGAATTTGCCCGCGGGATCGACCCAGGGCTTGCTTGAAAATTCGGGGGCCATCAAAAGCGACGTGCGGCCCGCCGGAGCCGACGGTCCGTGGCCGTGGGATTCTTCACCTCCCGTGGCCGGCGCGTCGAACTGGGCCACCGCCAATGCCGGTCCCCGATCGTCTGCGGGACCTTCGACGATGGTGGACTCGACTACCTTGGCGTGGTCGTGGACTTCGCGCACCAGGATTTCGATCTTCGGCACGGGCTCGCCGGCGGCGTCAGGTTGCCAATCGAGCGGAATGCGCCGGCCCGGCCAGACTGTGTAGCGCGGAACGCGCGACGTCAGCTTGGAATCCAGGAAGTGCACGTCGATCGCCTTCCACTCCTTGCGCGCGAAGTGATCGAGCTTCACGCCGAAGGGCATGCGCATGCGCTTGTCGATCCGATAGTGGCGGTAGTACGTGTCCTCCGCCGCCCCCCCAAGACGCAATTCGAGGATCCCGCGGTCCGTGAACAGGTTCGAGACCAGTCCCCCGCCGAGCATGATCAGCATACCGGCGTGGGTGACGGCGAAGCCGGCCTTCTCGGCCGAGAACAGGACGCGCAGCGGATAGCGGAACGAGTTGGCCAGGACGCCCATGCCGAGCATCCACAGCAGCGTCGCGAACCAGGCCGACTTGTAGGTGCGATTGAATTCGAGCCTCGTGCAAATGTCGAAGGCGGTGTCGAGCGTCTGGCGATTGCGCGCGATGAACGCCTCGATCGCGTCGGTCGTCGCCTGGCCCGTGAAAGCCGAGCGCATGGCAACTTCGCGGTTGCGCTGTTCCTCGGCGCCGTAGATGCGCCCGAAGCGATCGAGGCCCTCGAGGGCCTCGGGCGGCAGATCCGCTGAAGGCATGCCGATGCCGTACAGGTGCTTCAGGTGATAGAAGAAGTAGCCCTCGGCCCAACGGAACTTGCTCAATTCCTCGGCGCGGTTGACGCTGGTCACGCGTTGCTCGGGATCTTCGAAGCTCTCGATTTGCGGCACGAGCACGCCGATGAGCACAGCGACTGTGGCCAGGGTGATCAGCATCACGCCCGTTTGCATCGTGCGGAAAAAGCGCAGGATCGACGCACGATGAAACCAAGCCACGGCCACGGCTGCGATCAGGAACGCGCCGAACAACCAGTCGCGCAGCACCATGGCCTCGAACACGCCGCCTTCGAAGCGCCCGTGGCCCGAAAAGGCGCCGATGGCGCGCAAAAACCCGCGCATGGACGGCCAGCGCGACAGTAGTTCGCCAGCCACCTGCCCGACGATGCACATCAGAAGTATCACGCCCCCGGCACTGGCAAAACCCCACTTGAAAGCGCGCTTGGGAGCCGGCTCGGTCACTTGATCTTGCATAGGTCTTGGCTTGGCGCGTTGGCGCCGCGTTCCAGGGTGGCTGCGCTCAGGAGCGGCGCGCGAGGACAAATCCAGCCAGTGCCTCGAGCGAAGCGCGCGAGGGCCCCGCGGGCAGGCGCGACAATCGCCCGAGGGCGGACTCGATCAATTGTTCGGCGCGGTTCTGGGCGTAGTCCAGGCCCGGCTTGAGGTCACACTGCTCGCGCAGTGCCTTCGCGCGCTCGCTCAATCCCGGCCGCGTGTAGATGTCGCGAATGCGCGCGCGCAACGCCTCGTCTGCGCGTTGGTAGGTGTACAGGACGGGCAGGGTCACTTTGCCGTCCTGAACATCCGTTCCCGCGCTCTTGCCCAGTTCGGACTCCTCCGCGGTCAGGTCGAGGCAGTCGTCGATGATCTGGAAAGACAGGCCCAATTCCCAGCCGAAGGCGCCCATGGCGGCACCCTGCTCCTCGTTTCCAGCGGGGTAGCGCGCTCCCAACTCGCAGGCCGCGGCGTACAGGGTCGCGGTCTTCGCGCCGGCGATCGATTCGTAGCGCTCCTGGGCCAACTCGAAGTCGTAGCGCCGCGTCGCCTGCTCGATTTCTCCGACGCAGATGCGGCGCGTGGCCTCGGACAACAGGCGCGAGCACAGGCGCGAGGAAAGATCGGTGGAGAGGGCAAAGGCGCGCGCGTACAGGAAATCGCCGAGCAAGACGGCGACCTGGTTGTCCCAGCGCTCGTTGACGCACGCCACGCGGCGGCGGACCTTGGCGCCGTCGAGAATGTCGTCGTGCACCAGTGTCGCCAGGTGAATCAACTCGACGATCGCCGCGATGGTGGCGTGCTCGTCCGTGGAATTCCCGGTGGCCTCGCCCACGAGCAGCACCATGGAGCCCCGCAGCTGTTTGCCTTGGAAGCGGCTGACGTGATCGGTCATGTCGCGCACAGCGGGCGACGCGTCCGCGACCTGAGCCAGCAGCACTTCGCGCATGCGCGCGAGGCCAGGCTGCACCGGTTTCAACAGGGCCGCTAGCGAAGTCTCCAAGTTCACCGCGAGCCTCCCTGGAATTCATCCCAGTCCGCGGGAGTGTTCAGGTTTTGCGCCGCATTCGTGCCGCGCGCGCTCAGTGCCGCGATGCGCAGGGCGCGCCCTTCGACGGGAACTGCATGAAATCCGACCATGCGCCGTTCGCCGCGGTCGAGCGCAGCGCGCACGGCGGGCAGACAGCGCGCTGAGTACGCAGCGAACAAGGGCTCGGCTCCGCCCTCGGTTTCGAACATGCAGACGTCGAGATCGTCCGCCTCGGTGCGCGCCAGCAGCGCCAGCAAGTGCTCGGTCGAGGCGCGCGGCATGTCGCAGGCGAGCACCAGAGTCCATGGTGTCCTCGCGCGAGAGAGACTGGCCTCAAGGCCCGCCAGGGGACCGCCATCAGCGCGCTGATCGAGCACCAGCTCTCGGCCCAGGTCGCCGTAGCGCGGCGCGCGCCCGCAGGCCAACAGCACTTCGCCGCAAATCGGCTCAAGGCGCGACAACGCACGCTGCAACATCGACTGGCCTCGCGCGTCAGTGAGCAGCGCCTTGTCGACACCCATGCGCAAGCTCTTACCCCCGCACAGGACAAAGCCTGTGGTGTGGGCCTTCCAGCGCTCGCCGGGCTTGGAACTTCCGGGGGGCATGTCCATGGAACCTTGATCGGCTGCCCGCCCTGGAGCAGCAGCGGCAGTGGAGCGAATCCTATGGGCCTCGGCGCGCTCGGCCGGCAAGGCCTGGGCGGCCACGGGGCTCACGGCTGCTTCGGCTTCTCGTCGTCGCTCTTCATGCCCTTCTTGAACTCGGTCACGGAGGAGCCCAGCGAGCGAGCCAGCTCGGGCAACTTCCGCCCGCCGAAGAGCAGAACGACGATCACGAGGATGACGATGTATTCGGTCGGACCGAGGGCGGCAAATGTGAACATGCGGAGGACGATCCTTGTGCGGGCTCTCCAATGGACAGCAGCGGTGAACAGAAACAGTTCGCCCGCGGATAGTTGCGGTGATTGTAGGTTCTGGAGCCCCTCAAGGCTCACCGCGGCGCTCATTTTTCCAACGTCAGGGGCGCGTGGACGGCGTTGAGGGTCACCTACGCCAGGGCGCGAGCGAGTCTCTGTCCTGCGCGCTCGTCCAGGGGCGGCAGTTCCCCGCCGCGGGAAGCCAAGGTTCCGGCGGCCTTTCGCCCCACGGGGGGCCCCTGGCCCACGGACAGGCCCGCGCGCGCCAGCGCGACGCGCACGCGCAAGGCGACGGTGTAGGTCGAGAGGCGTGCCCCCGGATCCATGCGGCGGGCAACCTCGGCGAGGAAGTCGGCGTCCCACAGTGGCGGATCGACCCGCGGTGAGAACGGGTCGAGGAACACGACGTCGAAGCGCCGGTCCTCGGACAGCTCGAGCAGCGTCCTGCGCGCGTCCCCGAGGATCCAGTTCAGGCGATGCCCGCGGGATTCGAGCGCGGCAGTGGCCGGGGCATGTGGCGGCGGCCCCTGCGCTTCCCATCGGGCCTCGAGCGCGTCGAGAATTCGCCGATGGCCGTCAGAGCAGGTGGGCTCCCGCCGGAACAGTGCGAAAGCCGCTACCAGGACGGTGGGATCCAGCTCAAGACTCGTGGCGTCGAGCTTCAGGCCGCGCGCTTCGCAGGCTTCAAGGGCGGCCGCGAGATTGAGACCGAGGCCGGTGCCGATGTCGAGCAGGCGCACGCATCCGCGCGCCTTCGTAGCCTCGGGCAGATCGGCGATCACCGCAGCGTAGCGCTCCCGGGCCTGGGTCCAGGCCCCCGCGTCGCTGTGACAACCCTCGCCGTGGGCGGGGTGCAGGAGCGTCCAGGATCCGTCCTGCGTCAGCGCCGCGCGCCAGTCGCCCGCAGTGTGCGCGTTCACTTCGCGGCGGCGGCCGTCGCTTTCAGCAGGCCCAATTCGCGCAATCGCTTCTCCATCATCTCGCCCAGGCGCGCCGGGCTGGCGGAGACCACTGCGCCGGCGCGCTCGAGGGCGGCGACCTTTTCCTTCGCCGTGCCTTTGCCGCCAGAGATGATCGCGCCCGCGTGGCCCATGCGCCGCCCCGGGGGAGCCGAGGCACCCGCGATGAACGCAACCACGGGCTTTTTCACCTTGGCTTGGATGTAGTCCGCGGCCTGTTCCTCGGCGGAGCCGCCGATCTCGCCGATCATGATCATGCCGTCGGTGTGCGGATCGTCGTTCATGGCCGAGAGCACGTCGATGAAGTTCGTGCCATTGACCGGATCGCCGCCAATGCCGACGCAGGTGGACTGGCCGATACCGCGCGAGGTCAGTTGCCAAACCGCTTCGTACGTCAAAGTTCCCGAGCGCGACACGACGCCAATTCGGCCGGGCTTGTGGATGTAGCCGGGCATGATGCCGATCTTGCACTCACCGGGTGTGATCACGCCCGGGCAGTTCGGTCCGATCAAGCGCGACTTCGTGCCTTTCATCGCCGCGCGCACGTTGACCATGTCGAGCACCGGGATGCCCTCGGTGATGCACACAATCAACTCGATGCCCGCTTCGACAGCTTCGAGGATCGCCGCGGCCGCGAAGGGCGGCGGCACGTAGATCATCGTCGCGTTGCATTTCGTTTCGGCTCGCGCCTGTGCGACGGTGTCGAACACCGGGCGGTCGAGGTGGCGCGTGCCGCCCTTCTTGGGCGTGACCCCCCCCACCAAATTCGTCCCGTAGGCGATCGATTGTTCGCTGTGGAACGTGCCGTGTTTGCCGGTGAAACCCTGGCAGATCAGACGCGTGTTTTTGTCGACGTAGATGCTCATGGGTGCAGTCCTCTCAACTCTTCTTCGCTGACGCGGCCAGGGACTTGACGGAGGCCACGGCCTTCTTGGCCGCGTCATCCAGATCCGTCGCGCCGATGATCGGCAGACCCGATCCGGCGAGGACCTTGCGGCCCGCTTCGACGTTGGTGCCTTCGAGTCGCACGACCAAGGGGCGATCGAGTTTCACCTCGCGCGCCGCGGCCACAACACCCTCGGCAATCACGTCGCATTTCATGATGCCGCCGAAAATGTTGATCAACACCGCCTGGGTCTTCGGGTCGGCCAGCAGAATCTTGAACGCCGCGGTGACCTGTTCCTTCGTCGCGCCACCGCCGACGTCGAGGAAGTTTGCGGGTTCGCCGCCGTAGAGCTTGATGACGTCCATGGTGGACATCGCCAAACCAGCGCCGTTGACCATGCACCCGATCGTTCCGTCGAGCTTGATGTAATTGAGGCCCGCCTTGGAAGCTTCGATTTCCAAGGGTTGTTCCTCCGACAAATCGCGCAGGGCGAGCAGCTCCTCGTGGCGGAACAGCGCGTTCTCGTCGAAGTTGATCTTTGCGTCCAGTGCCAGCACTTCGCCCTGGCGCGTGGTCACCAGGGGATTGATCTCGGCGATCGAGCAGTCGAGATCGACGAAGGCCTTGGCCAGGGCGATCATGAACGCGCTGCCCTTGGGGATCAGCGCGTCAGGCATGCCGATGCCCTTGGCCAGACGTTGCGCTTCCGCGGCGGAGAGGCCCTGCTTCGGCGCGAAGCCAGCCTTGAGGATCTTTTCGGGGTGCGAGGCGGCGACCTCTTCGATCTCCATGCCACCCTCGGAGGAAGCCATCATGACCGGCAGCTGCGACTCGCGGTCGATGGCGATGCCGACGTAGTACTCCTTCTCGATCGCGCTGCCCTTCTCGACCCAAATGCGAGCCACCCGCTGGCCTTCGGGCCCGGTTTGGTGCGTCACCAGCTGCATGCCGAGGATGCGCGCGGCAGCCTCGCGGACCTCCGCGGCGCCCTTGCAGACCTTGACGCCGCCTCCCTTGCCGCGACCCCCGGCATGGATCTGGGCCTTGACCACGGCCACTTCGCCGCCGAGTTCAGCGTAGGCCGCGACGGCTTGCTCGACTGTGGTGCACTCGCGGCCCTCGGGGACAGCCACGCCAAAGCGCTTCAGCAGAGTCTTGGCCTGAAATTCGTGAATCTTCATGGTCGGTATGCGCGGGGCGCTCGAGGGGCGAAGCCGAAGGGCGAGGAGTCTAACCGGGAGTTCGGAGGGGCAGAAGCCCGGGTCACGAACCGCGGATCTGGCGCGCGAGAGAATCCGACGCCATCCTGAACTGCGCCGCGCGCTGCGGTTCCCCATGACCCACGCCGCGTCCCCCAACGACTCGATCACCCCGCCGCCCGTTCCGCTGACGGGGCCGGAGAGCGGCTCACAACGCGGTGAATTGCTGATCGACCGCGAGTTGCGCGCCCTCTGCGGCGTCCAGATCCTCTGCGCGGCGGGTACGCCGGCCCTGACCGACGCGCAACAACAGGCCGCGAGCCTCGATTTGCGCCTGGGGCCAGTGGCCCACAGGATTCGCGCCGGATTTCTGCCCGGCGCGACCTCCATCGAAGCGCGTTTGGAGGAACTGGAGATCGGTCGATTGGACCTCGGAGGCGAAGGGGCCGTGCTCGAGCGTGGCTCGGTGTACCTCGTGCCCCTGGAGGAACAGCTCGCGCTTCAGAGCGATCTGCGCGCGACGTTCAATCCGCGCAGTTCAACGGGCCGCTGCGATCTGTTCACGCGCGTCTTGGCGCCGGGCCACGCGCGCTTCAACGAGACGCCGCTCGGATATCGCGGGCGACTTTGGCTCGAGATCGCGCCCCTGTCCTTTCCGGTGCGCCTGAAACGCGGGGATCGCCTGTGCCAGTTGCGCCTCTCTCGCGGCGAGGCAGCTTTGACGCGCGAGGAACTGATCGACGAATATCGCCGCGAGCCCCTGTGCTGGCGCGGAAACGCCGCGGTGCCCGAACGCGAGGTGCGTTTCGGCGACGATGGCAGCATCGAATTGCACCTGGGGCTCGCCGGTCGGGATCCCTGCGGTTGGCGCGCGCGCGCGAATGCCGGCGTGTTGCGCTTCGCAGGCGAGCGCGAACACGAAGTCGCGGAATTCTTCGAGCCCGTGCTCGCGAAGGGCGGCCACGGGATCCTGGCGCCCGGCGGCTTCTACATTTTCGCCAGCCGTGAGCGCGTCGTGATCCCGCCCCACCTGGCCGCCGAAATGCTCCCCGTGGATCTTGGGATCGGCGAAATGCGCAACAACTACGCCGGTTTCTTCGACAACGGTTTCGGTTGGCGCAGGGCTGGCGAAGCGGGCCGGCGCGGGACGGCCGCGGTGCTCGAAGTGCGCGCCCACGATGTGCCTTTCCTCGTGGAGGACGGGCAGGTGTTTTTCCGGCTGCGCTACTACCGAAGCTCGGGGGTACCTGAAAAACTCTACGCCGAGGACCGCGGCGCTGATTCGTATCGCGACCAGGATCTGACCCTGGCGCGGGCATTCAAGGTGCCCGGCGGAATGCGCGCGTGACGACCTCTGGACGCGCTCGGGGCGTCCACGCAGAAGACTCTCTAGAACGAGCCGTGGCGCGCGCGCTGGCGCTTGTTGACCTTGCGGCCACCCTTGGTGCGCTGGCGTGTGCGGTAGCCGGTCTTCTTGGCGTGCTTGGTCGAGCTGGAGCGGGTGTTGATCTTCATGGGGGTCCCTGCGCTGCGTGGGGCGCAAGAGTCTAGGGGCTCTGGGCCCGAACGCCAGAACTATCCGCCGGACAGGGATTTGCCGACCCTGGGAGCGACCATTTCGGACGGATCGATCGCCTTGTCGAAGGCCTGGGGCGACATCAACCCCAGCGCAACCACGGCCGCCTTTAGGGTCGTGCCGTCCTGGTAGGCCTTCTTCGCGGCCTTGGCGGCATTGTCGTAGCCGATCGAAGGATTGAGGGCGGTCACCAGCATCAGAGACTGGTTCATCAACTCGGTGACGCGCGCGGAGTTGAGTTCGAGGCCCTCGATACAGCGCTCGCGGAAGGAATCGCACGCGTCAGCAAGCAGGCGCGTGGATTCGAGCACGTTGTGGATGATCACGGGCTTGAAAACGTTGAGCTCGAAATTGCCCTGGGATCCTGCGAGCCCCACGGCGACATCGTTCCCCATCACCTGCACGCAGACCATGGTCATGGCCTCGCACTGGGTCGGGTTCACCTTGCCGGGCATGATCGACGAGCCCGGTTCGTTCTCGGGCAGGCGCAGTTCCCCCAGGCCGCAGCGCGGACCGGAGCCAAGCCAGCGAATGTCGTTGGCGATCTTCATCAGCGCCACAGCGCAGACGCGCAGGGTGCCGTGCAGGAAAACCAGCGCGTCGTGGGCTGCCAAGCCTGAAAATTTGTTCGGCGCCGACTTGAACGGCAGGCCGGTTTCCGCGGCGATTTTCGCGGCCGCGAGCTTGGCGTATTTCGGATGGGTGTTCAGGCCCGTACCGACCGCGGTGCCGCCCAGGGCCAGCTCGTACATCGCGGGCAGCGTGGCCTTGATCGCGCGCTGGGCGTCGCGCAGTTGCTGGACGTAGCCCGAGAATTCCTGGCCCACAGTCAGAGGAGTCGCGTCCTGCAGGTGCGTGCGGCCGATCTTGACCACCTTCTTCCAGGCCGCGCTCTTGGCGTCGAGGGCCAAGGCGAGACTCTCGAGTGCGGGCAGCAGGCGCTGGACGGTCTGCTCCACAGCGCAGACATGCATCACAGTGGGAAACACGTCGTTCGACGACTGCGAACGGTTCACGTGATCATTGGGATGGATCGGCTTCTTCGAACCGAGTTCGCCCCCCAACAATTGAATCGCGCGGTTCGCGATCACCTCGTTGGCGTTCATGTTCGTCTGGGTGCCCGAGCCCGTTTGCCAGACCACCAACGGAAAGTGCGTGTCCCAGCGGCCGGCGATCACTTCGTCCGCGGCGTCCAGCAGTGCCTTCTGTTGCTTTTTCGCGAGCTTGTCGAGCTCCCCAAGGTCGATGTTCGCGAGGGCCGCGGACTTCTTGACCACTCCAAGCGCGCGGATCAGGGGCCGTGAGAACGTATGGCCGCCGATTTTGAAATTCTCGCGGCTGCGCTGGGTCTGTGCGCCCCACAAAGCGTCCGCGGGAACTTGGATCGGACCGAAGGAATCGGTTTCAGTGCGTGTGCTCATCGAATTGTCGCCGAAGTCTTGTCGCAGATCAGAGCAGAGCCAGGTCGCGCAGAAGATCGAGGTCCTTCTGCACCGCTCCCGCCGTCTTGTTCATCAGGATTCGCGACTGCGTGTCGAGCGGAATCTCGACGATCTTCTCCACTCCGCTCTTGCCGAGGATCGCGGGAACGCCCATGTAGATGCCCTCGAAGCCATACTGGCCGTTCATGAAGCAAGCGCAGGGCAACATGCGGCGCTCGTCGTTCAGGATCGACTTCGCCATGGCCACTGCCGCGGCCGCGGGCGCAAAGAAAGCGCTGCCGGTCTTCAACAGGTTGACGATCTCAGCGCCGCCTCCGCGCGTGCGGTCAGCCATGGCGTCGATCTTGGCCTTGTCCACCAAGTGCGGCAGGGTGACGCCGTTGATCGTGCAGAACTGCGGCATCGGCACCATGGAATCGCCGTGGGCGCCGAGCACCATCGCATCGACGTCGGCGACGTTGGCTCCCGTGGCCTCCGCGATGAACCACGAGAAGCGAGCCGAGTCGAGCACGCCCGCCATTCCGATCACTTGCTTGGGCGGAAAACTCGTCTTGGCGCGCATCAGGTGCACCATCGTGTCCAGGGGATTGGTCACCACGATGACGAAGCTCTCGGGACTGCCGCCCTGCACGTACTTCGCGACCTCGGCGATGATCTTGCCGTTGACCTCAAGCAGGTCGGAGCGGCTCATGCCGGGCTTGCGCGGCAGTCCCGCGGTGACGATGAAAAGGTCCGAGCCGTAGGTGGCCTTGGGATCGGCGGTGCCGACGATGCGCGTGCCGATGCCCTCGATCGCCGCCATCTGATTCAGGTCCAGGGCGATGCCCTTCGCGCGACCTTCATTGATGTCGATGAGAACGACCTCGCCCGCGAGGTTTTTCTGGGCGCACAACTGCGCCGCCGTCATGCCGACGTAGCCGGCGCCGACGACCGTGATCTTGCGTTGGGGAATGGAAGCCATGGGGCGAACACGTTACTCATCGCCGCGGTGTCGAGCCAGGGCGCTCCCGCGGCCTGCGCCCTGCGGCCAGCCGCGCACTTCCCTTGGCTAGCGCGCCAGGCGCCGGGGACCACGGTCGCACCGGATTGGTAGGATCCCGCGGTCCCGACTATCTACAACCCCATGCCCCAAATGAGCCGAATCAAGTTCCTTGCCCCCCTTGCACTCTTGCTCCCTGCGGCCTGCTGCGACACGTGCTCCACCGGGGCGGATACAGCCGCACTGATCGCTGCCGCCACGGACCTCGACCAGAGATTTCAAGCCGCCTTCAACTCCGGCGACGGCAACGCCTTGGCCACGATGTATTGGGACAGCCCCGACGCCGTATCTTTCCCGCCCGATTCGATGATCGTCCGTGGCAAGGCCGTGGCCGCCGGCCAGGCCAAGATCGGCGCGGACATGAAAGCCGCTGGCGCGGTCCTGTCCCTGACGGAAGCACACCACACGGTGCTCGGCGACGCGGTCGCCACGTGGGGCCTGTGGACCATGTCGGTGAACGGCCCCGACGGCAAGCCGATCAAGTTCGAGGGTCGCTATTCGGATCTCAAAGCCCAGCGCGACGGCAAGTGGGTCTACCTGATGGACCACGCATCGTCACCTGCGTCCGCAGGCGAAGGTCAGTAATCCTCCACTCGACCTGAGGCGCCCGGTCTTCCCGCGCGCCGCAGCGGATGTGCTGCGGCGCGCGGAGAGGCCGGAGTTCAACCATCCGGCTCTCGGAGTCAGGCCGGCAGCCGATCGTGGGCACCGCACATCCACTAGATCGAAGGTGCACCCTGAAATGCGGGCAGCTCTGAAAACTGAACGCTCGCCCCGCTCTCAGCGCTCCTCGTCGAGTATCGATCGCACCAGTTCGGCTAGGGCCTCCCCCCCCACCTGATTGCCGCCCACGCTCCAGTGGGTGTTGAGCGGCAAGTACAGGTGCGCGCCGCCGGTGCTCGTCTCCAACGCGCGCATCCGCGGCAGGAGATCGAGATACGTGACCCTGCGTGCGTCGAGCCAAGCCGTCACGAGCCGTTGGGCCCGGTCGCGCTCGAGTTCGCACTCCGGGAGTCGCGCGACAACCTCCGCCCAGATTCGATCGTCCACTTGGAACTCATCGGGGATCAAAAGAAACGCCAGTGGTGTGGAACCGGCTGCGCGCACGATTTTTTCCAGCTCACGGAACAGCGGCGCGAACTCTTCTTCGCCCTCGGCACAAATGCTGACCGCGCGGCCAAGTTCGATGTCCCAATAACGCCGGTGGCTGAAGCCCGGCCCCTGAAGGTCAGGTCGGTGGAGCCAGGGCAGGAGTGCTTCGAGCTCAT
>CANKOY010000039.1 GCA_947484275.1 Planctomycetota bacterium | reverse complement strand
GAGCGCGAAGCGCTCGTAGTGAAGGCTCCTGCGGAGCCTTCGCAGTGGGGTGCGGCCTTCCTGGCCGCTGAGCACGACTTTCCGAGCGCAACGACGCGGCGCCGAAGCACGTCTTGCCGTAGTAGGGACTTTTTCAACGGGCTGCTAGGGCGATTTCCTGACGCGCTGATTCGCCCTAGCCTGCTCGCGCAGGTCCGCAAGCTCCGGGGGCAACTCCGCGCACGCATTCACGGACTCGCCGCTGATCGGATGGGTGAATTCCAGACGCCAGGCGTGCAAGGCCACGCGCGGCGCGCGCAAGAAATCCTCCTTTCCGCGCGCGTACTTGCGCTCGCCAACCAGTGCGTGGCCCCCGTGCGCAGCGTGGACTCGAATCTGGTTGTAGCGGCCGGTGACCAGCTCGATCTCAAGTTCGCTGGCCCTCGCAAAGCGATTCAGTGTCCGGTAGCGAGTCTGTGACGGCCGTCCCTTCGCCGACACTCGTGCCATCCCGTGTTCCTCGAGCAGCGGATATTTCCACTGTCCCTCGGCCGGTCCCACGACCCCAAGGGCCAGGGCCCAGTAGATCTTCTTGAGCGCGCGCTCTCGAAACATGTCCGCCAACGACTCCCACATCTCGCGGTCCTTGGCACACAGCACGCAACCGGAAACGTCGCGGTCCAGACGGTGCACGGCGCTGGCACTCAGGCCCTGTTCAGCAAGACGCGTTTCGAGCGACGCGGGATCGTCGGGGCCCCCGACCGTCAAGAGACCCGCAGGCTTGTGGACTACGAGCAGTCGCTCGTCGGCGTAGACGATTTCAAGCTCCTGGCGCACATCGCACACAGTACTGTGCGCGCGAGAATCGTCCACAGGGCTTGGGACACAGAACTCAGGGCAAGAGCGGATTCCGAAAGCCGGGCCCGACGACGATTGTCTCGCCGATCGCGGGCGGCGGTCGGTGTTGCAGGCGACCGTCCTCGTACACCAGAAAGCGCCAGCGCAGATCCTCCAGGGGACTGGGCAATTCGAGTTCGATGCGCAGCAATGCCCCCCGGTCGTCCGCGGTGCCGCGCAGCTCATAGGCCGAGCGCGCCACGAAAATGCTCTCGTTGGGGCGCAGCGCGCGGGTCAGGAACACGCTCTCGAAGACATTGTTGAGAAACTGCCCGTCGCGCGTCTCGAGTGCAAAGCTCTTTGGCCCGGTGCGTATCCATGCCATGGAGCGCTGTCCCGATTGAAGCGGATGGAAGCGCACATCCTCGCGTCCGCCCTGAGCGACCCATGCAGCGCCCGGGCTGAGGGCCATGAGCGCGCTGGGTGAGGCCTGCAGCAGAAACGCGTCCCGGGCACCGGGCTCTTCCGCGGCGACTTCCGCCTCGCTCACCGCGCGGCGCAGCGTGTCGGCGCCGGAGGACAGCGCAACACCTCCCATCAGGAGCGCCACGGAGGAGAGCAGCGAAGCACCGACCAAGATGGCTCCCCCCATGGCGCGCTCGGGGCGCCCGACTTCCCCGCGTGTCCGCGCGCTCCACAGTTGCGTCAGATACAGCGCGAGCAATGCCG
Organism: Planctomycetota bacterium; assembly: GCA_947484275.1. GTDB lineage: Bacteria > Planctomycetota > UBA1135 > UBA1135 > JADJQU01. Next base: position 37,019 of record CANKOY010000039.1, on the reverse strand, counting down.
ACCAGGGAATCATCGGAGTGAACATCAATCGATCCGAGGGTGGCGTCCCGGCCTGTGGCAGCAAGGCGAGCGTGCCCCAAAGCAACAGCAGCAGGGCCCGCGGATCGCCGCGCAGGCGGCGCGCGATGCAGCACACGACAGCGCCACCGAACAGCAAGGCGCAGAGCACGATCGGCACATGCAAATCCGGCCGCAGTACAACGAAATCCGCCGTGAAGGGAGAAACGACGGACAGCGGAGCGCAGGCTGCGAGCGTGAGTGCTCGCTCGGCAAAAATCTGGGGCGCGCACCACGGCAACGGATAGAAGATTGCGTTCGACCCGTAGCCTGCGAGCGCATACCCGATGAGGTAAACGCCAGCGCAAACGACAAGAGCCGCGGCGGCGCGCGCCATCCACGGTGCGCGCGCTCTCGCGCGCCAGAACATCCAGGCCAAGAGCAAGAATGCGTGCACGCCGGATTCCTTGGAGGCCACAGACAGCGCGGCGAAGATGAAACCGGCGGCCGCGGCGCCGGCGCTTGCTCGCTGCACGGCTTCGAGGCCCGCGCGCACCGCTAGCAGCGCGAACAACCCCTCGAGCAGCGAATTTCGATTGGCGATCCAGCCCACGGGCATCAATGAACCCGTATCACAAGCCTGCACCGTCAGCGCGAGCAATGCCGCCACGGGCGAAAGCCCCAGGCGCAGGTATACGGCGTGCGCGGCCCACAACAGCGCAGCGAAGAGCAACATGCTAACGGCGTGCCCGGCGAGAGCGCTCGCACCGAACAGACCGTGATCCAGCCAAAGCGAAAGACTGGTCAGTGGGCGCAGGAAGCGCAGGCGCCAGTCAGCGGAAGTCCACCAGGGAAATGCGCCCTGCTCCACAGCACCACTGGGCGCATCGGCGAGCGCGCCGAAGTCGTACAGGTTCCAAGGTTTCCAGGTGGAACTCTCCACTCGCCCGTCGAGCACGAGTTGGATCCCGAAATCGTCCGCCATGAATCCGCCGCCCAAACTCGGAGCGTGGAGCAGCAGCGCCAGCAGCACGACCAGCGGCCAGGCCACGCGCTGCCAGGGCCTCGAGTGGGATTGAGTGTCCAAGCCGCGCCAGTCCATGGATCCCCGCGCGCGAATGCAAAGCTCCACTGCCAGCAATTGCCGAGGTGCGCAGCGGCCCAGGATCTGCGATGCTCTTGGCCCCCCACCTGAGAGAACGAAGCATGCAATTCCTCACCGCACCACTGTCCTGGCTGTGCACGGTTCTGCTCTTGCCGATCCCGGCAACTCAATCACCGCCGAGTCTCGCGGCGCAGGTACCCGAGCGAGGCAAGCTCGAGGTTCTCGCCAAGGAAGCGCTCGAAAATCCGCGTGCCTACGCGATGTTGGCGGAGTTGTGCGCCGTCGCGCCCAAGCGCCTCTCGGGTTCCAAGGGCGCGGCCGCTGCGGTCCAGTGGGGGCAAAAGACGATGCTCTCGCTCGGATTGGAGAATGTGCGCCTGGAGCCCTGCATGGTTCCGCACTGGGAACGCGGAACTTTGGAGAGCCTCGTGTTGGTATCCGCGAGCGGCGCCGCGCCCGAGCGCTTGAGCGTTTGCTCCCTGGGAGGTAGTCCGCCAACGCCCGCGGACGGCATCGAGGCCGAGATCGTCATGGTCAAGAGCTTCGAGGAACTCGAAGGCCTAGGGGAACGCGCGCGCGGCAAGGCCGTGTTCTTCAACCGGCCCATGGATCCCGTGCGGCCCAGTCTTTTTCAGGCCTACGGCGGCGCCGTAGATCAGCGCAGTCGCGGATCCGCGGCCGCGGCGAAGGCCGGCGCGCTGTGCGCAATCGTGCGTTCGATGACCCTGGCGCTCGACGACCATCCCCACACGGGAGCGATGCGCTACGAGAAGGACGCCTGCGTGCCGACCGTGGCGATCAGCACGCTCGGAGCGGAGCGCCTCGCCACGCTGCTCTCACGCGGTGAAACGCCGCGCGTGAAACTCGACCTCGATTGCCGCTGGTACGAGGATGCGCCTTCTTTCAACGTCGTCGGAGAAATCCTCGGGCACGAAAAGCCCGAGGAAATCGTGCTGGTGGGCGGCCACCTCGACGCCTGGGATCTCTCCGTGGGCGCCCACGACGACGGCGCGGGCTGCGTTCAGGCATTGGAAGTGATGCGCCTGATCAAGACCCTGGGCTGGAAGCCGCGGCGCACGCTGCGCGTGATCCTGTGGATGAATGAGGAAAACGGCCTGCGCGGCGCCACGGGCTATCGCGACACACACCGCGAGAAAATCGACCGCCACGTATTCGCCCTGGAGAGCGACCGCGGCGGATTCGCGCCGCGCGGATTCGAAAGCAACTCCACCGGAGCTGACTTGGCGCGCTTGGCGGCCATCGGCGAACAGCTGCGTCCCTACGGCATCCAGTACGTTTCGCATTCAACCGGAGTCGGCGCGGATGTGGGGCCCCTGCACGAGCTCGGCGTTCCCTGCGCCGGTTTCATCCCCGAATCCGCGCGCTATTTCGACGTTCACCACTCAGCGCTCGACACGTTGGAAAGTGTCCATCCGCGTGAGTTGCAATTGGGCGCCCTGTGCATGGCCTATCTGTGCTTCAGCGTCGCGGAATTCGCCGAGCCCCTGGGGCGCGTGACGCCCGCGCCCGCGACCCAGCACTAGTGGACCGGCACGGGCGCGCAGTCCGTTGAAAAAGTCCCGTCGCGAGGCAAGGCGTGCGAAGGCGGAGCAAGGGGCGCGACAGGAAGTTGCGCAGGGGGCCCCGCGTTAGAGCGCGAAGCGCTCGTAGTGAAGGCTCCTGCGGAGCCTTCGCAGTGGGGTGCGGCCTTCCTGGCCGCTGAGCACCACTTTCCAAGAGCAACGACGCGGCGCCGAAGCACGTCTTGCCGTAGTGGGGACTCTCTCAACGGGCTGCTAGCCCAGCAGCTCGCGCGCGAGCCAACCCAGCAGTCCACCGTTCGAGCGGCCGAGGACCGAGCCCCGCGCGTCGCTGCCGAGCATTTCCGCAGCCGTGGGACTCGCATCCATCGCGGCGCGTTGCTTGCGCCGCTCCAACTCTCCCACTTCGCGGCGGCGCGCTTCGATGAGCCCACCTGTTTCGGCGAAGGTCAGGGCGCTCCGCAGCTCGCCGTGATCGAGCCAGACGCCGTGGTCCTTGCAGACGTCGATCAAGATCCCGGAGATCGAGCCGAAGTTCTTGCGGTTCATCGGCTGGCGGCAGTTCGGGCAGGGAATGTACGCCAGGACTTGGCCCTTGACTTTGCTCTCGCGCGCTGGCGCGCTGCCCAGAGACTCGGCCACGGACTTGCGCACGTTGGCGTCGTCGCACAGGCGCTCTAGCAGTTTCGGATCGACCCACAGACCAGCGCAGGCGCTGCACTCGACGAGCAGCTCCGCCCCGACGCGCCGCGAGCGCAGGCCAGCCGAACAGCGCGGGCACGATGCACTCGCGGGCAATGCGGCCACAGGCTGGGCATCGATGCGCACGCCGCAGCTCATGCAGTAGTCAGCAGTGCTGGTCATGCGCCCGAAGCACGCCGGGCAAATGGAGTCGAGCAGGCGCTCCTCCATCGTGATCTCCGCCTGACAGTAGTCGCACACCAGAGTGTCGCTGCGCAGCGGGCCGCCGCAGCGCGAGCAACACATGGCGCGCGGAGTGATCGAGCGCAGCGCCTCGACACCAAACCGCACGCCGCAGGAGCAGATCACAGGGCTGCCAACGCTCAAGGCGCCGACGTCATGTTGGCGTGCGCAGCCGGGGCAGCTTTGCAGGACTCGGGACATGAAAGTCCCTGTCGGCCGCTGGATGCAGGACCCCTTAGGGTAGGTCTGGAAACCAGGTCCGCCGCGCGGCCGCAAGTCGCCGGGCACGCCAGGAGGGACGGCAAGTCCCGAAAGCTGCGCTCAACCCGATCCGGGCGAGGGCAGATCCGCCTGCTCCAGGGCCAATTCCCGCAGCGTCAAATTGGCGGAGGAGTTCTCGCGTTCGGACTCGAGTCGCTGGAGGTTGCTCGCCAGGCGTTGATCGACCCCTGAACAGGCCGGAAGATCCAGTGGACCCGAAGAGCCCTTGAGTGCGTCGATCACACTCTTGATCGTCAGCTGGCCTGGGTCGCGCCCGGGCAAGAAGGTCTGCTGTGGGCCGTCTTCGCTGACCACCACCAGACCGCGCTCCACCAGGACGCCCAGGGCCTGTTCCACGGGCCGCGGCGGAACGCCCAGGTCCGTGGAAATATCGCTGGCGTTGGGCCTGGCGTGGCCAAGGAGGAACGCGCGCGTAATGCGCACCATGGCGCGCAATCCGACCACTTCGAGAAAGGCGTGGTCCTTGCGCCAACTGAGCGCGATCTTGCGGTAGGCGGGCTCGGATTGGTGGGCAGAGGCAATCTCCGCGCCGGCGAGCACGGTGACCCAGGAGACCTGGATCCAGGCCAGGAAGATCGGAATCGCGGCGAAGCTTGCGTAGAGCGCGTTGTAGCGAGCCATTCCCATCTGGAATTTCACGTGCAACAACTGCGCGCCGTGCCACAGGAGTCCGGACACCAACCCACCGAGCAGTGCAGACGAAAACTTCGGGTGCGAGTTGGGCAGTGTCAGGAACAGAAATGTGAAGAAGATCCACATCATGAACACGCTGGTGAGGTCGATCAGCAGGTTCAGCAGGCCACCCAGGTGCAGAGTCTCACGCAGGAAATCCGTGACGACCTCCGCATTGGAAACGGAGGTCAAGCTGACCGCCGTTGCGAAGAAAATCGGAGCCAGGATCACCATCGACAGGTAATCCGTCAATTTGCGCAGCAGCGTGCGCGGGCGCTTGACGCCCCAGATTTCGTTGAAGGAGCGCTCGATCGTGCCCAGCAACTGCACCACGGCGAACAACAGAAAGACCAAGCCCGCGGCGCCGAGCTTCGTCACGTCCGTGCGATTGACGAACTCGAGCACTTGATCCAGGGACTGGCGGATCGTGTCGCCAGCCTCTCCGGTGCGCTGGGCCTCGGTGGCCAGGTAGGAGTCCATCCACTGGCGCACCCTGACCATCAGGCCTTCGTACGCACCCAGGCCCTTGATCACTGAAAATGCGAAGGCGAGCAGCGGAACGAGGCTGAGGACAGTGATGTACGTCAGCGCAGAGGCGCGGAACAGGCAGTTGTCAGCGATGAAGCCGCGGGCCGCCAGGTGCAGCACGCGCGCCGTCTTGTAGTAGAACGCGCGCAGAGGATCGAGCTTCTCGATCTGCGGAACCCAGATGTCCTTGGCGAAGTAACGCCACATCCGCGCCACCCAGGGATTTTCGTACGGCGATTCGTCCCCGGACTCTTGGTTCAGCTTCAATGGGATCCTGTTCCAACGCGGCGGTCAGTGTCTCCGGGAGACGGGTCGGAGCGCGGACCAAGAACATACGCGGTCCCCCCGCGCGCCATCCAAACAGTCTCGAGGTCCCGGAGAGCATAGGCGAGCCTCCCCTCGGCTGCGGAGGATGCCGCGGGGTCGTTGACTAGGGCGAGCTCAGCGCCATCGAAGCCGCACAGGACAAGGAGGTGTCCGGCGGTCGAGGCGTAGGGCGCGCCCCGCAATTGTCCGGGCTTCGCGGCGATCGACAGGATCAGGGGCTGGCCCTGGACCAGAAATTCTCCCGCGCGCGTCCAATCGACGATGCGTTCGAGGCGACCTGGTACTCCAAGGGAATAGGCGGCCTGGATGGCGCGATTCCAGTTGCCGTAGATGTCATGGAAGGGATCGTAAGCGCGGCGCGCCACCTCGGATGTCGGCACGTCCACGCCGCGGTAGGCGAGCACCATGGCGAGTGAAGTGGGACTGCAGATGCGAGGAGCAAGGCGCGCCTCCTCCGCGCGCTGACTGCGGAACGGAACTGGCAAGCGCGGCGTGGCCCCTGGGGTTGAACGCAATGTGGGTTCTGACTTGATTGCCACCGCACGCAAGCTTGGGACGATCGCGAGTTGATCGAGGGAAAAGCGCAATCGCTGGGGGTCGGAGCTGCGCACTCGAACTCGCAAGCGGATCGCGCGCCACGCAGTCCGCGCGACCAGCGTATCGACGTCGATCCTAGCGTCGTCGAAATTGGACACGAGCAACGCGGGCCGCTCGTGCACGTTCCACTCGCCGATCCACATCCACGGTGAAAAATCGCCCTGGGAACTGCGCGACACGGAAATCTCGACGCCAAAACCCGTGGACGGCGAGTGGCGCGCATTCCAGGAAACGAGGCACTCGTCGAAGGCCCCCACGTCGAAAGTCGGAGAGACGAAAATTTGTTCCTCAGCCTCAGGGCCAGCGAACGACACTGCCCCGCGCTCGTTGAACTGCGCGGGATCGACTCCGCGCGCCCAAGGCAAGCTCGCAGCGCCGCATTCGAAGCTGCCCTCGATCACAATCGCGCGGCCCCCGAGCGCAGTGGGCACCGCCGGCACCGTCGGCTCCGCGGACGGCGACGTGGGCGCGATCGAGCAGGCCCAGATCGCGGCCAAGAGGGCCAAGAGACAAAAACTCCGCTCCATGATTGCGCAGGTTAGCGATCCAGGACGTTCGGTGGGCTGCGGCGAAGCGTGTGGTACGCGCCGACTGCCGGCACGGGAAAATCCTGCTCGACGCCGTCGGACCAGCGCACGCGCAGGCGCTCGGCCGCAGACGCAGGCCCCAACCCGAAGTGCACGCGGGGGTCGTTCGAACTGAGGTAGCCGTAGACCGGATTGACTTCGCGGTAGCGCGTGCGCCCGCCCACGGTCAGCTCGACCCGAGCGCCGATGGCGTCGCGGCCATTGGCCTGGAGGATCCGGAATCCGATCCACTGCCCGCCCCCGTGAACGCGGTTGTGCAAGAGCAGCGCCGGCGCCCCTTGGTTGACGACGACCACATCGATGCCGCCGTCATTGTCGAGGTCGCCGAAGGCCAGCGCGCGGCTGGATCCCGCAGAAACGCCGCGGGCAGCGCCCCGGGGCAAGATCTCCTCGAAGCGCCCTCCGACTTGCTGCCGGAAGAGCTGATTTTCCTCGGCATAGGGAGTGCGCGGGTCGGCGATGGGCTGTTCGAGGGCCACGCGGCCGTTGGCCACGAACAGGTCGAGGTACCCGTCGCAGTCGAAGTCGGCAAAACCGCAGCCGAACCCCGTGAACGGCAGACTGGGGCGAAACAACCCCGCGCGCGCGGATTCCTCCCGAAAGCGCCCGGGCGCTCCCTGCACGAACAGCGCGTTCCCCTGGCGGCGCAAGTTGGTCACGAACACATCGAGATCGCCATCGTCGTCGAAGTCCGCGGCGTGGATGCCCATGCCGGAGCCCGCGAATCCGATCGAGTTCACTGCCAGGCCAGCGAGTGGTGCGCAGTCGACCAGTCCCTCGCCGCGGGCGACCCAGGCCAAATTGGGCAACATGTCGTTCGCTACGAGCGCCGCGGACTCTCCCCGGGGACCGATGCGGCCCGTGGCCAACCCAAGGCCGTTGGCGCGCGCGCCCTCAAGGCCGATCCTTGAACTGACGTCCTCGAATCCGCCGTCGCCGCGATTTCGAAGCAGCACGCTGCTCGAGGGCGCGCTGTAGCGCAGCGGCGAGCAGTAATCCCGTCGATCATCCCTCGATCGGCAGTCGATTTCACGTTCCGCCGACCAATCCACGTAGCGCACAACGAACAAGTCGAGCCAGCCGTCCTCGTCGTAATCCCAAAAGCCCGCGCTGGCGCTCCAGCCCCCCACTCGGGCGCTGGAAGCGGCCGTCACATCGACGAAATGCCCGCCGTCGTTGCGGTAGAGCACCGTGGTGCCGACGCCTGTCAGGAACACATCCACATCACCGTCGTTGTCGTAGTCGCCGCAGGCGATGCCCATGCCGTAGGCTCCTGACGAAAACCCCGCGCGCTCCGTGTTGTCAGAAAAATTCCCCGCGCCGTCGTTGAGAAAAAAACGCGGCCGACTCTGGGCCAGCGGCGGTCCGTGCAAGTCGCCGGAGTCTACGAACAGGACATCGAGGTCGCCGTCGGAGTCTGAGTCGAACAGGCCAACGCCGCCGCCCATGATCTCTGGGAACTCGAAGCGCTGCTCGGTGTAGGCAGTGTGTTTCCACTCGAGACCGCGCTGACTGGCCTGCTCTTCAAACCAGGCGTCGTCCCCGGGCGAGCAAGACGTCAGCAACGGGAGCAGCAGCCAGGGGAACTTCATCGCTTTTCCAGAGCCTCGATCCGCAGTCGCAGGCCGTGCTGCGAAGGATCGAGGCGCAGGGACTTGCGCCAGGCATCCAAGGCCCCCAAAAAGTCCTGGCGTGTCTCCATTAGGTTTCCAAGAAGCGCGAAGTTCTGTCCATCCGCCGCGTCCAGTTCGCAGGCGCGCCGGGCGGACTCGATGCTCTCGTCCGTGCTCCCGGTTCGGAACAGCACGAGCGCCAGCGCGCGGTGCAGGCTCGCGCGGCGTGGATCCAAGCGAATGGCGCGCTCGCAGTCGGCCAGTGCGCCTTCAAGATCCCCCGCAGCGGCGCGAGCCATGGAGAGATTGGCCAGGGAGCGCACGTCCGCAGGACGCTCCTTCAGCAGGGCTTCAAAAGCGGCGACGGCCGGAACAGCGCGCTCGGCGTTCAAGAGTCCGACCGCTCGCGCAAAACGCGCCTCAAAGGCCATCTCGAACTCCGCGGCCCGATCAAACCACGTGTCCGCGAGCATGCGCCTTGTGGTCACGTCGAGGAATTGAAGCTCTCGCGCGGCCTCGGACTCGCGACCGAGTTCGCGCAGGCTGCGCGCGCGCAAGAACCTCGTCAGCTTGTAGTTTGGATCACTGACCAAGGCGCTCTCGCAAGCGCGCAGTGCGCCGACCGCGTCCCCCATGGCCAGGTCGACTTCCGCAACGCCCGTCCAGCCTTCGGACGGCGCCAGCGTGGTAAGGACGAGGAACTGATCGCGCGCCTTGGAGTAGTCGCCGTTCTCAAGGCAAGTCACTGCCCAGCGCTGCAGAAGCGCGGCACTGTCGGGAAAGCGCGCGGCTGCCAGTTCGAGGGTGCGGCGCGCCGCTTCCAGCTCTCCGTGCTGTGCCTGACAGTGCGCAGCGTGCGTTGGCCACATCGGTTGCGCCGGATCCAATTCGCCGGCGGCCAAATAGTGCGCAGCGGCTTGTGCCCAGCGACCGTTCGCCTCGTAGCACAGTGCAAGTTCCGCGCGCGCGATCGCATCCCCGGGGCGCGCGCGCACCTGGGCTTCGTATTGCCCCAACAACTGCGCAAGCGCAGGAGAATGCGCCTCGAGGTCCGCCGCCTGGCGCGAGCAGCCGGCGATGAGTGCGACCGCCGCGGCTAGGATCCAGCGTGCCGCGAGAACATTGCAGCGGCTCACGGCGCAGCTGGACCGCGCGCTTGACTGACCAAGTGCTCCGCCTCCAGCAGCACGATTTCGTCCATGGCCAGTCGCAGGGCCTTTGGAGATCCGGGCAAGGCGAGCACGACCTTGCCCGCGATCAAGCCGCCGACAGCACGCGACAAAAGCGTCGCACTTCCAATTTCGCGAAAACTCAGCCAGCGGAACAACTCGCCAAAGCCCGGGATCTCGCTGTCGAACATGCGCATCAACGTCGGATAGGTCACGTCGCGCGGCGCGATCCCCGTGCCGCCGGTGGTCAGCACGATTTCGACGTCGTCGCGCTCCAGGGCGCGGCGCACGCACGCCTCGATCCCCGGGGCCTCGTCGAGGCTCCAGTCGCGCGCGACCATGCGGTGTCCGGCCTGGGTGATCGCCTGCGCAAGAAAATCTCCGCCGGTGTCGGATGCGCCGGCGGACTTGCCCGTGCGCGTGTCCGAGATCGTGATCACGGCGAATCCAAGCGCTCGCCGGGGAGTCTTGCGGTGCTGTTCCAGGCTCATGGTGTAGTGGCGGCTCAGAATGCAGACTACTGGCCACGGTGCGCGCCACAAGGGGGCAGCGCACGGTCCCGACGCCAGCCCATGAAGACTCTACGTTCCAAGTGTTGGTCACCGGGAGTTCGCTGTCCACGGCCCTGGCCGGCCCTGGCGCTCTTGCTTCTGATCGGCGTCAGCGCCTGCGAGCGCACGCCGCAGGCTCCCGGCCCGAGCGCCCCGGTGCAGTCCCTGGCGGTGCGGGACGCGGCCGGAGTGAAACTCTCGCTCGTGTGGGGCGGCGCGGATGCGGAGTTTGTGGGGCGCGTGCGAAGTGGACTGAACGGGCCCCAGGGGCAGCAAGATTTTTCGCGTTGGAGTCAGGAGCACGGAGGCCAAGTCGAGGTTCGCTCGTCCGTGGCGCTTGAACTTTCGATCGATTCGCCGCTGGCTGGGCTCGAGGCTGCCCTTGGACTCGTCCGCGCTGCGACCTTGGGAGCTGCGCGCGGCGCGGAATCCGCCGCGGCCCAAGACCACCGCGCCCCCCTGCCCAACGCACAACGGCGCGCCGCGCTCTCGCACACTGAAGCCTTGTCGAGTGCACCCGCGGCAACGGAGGCTGACCCAAGTTCGCAGTGGCACTGGCACGCTTCGGCCCTGTGTGCCGCGCCTGATTCTGCTCGCGTCGATCGCGCGCTGACGGAGTTGGAGCGCGCGGTCAAGCCCTTCGCCAAGTCAGATTCGACGGCAGCGGTGACCGGCGCCGAGCGCAAGACGCGGGTGTTGCTGCTCGAATCGAACTCCAGCGCACCGACGCAGGTGCGCTGGCTCTCGCCTCCGGAGGCCTCCGGGTCGCAGCATTCCGCGGAGCGCGCGCTCTGGTGCGTGCACGGGGCCCGTCTGGCCAGGACGCTGCAGGGCTGGACCTTCGTCCCCGCTTCGGTCGATGCCCTGGGGCAGCGCGAGCCCGCCTACCTATATACCGAGGGCGAAGTCGCAGGGGTCGCGGGCCGCATCGCGGCCCTGCGCGCGGCCCTGGCTGTTCCCGACCACGGCGCCAGCGCGAACTTGGTCCTCGCGGCCAAATCCCAGCGCGCGGCCTTCGCGCGCGCGCAACTCAACCAGGACGAATTTCGATTGCGTGCGATGCACGGCGGTGCCTTGCAGTCCTTCGAGGCCGACGCCCTGGCCATCGAAAGTCTCGACGAAACCGAACTCCAGCGCGCGCTGGATCCCATGGGTTCGCGCTGGACAGTCATGGGTCCGCCCGCAGCCTGGGGCGCGAGTCTTGCGACCCTTGGCGAAGTCGAAACGCGCGCTCCGGCTCCGTCTGCAACCGCCGATGCGGCGGCTGAATCCAAACTGGAGCAAATGTGGTCCGCACTGGGCGGCGAGGCACCCTGGCGCGAATTGCGCACGCTGCACACGCTCAGCGTTTTACGCCTCGAGGAAACCGGCAGCATGCAAGGTGTCGAACTGTGGGTCGATTTCGAGGCGGAGCGCTTCGCGCTGGCCCAGGCGATCAACACCCAAGAGACCGTGGTGGTGGCCACCGCGTCCGAGGCTTGGATGGTCGACGGCGCACAGGGCGTGGACCTCTCCGAGGTCCAAGCGCGCAAGCTGCGCCAACGCCAGGAGCGCACGCTTTTCGCGCTGCTGCGTCGCCTGGCGCGCGAGCCTGGCCACGGCGGCCTCGAGCTGCGCCTTGTGGATGGACGTCTGCGCTTTGCCGCCGCCGGAAGCGAATGGTGTTGGCTGGAGCTCGACGCAGCTGGCCTGCCGACGCGCCTGGGATACGCGCTGAAATCCGAGGCCGAAGAATCGGTCTACGAATTCGAGCAATGGCGTACGGACGGCTGTTTGGCCTACCCCACCCGAACCCTGCACCGGACGCGCGCGACGACGTTGGACCTGCAACACGTCGAATGCAACGGGACCATGGATCCGTGGCTCTGGACGCGCAAGGCGCGCTGATCAGCCGCGGGCGTCGAACACGGCGCGCAGCCGCGCCACGCGCGCCTCATCCACGGGCTCTGACACGCGACCGTCGCGCTTGAAAAACGTGCCGACGATGGCGCCGTTCGCGCAGGCCAGGAGTTCGCGCGCGTTGTGCTCGCTCAGGCCTGAACCGATCAACAGCGCGCCGGTTCCAATGGCGGCCCTGACCTCCGCCAGGAGCGCGCCGTCCGGTGCGTGGCCCGTTCCGCGGCCGGTGACGATCACGGCGTCAGCCAGTCCGCGACCCATCGCATCCTGGGCTGCCTGGCCAATGGTCCCGCCGCCCAAGGGCATGGCGTGCTTGACGTGAACGTCGGCAAGGAGCGCCGCGCCGGGGCACAGGCGCGCGCGCTCGCGCAGGGTGTTCGCGGCGTCGCCCTCGATCAGCCCCTGATCGGTGACCGCAGCTCCGGTGTGGACATTTACGCGAAAAAAACTGGCCCCGGTCGCCGCGCACAGACCCAGGGCCGCTCGCGCATCGTTGCGCAGCACGTTCACGCCGACGGGTAAGCCCCCCACCACCTGCCGCACACGGGACAGGGCCAAGGCCAGGGTCGCAATCGTTTCCGAAGGTGCGTGGAGCTTGTGAAACGGCACATCGCCAAAATTTTCAACGATCAACGCGTCGCATCCGCCCGCAGCCAGGGCGCGCGCGTCATCGGCTGCGCGCTCTAAGGTGCGCTCACGATCCCCGGAAAAACGCGGCGATCCCGGGCACGCTTGCAGGTGAACGACGCCGACCAGGATCGGTCGTCTGGATTGGAGCAATGTCAGCATAGGGTCAAAGAGTATGCGATCCGGCGCGGGACGCTGCTTGTGAAGAGGGTCGTTGTTAGGCTGATGGGACTTCCTTCACCAACGAAGAGGTCCTTCAACGCCATGATCGCCGCACTTTTCTTGCTCGCCCTTCCCCTGTCGTCCTCACCCTCCACCGCTGTGTTCGCCATCGAACAGGAGGACGATGCCGCCGTCGAGGCGAAGATCGCTGCCGCCGGAAGCGACGTCGCCAAGCTGGTCGAACTGGCGTCGGGCTATACCGCCGCGAAGGACGAGGGGGCCGCCAAGCGCGTCTACCGCAAGATCCTGGAGCTCGATCCCGCGCACGAGGCGGCACACCGCGCCCTGGGGCACAGGTTCTACGACAACAAGTGGTTCGACAGCTTCGGAGAACTCGCCAAGTACAAGCGCGAGGAGACCGCAAAGATGAAGGCCCAGGGCCTGGCGCGCTTCAAGGACCAGTGGGTGCCTGAGGCGGACGTGCCGTTCATGTCCATGGGCTGGGTCAAGGACGAGAAGGGCGCCTGGTTCAACCCCGTGGACGCCGCGCGCGAAAAACAGATCGCGGATTGGAAAGCTGCCGGCCACCAGTTTCGTGCCGACGACAACAGTTGGATCGCGCCCACCGACGTGGACAAGTGGATCGCTCTTCAATGGAAATGCGGCGACGCGTGGGTTGACCTCACTGCCGCCAACGAATTCCACTCGAAGATCGAACAACCCTGGAAATTGGTAGGCCAGCACTTTGAGGTCTGGACCACCTGCGATTGGGAAGGCGCCAATATCGCGCGCTGGCATGCGGATCAGACCCAGGCCGAGTTGCGGCGCCTGTTCGGAGTGCAGCCGTCAAAGAAGCCGCACCTGTTCATGCTCAACAGCCTGGAGCAGTACAACTAGGCCGCGGGCAGCCAGCCGATCCTGGTCGAGAGCGAGGGCATTTCCTCGCTGCACGGCGCCTACTTCGCCGATCTCTTCTACGACCGCGGCACGCCGCCACAATTCATGGGCTGCGGCGTTAGCTACTGGGACCGCAAGGATCCCAAGGTCGCGCCCTGGGGACCCTATTGGTTGCGCTGGGCCGCGGCCCAGAGTTTCGTCGAGGGCATCGACCCGTCTTGGGCCGCGGTTGGCCAGTGGATCGGCAGCGGTGGCCGCGGCGACGTGGCGGCCTACACAGCGCCGTTCTGGGGCGAAAAGAAAATTCCGCGCTGGCTGCGCTACGGGGCGGCGTCCTACGTCGAGCGCTACATGAAGAACCCCGAAGCCGCCGAGGGCGCCGATCCCTGGACGCTGCGCACCTTCGCGTTCGGCGAGCTCAAGAAGGAGGGCGGCCTGCGCAAATTGGAGGATGTGTTCTCCTTCCAGCCCGACGCCACCGACATCGCTGGCTCCAGCCGCCTTTACCACGAGGCGGGACTCCTGGTGAGCTACCTGCTCGATGGATCGAGCGGCGACAAGGAGTTGGCGGACCAACATCGCGCCTTCCAAGTGGCCCTGAAGTCCGGCGCCAAGGCTGAGGCCGTCGCGGCGGCGAAGAGCCTGCAAGCGACCCTCATCAAGCACGAGGGCGAGATCCGCAAGTACGCCGGACTGTGAAGTAGCTCGCCCGCGCGCGGATCACCTCGCAAGGGCGGCCTCCCGTCGCCAGCCTCAGATCGGATCGCGTCAAGACCGTCGGTATGCGGCCGGTGTATTCGTTCAACAGCGCGATGCCGCGCCCGTGACCATCGCGCGCTTCGCCGTCGCCGCCGAGATCCGTGTCGTGACCCTTGTGGATCACGTCCATGCCTCCGCGGGCGATCTCACCGGCAAGTTGCTACTTCCAACGCCCCATCGGCCCGGCCTTCGACGCCGGTGTGGAGGGGGCGAGAAGCGGCGAAGCGCAGTGCTGCGAGCCCACGTCCGACAGCCTGACCTTTGAAGGCATCCCGGTGCGCTAGGTGATCAACTGCAGCACGCTGCGCTCGAATTTCAGATTCTGGGGTGCGGGCTTTGACCCGTGGCAAGCCTCGCGCGGAAGGTGGGGACAAAAGCGGCGCGAGATATAGAGTGCCTCCCCACGGACGCCGCGCCCCGCCGGGGGTGGAAAACGTTTCGCATTCGCAGAAACCTGGCGTCCGGCTTGCTGACGTCCGATCCCGGGGAAAACTCCGGCAGTCGCCCTCGCCATGTCCACCCGCGCACAACCCTCGCTCCCCTCTGGGGTCGAGTTCCGCTCTGCTCCCGATCGGCTCGCGCCTGAAATCCTCACGCCGGCCGCACTGGAGTTCATCGTGCGCCTGGAGCGCGCATTCGCGCCCCGACGCCGTGAATTGTTGGCTCGCCGGCGCACGGTTCACAATCGGCTCGACGCTGGTGAGAAACCGGATTTCCTGGCGTCCACAGCGAACGTGCGCGCCGGAAATTGGCGCGCCGCGCCGCCAGCAACGGACCTGACGGATCGGCGCGTAGAAATCACAGGTCCCGTGGAGCGGAAGATGATCATCAACGCGCTCAACAGCGGCGCGAATGTGTTCATGGCCGACTTCGAGGACTCGAATGCTCCGAGTTGGATGAACTTGCTCCTGGGGCAGGTCAACCTGCGCGATGCGGTCCGGCGCACGATCACCTTCGAACAGCCGGGCACGGGCAAGCGCTACCAACTGGCCGAGAAGACGGCGACGCTTGTTGTGCGGCCGCGCGGCTGGCACCTGTCCGAGAAGCACCTGCTCGTCGACGGTGAGCCGATGTCCGCGGCGCTGTTCGACTTTGGCCTGTACTTCTTCCACAACGCGCGCGAGTTGCTCCAGCGCGGCAGCGGCCCCTATTTCTATTTGCCGAAGCTCGAAAATCACCTCGAAGCCCGTCTGTGGAACGACGTGTTCCTGCTGGCCCAGAACGAACTGGGCCTGCCGCGCGGAACGATCCGCGCCACGGTTTTGATCGAGACGATCCTCGCGGCCTTCGAGATGGACGAGATCCTCTATGAGTTGCGCGAACATTCCAGCGGCCTGAATTGCGGCCGCTGGGACTACATCTTCAGCTTCATCAAGAAGTTCGGGAAACGCGCGGATTGCGTGCTGCCCGACCGCGATGTGGTCGGGATGACGCAGCACTTCCTGCGCAGCTACAGTCAATTGCTGATCCAGACCTGTCACCGCCGGGGCGTGCACGCCATGGGCGGCATGGCGGCCCAGATTCCGATCAAGGACCACGCGGAACTCAACGCGCGTGCCATGGCCAAGGTGCGCGCCGACAAGCAGCGCGAGGCCGGCGACGGACACGACGGCACGTGGGTCGCGCATCCCGGATTGGTGTCGATCGCCAAGGAGGTCTTCGACGCGCAACTTAAGGGACCGCATCAGTTCGAACGACTGCGCGAGGACGTGCGAGTAGGAGCCGAGGACCTGCTGCGCGTGCCCACGGGACAGAAAACACTCGATGGTCTGCGCCACAACGTGCGCGTCGGCGTGCAGTACCTGGCGGCCTGGCTCTCGGGCATGGGCTGCGTGCCGCTCTACGACTTGATGGAGGACGCGGCCACCGCGGAGATCTCGCGCGCCCAGGTGTGGCAGTGGATCTACCACGGCGTGCAACTGGACTCGGGCGAGACCGTCGACGCGAAGTTGTTCACGCGCGTGCTCGCCGAGGAGCTGAAGCAACTGCGCGCCGCCGGAGCGGAAGCACTCTTTGCGCCGGGATGCCTGGAGCTCTCCGCGCGCCTCTTCGGTGAACTCTCAACGGCCCGCGAATTCGTCGATTTCTTGACCCTGCCTGCCTACGACCACCTCTTGGCCCACACCGATTGACACCATGAAAGACACCAGCTCACACCCGCCTCACGCCAATTTCCGCAGGCTCAGCGACATCGGAGAGGCGCGCTTCTCATTCGCACCAGAGCGCTGGGAGGGCATCGTGCGAGACTACTCGCGTGAGGATGTCGATCGCCTGCGCGGCTCGGTGCAGATCGAGTACACCCTGGCGCGACTGGGCGCAGAGCGCCTGTGGAGACTGTTGCACGAGCAGGACTACGTCCACGCCCTCGGCGCACTGACCGGCAACCAGGCCGTGCAGATGGTCAAGGCAGGCCTGCAGGCGATCTACCTTTCCGGTTGGCAAGTGGCAGCGGACGCGAACCTCTCGGGCAACATGTATCCCGATCAGTCGCTCTACCCGGCGAACTCCGTGCCCGCGGTCGTCAAGCGCATCAACCAGTCCCTGCAGCGCGCGGATCAGATCCAGCACATGGAGCGCTCGGGCGACACGCATTGGTTCGCGCCGATTCTCGCGGACGCCGAGGCCGGCTTCGGCGGGCCGCTCAATGCGTTCGAACTCATGAAGGGCATGATCGAGGCCGGCGCTGCGGGCGTGCACTTCGAGGACCAGCTCGCCAGCGAAAAAAAGTGCGGTCACCTCGGCGGAAAGGTCCTCGTGCCCACCCAGGCGTTCATTCGCACCCTGACGGCCGCGCGCCTGGCTGCCGATGTCTGTGGGGTGCCAACGTTGCTCGTGGCTCGCACGGACGCAGACGCCGCGACGTTGATCACTTCCGACGTGGACGAGCGCGACCGGCCCTTCCTCACGGGCGAGCGCACGCCCGAGGGTTTCTTTCGCATTCGCTCCGGCATTGAAGGCGCGATCGCACGCGGGCTTGCCTACGCGCCCTACGCCGATCTTGTGTGGTGTGAAACGTCACACCCCGATCTCGCGGAAGCACGCCACTTCGCGGATGCGATCCACGCCAAATTCCCGGGCAAGCTGTTGGCCTACAACTGCTCGCCGTCGTTCAACTGGAAGAAGAAACTCGACGACGCCACGATCGCAAAGTTCCAGCGCGAGCTCGGCGCCATGGGCTACAAATTCCAGTTCGTGACACTGGCCGGCTTCCACGCTCTCAACCACTCGATGTTCGAGCTCGCGAACGGCTACCGCGACCGCGGCATGGCCGCCTACGTCGAGCTGCAACAGGCCGAATTCGCCTCCGAGGCCGCGGGCTACACGGCGACCAAGCACCAACGCGAGGTCGGCACTGGATACTTCGACGCGGTGACTCAGGCCGTCAGCCAGGGCAAGAGCTCGACCACAGCTCTCGAAGGATCGACGGAGTCAGAGCAGTTCTGATCCTGCCGGCTCAAGGGCAGAGCGTAAATTCCAATCCGTTCGACAGAGTCGCGTTGTTCGGGGCCGCAAAGCCCTGATCGCGGCCCCAGAATTGGGCGTCGACGACGGTGCCTGGAATCTGAAGGAACGCCGCGGGAGTGCCGCCCAGAGAGCCCACGGCGAATTGGTTGAGGTCGATCGTGTATGCGCCCGAACAATCGTTCGGTGGCGCGTTGCCGTTCGAATTCAGCGAGATCGAGCGCTTGATCGGCCCGTTGATGCAGCGCAGTCCGCCCGCGAACGCCACCGCCGCGCGGCCGCCGTCGGTGTAGATCATGAGTCCCGGCTTGTTGTTGATCACGTTGACCGCGCTGATCGTGAAGCCCGACCCGGCGCTGGCGCTCGGTGTGCCGCTCGATCCGATCGATGGCGTGCAGCCCAGGGAGTTGACCTTCGCTGTGCAGTAAGCCACGGCATTCACCACCGGGATCATCGCGATGTCTTGAACCTGTGCGGAGCTGGATGTGGCGGCCACCGAAATCGTCTGCGTCACATAGCCCGGGGCGCTGAAGCGCACGTCGGTCGAGCCCGTGGGCAGGAACGAGTGATAGCGGCCGGCCGCGCCGAAGCTCCCATTGGTCTCGGACTGGGTGAAGTTGGCATTCGGATAGGTGATTGCCGCCGTGATCGGCGCTCCACTGCAGGCGTCGACCACGTGGCCCGACAGGCTGATCGGACGCTGCAAGATCCACTTCGTTCCGCCCCACACTTGCGCCGCTTCGGTCTGGGCCGAGGCGTAGGTCGGCTGGAACGAGGTGCCGATCTCGGTCAGGAACGAATAGGTTCCCGTGTAGGCGAGCGGGTTCTGGAAGTGCTCGCCCTGGGCGCTGGGCACACGAATGGTCCCGTAACCCGAAGCAAAGGAAATCGAGGAGGCCTCGGCCGCCCAGAAACTGCCCCAAGGGTGCGTGTAGCAGACGTAGCCATACAGGGTCTCGCTGCCGTGTGAGTGGTAATCGATGATCTTGGCAAAGCGACGCTCCGCGTGCATGGCCATCAGCGTCATGACTTCCGCTTCGGATCCCGCGCTGGGCCCCTTGTACGTGTCGCTGGATTGGCTCGTGCTGCCCGCGCAGGTTGAACTCCAACCGAAGGGGTAGTTTCGGTTGAGGTCGACGCCCGTGGCGCTGGCAAACACGCGTCGATTCTTGCGCCACAGGTTGTCGACGGTGAACACGTGGTTGTAACCGTCGGGATTGGCGTTCGGCAGAATCCAGATCTCGTTCGAGTTCACCAGGGCCGTCACAGCGGGATCGATGCCGTACTGCGTCGTCAAGCGCGCGAGCGTGTCGAGCCCGACCACATGGGTGCCAAGCTCGCGACAATGGGCGCCCGCGTGGATCAGCGCATTCGGCTCGTCTTCGTCGAGCGCCACGTTGTCGGAGACCTTGATCGCGTACAGGCTGCGGCCCTGCACCGTCAGCGGCGTTCCGTAGCGCGCGTTCAGATCGACGACCTTGCAGATCGCGGGGAATGTCGCCGCTGCGAGGTTCATTTCCGCCAGGATCTGCGCCCCGTCCAGATAGCCGGCGGGCACGGGCATATCCGGTGCGGCCGCGGCCTGGGCCTCGGCGATGATCCGGTACATCGGTCGACCGATTTCGAGCACAGTCGGTGAAAAACCCTGGCGCCTCAACCAGTCGAGCGAATCGAGCGAAACCACCAATTCCATCGAGCGCGGGCCCACTGATCCTTCGACGACGTCGAAACCCAAATCCTCGAACTCCTCTGCCTGAGCCGCCGCCTTCGGACTCTCGACGATCACGCGGCGCAGAGTCGGCTCTTGGGCCTGGCCAAGACCGGCGAGCAGTGCAGTGGTCATTGCGGACGCGAAGAGGAGCTGGCGCATGCTGGTTTACGGAGGCCTGGGGCCGGGTCGGGCTGTGGTGGGAATTCCACCCTGAATTCTGCCATGACGGCGGTGGCTGGGATTGGCCGGTCGAGATTCGGGGGCCCCCTGCCGCGACGCGTTCGCCACGCGGGACCGCAGCTTCCAGGGGCAGAGCGCGAAGATGTCGGGGTGGTTAGCACGCGACAGCAAGCGCTGCGGGCCTCCGGCGGGCCCGCGACCCGAGCCCTGAGCCCCCAGCCCCGGGCATGGAGGCCCGGCGCGGACGCCGATGGACCGCGTGACAAGCGCCAGTATGCACCGCATCCTGCTCACGCGAGGTCACAGCGACCGCGCCGCACCGAACACCATGTCAGGCCTCCCCCATTCCAGAGGATTCCGCCCAGTCGGTGGCCCCTTGGGTCCCTCGGCGGTGGAGGAATTGACTGCGGACGAACTGACGGCATTGGCCGAGGGGCGGCCTGAGGCACTGGAGCGGTTTTTCGACGTGTATTTTCCCAGGATCTACGGCTACGTGGCGCGGCTGGTCAAGGACGAGCACGCGGCCGAGGACCTGACCCAGGACATCGTCATGCACTTGCACCGTGCGATGCCGACCTACGATCCGCGCCGGCCCCTGCGCCCGTGGGTGTTCACGATCGCCACGAACAAGGTCCGCGACTATTGGTCCAGCCGATTGTTCGCGGACCGGGCCCACAGCCAGGATCCCGAGGACGAGGACGGCGGCGCGAGTGCGCGCATGGAGCGCGTCGACGCCGGGCGCGGTCCGCGCGAGGTCCTCGCGGGCGCGGAGCTCTCGCGCGCCGTCAGCGAGGCCATCGGACGCCTGCCGGAGCATCTGCGCCAGACCTTGGTGTTGCGTTACTTCGAGGGCTTGGACTTCGAGGACATCGCGAGCATCGTCGAGCGCAATGAAGTCGCCGTGCGCAAGCGCTACTCGCGCGCACTGTCGGAGCTGCGCAGCCTGCTCGAGGAAGTTCACGACCTAGGGCCGGCTGAGGGAGGTGCTGGATGAGCAGCGAGCACGATCCTGAACCCGACCTGCGTCAGGCCCTGGACCACGCGGCAAGCCCCCGTGCCCGTGGTGAATTCCAAGCCCAGTTGCGCGCGCGATTCCTGACCACGGCCCTGCCCGCGCGCACGCCCTCGGCCTTCATTGCGCAATCCGGAGCTGAACGGAGGGAACCGGCCTCGGCCGAACCTGTGCGCGATGGGAGCGTGAGATCGGAGCCCCGGGAGCGCAGGCCATGGCTGACCCTCGTGAGCCTCGCCGCAATCGCCGCGGTGGTGCTGATCATCTACCGCTGGCCCGGGCAGACCGGCTGGCGCGTGGCTCCAAGCAGCGATTTCCTCGTGGCGCGCGTCGATGGCACCGAGTATCAGCTGGGCGACTCCGCGCGCATGGCGGCGGCAATCGGTCCCGGCAGCTTCATTGAAGTCGAGGGTGGATCCCTGGAATTGGTCCTCGACCGCCGGCTGGCCTTCAGCCTGGCTTCCGGAGCGGCCGTGACCCTGGTGAGCATTCCCGAGCCCGATGTGCTGGCGGAACTGCTCCTGGAACAGTCCCGCGGAAGTCTGGCCCTGCTCACGGGCCCGGAGTTCGCAGGCTCGAGCCTCAGGATCCAGACCCCAGACGCCGACGTGCGTGTCACGGGTACGGAGTTCTCGATAGACGTAATTTCCGGCGCGGGCACCTGCGTGTGCTGCGAGTCGGGCAGCGTGTTGCTCGCCAGCGATGTCAAGCCCACAGATCCCGCGGCCGAGATCGCGGAGCCCCAGACCATCGGCGGTGGGTCCCGGGGCTTCGCCCCTGCCGACGGTCGCCCCTTGCAGAGCGGGAGCGCCGAGAATGACCACCTCGCTCCGATTCAGGTTCTGCGACAGGTTTGGGGTACTGCGCGCTGACGGCGCGGCCGCCGCGGAGTACAACGTGGGACTTCGCCGCGATGATCTCGTTCTCTTCTGTATCCAAGCACTACGGCCAGAGCTCGATTCTCGAGGCCGCCTCGTTCCAGCTCGACCCCGGTGACAAGGTCGGCCTGGTGGGCCCCAATGGCGCCGGCAAGACCACCCTGTTCCGCCTGCTGGTGGGCGAAGAAAAGCAGGACGACGGGGACATCAACATGCCGCGGGACCTGACCGTGGGCTACGTGCGCCAGGACGCGGCTGAAATGCGCGGCCGCAAGGTAATCGACGAGGTTGCCCACGGAGCCGGGCGCGTGGGGGCACTCCACGGAGAATTGTCCGAGTTGGAGCACTCACTCGCCGAGGGCGGCGACGACATGGAGCGTGTGCTGGCACGCTTTGGTGAAGTCCAGAGTGAGTATCAGGAACTCGGCGGCTACGAATTGGAGGCCCGCGCCCGGGAAGTACTCGCCGGACTGGGCTTCGCCGAGGATCAGATGGACGGCGACGTCGGCGCCCTCTCGGGCGGTTGGAAGATGCGCGTTCAGATGGCCAAGGTGCTGATCTCCAAGGCAAACGTCTTGCTGCTCGACGAGCCCACCAACCACCTGGACCTCGAATCGATCCTGTGGCTGGAGCAGTACCTCAAACAGAGCGACGCTGCGATTCTGATGACTTGTCACGACCGCGATTTCATGAATCGCGTGGTGACGCGCCTGGTGGAACTCGACGGCGGGAAACTGATCCCCTACGGCGGCAATTACGACTTCT
Source organism: Planctomycetota bacterium (assembly GCA_947484275.1). Taxonomy (GTDB): domain Bacteria; phylum Planctomycetota; class UBA1135; order UBA1135; genus JADJQU01. Next base: position 14,774 of record CANKOY010000039.1, on the reverse strand, counting down.
ATGAACGTGAGCGCCAGATCCGCGCGCGCGAATCCGACGCGGCGTACACGCGCCAGCAGGCGATGTTGGCCAAGGAAGGCCGCTTCATCGAGCGCTTCGAGCGTCACGCCGCCAAGGCGGCGCAGGTGCAGAGTCGCATCAAGAAACTCGACAAGATCGAAAAGCTCTCGCCGCCCAAACGGCGCGTCGTGCGGCCCTTCGAGATGCGTTTGCCGCCGCGCTCGGGCAACGATGTGGCGACGTTAGTCGGCGTCGGCAAGCGCTACGGCTCGCGCGTGATCTACAGCGATTTCAATCTGGAAATTCGGCGCACCGAGCGCTGGTGCGTGCTGGGCAAGAACGGCGCGGGAAAAACCACGCTGCTCAAGCTCGTCGCCGGGATCCTGCAGGCCGACAGCGGCGAAGTGCGCCTGGGCGCAAGCTTGAAGCTCGGCTATTTCTCACAAGCAGCGCTCGAACAACTCGACCCTGACGCCACGGTGTACGAGCACCTCGATCGCCAGTTCCCCACGGCGGCAATTGGCGCGAAAATGAACATCCTTGGGGCCTTCGATTTCTCGGGAGAAGAAACCGAAAAGCGTGTGCGCGTGCTTTCCGGCGGCGAGCGCTCGCGCTTGATCCTGGCTCGCATGCTGTTCGACCCGCCGAACTTTCTGGTGCTCGACGAACCCACGAACCACCTGGACCTCTTCACCAAGGAAATGCTCGTGCAGACCCTGGCAAACTTCGAGGGCACGATGTTGTTCGTCAGCCACGATCGCACGTTTCTGCGCGGGCTCTCCAATCGCGTGCTCGACCTCTCCGGAGGCAGCGACGGCAAGGGACCGACGGTCTTTGGCGATTCCTACGAGGCCTGGGTCGAGCGCTACGGCGACGAAGCCCCGGGCGTGCATCGCTAGCGTCCGGCTGCGGCCGGGCGTGCGCCTTCGTTGCAGCAGCGGGCAGCGGCCCATAGAGTGCTGCACCGCAATCCTCCGCCACAGGAGCCGCATTGCACCAAGTCCGTCGCGGGAAGATTCAAACCTCGACCTGCAAGAGCCAAGACCAGATCCATGAAACTCGCATCGTGCTCCCCTGCACGCTCGCTGGCCTCGCTGCCGGCCTGCTCGGGTCATGCACTTCCCGACGCGGGAGCACCGATCACCGGCCCAATCATGGGGACGAGCCCGACCATGGAATCCTGGGCAAGCACAAGTAGTCCACTCGCTTGACGCTGCTCAGTCTGAGCGGAGTGAAGCGCACACTCGCCGATCGGGTCCTGTTTCGCGACGTCGAACTGGTGCTCGAACCCGGCGAGCGCGTGGCGCTGCTTGGGGCCAACGGCTCCGGCAAATCGACGCTGGTGCGCGTACTTGCCGGCGTCCTAGCGCCGGAAGCTGGCGAACGCGTGGCGCGCCGCGATCTGCGCATCGGAGTCCTCGAGCAGGAGCCGGTCCTTGACCTGGAACTGAGCGCGCGCGCCGCAGTCCACCAGGGATTCCCCGATCGCGCAGCGCTGCTACTCGAGCGCGACAGGATCCACGCCGAAATGGCGCACCCGGATCTCGATCCGACGCGACTCGCGCAACTTCTGGCGCGCAACAGCGCACTGGACGCGCGCTTGGAACACAGCGGCGGCCACGACGTGGAGCATCGGGTCGAATCGATCCTCGAACACCTTTCGATTTCGAACATTGATCGGCCCTGCGCCCAAATGTCCGGCGGCGAGCGCCGGCGGGTGGCCCTGGCGCGCATGCTCGTGGACGTACCGGACCTGCTGATCTTGGATGAACCCACCAACCACCTCGACGCGTTCGCCGTGGATTGGCTCGAGGATTTCCTGCTCAGCACGCGCGCAACGCTGTTTTTCGTGACCCACGACCGCTACGTCCTCGAGCGCCTTGCTCACCGCATCCTCGAGTTGGAGGATGGCCTTCTCTACGCGTACGAAGGCAATTACAGCGACTATCTGGCCCAGCGCCTGCAGCGTCTGGAGACCGCGGCGAATCAAGAGTCATCGCGCCTGAACCTCCTGCGGCGTGAGACTGCCTGGATGCGCCGGGGAGCTCCGGCGCGCTCGACGAAGCAGAAGGCGCGCATCTCGCGCCACGGCGCGCTGCTCGACCGCGCGCCCGGGAGTTCACAAGGCACGCTTGAGTTTCAACTGCCTGATGGGCCGCGCCTTGGGGATCGAGTCCTGTCGCTCCAGGGCGTCTCGAAATCCCTTGGCGGGCGCCAGGTGCTCGCGCCCTTCAGCCTTGAAATCGCGCGCGGGGAGCGCATCGGAATCGTCGGCCGAAACGGCGCGGGGAAGACCACCCTGCTGCGCCTGCTCAGTGGCGAGACCGAGCCCGACCAGGGCAGCGTCAAGCGCGGCGAGACTGTGCGCATGGCGCTGATCGACCAGGAACGCTGGGCCCTCGATCCCGAATGCACCGTGCAGCGGGAAATCGCCGGGACCAATGACCACGTGACGATTGATGGCCGCTCGATGCGCATCGAGGCCTTCCTCGATCAATTCCTGTTCGTCGGCGCCAAGCGCGACGCGCGCATCGGCGATTTGTCTGGAGGCGAGCGCGCGCGGCTGTGCGTTGCCAAACTGATGGTCGCCGGGGCCAACGTGCTGGTGCTCGACGAACCGACCAACGACCTCGACCTCACCACGCTGAGAGCGCTCGAGGAAGCACTGATCGCCTTCCCCGGCAGCATCGTCGTCGTCAGCCACGATCGCTGGTTCCTCGACCGCGTGGCGACGCGCATCCTTGCCTTTGACGCACAGGGGCGACTCGTGCACCACACGGGAGACGTTGCCCTGTTGATCGAGCGCATGGCGCGCGAGTTCGAGGCCTTCGAAAGGCAACGCGACTCAGCTCGCGCAGCGGCCGCCGCCACGCAGATCGATGCGCCTCCAACCGCTCCCGCGCCGCGCAAGCGCAACCTTGCGCCTTGGGAGGCCCGCGAGTTGGAAGGGCTCACAGCGAAAATCGAGGCGCTCGAGTCCGACCTCGCAAAGTTCGACGCGCGCCTCTCCGATCCCGGGCTGTACTCAGCCGCGCGCGGCGAGGCCGATCTCGTGCGCGAGCAGCGCGCAAAGTGCGAGGGCGAAATCGCGCGCCTGTACGCGCGTTGGGAAGCTCTCGAAGGCTGAACTCAGTACACGTGCACCGCGAGCACGGCGAGTTCCGTCACGAAGATCAACGCCGCCGCCGCCGCGATTTTTCGCGCCGCCCGAGCGCAGCCCTCAGGTTCGCGCGCGCGCCAGAGGGCGACTCCCGGTAGAGAAAGCAGCCCCAGGTGCGCGAGCGCCGCAAGCAGGGCCGTGGGACCCAGGGCAATCGAATCCGTAAGCAACTCAAGGGCGCAGCGGTGAAATTCGAGTCCCAGGGCGCGCGGCGCGATCACTTCACCCCAGGCGATCAGATCGACCCAACCGCTGGCCAGGGTGAGGGCACACAGGCCCCACGGTCGAAAGCCCGCAAGCGCACGCTTCGTTCTGGCGAGGGACAGGCACGCGGCCGCGAGCAGCGCCTTCGAACCAAACTGCAGCGCCATGAGGCCGCCTCGGGAGAATCCCAGGAACTCCGCGGATCCAAATCCCAGCTCGCGTCGAGTTGGGTCAAGGGCAGCGGAACAACAGGTCACCGCGGGCACGGACTTCTCCGCGAAGATCCATGCGCCGCGGGCCACGATTTCCAGGGCCACAAGCAGCGCCACCGGCGCGCAAAGTGCAAAGCGCGGACCCTGGAATGGCGCCCCAAGCACGCCGCGCTCTGCGCCAGCCATGGACCACCAGAACAACAGTCCGGCCACGGAAAGCGGCGTGGCCCACAGCGCGAACTGCGCCAGCTCCGGTCGCAGTTGCACGACGCCGTAGGCGCACATCACGCCCTTGGACGCGAAGCTCGGCACGTAGCCGTCGAGCACCAGGAAGATCACGGCCCACGCGACGACGCGCAGCAGAAGCAGCGCCCCCATGCAGAGCAGGAGCAGCGAATCCAGCGCCTCGCGTTGCGCGGCCTCCCTGCGGCCAAAGCGCGCGCGCAGTGCGATCCACAGCAGCGCGACAACGAGTACCGCCGACAGTCCGTCGAGGAACAACAGCGCGATCGTGCGCGCGTCGAGGATCATTGCCCTTCGCCGCGGGACAGTTGCAGGCGCTGGTCCGCGAGACGCTCCAGTTGCGCATCGTGGGTGGCGATCACCATGGCCGTGCCGCGATCTGCGCGCGCGCGCAGGGCGTCGATCACCAGCTCCGCCGAGCGCTCGTCTTGATTCGACGTCGGTTCGTCGAGAATCAACCCGAGCTCCGCAGTGAGCAAGGCGCGCGCCAGGCAGACGCGCTGGCGCTCACCACCGGACAAGTGCGCGGGGAGACGCTCCCCAAGGCGGGCATCGATGCCCAGTGCCTCGAGTTGCGCCAAGGCCCGCGTCCGTCGCTCGCGACGCGGGACGCCGCAGGCCGACAGTCCAATCGCTGCGCCCTGCCACACGGGCAGGTGCTCGAGCAGCAGGGAACTCTGCCCCACGACTCCAATGCGTCCGCGGCGCAGCAGCGCCAATGCGGACTCCGAGGCTCGGGTCACATCACGTCCCTCCCAAAGCACTCGTCCACGGTCCGCGGACTCGACGCCTGCGAGCAGCGCGAGCAGCGTGCTCTTGCCTGATCCCGACGGGCCCGCGAGCGCGGCGACACCACCGCGCTCGATGCGCAGTGAACAAGGTCCGATCGCAGGCGCACCAGCGCGCGCGCGCTGCACACTGTCGAGTTCGAAGACGGCGCTCGGGGCGTTCACGCGAAGGCCCTCCCCGCGCGGGCCAGTGACAGGCGCCAGTTCGCAAGAATCGATCCGGCATGGGTCGCCGTGAAGGCCAGGGCGAATCCAAGACCCGCGGGCAGGGGCAAGAACAGCGCAGGTATCCGCTGCGCGGGAAACCACCCCAAGTCGCCGATCAGGAATGGAGCAAGCAGCGCCGCAGCGCACAGGCGCACCCAAACCCAAGCGCAAAGAAGTGCCGCAGCGGCGAGAATGAAGGCCACGATCATGTTTTCGAGGGCCGAGAGGAGCAGCAAATCGCCGCCGCTGAATCCAGCGAGTTTGTAATGAGCGATTTCCGTACCTCGTCGGTCGTGGGCGAACCACGACAGAGCGCAGAATGCGGCGGCGGCAAACAGCAAGAGCGGCGCGAGCAACGCGGACAGGGCGCCGCTGCGACGGTTCACGGCAGCTTCGAGGGCGATCCGCGTCTGTGACGAGGTGACCGCCACACTGCCGACGACAGCGCGCTCCATGGCGCGCGCCACTGCGTCTCCATAACCCGGCAGGGTCCACACGCACAATTCGCTGACGCGCTCGTCGCCGAACAACGCCTGGGCTTCCTCGACGGCCATCACCAGGGCCTTCGAACCTGCGATCGCGTCGCCGGGATCGAGCACACCGCTAACCGTGAACACCCGCGTCAGGGCGCCTTCGAGCGCGAGGCGCGCGCCGGGCTCCAGCCCAATTTCGCGCGCAAGTTCAGCGCCTACGAGGCACTCGCCCGCTGTCTGGGGCACTGTGCCGCGAACCCGTTCATTCGCACTGGCCAGGCGCTCCTGCTCGACACCAACGATGAAAATCGACGCGGGCCCCGCGTTCGCTGCGCCTAGCACGCGCCGCTCCACGCGCACGACTCCGCTGATCGTGTTCACGGCCTGCTGCGCGCGCGACTCGAGCGGCGCCTGTCGGCCCAGTGCCCGTCCGCTGAGCAGAATGTCCGGCCCGCCAGCGATCGCCGCCAGCCCGTCGCGGCGCAGTCCCTCGGCCACGGCAGTTCCCGCGATCCACATCGTCAGCGCCAGGAACAACGGCGCGCAAGCGGCGCCGTAGGCCAGCCAGTGGGCTGCCACGTTGTCCACCGCCAGGGCGGCCAGGGCCTTCACTCGGGGAAACACGTGCCGAAGCCTCAGTCAGAAATCGGCCCAAGCCGCAGCAAGTCGCCGTCGGATCCGACCACGACGCCGGCGGGCGCAATAAAGGCGCGCTCGTCCTGGGTTTCCAGGCGCGCGTCGTAGGGGAAGAACCCTGCGCGTATTCCGGCCTGGGAACCAAGCCCAAGGCCGACGCTCAGCTGAAACCAGCTGGGCACGGGGACGGATCTCTGGGCCTCGATGCAGAGGATGCACAGGACGCTCAGCATGGAAAGCGCGAACACGATCAGGGCGAGCTTGGGCCCGCGAAGGCTCGCGGCGCGTCTCGAGAGGAATTCCACAAGGACGAACCGGCGACCTACGTGAGCTGCAACGCCCTCCGGCGCGCCAGCGCCCCCAGGGAATCGATGGCACCTGAGGTCGTCGGCGGACCTCCGCAAGCGGAAGCTAGGGGCGCACCACACGCACGACCTCGCTCAGCGAAGGGTTCTCGATCGCGTAGGTGTTTTTGCCCCCCGGATAATCGATGTCGATGCGCTCGACCACCGTCGCGTCGCCAAGACCGATGTGCAGGATCGAACTGGACTGCGTCAAGTACCCGCCGGCGTTGGCCAGTTCGCGGTGCAATATTTGTCCACCGAAGGCAACCCGCACGCGCGCGCCGTAGGCCGGTTGGCCGTTCTTGTCCACCAGGGCGAGCCGCAGCGCGGAGCGCGCGGGCGAATCGTTGCGCATCAAGTACGGCGCTCCGTTGAAGTTCGCCACCACGATGTCCAGGTCCCGATCGCCGTCGAAGTCGCACACCGCGGCGGCGCGCGAACTCTTGGTCATCGCCTGTCCTCGAATCGTCTTGCCCGGCAGATTGACGCCGCCCGCGGGCGGTTCGATGCCCGCCGCACTCGCGACATCCACGAAATGGCCGTCGTTGTTCTGCAGCAGTTGATTGGGCCAATACGGATAGGGAAAGCCCATGCCCGCGGGCAGGAACAGGTCCTCCTGACCGTCGTTGTTGAAGTCGCCAACGGCGATTCCCCAGGGCCACCAAGTCTCCAGGCCGACTTCGCGCGAACGCTCCTGGAACTTTCGCGAGCCCAAATTCTCGAAGAACGTGTTTCCGAACAACGTAGACTTTGATTGCGACTCGTCGTTGCCGCGGATCACCCTTCCTCCGCCCACGCTGGAACCCAGCGGTGTGTTGAACTTCTCCGCGGCCTGCACCTGAGCAAGCGTGTCGGACTTGGTCCACATGTCCGAGTGCATGTCCACCACCAGCAAGTCGGGCCACTCGTCGCGATTCGCGTCGAAGAAGCGCGCACCCATGCCGCCCCAACTTGTGCGCACCAGGGCCGAATCGACGATCTCCTTGAATTGTCCCCCACCCAGATTCTCAAACAGGTGGTTCTTGCCGAACATGTTCGACACGTAGAGGTCCAGGTCCCCGTCGCGATCGATGTCGCTGACGCTGGCGTCGCCATTCCATTCCGCCGAGACAATTCCGCGCTGAGCTGTCTCGTCGCGGAAAGTCCAATTGCCCTGATTGACGTAGAGAATGTCTGATTCGCCCGGATTGCGCGCGTCCGGCGCAGCGGCGACCTGTTGGAACGGCAGTGCTACGCCAGCGTAGGCGTAGCTCGCTTCCTGGCTGACCGTCTCGGTGGTGAACTTGCCTATGTTGCACACGTAGAGATCGAGGTCGCGATCGTTGTCACAGTCGAACCACAGCGCGCTGTTCGAGTGTCCCACGTAGCCGACGCCGGCGGTCTCCGTGACGTCCTTGAATGTGCCGTCGCCGGCGTTGGCGAACAGTCGATTGCCTCCGCGATAGCTGGTGACGTACAGGTCGAGGTCGCCGTCGGAATCGAAGTCTCCAAAGGCGGCGCCCACGGACAGCGTGCGCTCGAGCGCCACGCCCGCCTTCGCTGTGATGTCCTCGAAACGCATCCCACCGAGATTCCTGTAGAGCGCGTTGGCACCGAGGAAGTCGCAGAAGTAGATGTCCTCCTTGCCGTCGCCATCCACATCTCCCACGGCAACTCCACTGCCGTGGTCGTAGGGATTGATCCGGTAAGTCGAACCGTTCTCAGAATCGAGGAAGTGATGGCTGAAGGTGATGCCTGACTCCGCCGTGACGTCGACGAAACGCATCGATGTCACCTCCGCCTTGGGCGCGAGCGGGGGCGGTGCCTCGCGATCACAGGCGACGAACAGACCCGCAGCGAGCAGCGCGGGGGTCATGTGACGGGCGCAGCGTTTCATGATCATTCGGGAAATGGGTTGGGGACGGCATAGCCGCCCAGGAGTCGCAGGTGCTCAGCGGCTGTGATGGCGTCCCGGAAGGCGCGCAACTGTGCGCGACCTCCGCTTTGCTGGAGGTTTGAACGCACGAAGTGGGCGGCGCGCGGATCGAGCGCTCGACCGTCTTCCTCGGCGTGGACTTGGAAGCGGAACGCGGCGTCCGCCTTTTCCAAAGCGGGCCAGGCCAGGGCGCACTCGGCGCTGCAGAAACTGCGGGCCGCAGCCAGATCCAAAAGCAGATCGACGCGCGCAGTCCTCCGGATCATCGCCCCATCGAGGGCGCAGCGCTCTTCCATGCCTGCGCGCAGTTGTGCACGCGAAACGAAGGCGAGACCCAGGGCCGTCATGGCCCACAGACACAGAAATCGCAGGGACATCCGCCGGGCAGTCTATCCACTTGAGCAGCCAGCGCCCCCAGGGCAAGATCGCCGGTCCACCCATGCGCAGGTCCTGCAGCACACTCGCCGCGTTTGGCGCCTCGTTCATCGCCGCGTGCGCAGGCGAGAGCGGCTCCGGCGCCCCTCGGACGTCGGGCGGCCTGCTCGACGCCAGTGTCGAGCGCGGGATCGCTTTTTCGATCCGCCGCGGCGGGGACGATCACTTCATGCCCGACAGCATGGGGCCTGGCTGCGCGCTCTTCGACGCCGATGGCGACGGCGACCTCGACGCCTTCTTCGTCCAGGGACTGCGCGGCGCGGACGGCGGGCTCGCGAGCGATGCCGGCCGGGACCGCCTGCTCCTGCAAGGGGCCGACGGACGATTCCGCGACGCCTCGGGGGAATCGGGCCTCGACGATCCGCGCTACGGCATGGGCGTGGCCGTGGCGGATGTGGACTCCGACGGCGACCTCGACGTGTTCGTGACCAATTTCGGCAGCTCGCGCCTGTACTTGAATCGCGGCGACGGCACTTTCTTGGATTTCACCGAGGCCTCGGGCATCGTCGAGGAAGGCTGGGCGTCGAGCGCGGGCTTCTGCGATTACGACGCGGACGGGCGGCCTGACTTGTTCGTGGCGCGCTACCTCGAGTTCGACCTCACGATCCGCGGGGCGGGAGGTGGCGGGGCGCCCGATTTCCCCTCGCCGCTTCAATTCAAAGGGCTCCCCGGTCGGTTGTGGCACAACGAGGGCGGCGGCCTTTTTCGCGACGTCAGCGCCGAGAGCGGCATCGCCTCCGTGGCGGGCCGGGGATTGGGTCTGGGCTTCCTCGATCTCAACGACGACGGCCGCCAGGACATTTTCGTGGCCAACGACTCGGAGCCGAATTTCGCTTGGATTCAAACGGAGCCGGGGCGCTTCGAGGAGCAGGCGTTCCCCCTCGGACTCGCAGTCAATCGCGTGGGACGTCCCCAGGCGAACATGGGCGTCGCGATCGGCGACGTGGAGGGCGACGGCACAGCGGAGATCTTCGTCACGCACCTCGTGTCTGAAACGAACGTGCTCTATCGACGACAGAGCGCGCGCAAGTACGCCGACATGACCGCGGGCTCGGGCCTGGGCGCCAGCAGTTTGGATAAGACCGGCTTCGGAACCGCCTTCGCCGATCTCGAGAACGACGGCGATCTCGATCTCCTAGTGGTCAACGGCAGGATTTTGCGCCGAGGGCCCCGAGGCGTAGCGCCGATCGACGCCCATTGGCTGCCCTACGCCGAAGAAAACCAGCTGTACCTGAACAGCGGATCAGGGAAGTTCGAGCTTGCCTCAGGCGAGCAGGGCGGCGATTGGTCGCAAGCTCTGGCCGTCGGACGCGCCGTGGCGGTCGGCGACGTGGATCAAGATGGCGGGCTCGATGCGCTGGTCTCCAACGGCGATGGCTCGTGCCGCCTGTATGTGAATCAGATCGATCGCCGAGGCAACTACATCCGCGTGCGCGCCCTCGACAGTGAGGGGCGCTGCGACCTGCTCGGTGCGCGCGTCGAAGTCAGCGCCGGGGACCAGCGCTGGAGCCGGACGATCGAAACCTGCGTCGGTTACTTGTCCGCACAGGGGCCCAGCGCCCATTTCGGCCTGGGTGCCAGCGCCTCAATCGACTCGATCGTCGTAAACTGGCCCGGCGGAGGTGCCGAGAAGTTCCCGGGCGGCCCGGTGAACTGCGAAGTCCGACTGCGCAAGGGCTCCGGCACGCACTGAGCACTCAGCCGGCATTTCCGAGGACAAGAACCATACCCATGAATCAAATCGCACATCGTGCGCCGCCCCAACGCGCAGGGCGCACGCCGCTCCTGGTCTTGGGGGCCATTGCCCTGGCGATCGGCTTGGCGCTCTGCGCGCTGTACAAGCCCTGGAACTTCCTGCGCTACGGCAGACAAGATCCGCCCCTGCCGACGACCGGCGAACTCCAGGCGCCGCTCTCGGAGCGCATTCTCGAACGTGTGGCCGCAGTTCGCGCTTCCCCCTACGACGCGACGGCCTGGGGCAAGCTCGGCGAGACCTACGACGTGCACGAAATGTTTCCCCAGGCGATCGAGTGCTACGAACGCGCACAGTTGCTCGCGCCGAAGGAATCGCGCTGGCCCTACTGGCTTGGAATCGCGCAGCGGATCGGAAATCAGGCCGCAGCCCTGGCCCAGTTTGAGCGCGCCGTCGCTCTGGAGCCGACCCTGGCGGCCGCACACTTCTACGCGGGACACGGATACCTCTCGAGCGAACGCGTCGAAGATGCTGCCGCGGCTTTCAAACGGGCCTTGGAGCACGAACCCACTGCGCCAGCAGCGTGGATTGGTCTGGCGAAGGTGGCGATGTCCAAGGACGATCCAGCGGGCGCGCTCGAGTGTCTTGAGAACGCGGAGCGCAATCATCCCACGACCCGTGAGGCGCGCTGGCTGATGGCCGGCGCCTGGCGCGCGCGTGGTGACGAAAAGCGCGCCAGTGAATTTGCGGGCCCGAGCGATCCCCTGCCGGCCCAGGAGCCGTTCCCCGATAAATTGCGCTCGAAACTCCTGTGGGACGAGGGCGTGACGCTGTACTACGCGCGGCAGCGCGCGGACTCGCTCCTCGGACGTGGCGAGACCGACGCGGCGTTGGCACAGTTGCAGAGCTACCTTGACCGCGCTCCGCGCTCGGTGGACGGGTTGATCGCCCTTGCCGATCTCTACGCGCGGCTCAATCAGCACGACGAGGCCATCAGCCGCTATCAAGCCGCCTGCACACTGGATCCCACTCGCGGCGCGGCGCTATCCCAGTGGGGTGCCCTCCTGGCGAAAACCGGCAAGGCCGCCGAGGGGACTGCGAAGTTGCGCCAAGCTCTGGAACTCGAGCCGTCCCGCGTCGAATTCCAGTCCAACCTGGGCTCGATCCTGTGCAGTTCGAGTTCGGCGTCGGATCGCGAGGAGGGCCTACGCTTGGTGAGCGCGGCCTTGGGGACCAGTCCCGACGACCCGAGACTGCGCGTGAACTATGCCCAGGCCCTGCGCGTCAACGGTCGCGCAGAGGAGTCGATTCCCGCGTTCCAAAGCGCTATCGAATTGGCACGGGAGGACCCTCGACTGCAATTCGAGTACGGGGTCGTGTGCGCTAGCGCGGGCAAGTTGGACCTAGCCGCGGGCGCCTTTGCGCGCGTGCTCGAATTGGATCCGACGCAGTTCAGCGCGCGCATGAACTTGGTGCGCGTCCTGACGGAATCTGGACGACACCCTGAAGCGTTGGTCGCCCTGCGCACGGCGCGCGAGTCCGCGCCGAACAACCTCGAGGTTCGCGGACAACTGGCCTGGCTGCTCGCTACGAGCCCCGACGCTGGCGTGCGCTCCGGCGCGGAGGCCCTCGCCCTGGCGAAGGAACTGACCAGCGAGGATCCGCTGGCCACTGCCGAGTTCATGGTGATTCGCGCGGCCGCGGAGGCAGAGTCGGGCGACCTCGACGCCGCCAAGGTCACGCTCGAGGGCGCGTTGCGCTCGCTGCAGCCCAAGAATTCGGAGTCGATCTCGAATCCGGTGGTTATCGCGATCATCGATCGCGCCCTTGCTTGCCGAAAGGCCTTCGGGGCGGGGCAGGCCTACCGGAACAGTCCGACGCGGTAGCTTCAGCGCGCGCGCTTCTGCGCCCACAGATCGACAAACACCAGCACCAGGGAAACGCCCGTCGCCAGTGCGTAGACGCTGCCCGACGCGGCGATGACGAGCGTGAAATTCCCGAAGCTGCGCGCGAGCCACCACGATCCAAGATCGCAGAGGAGCGCCGCACCCGCAGCCAGACACAGGGACCCGCCGAAGCGCGCGCCAAAGCGCGTCGCGAACACGAGCAGGGCAAGCAGCACGCTGAGCGGCGCCAGGGCGAGCGCGTGAGCGTGGGTCGAGGCGACGAGCACGCGCGTGGGAAGTGCTTCGATGCGCTTGGTGAACGCGAGCTTGGAGACATCGCTCCAGGTCGACAAGGCGAAACGCGCATCGGCGTGAGCGCCGTCGAGGCCCGCCTTCGAGTGACACTCGACGCAGCGCCGGGCCAGGATTTCCGCAGGCGCATCCGCGCCGAGTTCCAGACTGTCGTAGTCCTCACTGACGCGCTTGCCCTCGAGCCAGTGGAGCAACACGTTGCGCTCCGCTGCCACAAGCTGCTCGGGGTGGCCGCCGCGAATCGCCGTGAGCAAGGGCGACGTGTTCTCGACCCCGTGGTAGGCGCCCTCGAGGTCCGTCATCGAAACGCCGCCGCGCTCGTCGCGATTCTCGTGCTGTGCGATCAAGTGCGCGCCCGAGGCCAAGAAACCGCCGCACAAAACGAGCAACAGTGCGCTCAATCCAAGGCGGGCGGAAAGCGGCAGACCGCGCAGCGTCCCCGCGTTGAACACTTCCAGGGGACTCACAGATCCTCGAGCTGTTTAGGGTCGATGGCCACCTCAGCGCCGCTCGTCAGGGCGCGGTGGGCCAGGATCCCGACGCTGGTGCTGCGCGCGGCGTCGCTGAAGGAGCAGGCGGGCGCCTTCGCTGCATCGATCGACACCAGGAAATCGGACAGGGCGTAGTACAGCGAGTTGTAGGGCAACCCGACTCCCTCCTGCAGCTTGCCTTGGGACGCGAGTTTGGTCGCATCGGCGATCAACGTGATGCCCTGTTCGTTGTGGAATTGCTGCCGGTTGGCGTAGACCTCCCAGCCCTGGGTCGGCGCGTCGGATTCCTTGAACATCCAACCGTGGGTCCAGGCAAGTTTGATCGCTGCCATGGCGCCGGTGAAAACTTCGTGGCGGCCCTCGAAGGAATTGACCAACGAGCACGAGTAGTCGAGTTCGAGTCCATCCTCGAACACGAACTGGGCACTGACGCAATCGGGAATCTCGCGGCCGTCGCGGTGCAGCCTCAGGCTGCCGCGAGCGCGCACGGAAATCGGATGTCGCCCGAGGAACCAATGAAAAACATCGAATTGGTGCGCACCCAGTTCGCCGAGCAGTCCCAGTGACAGTTTTGGGTCGAGGTGCCAGTTGAGTTCGCGATCGCGTTCCGGTGTGGGCCCCACCATCCGCCAGGAGTTTTTCCTGTGGTTCTGTGCGCGCAGGTGCGAGAGCTCGCGCAGGGTGCCCGCCTTGAAAAAGGAGCGCGCCAATCCATACACCGGATTGCTGCGGCCCTGAAATCCTGCGGCCAGGACGCGCTTGGAGCCGCGCGCGGCGGACGCAAGAGCAGCGCAATCCTCGAGCGTGTGCGCCAGGGGTGTTTCGCAGAACACATGCTTGTCGGCGGCAATCGCAGCCAGGGCGTGCTCGCGGTGCTGGTGCGTCGGCGTGGCGACTACCACCGCCGCAAGTCCGGCCTCCTTGGCGAGCATTTCGGCGAGGCTGCCGTAGCCCCTCGCGCCCTCGGCGCGCCGCAGTGCCGCCTGGAGGCGCGATTCGTCGCTGTCGCAAACCGCGACCACGTCGGCGCCGCCCAGGGTCGCCAATTCGCCCAGAATCGCGCGTCCCTGGCGCCCCGCTCCGATCAGGCCCAGGGGAATTTTTGCGCGGACCGCCGCGGGCTCCAGGGCCGCGAGCGAAGGCGCAAGCCACGCTCCCGCGACGCCAGCGCCCGCTGCCAGAATGAATTCACGTCGATTGCCGGGTGTCATCGTTGGAGTTGGTCGATCCGTGGTTCGCGGGGCTGAAGTGCAAAGAAGTCCTGGGCGGCGTGGAAGCGAACTGAGGCGGATCCATCGACGATGGCGCACTCAAGTCCGCGCGGCAATTCGTTGATCGAGAGAAACCGATCGACTCCACCGGGCCGCGCCGCGAGCACGAGCAACGCGGTGGAATACGCCTCGGCTGCGCGAGCGCTCGAGTGCGCGACCGCCGCGCGCCAGGGGCCTTCGAGGGCCACGCCGCGGCGCGGATCGAGCACGTGGGCGGCGCCGACTCCCGCAGCATCGTTCTGGCGCGCGGCGGAGATGGACAAGGCGCGGCGCAGCAGCGTGGCCTTGGCGCCCCCAAATCCGATCCCGAGGTCCACGCTCCACCCGCGCTCGCTCCCCGGCGGCGCACCGAGCGTGATCACGCTGCTGGTTCCACCGTGCAGGAGCGCGCTCTCGATCCCCAATTCCCGTAACGCCGATGCGGCCAGGTCCAGGGCGTGGCCCTTGGCGACGGCGCCGAGATCCAGCGCCACGGAGGATGCGTTGAGACGCACGCTGCGCGAT
>CANKOY010000038.1 GCA_947484275.1 Planctomycetota bacterium | reverse complement strand
GGCAAGCCTGGCTCGTTGCCGTCGTCAGCCTCGAGGGCCCCCAGTGCGCAGGCCTCCGCCCGTTCGAAATCCAAGAGATCGGGATTGTCGCGGTAGACAACGCGGCACTCCTCGCAGGTCTTGGACTGCGCGCCTGCGTACAGGTACGCGAGGCTCATCAGCGCCTTGGCCGGCGGCCCGACCTCGGCGGCATGCCAATAAGCATCCGCGGCCTCGCGCGCCCGGTGTTCTTTGTCCAGGGAGATTGCGATGCTGATCGGCGGAGTGGCGGACTTCGGCGAGCGTTCCTCGGCCCGCGCAAACATCGTTCGAGCTTCGGTCCGCCGCCCGTTGGCGTCGAGCAGGGCGCCGTAGGTGATCAGAACGCGCGTGCTCGCCTTGTCTCCGACGATTTCATAGGCCCGTTCCGCGGCGACGAGCCCCGATTTGAACTGTCCAAGGCGAAATTGCGCACGGGCGAAGAGTGTGAGCAACACGGGATTGTCCGGCGTCAACTCCAAGGCCGCGCCGAAGTGTTGTTTCGCGTCGCCGAATTCCTGGCGAGCGTAGAGCACGGTGCCCAATTCCTCCAGCAGGCGCGGCGAGCGCGGGAGCAAGTTCACAGCCGCCGTCAATTCGCGCTGCGCCCGCAGAATGTCGTCGGCAAGTTGCGCTTCGAACGCCAAGGCCACGATCGGAAGCGGTTCGCCGCCCGCGAGCGCCGCGGCCCGCGCAAAATCATCCATGGCCTCGGCGTGTTTCCGCTCCCGGTGATGGAGCCAACCGGTGCGCAGCGCCTCGACCGCGGGATCCTGGGAGGGATCGAGCTCGCGTTCCTCGACAATTGCCGAGAGCAGCCCGGCCCAGCGGTGGTCGCTGTCCTGGGTCAGTGCCTGTCGCGCCAGTGCGCGTGCAGTCTCTGTGTCCCGCTCGACCCATGCGCGCAGCGCCCCGTCGAATGAAGCCTGCGCCGCCAGACGATTCTCCTCGGCCCGATGGCGCAGAAACAGCGTCAACCCGACGACCAAAATCGGCGCGATCAGCACCGCGACGACAGCGGGCCGATGGAACATGAAGGCAGCGTCGATACGCTCCACCAGTCCCGGCGAGCGTGCCTTCACGGGCCTTCCGCTGAGGAACGCTTCGAGATCGTCGGCGAGGGCCGCCGCGTCGGGCGTGCGATACCGCGGCCGAAATGCCAACGCGCTTCGCACGACGCGCGCCAGATCGCGCGGGATGTCGTGGGCGCGAGTTTCCACTGGCGGAACCGGACGACTGCGCACCGTTTCGAGCACCGCCAGCGCCTCGTCGCCCTCGTGGGGCGGCTGCAGCGACAGCAATTCGTACAGGACAGCGCCGAGTCCGTAGACATCCGAGCGCTCGTCCGTCGCCTGCCCACGGGCCTGCTCCGGCGGCATGTACTGCGGCGTGCCGAGCAGATCGCCGGTCTTCGTCAACGTCGCGGCTGACGCCCAGTGGACGAGACCAAAGTCCACGAGCACCGGTGTTCCATCGGCCCGCAGAATCACGTTGGAGGGCTTGATGTCGCGGTGCAGGGCGCCCGCGGCATGAACCGCGGCCACTGCCCGCGCCAATTGCGCCACCACGCGCGCCACGCGCTGCGGTCGCGAGCCGGATCCTGGAAGATCGAGCGTGATGCGCCGCGCTTTCTTGCCCAAGGTGGTGCGCGCGGCGCGGATCAACTGCGCGAGGCTCTGGCCCTCGACGCGGTCCATCACGATGAAGGGCGTCGTGCCAAACATGCCGACTTCGTGGACTCTGACGATGTTCTCGTGCGAGAGCGCCTTGAGCACCTCGCCTTCGCGACGGAAGCGTTCCGTGCTGCGCGGATCGAGTGCGGCGAACGGATGCAGGAGTTTCAGGGCCAGGTCGCGTTCAGGGTGCCGTGGCGAACGGACGCGCAAGACGCGGCCCATGCCGCCGCTGCCGATCTCGCCCACGACGCGATAGACGCCGATGTTCGCCGGCAGCGCATCGGATCCCGACGGCAGCAGGCCATCGGCTTCGGTCAGGGCCGCCAGGGCCCGCAAGAGCTCGCGCTCGATGCGCGGGAAGCGGCTGGCGTAGGTCGAGGGATCGACGGACTCGCCCTGTTCCGCGAGCTCGATGTACTCGGCGACGCGGTCCTCGACTTCTTGGCGCGTCATCAGACGGCTCCGGTCCGCGATTCGCCGCCAGTCTCGCCCGTGAACATTGCCAACTGCGCCAGGGCGCGCGAGTAGAGCTTGCGCACGGCTGCGTCGCTCTTGCCAAGGCGCTCGGCGACTTCCTTGCTCGACAATCCCTCCATGCGGCGCAGGAGCAGCACGTTGTGCATCTCCTCAGGCAACCGCGCCATGGCCGCTTCGAGTCGCTGGTAGGCCGCGTTGTAGTACGTCGGCTCCGGCGCCTCGGGCGCGGCGACGCGCGCCGCGAGGGAATCGGTCAGCGCCACGACGCCCTGGCGTTTTTGTGCGCCGAAAGTGTCCGCGCGGTCGCGGATCTTGTTGAGCACCAGTGTGTGCAGGAACGCGCGCAAGCTGCCTTCGCCTCGGGGAACGAAACGCGGCAGGGCCTTGAGCGCTTCGATGGCGACGCTCTGCAGTACGTCCTCGCTTTCGAGCACGCTGCGCAACCGCGAGCCGAGCTTGCGGCGCACGACGAAGAGCAGTTCGTCGTGGTAGCGCCGGTACAGGTCCTCCCAACCGGCTCCGTCCCCGACGCGGATCCGCTCGAGGATCTCCAGGGTCGTGCGGTCATCCGGCGGGGCGGGAAGGGCGCGCATCAGAACGGATCCTAACAGCCCGGTGAGAAATCTCCCGGCGCTAGGGCAGGCGGGGGTGCGAAGCGGCCGTTCGTCCGCATCGGCTCGGGCAGGCGACTCAATACCAGCCCATCAACCTGCGCCCGCCGCCGTCGAGAATCGTCCATGCATTCGCGAGGAGCAGGACACCCGCGATAACACGGCTTGGCATGGGCATCCGCTTCCAGAGCAGGCCGATGAGCAGCATGGCCAGTGCGGCACTCGCGATGGCCCGCATCACGATGGGCGTGTAGTCGTTGGTGGCGAACGTTACGAGGTTGAGGAAGAGGCTCAGCAGGGTGAACGCGAGCGCGACGACGAAGCCAACGCTTGCGAGCATCCGCGAGGGAGGTGTTGGACTGTCCGAAGAAGTCGTCATGGGATGTCTATGCGACGCCGAGCATCACTTGCGGTTCGAAATCTCATCGGCCGCGTGCAATTTTCGAACGGCGTTGCCCCGATTCGCGCGCGTCAGTCGCCGACCGAGCCACACCACCCCAAAGTTGTACAGGAGATGAGCAAGAATCGCCAAGAACAGGCCGCCACTTAGGGCGACGATGAGCTGAAGGCCCAGCCCGAACAGAGTGCTCAGAATGGCGCCGCGCCAACCCTGTCCGAAGTGCGCCAAGCCGAACAACAGCGCGCTGGCAAGACCCGCGAGCGTCGGCGGAAGGGACTGTTCCACTAGCAGGAACAGCACACCGCGATACGCGTACTCCTCGCAAATCGCTGCGGCGCCTATGGCAAGGAACCACACCTTCGTGGGTCCGGCGTTTCGAAGACTGAGCCCCAGCGTCTCGCTCGGCCCGAGAGGGCGACGGGCCTCCAGTTGCGCCAACTCCAAGCTGAATTCACAGGGGCCGGCTGCACTCGGTGCAGTCGGCCCCGCCTGTTGTCTCTGGACGCGAGCGCGCCGAACTCAATGAGCAGCGACGCGACGCAGGATCGCCACGCCGCCCGCGAGCTCGAATCGCAATCGATCTGCGGCGAACAGCGCGCGCACGGGCTCTCCGGTCCCAAGGTCAAGGCCCTGCTCGCTGATGTTCCAGGTTCCCGAGAGCGTTTGGAACTGGGGCTGCGCTCCGCCGACGATCAGCGCCGCCGCTGTGAACGTGCCGTCCGGCGCGAAGTGGTAGTAGATCTTCCACAGGGCCGCGGCGGCCTCACCTTCGATCGAGACCGACTCGAACAGTCCGCGCAAGTCCTCGGAGCGCGCTGGGAGCCAGGCGAGTTCCTCCGCGGCGACTTCGATCGAGCGCTGCTTTTCGTCGAGCACGCTCGGCACGATGCAGGCCGGCAGCGCGAAAATGAGGGCGAGGGCGAGAGCGCGCGGGCTATTCATCGTCCAAAGCCGCTCCCTCGAGGCGCGCGCGCAGGGCGATCCAGAGTTTCAGTTCGTCATCGACCTTGATCACACCGACCTGCGTCGGGGGCTCAACCTTGTAGTCGCTAAGCTTGACCATGAGTTCGCCGTCGATCGCCACGCGCTTGGATGCGTCCACAGAAACCTTCACGGGCAGCGTTACCTCGCGCGTGACGCCGTGCAGCGTGAGTTTGCCTGAGGCCTCGCCCGCGAGGGTCATCTCGCTGGGATCCACTGCGCTCGGCGCGAATCCTGTCCATTCGAAGGTCATTGTCTTGAACTGCTCCACGGCCAGGGTCTTGCGCATGGACACGTCGCGATCGGCGAGGCCCGTTTCGAGCGCCGCCGCTTCAACCGTGATCTTGCCCAGGGGCTTTTCCGCGGCCTTGGCCAGGTTCACCGTGAATGTGCCGTCGATCTTCGAGGTGACTCCGGAGAAATCGTGCAGCGTGCTCTTCGCGTCGAAGCCAACCCGCGACAGCGAGGGCACGAGCACGAAACGCTGGCGTCGGTCGAAGGTGAAGGCGGCCGAAGGAAGTTGAAAGGACAGAAAGCTCTTCTTGGGCGCCGGGGGCAAGGCGGGTGGCGTCGGCGCGACCTCCACCGGCGGTGGGGGAGCTTCGATCACGGGGGCCACGTCGGCCACCGTCAACTCCATAGGCTTGGCTGCGGCGCCTGCGTCCGAGGCGGTGCGCTCGAGCAACGCGGTTGCCTGGGCGTTGATCGCCTGGATGAGCGCCGCATTGCTGGTCGCCGCAGCTGACTCCAGGGCCGCGAGCTTGCCTTCCAAGGCAGCGACACGAACCGCAAGTCGCTGCTCGCGTTCGCCCGCTGAAGTCTCAAGGGCGCCGTGCAATTCCTGGAGTCCGCTCTCCAAGTTGCGATTGAGTGCCGCCACATCGGTCGCGACTGTGCCCAAGTCCGCACGCAGTAGTTCCACCGGATCCGGTCCGCGCTGTGCGGCTTCGTCCTCCGCTGCGAAAGTCACGTGCAGGCGCTGCTTGACGATGCCGAGGGCCGCGATCGAGCCTCCGACCAACCCAAGAATCGCGAGCACACCGACCACCTGCAGAAATTTGGAGCCCATGGCGGCCGATTCCGCCACAGCGGGGGCCACCATGCAACCGTCGGCGTCCGATCATGAATGGAAAGCGATTCCGCGGCGCCTAAAGACGCACTAACGCCGTGGGGACTTCGTCGACGGGCTGTTAAGCGCGCAGGCGGCGCTCGACGCGTTTAGGCCCTCGAAACACGATCCAGAGCACCAAGGCGGCCGCGACCGCCGCGAGCCCCAGCGACAGTCCCCACCACAGGCCTTGCAGGCCGTGCCCGCGACCGAAGCACATCGCGGCGGCCACGGGCAGGGCCAGAATGTAGTAACCCACGAGATTGATCACCGCCCCGGGGATCGTGCGTCCCATGCCGCGCAGGATGCCGCCGCCGACCACCTGCAGCCCGTCGAAGAGTTGAAACGCTGCGGCGATCGGCAGCACGCTGCTGGCGAGCTCGAGCACCGCTGCCGAATCGGGATCGGCGATGTAGAGCGCTGGCAGGGCGCGTCTGCCGACGAGGAAAATCAACGCGCAGATCAACATCACTGCGCCGCCCATGGCAAAGGCTGCATGGGCCGCTCGTTGGGCCCCGTACCGATCGCCCGCGCCCAGCAGATTTCCGACGCGCGTGGATGTGCCGATCGAAATCCCCAGGGGCACCATGAACGAGAGCGAGGCAAGATTGAGCACGATCGTGTGCGCCGCCAATGACGTTGGCCCCAGTTCCCCGGCCCAGAGTGTCATGATCTGGAAGGCCCACAGTTCCAATCCGATCTGCAGCGAGATCGGCGCACCGATAGCCAGCACGCGAGCGATGCCGCGCGGCGAGAAGGACTCACGACTCCAGGGCGTCCAGGCACCCTGGGCCAAGCGCGCGCGCCGCACGACTGCCAGCAACATCAGGAACAGGGCGATCTGGGTAGCGCCGGTGGCCAGTCCGGCGCCCACCACGCCCAGGGCCGGAGCGCCGAGCTTGCCGAAAATCAGCACCCAATTGCCGAGCGCATTGATGCCCATTCCGAGGATCGCGACCCACATTGCCGGTCGGACGATGCCGCGGCCCTGGAGGTACTGGCGCAGGGCGTGGAACGCCAGCAGGAACGGCAGGCCGGGCAATTGCGCCAGTGCGTAGCGCTCGGCCTCGCGCGCCAACTGCGGATCCTGATTGAAGAAGACCAGAGCCTCCTCCGTGAAACACCACAACACGGCAATCGGAATCGCGGCGAGCAGGCCGACGATCAGCCCGCGCTGCAAGGCAAGCCCGGCGCCCTTGCCATCGCCCGCTCCGTGGGCCTGGCTGACGAAAGGGTCCATCCCGAACACCAATCCGATGCCCAGCATGCAGGTGCCGATGATCCACAGTCGGCCCAGGGACGATGAATTCAGCGCCTCGACGCTCACGTGGCCTAGCATCACGTTGTCGATCACCCCGAGCATCATCGTGCTGAGTTGCGTGACGATCACCGGCGTGGAGAGCCGTGCGATCATCGAGAACTCGTTGGCGTGGGTGGTCATGGCGCGGCTCGCGTGGCAGCGGGAACTAGAGTCCCGTGCTCCGCGAGCCGCAACAGCCTAGCGACGATTCCTACTGAATCGTGATGATGTCGCGAGTGCAGAAGAGTTTGCCGTTCTTCAGTTTGCCGAAGACCGCAATCTCGACGACATCGCCGCTCGCGCGGTTCCCCAGGCCGAGTGTGGAGCTGAGCTGGAGGCGGCTGAAGCGCAGGCGCAGGTCCTTGAGTCCGTCTAGCGACGCACTGTTGCACTGGCCGTAGCTCGAGGCCGCGATCGAGCCCAGGTCCTTCGTCATGAGGCCCGCGGGAAGGATCGAGACACCGGGGCTGCGCATCAGGGTCAGACGAAGGGAGCTCAGCACCACGTCCTTGACCTTGAACGAGGGCGAGCCGAGAAGCAGGACATCCACGGTCCCCGTGCGCGCAGGCGCAAACATGTTCGGGCACTCTCCCGGCGAAAAGTCCAGGTTGGCGCGTTCAGGCTGGGCGCCAGGGGGCGCCAGCAGCGTGATGGTCTGCTGCGTCGAGGATTGCAGGCCGGCACAATCGAAGGCGGTCCACGTGCGCTGGATGACCTTCTCGGGCGCGCCGGGACCTACCTGGGGAAGGATCACTTCGCTAAGGGTCACGGTCGGCGCCGCATCGCAGTTGTCCAGCGCCGTAGCCGTGCCCATGGCGGAAAGCGACGTGTCGTCGCCCCAAACCCCGAGGACGTCGCCAGGGGAGATCAGGACCGGTGCTGTCGCATCCTGAACCGTGATTCGGAAGAACTTCTTCGTGGTTTGGCCGCCCGAGATGACGCGCAGCTCCATGAGGCACGAGCGCGAGCACAGGCCGGTCATGTCCATCTGGTACACGGGCGTGGGCGAGAAAGGGTCGATGAAGGAGCCGTAGGGGCACTCCTCGAACCACCAGAAGGACACGGGCGTCCCGTCCGGGTCGAAGGACCCGCTGCCGTCGAGCTGGACGCTGGTCACCGCCGAGCCAGGGGTGAACGAGTTGTTGCAGTCGACGACGTAGTCGTTGCCCGAGTTACCACCAGTGAAGGCCACGGGGGCATCGGGGCGCGCGTTGCCGACGGCGCTGAGGAGTGCGAACGAAGCGGAAAAGGCGGCGAGCCGAAGCGTGAACATGGGAGATCCTCCGCGCCAGGAGTGCGCGCGCAGTCGCAGGAAGGGGGTCGATTCGGACCTTGTTCCTTGGGGCAACAAGTGTCCGCAAGAACCATACCCCTGCATTTGCGGGCGGGCCAATTCCCCCGGAAGTCACCGATTTCAGTGCCGGAAACGCTGGAATTGACCCTGCGAGTCACCTGGGCGCCGACTTTGAAAGGACAAGCGCAGATACTCAGTCGGTTGAATTCGCGCGGGGTTCGGTCGGTGATTCCACCGACCGAACCCCGCACGAGTTCAATTGAGATTCCGTACTCCGAAATCGTCTACGGACACATTGTGAATTCCAGACCGTTGGTGAGGGTCGTGTTGTTGGGCGCGGGGAAGCCGTTGTCGCGGCCCCAGTATTGCGCGTCGACCAAGGTGCCCGGAGTCTGCAGTGCTGCGAGGGGATTGCCGCCAAGCCCGCCCACAATGAACGTGTTGAAGTCCATCGAGTACACGCCCGAGCAGTCATCTCCGCCGGCGGGCGAGCCGCCTGAATTCACGCCCGGTGTGCGCTTGATCGAGCCGCCAAGGCACAACGTGCCGCCGGTGAACGGAACCGCAGCGCGTCCACCGACCGTGTACAGCAACAGCCCCGGCTTCTGGTTGCGCACCTGACTGCCCAGGACGAGGAAGCCCGAGCCGAGACTCGAACTCGGCGCGCCGACCCCGCTCATCACTGGCAGGCAGAAGAGCGAATTGAACTTGCCGGAGCAGTACGTCACGACGGACCCCGTGCACGTGCCCGGAGGCAGGATGTCGCCGGTCATCACGAGCGCGAAGCCCTGAGGACCGCCCGAAGGCACATTCGCTCCGTCGATCTTGACGGTCCAGTTGCCGACAGTCGGCGAGGTGCGGATCACGCGCTCGACGTTGTTCTTCAAATCCGAGGAGCCGCCGGTCGTCGATTGATTGCTGGCGAACACGTTGCCGCGATAGATCGTCGTGCCGTTGGGCTCAGTGACCGTCAGATGCAAATCGTTGACCACCGGATTGGACGCGCCACTGGTGCCCGCCACATCACAGAAGGCCAGGGTGATCTTGAGCGGAATGCTCGAGCTCTGCACCGGGAAGACATAGGTCTTGCTGCCGCCCGTGCTGAGGCCGTTCGGCGAATGGCGCACGTCGTCGACGAAGAGCTTCTGCGCTTCGCCCGTGAACGCCATGCCGTCGTCGAGCACCAGCCGTCCCCAGCCTTCCGCGTTGGACGGGTACCCCGCGAGGCCGGTCATGTCTTGGGAGGAGTTGATCACCATGGCCTTGATCAACGCTCCCGTGGGCGTGAAGGCGTCACCGGGGACAGCCGCGCCGCTGGGATAGAAGCCCGCAGTGAAGTACTCGCGCACCAGGGCGGCTCCACCGGTGACCGCCGGGCAGGCCATGCTTGTGCCCGTCAGCGACGCCGTGCTGCAGGACGCCGTGCTAGCGGAGACGGTGCTGCAACCGGGTGCGAACACCTCGGGCTTGCGCCGCCCGTCGGCCGTGGGACCCGCCCCGCCCGAGCAGAAAGTATTGCCGCTTGTCCCCTTTTGCGTCGCGCCGACCGCCACGAGGTTCTTGGCGTTCTCAGGATTCTTGAGCAAGGACGTGTTCGTCACCGCGAAGAAAACCATGTCGTCCTGGTTCGTGCGCTGGAACGAATCGACCGACACGCAAAGCGAGTTGTAGGACGTGGTGCTGTCGTCGCCCCAGGAATTCGTGTGCAGCCGCGCGCCGTTATTCCGGTGCGTCGTGGCGGCGGCAAAGTTCGAGCCCGTGGTGTGCGCGATCTTGGCCAGTGGCGCCATGCCGCGATTGAGGAGCGAGCCATTGACCGGCTGTGAGTCGCCCACGGCAGTGCCTGCGGTGTGCGTTCCGTGGCTGTCCGAGCCGGTGCCGCTGTTGTAGACCACCTTGCGGTGGGAGGCTCCCACCGGAGTGCCGCTCGGATCGCTGAAGTAGCACGATGCCAGGGCCATGCTGCCGTCGATGTGTCCGACGATTTGACCGGCGCCGAGCAGGCCCTTGTTCCAGATTTTCGTGTCGTTTGAAACGAAGGTTTGGATGGCCCACTTGGCGCTGTCGTTGCGCGGCCCTGGATTCGGCGCGACTTCGAGGAACTGCACGTCCGTGATGTGCGACATGGCCAACGCGGCCGCGGGTGTGGTGGTGAGCGTCAGCATCCAGCGCCCCGTGGAGTCGTCAGCCTCCTCGACCACGGCGCCCCAGGCTTCCAATTCAGCTTGCACGGCGGCGAGCGGAACACCGGGGAAGAGAATAGCCACGAGCTTGCCAGACATTTGCATCGTCGCGGGATCCCTGGCCAGTTCGCGCAGTCGCGGCTCGATGCGATAGGCCGGATGCCACGGGCCGGTCCAGACGACGTCGCCCAATTGCTGGATCCGCGCTAGTTCATCGTTCGTTGCGCGCGTTAGGAAGGCGTAGTTGGGCACGTAGTCGAGCAACTCCGCGCGCGTCGCGTTGACCGCGGCCTTCATGGCTTCTGTCACCGGTCCGTTCAACTGCACGAGGAAGTAGCCGTATTCGTCGGGCCCCAATTCGCGCATGCGCAATTCCTCGGGCATCACGGGTTCGCCGCCGCGCGTATCGAACTCCGCGTAGGCGAGCGACAGCCAGCGGGGCAACTCGGCCCGTGCGTTGGCCTCCTCGAACGGCAGGGCCGGGTCGAATTCCTGGGGGGCCGGCAGTTGGGCGAACGCGGCCGAGCCCGTGGAGGACACAAGCGCCAAGCTCGCCGCAGCGCGCATGAAGATCGAGAACGAGGAAATCGGGCTGACTTTCATTGTTTAAGAGAGCGCTCGGTTGGGGTGCGTGAAGGGGGGGGCAGGGGGCCGAGAAACGGCCTGGACTGATGGGCCTCGCCCCCTAGGGCAAGACTACCGTCAATCCAGGGTAATGGGCAGGTTGGTGGGTGGCTGGCCCGGAGCGAATCTCCTTGGCCGCGGCCTGCCCTCGTGGTCATTCCAGCCAGCCATCCTCACCTAAAGGAACCGTTCTGCCATCCGAGCGGGGTCCCCATCCGGCGGCCTCGTGTTTCGAGGCTGCGAAGCGCGCCGCCATGAGCCGACTCGCCGGCCGAGCCCGGTCGCGGCCCCACCCGACCCTTACGGGTCGACTGTGTATCCCCGGGACCCTGCAAGTTCAGTCCCACTGGCGATGCAGGCCAGGCCCGACCCACGGCGTCCTGGCCTCTCGGCTTCGAACCAAGGGACCGTCAATGAAATTGCTCTCGCTCCTCGGTCTGCTGTTCTGTCTCGCGCCGCTTGGCCTCGCGCAGAAGAAGTCCGCCCTCACCGGATTGGAGCCAGGTCAGATCGCTCCGCCGATCGGCGAACTGGAGTGGCTCTTCCTCGGTGACCCGCAGGTCAAACGCGAAACGAGGCTGTCCGATTTGCGCGGCAGTGTGGTGCTGATCGCCGACTACGGCTACTACTGCGATTCGTGCGTGCGCATCGGCGTGCCGCTTGCGAACGCCCTGCGCGCGTCGAACGATCCGAAGGACCTGCACGTGATCCACTTGACGGCCGGGATCGGCGAGGACACATCGGAGTTGATCAAGAAGGAAGGCGAGAAGCTCGGCATCGCTGGGCCCGTCGGAATCACGGATGTCGAGGGTCAGGGCAGTCCCTATCTTGACATGAACGCCAACGGCAACTTGACCTACGCCTACGTGATCGGCCGACACGGAGGGATCGTCTGGAAGGGCGACCCCAGCAGAAAGCGCGAGGAGTGTCTGGCTGCGGTCTCAGCCGCGCTCAACGCCGTGCCCTGCCAACCGCTGCCCAGCGATCCTTCCGCCTTCGGGCCGCTGGTGGCGCCCGCGCTGCGCAGCTACGTGATGGGTGAATTCGAGAAGTCGCGCATCGAGGCCGAGGCGCTGATCAAGAAGCTCACCAACAAGCAAGGCGCGGAATTCGAGCGTGCCCGCTCGGATGCCGCTGCATTACTCGCCCTGATCGCCACCACGCGTCAGGAGCTGATGGACGAGCTCGAACGCTCCGGGGGCATACATGACGCGGAGCGCTTCCAGCGCACGAAAATGCAGGTGCTTCGCGTCTATCCAAAGGGCCCCGAGGCAAATCGCGTCGGTGAGCTGGACATGGTCGTCTCAATCCAATCGGGCCAAGGATTGAACTGTCGCCGCTGGGGGATCTGGTACGACCTCGAGGCCGCGAGGCCGCCGACGTTCCCCGCGGAGCGCGACCCGGCCGGTGCAAAGTACGCCCGCGAGCTCGGCAAGTACGTCAAGCAGCCCGACGTGCCGGGACTCGAGCGCGCGAACGCCTGGCTGGCGATCTTCGAGAAGGTGCAGGCGCGCAAGTGATCCGACGGTTCCCCGGGTTGCGGGGACTGTGCGATTGTGGATCTGCTCGCGCCGCAGCTACCCTGTGCGGCCGGCGCGGTCGAATTCGATGCGCGCGCTGCTCTCACCGCACATGGAAGTCCGAACCCAGCGCTGGATCCTGTCGTGCGTTTCGGCGCTGCTCGCCTGCGCCCTCGGTGTCTGGGTCTTCGGGCGCATTCAGACTAGAAAGCCTCCGTCGACGATCACATTTCGCGAGCGCAACGAGGCTCCCGCGACCGTGGAATTTCCGGTCATCAGCCAGGCGGATTTCTTCCTACTCGACGAGTCGACGCCGCTTGCCGCGCGCGCCGAGGACCGCCGCTTCTACATGTCGCGCGAAGCGGTCGAGCACCTGTGGGGCAATTCGGATCGCGGCGTGGTCTACGATCCGTGGACGTACTCCTGGGACGCGGGTGGGCGCGACGAGCGCTACCCCTGGCCGGAGCACCCGCAGGGCCGCTGGCACCTGACTACGAATCGCGCGGGGCTGCGGGAACTCGGCGACTCGGCCGCGAACTCCCCGCCGTCGCCCCCGCCGTCGTCCCCGCCCTCGCCCGAAAGCCTGCGCGTGCTCGCTACCGGTGATTCCCATGCCTTCGGCGTGTGCGACACAGACGAGACCTTCGCGGCCGAACTGGAGCGAATGCTCTCTGGAGTCCTCGCGCCGCGCGGCGTGCAGGTGCTGAACGCTTCCCAGCCGGGCTTCGACGCCTTCAATTATCTCGGTGTGCTTCAGCGCTTCTTGGACTTCCAGCCACAGACCTTCGTCGCCCTGTGTTTCGGCGGAAACGACTTGCTCAGTGCGCTCGATCTGTACTACCGCTTCACTCAGGCGTCGGTTCCCGTGGAGCCCGAGCACGACCATCGCCGTCGGGCGGAGGTGGCGGGCCGCGCTCCGAGTGCATTCGGGCAGTGCTACGACGGCGCTACCAATTTGCTGCTGAACCCCGAAGAGGGCGAGCTCGCGGCGCGCATCAACGCGCGTCTGTACGCGGAAATGAAGTCCATCTGCGACCGACGCGGGATCCGCTTCCTCGTCGTCTATTTGCCCTCGCCCTGCGACCTGCGCTGGCGCGATCCGCCCGCGGAAATCGAGATCGGTCGTCGGCTCAGCGGAATTCCGCTGGGAGCGGGATCGGGCCTCAGGGCGACAGAGGCGCGCTTCCTGGAGTTAATGTCAGCCCTGTCGATCGAAGTGATCGACATGCGCAGCAGTTTCGCTGCCCTGGACGATCCGCCGTATTGGCGCCGCGACCTGCACTTGAATCTCGTCGGACATCGGATGGTTGCGGAAGCCCTCGCGCCTCGCATCGCACCACAGGGTTCCGCGCGCTGACGCGTTAGACGTCGAACTGGCGCCAAAGCCAGCGCGGGCGGGAGTAATCCCAGTTGCGCTCGGCCATGGCGGCCACGAGCACGGGATACATGGCCTCAATCGCCCGCCGGACGCGATCGTCGAGTTCCAGGCGTTCGCAGTAGTCGTCGAGGGCGCGGGCTTCGTGGGAACGCAGGTCCGTGCGCTCGCGAACAACGCGCCATGCTTGAGCGGCACTCAATTGCGCCTCGTGCTTGCGCTCGTGGGCGACGAGGTGCAAGACATCGAAAAACGGCAGGTCGTCGAGTTCGCTCGAACCCCAGTCGAGGTAGCCGATCACCGATCCATCGGGCCGCACCTGCACGTGTTTCGAGCGCAAATCGGCGTGCTGGAGCACCAGCGGAAACTTCGCGCCGATTAGGGAGTCCCGCAGTTTCGCGCACAGTTCGCGCAGGTGTGCGATGGTGCTCTCGACCGCGGCGAAGCGCGCCACGAGTTCGAACCGCGACGCGATCAAGCGCTCGAAGTCCGCCGCATCGAATTCCCGCGCGGGCCGAGTGGTTAGGGTCGAAAAATCGCGCGCGGCGTCCGCGAAGAGGCGCGCCGCGAGCACTTGATCGCCGGTGTACTGCGGCGCGGTCAATCCCGCGAGTCGTCGCTCGCAGGAGATCGACAATCCAGCGACGGTCCCGTGGAACAACGCATCGGGCACGGCGACGCCCGGGAATCGAGAGCGCACGAGCTGCAACCGCCCGTGGTGCTGGGAAAGTTGCAGTGCCTGTTGCGCGGAGAGCGGCACATGCACGACCCAGCGACCGCGATGATCCTCGGGGCGCGCGCCCGCGACGCGCGTCATTACCAAGGTCGTGTTGCCGCGCGTGGCGTGGACGAATTCGATCTTTGGCCGCGGTTCTCCCGTGCGCAGCGCCAACTCGTCGAGCACGCCATCGAGAACCGTCCGCTCGCCGTAGTTCACGCCCTGGGCACCGGGCGCGCGCGCGATGAAGCCGAACGAGGGCGTCAGCCACGGAAACAAACCCAGGCGCGCGCCGAGGATCTTTGCGCGATTGCGGCGCTCTTTCGGCCCGATCATCAAGCGCGGCCCCTTGCGATCGAGGCCGACGATGTGCGTGAAGTCGCTGAGGTGCGGGTAGAGCGCGAAGGCGTGGGATTCCCGAAGGCCCGCGCGTGCCATGGCGGCGCGATAGCCCCCCAAGGTTCGCTCGCCTCGCGCAGGAGCGAGCGCGCCCACAACAAAGGCCAGCGGCGAGGGCACGCGGAAATCTCCGCGCCGTCCCGCGGAGCGCTTGTAGCCCAGGCGATTGTTGGCGCTGAAAACCAGTTCGCCGCGCGCGACGCGCGCCAGTTCTGTCCATGGGAAACTCCAGGGCGTCCGCGCCTGGGGCAGCCCATGTTCCTGAAGCACGACATCAAACGTCTTGTCCGCGAAGGGCAAGCGCGACTTTTGCGCACTGTCGTCCACACACACGCCCGCGGCCTCGGCTCCGGCCATGGCGCGCACTTGCGCCAGTCCAAGTTCCAGTCGCAGTGCGGATCGATCGAGGAGCACGACGCTACATCCCGCGCGCGCCAAGGCCACAGCCGCGCCCGAGCAGGCATTTCCGATGCACAGTGCCGTGCCCGACGTATTCGATAGGAACACCAGCCACGCGCCGCGGGCCTCGCGCGCCAGGAGCATCAGGTGATCCGCGCGTTCGTCGTCCAGTGCAAGCAGCGCGCGCTCGAACACCGATTTCCAACTCGCGCCGGTGCGCAGTTGCGCGATGGCCTGTTCGGCAACGGTCGCAGTCCAAGGCCAGGGGTCCTTTTCCTCGATCGAATCTGACGCCCGCAGATTCGCGCTGTCGTGCTCGCGCTTCCATCGCCTGTCGCAGGCAGCGCAGGTCCAGGCGTCCGGCCCGGTGGCCAAGCTGCCGGCGCAAATGGGACAGACCAATCCTGCGGGATCGCTCAAGGCTGGCGTTCTCCGCGCAGCAGGCCGCGGGCGGCGAAAACCGCGGCCAGGGGCGCGCAGGTGATCAGCAATCCAGGCAACCAAGCCTTGGCCGCGAACATTACGGGAGCATCCACGAGCGCCAGCAGCCCCGCGACTGCGATGGCCAACGCCGTGCCGAGTACGAACAGCGCCGCAAGATCGCGACGCGCGCGATCGGCGTCCTCCAATGGCGTGTGCGCGGATTCCCTGCGCAGGCAGCGCCCTAGCGCGGGTCCGAAGGCGGCACCGCAGGCGATCCAAATCGGCGCGATCCACGGGGCGAGCCAGGTCTCTCCGCCCAACGACCACTGCGAAGCCATTGCCGCGAGCGGCTCTTCGCCGATAAATGCAACTCCATGGCGCCATGCGGCCAGGGGCCAAAGCAGCAGCAGTGCAGCGCCGCCGCCCGCCGCCTGCAGCGCAGATTTTCTGCAGGGCCGCGCCGACGTAGCAACTAGCGCGAGAAGTCCCGCGGGCCCGATCAACCAACCGCTGGCTCCGGCCAGGGACATGGCGCCGAAGGCCGCGCACGCCAGTGTCATCGCGCGTCGATCCGCGCGCCGAGTCCAGGAAATCAGGCCCCACAGCCCCAGGGCGAACAAGCTGGCCAGGGTCAGGTCGCTGTCCTCGGCTGAGACCACGACGCTCAATGCGATCGCAAGCACGACAATGAGGAACCGTCGCGCCGTTGGCGCACGGCGCGCGACTCCCATGGCGCGTTCGGCGAGGATCAGGGTCGCGATCATGCAGCAGAATGCGTGTGCGCGGGCCGCGAGTGCGCTCACCGCCCCGCGGGCAAAGGCCGCGAACGCCACTGCCGCCGAATCAATGGGCGGCGAGGCGATCGGGCCCGCGGAGCCTCCGTCGAGCCCCGCCGAGAATCCGCGCGACAAGAGCGCCTGGGCGTCCGTGGCCCAGCGATCGGTGAAAGTCGAAATGTCCGCGCGCCAGACGGCGAGGATCGCGATCAAAGCGGCCAGCACCCAGGCCAGGCGCGCGGCCGCCCGCGGTGCTTCGACGGCCACTTCGTGGCGCGGCACGAGAGCAGCGGGCAGCGTGAGCCAGCGCGCGATTCCAGCGCTGGCACCTGCGGCGAGAATCCAGCCACAGGAGAACTCGAACCCAAGCAGGGAGCCAAGCGCCACGGCGACCGCCGCAGCGATAGTCCCGAGCAAGTAGCTCGCCGCCCAAGTCGCGCACCATTCGGACGGCCGATGCGACCCAAGATCCCCCGGCGGAAACCAGGAGAGCAGGCAGCGGCCCACCACGGAGAGCGCGGCGATGCCCAACACCGCGGACGAAAGCTCAGTCATGGCCACGGAGCTACCTTACGGTCCCCGGGCTCCGGTCTCGACAGGCGGATCCTGGGCCGATCGCCGCAACTGGTTGCTACGCTCCGCAGGTGAAGATCGCAGCGCTGCAGTGGGACGTTCGTCGCGCGGACGTGGCCGCAAATCTTGCGGCGGCGCGCGACGGGTTGTCGCGGGCCCGCGAACAGGGCGTCCAATTGCTGCTCTTGCCTGAAATGTGGGCTACGTCGTTCCCTGACGCTGGCGACGACCTTCGAGCCATGACGCGTATGGCCCAGGAAGCGGCACTTCGACTTAGCGAGGACAGCGCGCGCCTCGACGTCGACTGGGCCGGGTCCGGATTCGCCTTCGATGCCGTGCCGGCCGCAGCCGCTCGCCCCTTCAACCGCCTGGAGCTCTTTTCGCGCGGCGAGCGGCACTTCGCCTACGACAAGTTGCACCTGTTTGGACCGATGGCTGAGGACGGTGTGTTCCAGCCCGGCGCGGCCCTTCCCACCAGCGTCCCCTGGCGCGGGCTGCGACTCAGCGGCGTCATCTGCTACGACCTGCGCTTCCCCGAGGCCACGCGAGCGCCATTTCACGACGGAGCAGAACTGTTGCTTGTGCCGGCCCAATGGCCCAGCCCACGGTCGAGTCAGTGGAGAGCGCTTGTGCACGGGCTCGCGGCAAGCGGGCAGTGCTTTGTTTTGGCCTGCAATCGAACCGGACGCGAGATCGTCGCGCGCCGAAAGCTCGCCCTGGATTTTCCCGGCAATTCCCTGGTGGTCGGTCCGGCAGGGGAGACGTTGGCGGAGGGCCACGGCGAAGCGGGTTTGATCAGTGCGGAAATCGACGCGACGACGGCGCGGGAATGGCGCCGACAGGTTCCCGTGGAGCACGATCTGCGCCGTGACATCTACGGTTCACCGTCGAAATCGTCCACAAGCCGCGACGCGCCGATGATCTGACAAAGGAACGACCGGTGTCGGCCCTTTCTAGCAGCCCGTTGAAAAAGTCCCTACTACGGCAAGACGTACTTCGGCGCCGCGTCGTTGCGCTCGGAAAGTCGTGCTCAGCGGCCAGGAAGGCCGCACCCCACTGCGAAGGCTCCGCAGGAGCCTTCACTACGAGCGCGTCGCGCTCTAACGCGGGGACCCCTGCGCAACTTTCTGTCGCGCTCCTTGCTCCGCCTTCGCATGCCTTGCCTCGCGACGGGACCTTTTCAACGGACTGCTAGGGTCGCCACCGGTCGCTTCTATCTCTCGTTCTCTCTCGCTTCAATCCAGGCCGCCACTCGGGCGTCCTGGTGTTCGGACGCGCGGGTCAGACCGTCGGATTGGATCCGTGGATCTTCGGCGCGATCGTGTTGTCGATGACATCGGTGGGCGTGATGACCGGCACGTGGCTCGGGTCGAGAATCAGGGGCTCGGTCGAGCCTGCGCCGGAGTTCATCAGGCTATCGGGCACGAGATTCCAACCCGAGTCCGCGTTGATCCGGACTCCGCCCGCGTAGATCCACGGCTGGAATTCGTCGCCTTCGCTGTCGACCTCGAGTAGCTCCGCTTGGGCGCCGATCATCGTGTTGAAGCTCACGGCTCCGCTGCTCCGACGGCCAGTGGGCGCGAAAAACACGACCTCGATGTACAGGTTCTCCAAGGTCCCAGCGGGGAAGCTGGTTTGGAAGCTGTCGTTGGGCGCCACGAGCATTTGTGCACGTGCGCCGTGGGCCACGTCGCCAAGGACCATCAGCACTGTGTGGGGATTGGGGTTGCTCGCAGCGAAGGTGGTGGGGGACGCGCTGGCAACGAACTGTGTGTCGTTGGCGGGCGCGGCGGCAACCACGAGGGCCACGACACAGAGCAGGGAAGTCAATCTGGGAAGATGCATGGGGGGCTTTCCTCCTCGAGGGCGGGGAAAGGCCCCTCGGGACCCTGCCTATCGGCGCCGGGCGCAAGAGCCCTTGAGTTCGGCGAGCTCGCTGCTCGCTGGCGCCGGCGTCGCGCGACGTTCCGTGCCACGCCTGGGACAAGCCGACCCGAAGCACTCACGCCCGACTCCAGGACGCCGCGGTCCGCCGCGGTGCGGCTGCGTTCACAGACGCCGCTATGTGCTGTCGTGGTTCAGCGGCTTCGCGCTGCGCTGATCAGTCCCGGCCGAGGAAACGGAAGGCTGCCCAGTCTGCGTTCGAAATGCCTTGGTTGCGCAGAACTATTCGCGCCTGGCGCGCGGCCGCGGAAGGTCGAACGCCACCCGCGAGCGCGCGATGGAATTCGAGCGCGAAAGCGCGCGCAGCGCCGTCCTCCACCGGCCAAAGCGTTACGACCAGATTGCGCGTTCCGCCCTCGAGGAACGCGCGAGCGACTCCAAACAGGCCTTCACCATCGGTATATCGACCACCACCCGTTTCGCAGGCCGCCAGCACAGCCAGGGGCAGCTGTGGCCGAAGGTCGGCGAGCTCGCGCGCAGAGATCA
This sequence comes from Planctomycetota bacterium, assembly GCA_947484275.1. Lineage (GTDB taxonomy): Bacteria > Planctomycetota > UBA1135 > UBA1135 > JADJQU01. Next base: position 19,520 of record CANKOY010000038.1, on the reverse strand, counting down.
CGTCGCCGTCGACGAGCCGCAGGCCAATGGCGGGGAAGCGCGAGCGCGCTTCCAAGTTCGAGACTTCCAAGTGCGTGGCGATGTGCAGGCACGCTCCCGAGCGCAGCGCGCGTTCCACAGCGCCGCGCTCGAAGCGCGCACCTTGGGTGATCTCGGCGCCTGCGCGTAGTGCCGCAATCTCCAGCAATTCTGCTTGGGCACCGGGCAACAGGACGCGCGCGGGGCCGTCACTCTGGGCGCCGTCCACGGGGGATCCCAGCAAATGCCAGCGCTCGAATTCTGCGGCCCCGGGCGGCGGTCCGGGTTCGGCGGCGGGCAGACCCGGCAGCACCAGGAGACACAATTCCTCGTCGAAAAGGCCCGCGCCGAGTCCGAGCAACTCCACGGGCAGGGATTCCATGGGGCCGTGGAGCAAGACCAGAAGACGCGCGCCCGTCGCGCGTGGCGTGCCGATGTGCGCGAGCACCTTCGCCGGCAGCAATTCCTGCTTCAGCGCCTGCGCCATGCTGTCCGTTTCAAGGCCAGCGCTCGCGCGCTCACGCAGACGTCGCACCGCTTCTCGCAGGGCCTCGCGGCCGAAACCGAGCGCCTCACCCGCGGACTCGACGCGACCATCCTCCGATACCTTGACGTGGATCACAGCGCCGGAGTCCGCGCCGAAAATCCACGTGACCAGACCAAGTTCGGTGCTGCTCGCCCAGGCGCGCAGGTTTTCGGCCGTCAGCGGTTGTGCAAGCGGTCCCTGGCCGGCGCGGGCGCGCAACATCGCAAGTTCGTTGCTGTCGCCGCGCAGGGAGCGCGATTGCCAATTTTCGATCGTCAGTGCGGCGGATGCGCTGTCCCCAAGGGCCACATGGGCGCGGGCCAGGATCGCCACGGCTTCCAGACCTGCTCCTTCCCATTCGCCGATGTAGTTGAACCGGCGAGCGTCGTCGGTCGAGAGCATCGGTTCCACCAGCGCTCGCTGGCGCTCCGCATCGGCGAGTTCGAGCGCCTGCTCCAACTCGCGACGGGCACCGTCGGCATTGCCCAGACTGAGTTGAGCCTCACCGAGCAGCGCGCGGGCCGCGCCGGCGTCGCGCGCAGACAGCGAAACGAGCAGGTCTGGATCTCCAAGCAGAGCAATCGCCGCCTTCGCCTTTCCCGACGCCAATTCGATGCGCGCTTCCAGGAAGCGCTGCTCAAATCCAATCTGTGGGGCGCGAGAAGCCTCTTCGGCGAACTGGCGCGCTTTGTCCAACTCGCCCAGGCGCAGGCAGGCCAAGGCGCGCACGTAGGCCAACTCACGGCGCGTGGTCATGGCCGCACGCGAGTCCAGGTCAGGGGCGGGGGCCTGGAATTGATCGAGGAATTCGCGCGCTTCGGCCGCGCGGTCCGCGTGGATCAGGCGCATGGCCCAGGCGCGCGCCAGGGACCAGTCCTCGTGCGCCTTGCGCAATCCGGCGAGCTCCTCGAGGCAGCGATCGCGTTCGAGCTCGTCGCCACGATCAACCGCAATTGCGAGCATCCCCTCGTAGGCCTCGGCCATCCAATTGGTGTCGCCCACTTTCCGCGCGCCAAGGACCAGCGCGTCGTAGGAAGCGCGGGCCGACGACAGTCTGCCGACGTAGTGGTCGGTTCGCGCCAGGGACGAGCGCGGGTTTAGGGCTGCGCGGATGATGTCGAAGGCTTCGAAGTCCGCCAGGGCCTCGCGGGCATCGAGCTCGATTTGTTGCGCCAACTGTGCGCGATCCTCGGCCGCGAGATTTGGCCCGCGCTCGCCCTCCAGTCTCGCGATGCGGTATTCCGCGCGCAGTGCGGAGATCTGGGCACGGGCGCCGCGATCGGCGAGATCGCGCGACGCGCTCCATAGCGCTTCCAATTCGGCTTCGATCTCAAGGCGCGCGGCTTCCCACTCTTCCCCGCGCAGACCGCGTTCGTGGGCGAGGACCATCTCCGTCCTGAGATCACTGACCCGTCTTTCGATTGCAGAACCCGCGGACCGCTGCTCGCGGGTCAAGGCTGCGTAGTGCTCGACGATGCGCGGAACTTCGCAGCGTCCGAGGTTCGAGCACATCTCCGCGGCGATGGCGCGCGCGGATGCGGCAGCGCTCTCATCTCCGGCGCGCCAACGCTGAAATGCGTCCGAAAATCGCGCCCCGGGGGACTCGACTGCGGATTCTTGAGCAGCGGACCGTCCAGTATTCACGGGCGCCAGCGCCGCCAGCAGGAACGCGCCGATCAAAAGGAATGCCGCCACGACGCCGTGCTCCGGGGGCCTGGTTCAGCGACCTGGCACCAGGGCGATGAAGTCGTCGCGCTCGGGACTCGGGGGCAATTCCAGGGCAAAGGCGCGCGCGTCCGCGGTGAAACCGTTCTGCACAAGCCACGACAGGATTTCGGAGGAGCGCTCGGGTTCCGACAGTCGGGCGCGCTCCTCGATCGCCGCGTGTGCCAGCGGACTTTCGGCGATCTCGAAGTCGCGCCGTCCAAGGCTGCGATCCAGGCGATCCACGCGGACCCACGCCTCCCAGGTGTACCGACCGGGTGCCAAAGGCGCGGCGTGGAATTTCGACCACTCGATTTGATTCTCTGCCGATTCGAGGCTCGCAATCGACTCACCGCGGCCCAACGCGCCCGGCGGCGCGAAGGAGACCTCGACGCGGTACAGCTCCGCCCGCGGTTGGCCCGCGATCACGAAACGCAGCTCCTGCCAAGTCCCCGGACCCTGGTCCGGCGCTGCAGCGAGCACCCGGGCCCTGGGGTAGTGCAGGGCACTGGCGGAATCTCCCCGCAACAACTCGGCCCGCGGGTACGACACCGACGCGATGGCCACGCCGGGGCGATCGCCGGCGCTTCTGCCCGAGTCCCACCAATAATAGGTGCCCACCATCAACAGCGCCGCCGCGGCGACCGACAGCCAGCGCCGCGCGGGCGCAATGCGGGGCGGGGGGCCATCTCGGGCGAGGGTCGCGGCCTGGGCCGGTGCGCGGGGGTCTCGGCCGCGGCGAGACCGATGCCAGCCACCAGGGGCGCGGGAGGACGGGAGGCCAAGGTGGCAATCAATCCTCGGCAATCGTCGCAGCCCACCAGGTGGGCCTCGATGCGACGGGTGCTGGCCAGAGGCAGGTGCCTGGCTCCAGGTCCGCGGCCGAAGTCGAAAAGATCCTCGGCGCTCGGGCAGGGGCCCGCGCTCGGGGGCTGACCGATGTTCGAGGAGGTGTAGTCAGCCATCCAGCGCTCGGCTTGTTGCAACAAGCTCAGACGAACAGAGCAGGCTGAGCAATGCTCGGCATGTGCCCCGATTTCCAAGGCGAAGTTGCCCGCGATCTCTTCCCCGGCGGCCAACCTTTGGGCGAGGTCCGGGCGACCGCATTCGCGTGGACCGCGCTCAGGGCCAGTGGAGTGGGGGGAGGGCGGTCTCATTGCTGCACCGGAATCCGAGGGAAACACCTGGGACGGGCGGACTTTCCGGTCTGGGTCGTGTTCATTCCAATACCTCTTCCCGAGGCATGCGCTCGAGAATGACCCGGCGCAGATGCCCCGAGGCACGTTTGAGCCGGTACTTTACCTGTTCGACCGACATAGCAAGCTTCTCGGCGATGGCTGGAAGGACCTGTTCGTCCACACAACGCAGCTCCAGGAGCGCACGGTCCTCTGGTTCCAGCTCGAGTAAGGCAGCGCGCACGAGGCGGCCGACCTCGGACTGGCCGGCCGCGTCGCCGGGACCTTGGCTCGGATCGGCCTGCTCGCCCGCCTTTTCGGCGCATTCGAGGGACTGGAGCGGAATCCGCCGGCGCGCCCCCAGTTGACGCTTGCGGTCTACGCAGCGACACCAGGCAACGCGATAGAGCCAGGTTCCGAAGGAGCCCTTTTCAGGATCGAAACTGCCCTGGTTGAGCCGTTCGAGGGCATACCAAACCAGATCCTGAAGCAGATCCTCACGGGCGCTAGGTTCTGTCTCGAACTGCCCGATGCAGTGCAGGAAGAGCGATCGATAACGCTCCAAATAGGCCGCAACGGCGTCCTCACGCCGGGCGTGCAGGCCTGAAACGAGTTCAGCATCTTCCACTGGGCGTGCCCTGGTCGCGCCTCGTGCCATGCCGACGAAGCCCTCGGCTCCGACGGGCAGGGTGCGGCGAGCTCGGCGTCCTGTGAATGCTACTGATCGGCCGGCGCGGGTGCTGCATGTGCGCTCAGGGATTCCAGAGGACCGCCTCGGGGTCGCCTCGGACAGCCGCGGCGACCGCATTCCGATTCATCGCCGTCCCGCGGGAGACGCGGGACGCACCGCGGGCATCGGCTGCTACACTGCGAGGCCCTTTGTGCCCCGCCGGGGTCCAACTGGACGGGTGCGCTGCGGCACCCCGACCGGGGGACCCGCCATCGCCGGGATTCCATCGACACCCCTGCCCGAGAGATCCCGTGAGAGACGTCGTCCTTGTCAGCGCCACCCGCACTCCGATCGGAAAGTTCCAGGGAGCCCTCGGCGGCTTCAAGGCCACGGAGCTTGGGGCCGCTGCGATCCGCGAAGCACTGGCGCGCGCGAAACTCGCCGCTTCTGATGTCGATGAGGTGATCATGGGCTGCGTTCTCGCTGCCGGCTTGGGCCAAAACCCGGCGCGGCAGGCGGCGATTGCGGCCGGCGTGCCGCACACGGTCGGCAGCTTCACGGTCAACAAAGTCTGCGGATCTGGCCTGAAAGCCGTGATGCTCGCGGCACAGGCCATCCGCGCCGGGGACGCCGACGCGATCGTGGCCGGGGGCATGGAGAGCATGACCAATGCGCCCTACCTGATGCCCGATGCTCGCGCAGGAATGCGCCTTGGTCACAGCAAGGTGATCGACTCCATGGTCTGGGACGGCCTGTGGGACATCTACAACGACTTCCACATGGGCATCACCGCCGAGATGGTGGCGCAGAAGTACGAGATCACGCGTGGCGCCCAGGACGCCTTCGCGGTGAACTCCCATCGCAAGGCCGCCGAGGCCACGGCCGCCGGGCGCTTCGAGGCTGAGAAGTTCGCCCTGAAAATTCCCCAGCGCAAGGGTGACCCGATCGCGTTCACCACCGACGAGAGCGTGCGCGCCGACGCCAGCGCCGAGGGCATGGCCAAGCTGCGCGCGGCCTTCAAGCCCGACGGCAGCGTCACAGCTGCGAACGCTTCCTCGATCAACGACGGCGCCGCTGCCGTGGTGGTGATGAGCGCGGAAAGGGCCGCGAAACTGAAGCTCACTCCCCTGGCTCGCATCAGCGCCTACGCTACGTCCGGCTGCGCGCCGGAGTGGGTCATGATGGCGCCCGAAGGGTCGATTCGCGCCTGCGCCAAGAAACTCGGCAAGACACCGCAGGATTTCGATCTGCACGAGATCAACGAGGCCTTCTCCGCTGCCGCCCTGGCCCTGGTGCGCGTGCTCGACCTCGACGCGAACAAAGTCAACGTCAACGGCGGCGCCGTGGCCCTCGGCCACCCGATCGGCGCCTCCGGCTGTCGCGTGCTCGTGACCCTGTTGCACGCCATGCAACAGCGCAAAGCCAAGACCGGCATGGCGTCCCTGTGCTTGGGCGGCGGCAATGCCGTTTCGCTCGCACTGGAGGCGCTCTAAGTGTCCGGCGCGGGCCTTATCCGCGAGGTCGCCGTGATCGGCGCGGGAACCATGGGCAATGGGATTGCCCAGACCTTCGCCGGGGCCGGAGCCAACGTGCGCCTGATCGACGTCGCACCCGCGGCCCTCGACAAGGGCATGGCGACGATTCGCGGCAGCCTTGAGCGCTTCGTCAAGAAGGGCACGCTCAACCAGGCTGACGCTGAAGCCAGCCTTGCGCGCATCAAGGCCTGTGCCCGCATCGAAGACGCGCTGGGCGCTGAGCTTGTGGTCGAGGCGATCGTCGAAAAGGCGGACGTCAAGCGCAAGGTGTTCGCAGCCCTCGACGGGATTTGCGCGCCGCAGACGATCCTCTCCAGCAACACATCGTCGATTTCGATCACGGAGATCGCAGCGGCCACGAAGCGCGCGGATCGCGTGATCGGCATGCACTTCATGAATCCCGTGCCGCTGATGAAGCTGGTGGAGGTGATCCGCGGTCAGGAAACTTCCGCTGACACGACGCAGCGAGTCGTCGCCTGCTCCGAGGCCCTGGGCAAGACGCCGGTCGAAGCTCAGGACTATCCGGGTTTCGTTTCGAATCGCGTGCTGATGCCGATGATCAACGAAGCGATCTACTGCCTCATGGAAGGCGTGAGCACTCGCGAGGGCATCGACACGGTCATGAAGCTCGGAATGAACCACCCGCTCGGGCCACTGGCGCTTGCGGATTTGATCGGCCTCGACGTTTGCCTCGACATCCTCGGTGTGTTGCACCAGGGCCTCGGCGATCCCAAGTACCGTCCTTGCCCGCTGCTGCGGCGCATGGTCGCGGCCGGACGACTCGGCAAGAAGAACGGCAAGGGCTTCTACGACTACGCCTGAATCGACGGTCCTTAGAATTACGACACACGCACCATGGAATTCGGCCTTACGGAAGAACTCGAACTGATCCAACGCCTCGCGCGGGACTTCGCGGAGCGCGAGCTGATCCCGCGCGCCGCGCGCCACGACCGCGAGGAGAAAATCGATCCTGAGGTGTTCCAGGGCCTGGCAGAACTGGGCATGTGGGGCCTGACGGTGCCCGAGGAATTCGGTGGTTCGGGGCTCTCCAACTTGGCCCTTTGCGTTGTGCTCGAAGAGATCAACCGCGGTTGCGCCTCCACGGGCGTGACGCTCTCGGTTCACAACTCGCTGGTCTGCGCGCCGTTGATCAAGTTCGGGACGCAGGAGCAGAAGGCCGCCTGGTTGCCGCGTCTTGCGACCGGCGAAATCCTCGGTGCCTATTGCCTGACCGAACCCAACTCTGGATCGGACGCGGCGGCGCTGACGACGCGCGCGGTCAAGGACGGCAACGACTACATAATCGACGGCACAAAGATCTGGGTCACGTCGGGCTCGCTCGCGGGTCTGTTGATCGTTTACGCGCGCACGAATTCCAGCCTTCCTAAGGCCCAAGGCATCAGCGCCTTCCTGGTTGACCCCAAGACGGCGGGCGTGCGCATCGGCAAAAAAGAAATGAAGTGCGGCATTCGCGGTTCGCCCGCGGTCGAAGTCCTGCTGAGTGGGGCGCGCGTGCCGGCGAAGAACCTGCTGGGCACACTGGATCGCGGCTTCCAAATCGCGCTCGACACCCTCGACGGGGGTCGAATCGGAATCGCCAGCCAAGCGATCGGCATCGGCCGCGCCTGTCTCGATGCTTCGATCAAATACTCCAAGGAACGCGAGCAGTTCGGTAAGACGATCTCGCACTTCCAGGCGATTCAATGGAAGCTCGCGGACATGTCCACGCGCCTCGACGGCGCGCGACTGCTCGTGCTGCGCGCCGCATGCCTGCGCGACAAGCGCTTGCCCTGCGGCCCAGCTGCGGCCCAGGCCAAACTGGCGGCGAGTCTGGCGGCCAACTTCGCCGCCGACGAGTGCCTGCAGATCCACGGCGGCGCCGGCTACACCGATCACTTCCAAGTCGAACGCCTGTTCCGCGACGCACGCATCACCGAGATCTACGAAGGCGCAACCGACATCCAGCGTCTCGTGATCGCGCGCTCACTGCTCGCCTAGGAACGACGGATCATCGAGGCCATAGAAGTGAGCGCACCGACAGCCGCGGGCTTCTCCGAGCGCCTGCTCCAGGGTGATCGCGGCGCACTGGCGCGCATGATCTCCTGGGCTGAGAACGGCGACGAACGCTTTGGCCCAGCTTTGGATCTGGTCTACAACCGCGTCGGTCGCGCAGCGCGGACAGGATTTACTGGCCCGCCCGGCGCTGGCAAGAGCACCTTGGTCAACGAAGTGGCCAAGGCCCTGCGCCAGGACCAGCAGACCGTCGGCATCCTGGCCGTCGATCCCTCCAGCCCCTTCAGCGGCGGCGCGCTGCTCGGGGACCGCATCCGCATGGAAGATCGCGCCCTCGATCCGGGCGTCTTCATCCGCTCCATGGCCAGTCGCGAAAGCCGCGGCGGAATCGCGGCGGCCACGGTCGACGCCTGCGACGTGATGGACGCGTTCGGACTCGGGCAGATCCTGATCGAAACTGTCGGAGTCGGTCAGGCCGAGTACGATGTCGTCTCGGCGGCCGATACGGTCGTAGTTGTCCTTTGTCCCGGCGCCGGCGATGGCATCCAAGCCATGAAAGCTGGCCTGCTCGAGGTCGCAGACATCCTGGTGGTCAACAAATCAGATCTCTCCGGCGCGGACCGACTCGAGAGCGACCTGGTGGAGGCGTTGCACGTGCGCTTCGGTCGCGAATCGTCCTTTCCGGTGCCGGTCGTTTCAGTCTCCGCGGCCAGCGGTAAGGGCGTCAGCGAGCTGCTGGCATCCATGGCCACGCACAAGGCCTGGCTTGCGGAGCGCGACCTTCCGGCACTGCGACTCGAAAAACGTCTGCAGCGCGTGCGCGCGGCGCTGGACTCCGCAGTGTCCAGCGCACTTTGGACTCGCCTCGGCTTTGGCGCCCGGGCGCGCGCGCAACTGGAGCAAGGTCTCGCGCCTCACCGCATCGCCCACGATCTTTCGGCGCGCGCTCTCGCGTCGATTTCCCCCCAGGATCTGCGCACTTCATGACCAAGCAAGCCCACACCGGCCATGCCGGCAATTTGCGTAGCGTCGATGCCCGTGCGGAATGGGAAGCGCTGATCAAGGAAGCCCGTCTGCGCCCGGCGAACTTCACTTCGATTTCGGGAGCGCCGCTGAAGCTCCTCTACGGTCCCGAAGACGCCGAGATCGACGCCGACGAAGATCTCGGCATCCCCGGCGCGTACCCGTTCACGCGCGGGGTGCATCCGACGATGTACCGCGGCCGGCTGTGGACCATGCGCCAGTTCGCGGGCTTCGGTTCCGCGGAGCAAACGAACGAGCGCTTCAAGTTCCTGCTCGAACTGGGTCAGACCGGACTCTCGACGGCTTTCGATTTTCCGACGTTGATGGGCTACGACGCCGACCACCCCTACAGCGAGGGCGAAGTGGGGCAGGTGGGCGTTTCGGTATCGAGCCTCGAGGACATGCAGACCATGATGGCCGGCATTCCCATGTCCGAGGTTTCGACCTCGATGACCATCAATGGGCCCGCGCCGATTCTGCTCGCGTTCTACATCGCCTGCGGCGAGCGCCAGGGCGTCGATCCCAAGCTGCTGCGCGGCACGATTCAGAACGACATCCTCAAGGAGTATCAGGCCCAGCACGCTTGGCTGGTTCCGCCCGAACCCGCGCTGCGCATGATCACCGATGTCATGGGCCACTGCGCCAAGCATGTGCCGCAGTGGAACACGATTTCGATTTCGGGCTATCACATCCGCGAAGCGGGCTCGACCGCGGGTCAGGAGTTGGCCTTCACGCTGGCCAACGGGATGGAGTACGTTCGCCGCGGAATCGCCGCGGGCCTGGCGGTGGACGATTTCGCTCCGCGCCTGTCGTTCTTCTTTGACAGCCACATCGACTTCTTCGAGGAGATCGCCAAGTTCCGCGCGGCGCGCAGAATCTGGGCGCGAAAGATGCGGCACGAGTTCGGCGCCACGGACCCGCGCTCGTGGATGGTGCGCTTCCACACGCAAACCGCCGGCGTGACCCTGACGGCGCAGCAGCCCGAGAACAACATCGTGCGCACGGCCTTCGAAGCCCTGGCCGCGGTGCTCGGCGGCACGCAGTCGCTGCACACCAATTCCATGGACGAGACGTTCTCGCTTCCCACGGAAAAAGCAGTGCGCATTGCCCTGCGGACCCAGCAGATCATCGCCGAGGAGACCGAGGTCGCTCACGTCATCGATCCGCTTGCGGGCAGCTACTTCGTCGAGGCTCAAACGCACCGCCTCGAACAGGAAGCCGAGGCCTATTTCGCCGAGATCGAGCGCCGCGGCGGCGTGGTGGCCTGCGTCGAGGCCGGCTGGATCCAAAAGGAGATTCACCGCTCGGCGCTCACGTACCAGCGCGCCATAGAACGCAAGACCAAGAAAATCGTCGGCATCAATTGCTACGAGGAAGACGAGTCGCGCAACACGCCGATCGAGTTGCACCGCATCGACAAGTCCGTCGAATTGGCCCAACGCGAACGCCTGATTAGCTTGCGCGCGCGGCGCGACAAGGCGCGCGTGGAGAAAGAACTGGCCCTGGTGCGCGGCGCTTGCCGCACGCGCGAGAATTTGCTCGAACGCTTCATTTCCGCAGCCCACGCCGACTGCACGCTGGGCGAGATCGCCGACGTCCTGCGCCAGGAATTCGGTATGTACAAGGAGCCCAAGATCCTGTGAGTCCCGCCAAAGAAGACGCAACCGCGAAGCCCCCGGTCACCGGGCGGCGCATTCGCATCCTGATCGGCAAGCCCGGCCTCGACGGTCACGATCGCGGCGCAAAGATCGTCGCCAGCGCCCTGCGCGACAGCGGCATGGAGGTCGTCTACACCGGCCTGCACCAGACGCCCGAGATGATCGCTGAGGTCGCTGTGCAGGAAGACGTCGATGTCGTCGGACTCTCGATCCTCTCCGGCGCGCACATGTCGCTGTTCCCGCGCGTGCGCAGTGAACTCGTGCGCCGCAACATGGAGCACGTCGTGCTCACTGGCGGCGGCATCATCCCCGCCGAGGACGTCGCGGCCCTGGAGCAAGGCGGCTTCGCCAAGTTGTTTGGCCCCGGCACGCGGACCGAGGACATCGCGACTTGGATCCAGACCGAAATGACGAAGCGTTGGAGCGCGGAGGGCACGACCCGATGAGTAGCGGCGATTCTCCCGAGATCCTGAACATCGAAGAAGCCGCGGCGCTGCTGGGCGTGAGCATCAAGACCTTCAACAAGGTCCTGCACACCCAGAGCCTGCCCGGCCGCAAAATCGGACGCGAGTGGAAGTTCTCCCGCAGCGCCCTGATCGCCTGGGTCGGCAGCGGGAATTCCGCCGCGTTCTATCGCGACGGTTCTGCCTCCGACGACGACGAGGCCGCTGGCACCCGCGCGAGCACTCCCGGTGCGCCCGCCGCGAACTCGGGCAAATCCCGCCGCACCGCTGGCTGGCGCATTGAATTCGATTGAGCGACGCCCGCTGATTCCCACCCTGAGGCGACTCCAAGCCACTCGACCCACCATGTTCACGCTGCCTGAAATCAAACACTCCTTCGACCTGACCGAGGATCAAATCATGATCCGCGACATGGTCCGCGACTTCGCCAAGAGCGAGATCGCGCCCCTGGCCCAGGAGGTGGACGAGCACCATCGCTTCGAAAAGAAGACCTGGGAACGCATCGTGGAACTGGGTCTGCCCGGGATTCCCTTCGACGAATCCGTCGGCGGCTCCAACGGCGGGACCTTGGCCTACATCCTGGCGGTGGAGGAGATCGCCAAGGTCTGCGGATCCACTGCGCTCACGCTCGCGGCCCACGTGTCCCTCGGCACCTATCCGATCTATGCCTGGGGCGGCGAGAAGCTCAAGCGCGAGTACGTCCCGCGCTTGATCTCCGGCGAGTACATGGGCGCCTATGGATTGACCGAGCCCAACGCCGGTTCTGATTCGGGCGGCACGCAAACCAGTGCGGTTCTCGACGGCGATTCGTGGGTGCTCAACGGCCGCAAGTGTTTCTGCACGAACGCGAACTACGCGGGCTCGTTCATCGTGACCGCGGTCACCGACCGCGCGCGCGGTTCCCGCGGGATCTCGGCCTTCGTCGTACCGCGCACGACCAAGGGCCTGGACGTGGAGCCCGGCGAGAAAAAACTCGGCATGCGCGGCTCGGACTGGGGCAGCCTGGTGTTCGAGGACGCGCGCATTCCGCGCGACCATCTGCTCGGACCGGAGGAAGACGGCTTCAAGACGTTCATGAAGACCCTCGACGGCGGTCGGATCTCAATCGGAGCTCTGTCCTTGGGCATCGCCGAGGGCGCCTACGACTGCGCGCGCGCTTACGCGGCCGAGCGCGAGGCCTTCGGCGGCAAGTTGACCGACCTGCAGGCCGTGCAATTCAAGCTGGCGAACATGGCCCTCGACATCGAGGCCGCGACGCACCTGATCTACCACTGCGCGCGCCTCAAGGACGCGGGCCAGCGCTATTCGAAGGAAGCGGCGATGGCCAAACTGTTCGCTTCTGAGTGCGCCATGCGCGTCACCTACGACGCGATCCAAATTTATGGCGGCATGGGCTACAGCCGCGAGTACCCGGTGGAGCGCATGTGGCGCGACGCGAAACTGTGCGTGATCGGCGAGGGCACGAGCGAGATCCAACGCCTGATCATCGCGCGCAATATCCTGCGCTGACGCTCGACGTGCATCCAAGTGACGTGAGTGCGCTGAAGTTCGAGCCGCGGCGGATAAAAGTCGGCGATTGGCGCATCACAGCGCTCTCGGACGGCTTCTTTCGCCTCGACGGCGGCGCCATGTGGGGTGTCGTGCCGAAGAACCTGTGGCAGAAACTGACGCCGCCCGCTGAGGACAACACGATCCGCATGGCACTGCGACCGTTCCTCGCCGAGCGCGGAGAGCACCGGGTCGTCATCGAAGTCGGCCTGGGCGATCGCTGGGACGCGAAGTCGCGCGCGATTTATCACATCGAACCCACGACGAGCCTGGAGCAGTCACTGGCCGCCGCGGGTCACCACGTGAACGACATCACGCATGTGGTCGCCACGCACTGTCACTGGGATCACATCGGCGCGCAGGTGATGCTGCGCGACGGCAGACTCACGCCGCAGTTCCCCAACGCGCGCCATTTCGCGCCGTCGATCGAGATCGCCATGGCCAAGCGGCCCGGGCACGCGCGCCAGGGAAGCTATCGCGCGGAGGACTTGCTGGCGATCGAGGAGGCGGGACTGCTCAGTGGCTTCGACGGCCGCGCCGAAATCGTCCCGGGACTCGTGGCGCACACCCTCGGCGGTCACTCCGACGGTGTCAGCGTCGTGACGATCGGCGACGAACAGGGCGAGTGCGCCGTGTTCTGGTCCGACGTCGTGCCCACCACACACCACATCCAACCGCCGTACATCATGGCCTACGATCTCGACGTGGCGCGCTCCTTCGAGGTGCGCTCCGCCTGGCTCGAGCGCGCGGCGGCTGGCGGCTGGACAGGACTTTTCTATCACGACGAAGAGCACGCCTTCGGCCGCATCGTGCGTGCAGGCAAGCGCTACGCCTGCGAGCCGCTCACCGGTTCCTGAGGCCTGCCCGTCCCGCCCGCGGGCGCCATCCGTCGGCACGGGGGCTCCCGGCGCCAGTTCGCCGCTCAGGTCCGCCGATAGGCCCTGGCGTGCCAGCGCGCCTGCCGATGCGGTACGCTTGGCGGACTCCGGACCGACCGTCCTGAGCCCGGCGGAGCCTCTTCGTTCCCCCGGGGCCGGAAACCCCATCCCTCGCAGTCCCTGCCGCACCAGCCACCGTCGACTCACGCCAAAGCGGTCCATGCACGTGCCCAACGCCCCACGCGAGCCGGTTTCACGCCCCAGTGGGGGCCGCCGTGCCGATCTGCCGCGTCCTGAGGAGGCCCGGATCTTCGGGTGGCTATTCGACTCGGGACTTTGCGACCCGCAGGGGCGCGTCCAGTCCTGGCTCAACCCGAAGAAGCCCGGGTACGTGTACCCCGAGATCATGGGCTACTACGCGAGCCTGTGCGCCGAGCGCGCGCGGACCGACGCCGGCCGGCCGTGGCTCGCCCGCGGACAACTCGTGGGTCGGGCGATCGTCGCGAGCCTCTCGCCCGCGGGTGGTCTGGGTCGCGCAGGCATCGACTACACCTTCGACACCGGCATCGCCCTGTGCGGTCTCGCGCGCGTGGACAGCATTTCAGGTCGCACGGATTTTGCTCCGGCGATCGCGCGCATGGCCGATTTCCTGGCGGTCAACCTCTCGCGCCGAGTCGTCGCCTGTAAGGGCGGCGAGCCGGTGGTCGACGACACGAGTTGGTCCTTGTCCTTCGGAGCCTCGGCGCTGAAGACGGGCATCGCACTCGACACCGCGGCGACGTTGCTCGGCGATGATCGAGCGCGTGAACTTGCGCGCTCCGTCGTGGGCGAAGTCGTCGAGACCTGCTTTCGCAACGACGCATTTCAGGTCAACGCGCGCCGTCCGTGGGTCTACGCACACGCGCACTGCTACGCCGTCGAAGGCCTGCTCGCGCTATCGAAGCGCAAACTCGCGGATCCCGCGCCCATCGCACCAGCGGCCGCGTGGCTCGCACGCGTGCAAAACCCCGACGGCAGCCTGACCAACTACCATGGCCGCCCTGAGGCAGAGCTCGCGCGTCAGGGCGACGCCACGTCCCAGGCCGTGCGCATCTGGTCCGCGGTCGATGCCGAGCGCTTCAGCGCCGAGATATCCGCTGCGCTGGGTTTCCTACACAGCCTGCAGACTCCGGCGGGCGGCCTGCGCTACAACCACTCATCCCAGGACGTCAATTCCTGGGTCAGCATGTTCGCAGGCCAGGCCTGCTTGTTCGCTCGAGGCGAGAGAGAAGTGGAGTGGTTGCTTTGAGATTCTGCATCGCCCTTGGCACGCGGCCGGAGATCGTCAAGTGCGCGCCGCTTCTGTGGCTGATGCAAGCGCGCGGCCTCGAGCATTTCGTCGTGCACACCGGCCAGCACTATTCGGCGAGCATGGACGCCCAGTTCTTCGCCGACTTGGGCTTGAAAGCGCCGCAGTTCAACCTGGGCCTCGGCGCGCGGCCCTTCGGCCGCCAGGTGTCCGAGATGACGCGCGCGATGCACGCGGTGTTCCTGCGCGAAAGGCCCGACGTTGTGATCGTCCAGGGCGACACGAATTCCGTGCTCGCGGGCGTGCTCGCCGCGTCGAAGGCCGGAATCCGCGTGGCCCACGTCGAGGCTGGTCTGCGCAGTTTCGATCCAGCGATGTCGGAGGAACTGAACCGCATCCTGGCGGACTCGCTCTCCGATGATTTGTTCGCGCCGACCGAGACAAGTCGCAAGAACTTGCTCGACGAAGGTCACGAGGACGCGCGAATCTGCGTCAGTGGCAACACCGTGGTCGATGCCTTGATCGCCATGCTGCCGCGGGCAAAGGCGCAGTCGAGAGCGCTAGCGCAACTGGGACTGGAGTCCGCGGACTACGCACTGATCACGCTGCACCGGCCCGAACTGGTGGACGACGAAGCGCGCTTGCGCGGCGCAATCGAAGGTTTGTCCCGCATCGGGGCCCTTGGATTGCAACTGGTCTTCCCGGTGCACCCGCGCACCAAAAAGCAACTGGCTGCCTTCGGCCTGGATTCCAAGCTCGCTGCCGTGCGCGGCATGCTCGCGATCGAAGCCCAGGGCTACCTGGACTTCTTGGCCCTGGAGGCGGGCGCGCGCCTGTTGATCACCGACTCGGGCGGGATCCAAGAGGAAGCCTGCGTGTTGCGCGTGCCCTGCGTCACGGTCCGCGAAAACACCGAACGGCCCGAAACCCTGCGCATCGGCGCCAATTTCCTCGCCGGCTATTCCCCCGACGCCCTGCTGGTTGCGGCGCAGCACCAGTTGCAGCGCGACCGCCAATGGCCCGACGTGTTCGGCGACGGACACTCCGCCGAGCGCATCCTCGCGCGCCTCGGTTGTGCGAAGTAGAAGGGTTCCGTGAGAGTCCTGATGATCAGCGGCGATCGCCTGACGCCCGTGGGTGGCAAGGGACCGCTCTATGAGACCCAGCGTGGATTTTCGCGCTACTTCGAGCGCGTGGACATCTTGCTGCCGCGCCCGGACAAGGCGGTGACCACGCGCCAGATCCTCGGCAATGTGCACCTACATCCCGCCGATTGCGGGCGCGGCGGGTTGATCAACTTCTGGAGGCAGCGCGGCGCCGAATTGATCCGCGAACACAAGCCGACGCTGATCGTCAGCCACGACTACGGCATTTTCCAGGCCGGTCGCGCCGCCGCAGCACTGTCGCGCGAGAGCGGCGTGCCCTACCTGTCGGAGATCCACCACGTTCCCGGCTATCCGATCGCGTCGAATTTTCGCGAGCGCTTCGAGTGTCTGGCGACCAAGGTGTATCTGCGCTGGGCCCGCGACCGGGCAATGGCCTTTCGCGTGGTCAACGCTGGCGAATTGAAGCCGCTGCTCGAAAAACTGGGCGTGCCGCCGGCGAAGGTGCTCGTGCTGCGCTCCTTGTACATCGACCTGGCGACGTTCAAAGCGATCGCAGAGGTGCCCGCGCGCGAGCAGGAGATCGTCTACGCCGGCCGCTTCGCCTCGAACAAAGGCCTCGACAAGATCGTCGACGCGCTCGCGCTGTCGAAGACGCGCGGCAAGCGCCACCGCGCGCTGTTCATCGGCATGGGACCACTCGAAAAACTCGTGCGCGAGCGCGCCGCGAGCCGCGGAGTCGCCGATCAAGTGAGAATCCGCGGCTGGACCGATTCCACTGCGGAATTGGCGGACGTTTACCGCAAGAGCGGACTGGTGGTGTGCGCTTCGAGCTGCGAAGGCGGGCCGCGGTCGACGGTTGAGGGCATGGCCTGCGGCATTCCCGCGGTCAGCACACCGGTGGGCATGATGAAGGAGCTCTTGGTCAACGGCCGAAACGGTTGGCTGTGCGGGTTCGACGCCGAGAGCCTCGCCGCGGCCTTCGAGAGCGTCCTCGACGATGAATCCAAACGCGTCGAGATGGGGCGGCGCGCCTTCGAAGACGTGCAGCAGTTCGACTACGAGCGCACGATCCGCGAATACGCACTGGGCGTGCACCGACTCGCGGGCGAGAGCATGCCGGAGTCTCCGCGTCCGGCATTCGTGGCGGCCAAGGCCTGAGCCACTCTGCGTCGTGCGCATCGTTTCTCTCTGCCCCAGCCTCACCGAGTTGGTCTTCGACCTTGGCCGCGGCGCGGACTTGGTGGCCGCGACTGATTGGTGCGTGCATCCCGTCGATGGTGTGGCCGGGGTCGAGAAGATCGGCGGCACGAAGACGCCGCGCGTGGCGCGCATCGTCGAGCTGGCACCCGACTTGGTCTTGATGAACGAGGAGGAGAACCGCGTCGAAGACGCCGACGCTCTGCGCGCCGCTGGAGTTTCATTGCATGTGAGCATGCCGCGTGATGCCGCCGCCACGGCGCAGATGGTGCGCTCGATCGCAGCCGCGGTCGAGCGCGCGCCCGAGGGTGAGCGCATCGCCGCCGACATCGAAGCGCGCACGCGTCGTGTCGTCGCCTCTGCGGCGAACGCTCGCAGGGTGCGCTGGGCCTACTTGATCTGGCGCAAGCCCTATATGAGCGTCAACGCCGACACGTTCGCCAGTGCGCTGCTCGATCAGGCCGGTGGCGCCAACATCTTCGCCGCGCGCGCCGAGCGCTACCCCGAGATCGATATGGCCGAGTTGGGCGCTCTAGCGCCCGAGGTCGTCTTGCTGTGCACCGAGCCCTTCCCGTTCCAGGACAAACACCGCGAGGAACTGGCGCAACTCACAGGTTTGGCGAGCGGACGGTTCGTCATCGCGGACGGTGAACTGCTCTCCTGGCACGGCTCGCGCACCCCGCGTGGCATCGACTATGCCGAGAGTTTGATCGTCGCGGCGCGCGGAAATCCGACTGCGTAGGCTAGCTCGCGAGTTCGTCCGGCAGACGAAACACGATCGCCTCTTTCTTTCCGTCCATCTCGTGCACCGAGTGGACGCCGAGCGTTCGCAGGCGATCGAGGACCTTCTGGACGAGAGCCTCGGGCGCTGAAGCACCGGCGGTAACTCCGATGCGCATGTTGGGGCTGAACCACTTCGGATCGAGATCGCGCTCATCGTCGATCAAGTGCGCGGGCAATCCCTTGCGCTCGCCGAGTTCGCGCAGGCGATTGGAGTTCGAACTGTTCTGTGAGCCCACGACCAGGAGAATGTCGATCGAGCCGTTCATGTCGCGCACGGCGTCCTGACGGTTTTGCGTTGCGTAGCAGATGTCCGTGAGCGCCGGGCCTTTGATGCTCGGAAAGCGCTTGGTCAAGGCCTCGATCACCTCGCGCGTATCGTCCACGGAAAGCGTCGTCTGGGTCACGTAGGCCAGGCGTTCGGGGTCCTTGACCACCAACGCCTCGACTTCGGCGACGGTCGAGAGCACGTGCACCGGTCCCTCGACGCGACCGCGAGTGCCTTCGACCTCGGGGTGGCCGGGGTGGCCCACGAGGATCATCTCGCGGCCAGATCCCTCGTAGCGTTTGGCCTGGTCGTGGACTTTTGTAACCAAGGGACAGGTTGCGTCGATTACGCGCAGGCGCCGCTCATTGCCGCGGCTGACGACGTCGGCTGCGACGCCGTGGGCGCTGAAAATGGTCACCGAGCCCTCGGGAATTTCCTCTAGGGAATCGACGAAGCGGGCGCCGCGGGCCCGCAAGTCTTCGAGCACATGCTTGTTGTGCACGATCTCGTGCAGCACGTAAACCGGGGCGCCGTAGAGCTCGAGCGCGCGCTCGACGATCTCGATCGCGCGATCGACACCGGCGCAGAAACCGCGGGGTTGGGCGAGGAGGACTTCCATGGGGATTAAGGTATCGCGCCACCACCCTACCTCCCCGCCGCAGGCGCGCCTACGGACGTGGTAGCGGGGACCTAGCCGGTGGCGGTAGTCGGTGGGGGCGTCAGCAAGAGCGGCGCAGGTGCGAGCAGCACCTAGTGCGGAGCTTCCTTGGCGTGATTGCGGTTCCAGCCCGGGATCTCGATCACCACGGGCACGCTGCCGTCGGGGACGCATTGGCACGCGAGGCGCGAATTCGGCGTCAGGCCCGGGGCGTTGTCCAGTTGATCGAGCTCGTCGTCGCTGGCTTCCGCGCAACTCTGGAGTCCCTCGCGCACGATGATGTGGCAGGTCGAGCAGGCGCAGACTCCGCCGCAGGCGTGGTCGATTTCCAGGCCATGCCCGAGCGCAATCTCCAGGATCGAACCCTTCAGTCCGTCGCGCGAGTAGGGCAGGCGCGCGGGGGCCACGTCGATTCGCCGGCCCTCGGGCTGGAATGTGATCGCGTAGGGCTGCGTCGGCAGCTTGGTTTTCGGCGCAGGAAGGAAGGGGTTAGTGCCGCCCATAAGAGGCTCAATCGAGAGTGGCTGGAAATCGGAAGGAGGACGGGGCAATTCCTAGCCGCTTGCTGCGGAAATGGAACGTTTAGCGTCGTTCGCGGCGCGGCGAATCGGCGGCCTCGCGCTCCAGGCGCATGCGTTCGCGGGTCGAGAGCTCGCGCCGCGGCCGTTCGCGAACCTGGCCGGACTCGGGCGGGGGCGCGCGCCGCGGTTGAGGCGTTGCCACGGCCCGTTCACGATCGCGTCCGTCCTCGCGGGGCTCGCGGTCGGGTCGAGAATCGCGGCGCCCCTCGGAACTCTGCGCGCTGTGCTGGACTGGCTGAGCCGGTCGCTCCGTCCGCCCGTGCCCCGCGGGGCGGTCGAACTCGTCGCTAGAACGCTCGCGCCGACGAGGTTCGCGCTGACGCTCAGGCTCGCGCTGACGCTCAGGCTCGCGCTGACGCTCAGGCTCGCGCTGACGCTCAGGCTCGCGCTGACGCTCAGGCTCGCGCTGACGCTCAGGCTCGCGCTGACG
>CANKOY010000037.1 GCA_947484275.1 Planctomycetota bacterium | reverse complement strand
CGCACAGCTCGCTCGAGTACCGACCGCCGGCACCACTGGCCGTGCAGCCAGCAGAGCCGACCTCCGCTACGCTACGGCCGGCTCTGCTGGCGCAAAACCCGGCTTGGGCGCTAACATAGGAACTGGTACGATCACCGGGGGCGGGTCACAGTGGTGGGGGAGAGACTCGACCGCCATTGGCAGTTTCCTGTCCAACGCGATTGAGTATCACGTGTGCCCCTGAGGCCCACGCCGGCTTCGCGGCCGGGCCTCAGCGCCCGGTGACTTCGCCCGCGGTCACCCGCGTGCGAACGACGGCTCGTCCATCGACTGCGGGCTCGATTTCCATGCGGATCTCGGCCACGGGCCACTGCACCGGTCGGCTTCCGATCAATTCGAATTTCAGGCCTTTATCTGGCGCCACGCGCCGGAGCCAGGCCTGTGTGCTCGCGGTATTGATCGTGTAGACCGACACCGGAGCAGGACCTTGCTTTTGCCAGGTGAGATTCATGCTTGGCATGTCGTGGAACCTGAGCGTGGTTCCCGCGGGGGCTTCTGCTGCCACGCGCGCGAGCTCGGTCATCATCAGGGTGTTGAACTTGCCGTTCTCCGTCCACGTCTCGAGCCCGCGCACCAGGGCGGACTGCGAGGCGACCCACAGTGCGAATCCGCCGCTGACCCAGGCGAGCCAGCGCTGGCCACGCAGCCCGCGCGCGAAGAGCAACCCGACGAAGATGCAGAAGGGAATCGCTGGCAAATAGGCGTTCCAGGCGTGGTAGCGCTGGACCGCGAGAAACAAGCACAAATGCAGCGCTATCCACAGGCCCGAAAATTCCATCAGGCGCGTCTCGTAGCAGGCGGATTCTGTCCGCGGACGGGCGCGCCAGGCGGCCCAGGCGACGACGGCGCCGAGCAGAATCAGCACTGAGGTCGCGCCGAGCCACAGGATTTCAAAGGCGCGCGCGACATAGAACTCCGCCGGTGGTCGGCGAGCTGAGGCCAATTGCTGCACGAGGAAATTCCAGCCTTCGCCCCGGTATGCCTGCTCGATGGCGTCCCGAATCCAAGGCGAGACGATCGGAAACAGGAGGACCGAACACAGTGCGAGGAGCAAGAGCCGCGGGAGTATTCGCGATGGCTTGGCGCGCGCCGGATTCCACGTCGCAGGGTCCCAGGCGCGCAGCATCGCTGGGATCAGCGCAATGAATCCCAGGGCAAACGCGATCGCGATCCATCGATCCATCGATCCAAGGTAGGGATGGAAAATGACGCGCAGCGGATAGCACAGGTCCGCGAAGAAGTTGGCGCTGTTCTCGCCGAGCTTTGGGATCGAAGCCAGCGTCCAATTCCACGACCGCGCGTTTCCGCCGGCGCCCCCGAGGACCCAGGACCTCAGCGCCACGAAGCCCACCGCAAGCACCGCGAAAGGCAGCGCCAGTCGCAGTGCGCTCCTCCAGCGACTTGGCCCGCGGGCCAAGTGCGTCGGGAGCAGCGCGGCGATCAGGAACACGAGCGCCGGCAAGATGACACTGCCTTCCTTGGAACCGAACGCGAGCAGCGCCGCGCCCAAGGAACCGACCCAGGCGACGGCTCGACGTCCAGCGTTGTCGCCCCACGGCAGCCAAAGGAGCGCCAGTAGCATGAACAGTCCTGCGAGGGTGTCCTGGCGGCGCGTGGCGGTCGGGACGGTTTCCATCAGGACCGGGTGCAGGGCGAATACGAAGCCCGCGGCGGCGGCGGCCAGCGTGCTCCTCGAGAAGCGCGCCACCACGAGCACGAGCATGGCCGCCGCCAGCCCGTGGATCGCAATGTCCATCGCGTGCGATGCGACGGCGTCGAAACCCCACAGCGCGTCGTCGAGGGCGTAGGACAGTGCGGCTGTGGGCCGATAGAACTTCGTCGTGATCGGCAGCATCGGCTGGCTCATCACGCGCGCGAAATCGTCCAAGGAGCGGATGCGGCTTTCCTCAATCAAAGCCACGGTGTCCGCGCCGGTGAAGTCGGATGTCACGGCGCCGCGGTAGGCGAGAATTGCCAAGACTCCCGCGAATATCGCAGAGCCCGCAAGGGCAAACTCTCGAGTGCGGCCCAAGGGCCCGGGGGACGATCCTTGCATGGTCTTCAGCCCGCAAGTTTGCTGTCCCATGGAGAGCAACGCGAGCACGCGATCGCCTCAGACCCTCGTACCGAGGCGATCCGCATGGGCCCAGAATCGCACTGAGGGCCAAATCGCCAGTCCCGGGATCTTGCCCTACGCATCCAGCCTCGGCTAGGCTCCCGCGGCGGCCCCTCTCGATGGAGCGGCTCCGGTTTCACCTCGCCCCTCGCGCTCGGCTCCTCTGGGCGCGCTGAGTTCGCAACCCCAACAAGGAGATCTTCATGCAAATGCACTGGATGGCCTCAGTTCTTGGTCTGGTCGTGGTCATGGGATGTTCCAGCTTGCCCAGCGCTTCCGCGCCGAGCTACGGCTCGGAATACGCACCGATGTCGGCCATCGCCGCTTCGCCGGTGCAGCGCGACGTGGGGCAGGAGAAGCAGAACCTGACCTTCATTTCCGGCGTGCGCAAAATGGAGGCGGATGAGTAGGATCCGAACGACGAACAGTTCACGGTCGGTATGGAATTTGACCACTTCCGCCTTGACCAGTGGTTCGGGCTCGACGCGGGATTCCACTACTCTGACGACGATAGTGGCGGCGGCATCGGACAAACGACCGAGATGTTTGTCGGCGCTCGCAAGACGTTCACGATTGCGAGTGTCATCCATCCCTACCTTGCGGCCGGCGTCGCATACATCTGGGCCACCAATGGGGTTTCTGGTGCGACCATTGGATTGCCCCCCCAGCTCATCGTTGCAGAACAAGACAGTTCGTTCGGCTTCTACGGCCGCGGTGGCGTCTACGTGACGATCGCCGACCACATCAACATCGGTCTCGACATCCGCGCGCTCACCGGGACGGATGTGGACGTGTTCGGTGCGGATGCTGACTATGTGCAGGGCGCCGTCACCGTCGGCTGGGGCTTCTAGTTCGATTCACGACGGACTGTGCGGGTCAGCGCGCTGACCTTTGCACGGTCCGTCGTTCTTTTTGCACCTCCGCAGCACCCTTGGAATCCGCGTGCTACTTGGGATCCGCCGGCAACGTCTTTGCGCAGCGAAAGCCGATTACCGATGGCGTCGAAGGTTTCGCCCCGGCCATTTCACGATCTGTGGAGCGGCAGGCGTAGCCAGAGTGCTGCCATGAGCCACCGCGCAGAACATGTTCGTCTCCGCGGCCGGTGAACACTGGATCGCGCTCGGGCAGGCTGGAGTAGGCATTCTCGTTGTAGACGTCGAGGCACCACTCCAGGAGATTCCCAGGCATACCGTACAGCCCAAACGGATTGGGCCCAAGGCTCTTCACTTCAACAGTCTTCTTGCGGTTGGGCCCCGACTTGCTGCCCGTCGGGTAAGGGAAGGCGCCGTTGAAGTTGACCTTTTCGGCTGGGATCGTTGAACCGAAGACGCTTGCACCCGTGGTGCCCGCGCGGCAGGCGTACTCCCACTGCGCTTCGGTTGGCAGATCGCATCCGATCGATGTGGCGAAGCTCTTCGCCTGCGCCCAGGTCACGCTGTCCACGGGCAAGTCGTCGCCGCGGAACTCGCAGTTGAACCTCGGGACCTTGGTGCGGTACTGAGCCTGAGTCGTCTCCGTCTCGGCGAGATAGTAGGGATTGCTCAAGATCACCTTGTGGGGCTTCTCCTCGGCGCGGCGATCGGGCTCGCCGATTGGGGAACCCATCATGAATTCGCCCGCGGGAATCAGGACGAAGACGATTTTCGACACCGGCTCCTCCACGCGCTTGGCCCAGCGTCCGCTGGCAGCGGGTTCGATGACCTTCCAATTCTGGGGCGCGTCGGAGCCGACACTGGGTTGGCTTGCGCCGCCCGTGTTTCCACCTGAGAACGGTATGACGGGCGGAGGAGGGGTCGGATCCGGCTCGGGGGGGCGCGGGGCATTGATGCTCAGCTTCAATTCGAAGGCACCGAGGTTCCCGGCGAGGTCGCGGGCGCTGCCCTTGAGATTCCAGTTGCCGCTGTTTTTCGGAGCGTCGACCGAGAAGCGCGCTTCGCGGCCGTTGGCGCTGTGCTCGAGGCCGTCGACGATCACCGCGGCGATCGCTTCGTCAAACACCAGGCGCGCGTTGAACTTTGCGCCCGGGTCGAAGCTCGCGCCCGCGGCGGGCTGCGACTCCGCCAGCAGCGTCGGTTGAACCGTGTCGCGGGTAATCGTCAACGTGCGCGTGTTCTCGCGCTTGGCCCTGTCGCGGGCGGTGATCACGAACTCATTGGGACCATCCAGGGGCAAGTCCATCCCGGTCGCGCGCCATGTCGAATCTCCGGCGCCCTGCATCTCGCGGCTGCCGATCAGCACGGCATCCAGGTTGTCGTCTTCCACGCGCACCGTGATGTCGAGCTTCTTCTCCTTCGTCAGCAGCGTCCCCGCACCAGGGGAAATCGGCGTGATCGTCGGATCCTTCGAATCCTGGACCACGTCGAAGCTGACCTCCTTCGCATTGCCGTACCGGAGCACGACGCGCGAGGTCTTGTCCTTCGGCAACTGCGGATCGGCGCTGAGGATTCCGTTCGTGAGCTTGGCCGCCACGGACTTGCCGTCGACCGTAAGTTCGAGAGTGTCCTCGCCGGGATTGTCGATCTCACCGCGCAGGGCGAGCGACGAATCCTTGAGGTAGAGCTTGCCATCCGCGGGCGGAAGCCCGGTCAGGCGGATCACCGGCAGCGGCGGCGCGGGCTTGGTCTTGCGCTTGTATTTCAGCGTGCTCGAGGTCACGTTTCCGGCGAGGTCCGAGACCTCGTACTTCACCTGCAGGTCGCCTTCGCCCTTGGGGACCATGAGGCTGTACTCCGCCATGGCGCCGTCGAGCTTGGCGACGGGCTTGTCGTCGATGCGCAAGAACCTCAGGGGCTCGCTGAAGCTCAGGGCCAGCTTGACAGTGGCGCCCTGCTCCAACTCGGAGGACTCGGCGGGACTGGCGTAGGTCAAGCTCGGCTGCAGTTGATCGCGCGTGATCACCAGGCGGTACTTCGGAGCGCGATTCGCCGCGTCCGTTGCCTCGATCTCGAAAGTGTTGTCGCCGTCGCGATTCAGGGCCACACCGTCGGCGCGTTATTTCCCGTCACCGTCGTCCGTCATTTCGCGGCCGTCGAGCTTGACCGTCGTCAGGTTGGCGTCGGTGACGCGCACGACGATGTCGGCCGAGAGTTCCTTCGTGTACAGGCCCGCTTGGCTCGGCTGCAGTCTTTCGATCGTCGGATCGATCGAGTCCTGCACCACCGTGAACTCCTTGACTTCTGAGCCGTGCTCGATCCGGATCGTGCTGCGCCGGTCGGGCGGAAGCGGGTGCTTGACCTCGATCCGGCCCGAGCTGTCGAGCTTGTACTCGGTGTCCTCGCCGTTGGTGGTGACCAGGAGCTTCGTGCCCGCCGAATTCTCCACGCGCCCGCGGAACTGGATCGAGTCCGTTCCGACACAGACCAAGTCGTTGGTCAACGTCGGCGCATCCAAGACGATGCGCGGCGTCGGGGGTTTGGGCTTGAGCTTGCTGCGATACATCAGCGTGCCCGTGGTGTGGTTTCCCGCGCTGTCCGCGACGTCGTAGGCGACGCTCCAGGGCCGCTCGCCGCCGGGAGCCTCCATCTGGATCTCGGCGCGCTTCCCGTTGATCTTGCCGTCCTTGCCCTCGAATTGTGCGAAGGCAAGCTCTTCGTCGAAGTCGAGAGAGATGGTCAGCGGGGAGGCTGATTCCACATCGCTGTCGTCGCGCGGGTACTCGCGCTTCAGCACCGGCGCCTGCGTGTCGGCCACAACCGGAGGGACTTTCGGTTTCGCGGGCGACTTCATGAACTGCAAGCCCAAAGCCACAGTCAATGCCGCCGCCGCCACACCGCCCCCGATCCACCACCAGCGCAGGCTCGGCTTCTGCACGAGCATCGTGCCCGAGGGCGGCGGAGTTGAACCGCTGACGTGCCCCGTGCCGCTTTCGACGTGGGTGCGGATGCGCTGCATCGTCGGCATCGGAGGGGGCGACACCAGGGGCATCGTTCGTTCTGCTCCCGAGCTCACATCGACCAGCGAAGTGGGCTTCTTCCCGACGAAAACCGCCAGCGCATCGGCGAGTTCGCCGGCATCCGCGTAGCGACTGGCGGGATCCTTGTGCATGCACTTCTTGAAAATCCCCGCCAGGGGCGCCGACAAGTCCGACCGCTTCGCGCGCACGTCGGGGAACGTCTTCTGGCACACGTCCACGTAGACTTGCCGTTCTGTGCCCGAGCGAATCGCGTTTTCGCCGGTCAGCAGGAAGTACAGCGTCGCGCCGAAGGACCACACGTCGGCCTGGGGACCGAGGGTCTGATCGCGGTCCCATTGTTCGGGCGCCATGTATTGGGGCGTGCCGATCACGCCCTGGGTGGCGAAGGTGGCGCCGTCGTCGTGCTCTAGGGCTTTGGCGATACCCAGGTCGGCGAGCTTCACCTCGCCCGAGCGCGAGATCAGGATGTTGTCCGGCTTGATGTCGCGGTGGACGATGATCTCGTGGTTGCGGTGGGCCTTGGCCAGTCCGCGCGCGGCGTGGTAGACGATCGCTGCGGCCTCCTGCTCGTCGAGAGCGCCCTTGCGCAGCACGCGCTCGCGGGCGGTCTCGCCGTCCACGAACTCCATTACCAGGTAGTGGATCCCGTGGGCGCGGCGGTAGTCGTACACGCGCACGAGGTTCTCGTGGGTCAACCCCGCCGCCAGCTTGGCTTCGCGGCGGAAGCGCGCGATGAACTGCTCGTCCTCGGCCGCAAGGGACGGCTTCAAGCACTTGACGGCCACATCGATGTCGAAGTCGAGGTGACGGCCGCGATAAACCGAGCCCATTCCGCCCTGTCCGATCTTGGAGTACAGGACCACCGGAGGGAGGACCTTCCAGCCCTCGACCATGGGGATCGGCTTGAGCAGCAGGTCAGCGTCGAGGTTCGTGCTCATCGGGGAAGTCGGCAAGGATAGCTAATCCTCGCTAGGGGGCGAGGTTATGCCTTGGGCCGGAGGCTGACGCAAGCCAGAGCCGTCCACCGGGCGGGAATTGGGCGCTCGGCAGCGGCGGCGAAGCAACGGCCCAAGGCGGGGGTAATTGGCCCAAAGCTGCGCACGAGACGCGACGTGTTCTCGAGATCAACTTCTGACCGAGGGAGTGCTCGGCGCGGCGTCCGAAGTCGACGCCTCGCGTGCAAGCCTGCTGCAAGTTGTTCGATTCCCCGTGGCCAGGGGAGCTCTCCCATTGCCGACTTCCACAGGGCTAGGATGTGCCCAAGAACGCGCGCCGCGTTCCGCTCGACACGCGATGGCCGCCTTCTCCCCGACTTCTCACCGGTTGAATTCCCTGCTTTGCTGCGCGACTGCCGGAGTCACAGCGGCGATTTGTGAGGCGCTGCGCGCCCTGACCCAATCCAATCCGGCCGCTCCGGCCTACGTCCTGTGGTGCGCGTTGCTAATGGCGGGGGCCTCGGTTGCCCTCGGCATCCCAGCGGCCGTGGGGCGCGCGTCCGCGGGGTTCGCCCTGGTGGCGTGGCTCTCCTTGGCTGCGACGCTGGTCCATGGTTGGCAGGCAGCGATCGCGTTCGCGACGGTGGCGCTGGCCCTTGGTTTTCTAGGCCGCAGGGAGCTTCCTTCGGCCTTGACCCTGGCCGTGGGCATCAGCGCGCTGTTCGAGATCAGCGCAGGACACGCGGGTCGCCTTGGCGGGCTGGTGGGGGCCGGACTGATTCCGCGCCAGCATGCGGACATGGTCCAACACGCCGGGACCTTCGGGCTGCTGGGGATCACGTTCCTTTGGCTCTCGGGGCTTTCAATCCTACGGGCGTCGCCGCGAGCCACGGCCCTGGTCCTGCTATGTCTGGGCGCTGCGGTCTCCGCCCGGGACTTCGCACGCGGCGGTCGCGATCTCGAGGTGCCTCGGAGCGCTCACGCCGCCGGGGAACCGGGTGTGGCAGGGCCGAGCGTTCTGCTCCTCGTGCTCGACACCGTTCGCGCAGATCACCTGTCGGTCTACGGCTACGCTCGCCGCACGACTCCGGAACTTGAACGCCTCCTGCGCGAGCGCCCGGACGCAGTTTTGTACCGCGACGCCTACGCCAATGGCACGTGGACCGTGCCGGGACACGCGGCAATGCTCAGCGGACAACTGGCCAGCGTGCACGGCGCCGACTTCGCGGGACGCCAGGAGCATGATCCCCTTGCTGTGGCCATCCATCCCGAAGTCCCGATGCTCGCCGAGGCCATCCAGGCCAAGGGCTGGGCCACGTTTGGCGTGTTCGCCAATCGCTGGCTCGCCACGGCCCAGGGACTTGGCCGCGGCTTCGAGCGCTTTGGCCCCGTGGATTCCAAGCGCGAAATGGAACCCCTGGGCGAAGCCCTGCGCCAACGGCTTGCGCCGAGCCTGCGCGCGAGAGATGTGACTACCTATCCGGACGCGCCAGCCGTGGGTACGCGACTCATCGATGAACTGCAGCGCGTAGGCCAGCGGCAGTTTTTCGGACTTGCCAATTTCATGGACGCCCACGGACCCCACGTGCCGCTCCATGGCGTGGCCGGTGAGTTCGGGCCCTGGAGTGTGTTCGATCCCGTGGTGCCCCTGGAACTCCAGACGCCGCACGCGGTGCGCGCGCGACTGGTGGACCGCTACGACGAGCAGATCCTGTTCCTCGACCGAGAACTGGGCCGCTTGCTCGACCAGTTGGATGAACGCGGGGTGCTCGAGCGCACCTGGGTCTTCATCCTCAGCAACCACGGCGAAGCCTTCGGAGAACACGGAGTCGTCGACCACGGCAGCGCGGTTTACGACGAGATCGTGCGTATACCGCTACTTGTCCTGCCGCCGCGGGGCGAATCTTTGGCGCGCGCCGAAGGACCGGTGTCCCAGATCGATGTGGCGGCCACCATCGCGGCCATAGCCGGCGTGAACTACCAGGGACCAGGGCGCGATCTGCGCGCTGCGGTGTCCGACAGGTCGGTACAAATCCAACACGGCGCCGCGCCCTTTCGCGAACTGCGGCACGGGAAGCTCGCCGGTCGTGAAATGCGCGCCGTGGTGCGCGGCCAATGGAAGTTGTGTGAAGTTGCGGGCGCGCTGCAGCTCTTCGACCTCCGGGCCGATCCCGGAGAAACGCGCGATCTGGCCAGCGAGCGACCGGAACTCGTCTTGGAACTTGGGGCGCTGCTTCCCGAGCCCATGCTTCAGGCCGCGCCCGTGGGGCAGCGCGCGGCCGGGTCCTTTGCGGTGGAAAAGGAACTCAAGCAGTTGGGCTACTGAGCCCACAGGTCCGGCAAATGTCCACGCGTCGCCGAGGACATTCACGGCGCGGCACAAAGTTGCAACTGAGCGCTTCCGAAACGCGGCTCAGAACCCGATCGTGTACTCCAATCCGTTCGAGAGCGTCGAGTTGTTGGGAAACGCGAAGCCTGGGTCGCGGCCCCAAAACTGCGCGTTGACCACCGTGCCTGGCAGCGTGAGGTATGTAGCCGGCGTGCCTCCCAGAAATCCCTGTGCGAAAGCGTTGACGTCGATGGCGTAGACCCCGGAGCAATCGTTGGGCGGCGCGTTGCCACCGGAGTTCAGCGGTACCGAGCGCTTGATGGGCGTGTTGATGCAGCGCAAGCCTGCTTGGAACGCCGCCGCAGCGCGACCACCGTTGGTGTAGATCAAGAGTCCCGGCTTGTTGTTGATCACGTTGGAGGCAAGCACGGTGAAGCCGGAGCCCGCGCTGGCGCTTGGGGTTCCGCTGAAGCCAATGCTGGGCACACAAGCGAGACTGTTGGTCTTCGCGGTGCAATAGGCCGACGTGGGCGGCGGCGGCGTGAAGGTGATGATCAGGTTTGGGCGGAAGGCCACCAGGCTTTCGCGCGACTCGAATTTCTTGGCGCTGACGCCGGTTTCAGGGCCACGCAAGATCCAACCGAAGTCGGCCAGGGGATTGTCGACCCAGGACTGGACATCGCTGACCAAGGTCGCGGTGGAGCCCCAGGTGTAATACATCTGCGTGTTGCCGATAGTGGCGGAGGCACTGCTCGTCGCCACGAAATCGCCGCCTGGCGTCGTCCAGAATTGGTTGTTCCAAAACGTGTGCTTCCAGGTCGAGTCGCCGGTCAATGCAACGGCACCATTGCCGCTCTGGCCGACGCTGGGACCTTCATTCCAGCCGGTGGTCAGCCGGTGAAGGTTGAAGCTCATGTTGCCGACGACGGTCTTCGACATGAACAGTTTGAGCTGCACAGACTGGACCACTGAGCCAACGGGGATGGCCGAGGCAACGTCAAAGCCCAGCATGATGCGGCGCACAGGCCAAGTGCTGCTGGTGCCGGCTCGTCCGCCGTACATCCCAGAACTCTTGCCGTCGGACCGATTGCCAACGGTGTCGTTGTAGATCGTGGCGTCGCGCACGGGCTCGAGGGTCACCACATCCGCCGCCGCCGAGAGGCAAAGGAGCGGGACCGAGGCCAGGGAAAGGACGTTTCGAAATAAGAGCATGCGCGGAACTGTTGTCTTCAGAGGGGATTCGGGCAGGGACCCCCTCAAGTAAACGCCAGGGAAGTCGAATGCGCAACCTGCGCGAGCACGGATTCAGTGCGTGTCAGAGCGCTTGCCCGCGGAGCCGCCGCGGCTGTGCGCGGGCCGTAGCTCATTGCCGCCACTGCGCCCAGGTAGTCGCATCAGGACCAGGTACACGACGGCCGCCACGCCAAAGCCCACGAACCACGCGTAGTGATAAAGATCCGTCCATGGTGCGCTGATCGCGGAGAACCTCGCGGGAGCGATTTCTCGCAGGAAACCAGGCGCGGAGGGCAGCACCGCGATGATGAGCGCCACCAGTGCCGCAGGATTGAACCCCCGTGCGTATTCGTAGGGTCCCCCGCGCCGATAGAGGCCATCGAGGTCCAGTTCGCGCTTGCGCAAGAGGAAGTAGTCGGCGATCAGGATTCCGCCGATCGGCCCGAGCAACGCCGAGTAACCGATCAGCCATTTGAAGATGTAGGCGTCCGGCAGGGCCACGAGCTTCCAAGGCATGATCAGGATCCCGAGCACGGCGGTGATCATCCCTCCCGCGCGGTACCCGATGCGCCGCGGCGCCAGATTCGAAAAGTCATTGGCCGGAGACACCACGTTGGCCGCGATGTTTGTCGAGAGCGTCGCGACCGAGAGCGCGAGCATGGCGAGCACGGTGACGAGCGGGCCACCGACGCGTCCGAGCAGCACAACGGGATCCCAGATCGTCTCGCCGTTGAAGAGGATCGGCGTGGCCGAGGTGACCGCGACGCCGATGAACGCGAACAGGGTCATGATCGTCGGCAGGGCGATCGACTGGCCGATCATCTGGTCCTTTTGACTCCTGGCGAAGCGCGTGAAGTCAGGAATGTTCAATGACAGCGTCGCCCAGAATCCGACCATGGCGGTCAGGGACGGAAAGAACACCGCCAGGAATTCGCGGTTGTTCGCGAAGCGCGAGGGCTGCGAGAGGATCGGCCCAAATCCCCCGGCTCCGTTCCAGGCCCAGAGCAAGAGCAAGAGGCCCACGACGATCAGGAAAGGCGCGGCCAAGAGCTCCAGCCACTTGATCGCCTCCGTGCCGTTCCAAATGAAGTACACGTTGATCAGCCAGAACAGCCCAAATCCCAGAGCTTGACCCGTGGACAGGCCGAGAGAATCAGGCAGGACCGCGGGCAACGTGTCGATGCCGCTCCACAGGGCGCGGCCCAGTTGGTGCAGGGCCGAACCTCCGAGCCAAGTTTGGATGCCAAACCAACCGCAGGCCACGAGGGCCCGCAGCAGCGCGGGGACGTTTGCGCCGAGCACGCCAAAGGACGCGCGCGCGAACACCGGGAAGGGAATCCCATAGCGCGCTCCAGCGTGGGCGTTGAGCAGCATCGGGATCAACACGATCACGTTGCCCAGGGCGACCGTTCCGATCGCCTGCCAGGCGCTCATGCCGGCTTCGATCAGACTGGAGGCCAGCATGTAGGTCGGGATGCAGACCGCCATGCCGACCCACAGGGATGCAAAGTGCCAGCGGCCCCAGGTGCGCTGGGCGGGAGTCGTCGGCGCGAGGTCGGGGTTCGTGAGCGCGCCGTGGTCCTGGCCGGAGGATTCCATGGTCGGCGTCAAACTCCGATGTCCTCGTTCCAAAGCTCAGGCCGCGCGCGAATGAACTCGTCCATCAGGCGCTTGCACTCGGGATCGTCGACGAGCGTCAACTCGACGCCGCGCGCGCGCATGTAATCTTCCGGACCCCGAAACGTGCGGTTTTCACCGATCACAATGCGCGGGATTTTGTACAGGAGCGCCGTGCCGCTGCACATGTCGCAGGGAGAAAGCGTGGAGTACAAAGTGGCTCGCGCGTAATCGGCGGCACCGAGGCGACCCGCGTTCTCGATCGCGTCCATTTCGGCGTGCAGGATCGCGCTGTCTTTCTGCACGCGGCGATTGTGGCCGCGGCCGACGATCTTGCCGTCGATCACCAGCACCGATCCGATGGGGATGCCGCCCTCAGCCAGTCCACGGCGCGCCTCGAGCAGTGCCTCGGCCAGGAAGCGATCGGCACCCTTGGAGTCCGTCATGGGGGCGCCGTTCACTCCGTGAAGAGTGTCTTGGTCTCGCGCGCGATGTCGCCCTTCCAGGTGTGCGCATCGCGGTCCGAGCGCCCGGCGTGCTCGCGCTTGGCCTCGGCCTGGCGAGCCACGAGACCGGCGTGGGTGTCGAAGTAGGGCAGCGACTTGCCCACCAGGTCGCGAACGCTCGCGAATCCGCGACGGTCCATGAAACTGGAAAGTCCGTTGCACAGGCCTTCGATCATTTCATAACCCTGCAGCATCGCGCCCGTGCAGACCTGCACGGTGTGCGAGCCCAAGAGCAGAAACTGCGCCGCGTCCTCGGCGGTCTCGATGCCGCCCATGCCCGAGATCGTCGCCTTGGGGCAGGCGCGCGCGATCTGCATCACTTGGCGCAACGCGATCGGGCGCACTGCCTGGCCGGAGTAGCCGCCGGGCTCGGTGTAACCTTCGACCGTGGGCATCGGGCGCAAGGTCTCCAGGTTGACGCCTACGATGCACAGGATCGTGTTGATCGCGCTGATGCCGTCGGCTCCGCCGCGCATCGCCGCCATGGCGGGCACTGCGGGGTCCGTGATGTTGGGTGTCATCTTGGCCCACACCGGGACCTTGGCGACTTCCTTCACCCAGCCGCAAACCTCTTCGACGATCTGCGGGTCCTGGCCCATGGCCGCGCCCATCTTGCGCTCGGGCAAGCCGTGGGGGCAGGAGAGATTGAGTTCGATCCCATCGATGCCCGTTGCTTGAGTGCGCTCGATGATCTCGTGCCACGCGTCGCGGCGGTATTCTTCCATCACCGACGCGATCAGCATGTGGTCGGGGTATTCGCGCTTGATGTCGGCCAGTTCTTCGAGCCAGGTTGCGAAGGGCCGGTCCGAGATCAGCTCGATGTTCTGGAAGCCGATCACTTCGTCCTTGTGACCGCGTGCATGCAGCTTTCCGTAGCGCGGGGCGACGTTGACGACCTTCGAGTTGTCGAGGCTGATGGTTTTGCACACGATTCCGCCCCAGCCGAGGGAGAACGAGCGCTTGATCACTTTCCCGTTGGTGCCCGGAGGACCGGAGCCCAAGAGGAACGGGTTCTTGAAGCGCATCCCGTTGACTTCGATCGCGAGACTGGCCACGTCGCTGCTCCTTTGCTCTTCCTAGGATCGCGTCAGGGACATGAAGGCCTCGCCCAGCTTCTTCAGGGCCTCGTCCACTTCGCTGGCCGTGACGTTCAGGGGCGGCGAGATGCGCACGACGTTGCCATAGAGCCCGCCCTTGCCGATCAACAGCCCGCGTTGCTTCGTCTCTTCGAACAGTCGCAGCGTCGCGGCGGGATTGGGCGTGCGGTCGCCAGCGCGCTCATTGACCACCAGCTCGATCGCTAGCATCAAGCCCTTGCCGCGCACGTCGCCCACGATCTCGGGATGGCGCACCTTCAACGCGTCGAGCCCCGCGCGAAGTTGGGCGCCGCGGACTTCGGCGTTTTGGCACAAGTTGTCCTCCTCGATCACTTCCAAAGTCGCGTTGGCCGCGGCGCAGGACATCGGATTGCCGCCGAAAGTCGAGATCGTCAGCTTCTTGAAGGAGTCTGCGATCTCTGGCGTTGCCACTGTTGCGGCGATCGGCATGCCGTTCGCGATGCCCTTGGCCATGGTCATGATGTCGGGCTCGACGCCGTAGTGTTCGATGCCGAACATGTGCGTCCCCGTGCGACCGAAACCTGTTTGCACTTCGTCGCAGATGAACACGCCGCCGTACTTGCGGACGATCTCGACTGCGATCTGGAAATACTCAGGCGGAGGCGTGATAAATCCCCCGACGCCCTGGATCGGTTCGGCGAGGAAGCCCGCGATCTTGCCCGTGGTCGTGGTTTGGATCAGCTCTTCCAAGTCCGTGGCGCACTTTACGCCGCAGCTTGGGTACTTCAGGCCCAGGGGGCAGCGGTAACAGTAAGGCGAAACGGCGTGCTTAATACCGGCGATCTGCGTCGGCACGGAGCGCCAGGATGAATGGGCAGTCAGCGACTGAGCCAGCATCGAGCGTCCCGAGTAACCGTGGCGCAGGGCGATGATCTCGAGCGCACCGGTGTACACCTGCGCCAGTGCGACCGCCGTTTCATCGGCCTCGGTGCCCGAGGCGGTGAAGAAACTCTTCTGCAGACGACCGGGCGTAATGCGCGCAAGGCGCTCCGCCAACTCGACCATCGGCAGCGTCGGATAGAGCGTCGACACGTGCCCGAGTCTGTCGATCTGGGCCTTGAGCGGCTCATTGACGCGCGGATTGCAGTGACCGAGAGACAGGGTCAGGATCCCGCCGAAAAAGTCGAGGTACTCGCGGCCGTCGATGTCCTTGACCCGCGTGCCCGACCCGCTGTCGAGAACGATCGGCTCCTTGTAGTAGTGACCTACGGACGGGAACAGGAATTCCTGCTCCTTGGCGCGGATCGCCGCGGCGTCGAGCGGTTTCACGTTCTTGCTTTGCTTCGTCATCGATCAGCTCCTCGCCGCGCGCTTGATGAAATTGCCGCTGCCCGCGCGGCCGGTGAAA
This sequence comes from Planctomycetota bacterium, assembly GCA_947484275.1. Lineage (GTDB taxonomy): Bacteria > Planctomycetota > UBA1135 > UBA1135 > JADJQU01. The sequence goes on along the minus strand of CANKOY010000037.1, from coordinate 23,717 downwards.
ATGCCGCGCTCCACGATCACGTTGCCGCGCGAGAGCACGGTCTCCACCGCGCCTTGGCACACGCGGCCTTCGTAGGGGTTGTAATCCACGTTCATGTGGTGCGTTTTGACGCTCCAGGTCGTCTTGCGCTCGGGATCGAAGATCACGATGTCCGCATCGCTGCCGACAGCGATCGTGCCTTTCTTCGGGAACATGCCGAAGATCTTGGCCGGACCCGTGGAAGTGATCTCGACGAAGCGGTTCATCGTGATCTGCCCGGAGACCACGCCGCCGTCGTACATCAGGCTCATGCGCGATTCGATGCCGGGCGCGCCGTTGGGGATCTTGCTGAAATCGTTCGCGCCCAGTTCCTTCTCGCCCTTCATGCAAAACGGGCAGTGGTCCGTGGAAACCGCCTGCAAGTCGTTGAACTTCAAGCCGCGCCAAAGTTCCTTCTGCTTCTCCTTGGCGCGCAGCGGGGGACTCATCACGTACTTCGCGCCGCTGAAGCCCGGCTCCTCGTAGTTCTCGTAGGAAAGGAACAGGTACTGCGGGCAAGTTTCTGCGAAAGCCGGCAGGCCGCGGTCCCGGGCAGCGGTCACATGCTCCAGGGCCTCGGCCGCGGAAAGGTGCACGATGTACACGGGCACGTCCGCCACCTCAGCCAGGCAAATCGCGCGGTAGGTGGCCTCGGCCTCCAGGCGCGCGGGCCGGGTCAGCGCGTGGAACTTCGGCGCGGTGTAGCCCTTGGCCAGGGCCTGCTCCACCAGTACGTCGATCACCGGTCCGTTCTCCGCGTGCATGCAAATCGTTGCGCCGATTTCGCCGGAGCGCTGCATCGTGCGGAAAATCGCGGCGTCGTCGAGGAAGAACACGCCGGGGTAGGCCATGAAGAGCTTGAAGCTGGTGACGCCCTCGCGCACCAGGGCGCCCATTTCCTCGCGCAGCGCAGGCGTCGACTCGCGCATGATCATGTGGAAGCCGTAGTCGATGGCCGCCTTGCCGTCGGCCTTGGCCATCCATGTGTCGAAGGCCTGGCGCAGGGTCCCGCCGCGTTCTTGAATGGCGAAGTCCACGATCGAGGTCGTGCCGCCATAGGCCGCGGCAATCGTGCCGGTGCGGAAATCATCGGCGGAAGTCGTACCGCCGAAGGGCATGTCGAGGTGCGTGTGAACATCGATACCGCCGGGGATTACGAACTTGCCCCGTGCGTCGATGGTCTTGTCGGGAACGATCGGAATCTGGTTTCCGATCATCGCGATGCGCTCTCCGTCGATCAGCACGTCGGCCTGATAGGTGTCGGTCGCAGTGACGACGGTGCCGCCTCGGATCAGTGTTTTCATGGCGCTTTTCAGATCAGCTTGCACATGTCGCCGTACGTCTCCGGCCGCCGATCGCGATAGAACTGCCAGGTGCGGCGCACTTCCTCGATCATCGACAGGTCCATGTCTGCGACGATGAGCTCGTCCTTGTCCTCGGAGGCGGTGGCCAAGAAGTTGCCGCGCGGGTCGACGAAGTAGCTCGTGCCGTAGAACTTGCCGATGCCCCAGGGCGCTTCGGTGCCGACGCGGTTGATGCAGCCCATGAAGTAGCCGTTGGCCACGGCGTGGGCCGGCTGTTCGAGCTTCCATAGGTACTGCGACAAGCCCGCCACGGTCGCCGAGGGATTGAACACGAGCTCCGCGCCGTTCAGTCCGAGCAAGCGCGCGCCTTCGGGGAAGTGGCGGTCGTAGCAGATGTACACGCCAACTTTGCAGTAGGCGGTCTGGAACACCGGGTAGCCCAGGTTCCCGGGCTTGAAGAAGTACTTCTCCCAAAATCCCGAGGTGTGGGGGATGTGGTTCTTGCGGTATTTGCCGAGGTACTTGCCGTCGGCGTCGATCACCGCCGCCGTGTTGTAGTAGACGCCCGCTTGTTCGCGTTCGTAGACCGGCACGACGATCACCATGCGGTGTTTTTCGGCGAGCGGCTGCAGCGCTTCCACCGTGGGGCCGGGCACCGGTTCCGCCGCGTCGTACCAGCGCGCGTCCTGGCTCGGACAAAAGTAGGGGCCGTTGAAAATCTCCTGCAGGCAGAGCAATTGCACTCCGCGCTTGCCAGCCGCTTCGATCAGGGGCAAGTGCTTCTTTAGCGCGGCCGCCTGGATCTCGGCCACGGTGCGACTTTCATCGTTGACCGGGTTCGAGCACTGGATCAATCCGCCACGGACGATTCTCGGCATGAAATTCCCCTTGGAAGTCTGGCTGCGATCACCAGCGCGAAATCAAAACCTTGCGATCGGTGTAGAAATCAAAGGCCTCGCGCCCGTGGGCCTTGAGGTCGCCGAAGAACGAACCCTTGGCGCCGCCGAAGCCGAAGAACGACATTGGGGCCGCGACGCCGATGTTGACGCCGGCCATGGAGGCGTCGATCTCGTAGCGGAACTGCCGCGCGCTCTTGCCGCTGGTGGTGAAAATCGAACTGGCGTTGGCCAAGGGATGGGAGCCGGCGATCGTCATCGCTTCATCGAGCCCGCCGACCTGCATCATGCACAGCACGGGCCCGAAGATCTCCTCCTTGGCGATCGTCATTTTAGGCGTGACCTTGTCGAACAGCGTCGGGCCGACGAAGTACCCGGTTTCCTTCGTTGCAACCTTGCGGCCGTCGCAGACCAACTCGGCGCCCTCGGTGACGCCCTTGTCGATGTAGGAGACCACGCGCTCTTTGCTCTTCTGCGAGATCACCGGCCCCATGGTGGTTTCAGGTTTGCTGCCATCCCCGACCTTGTACTGGCCGATGCGCTCCACCAAACCTGCGCGCAATTTTCCGTGGGCATCGCCGACAGCGAGCACGACGCTCGCTGCGAGACAGCGTTCGCCAGCGCAACCGAAGGCCGACTCGGCGATCGCGTCGATCGCCTTGTCCATCTCCGCGTCGGGCATGACGATGATGAAGTTCTTCGCGCCGCCGAGGGCCTGCACGCGCTTGCCGTGGGCCGCGCCCACCTTATAGACGTACTCCGCCACAGGGCTCGAGCCCACGAAGGACACGCCGCGAATCAGCGGATGCTCGAGGATCGCGTTGACGGTTTCCTTGCCGCCGTTGACCAGGTTGAGGACGCCGCGCGGGAACCCGGCGCGGTGGATCAGTTCGAACATCAAACGTTGCGTCAGCGGCACCTGCTCCGAGGGCTTGCACACGAACGTGTTCCCGCAGGCCACGGCGAAGGGATAGAACCACAGGGGAACCATGGCCGGGAAATTGAACGGCGCGATGCAGGCGAAGACGCCCATGGGCTGGCGCACGGATTCGCAATCGATGCCGTGGGCCACGTCCTCCAGGGCTTGACCCATTAACAAGGAAGGGGCGCCGATGGCGACCTCGACCATCTGGATCCCGCGGCGCACGTCGCCGCGCGCCTCGGACAGGGTTTTGCCGTTTTCGCGCGTTACAACCGCCGCAAGTTCCTCGGCGTGCTCCTCGAGCAGTGCTTTGAGCTTGAACAGGTACTGAACGCGCTCCTCTGCGGGAACGCGCCGCCAGGTGGCGTAGGCCGCGTGGGCCGCGCGCACCGCGGCGTCCACTTCGGCTGCGCCGCCCAGGGGGCACAGGGCGATCACTTCGCCCGTGGCCGGATTGCGGACCTCCTGGACAGCCGACGATGCGACGTCGATCCAGGCGCCATTGACGTAGTTCTTCAGCCGCTCGACGGTCATCGTCTTCATCTATTGAAGGTAGCGTCTGGGCCGGGGCTTGCACAGGCAGCCCGCCGGGGCGGGGAGCTTGACCCCGCGGCTCACTCCTGAGCTTCCCCCGTTTCAGTGCACACCGGGTTTGAGTGGGTTGATGTAGACGACAGTCGATCAGTCCGTGCAATGGGGATGGGGTATGGGGAAGGGTCTTCCCTTCCCCATGGGGGAGCCGCGCGAAGCCAGCGCGCAGCTGGCTGACGCGTAGCGCGGCGTTCCGGGGGCGGAGCCACCGGGAGGTGAGGGTCCAGGGAGAGGAGACTCATAACTTGTGGAAATCGTCGCACGTCGCTCACGCGCTGAGCTTGTCGACTTCCGCCGGCGTGCGGTATCCGAGCGCCGAGTGCAGGCGCTGACGGTTGTAGAAGACTTCGATGTAGTCGTGAATCGCCGCACGCGCCTCGCCTATTGTCATCCAGCGCGCGCCGTGCACGAGTTCCTGCTTGAGCGTGCCGAAGAAACTCTCGACGACGGCGTTGTCGTAGCAGTTGCCGCGCCGACTCATGCTGGCCTGGATGCCGTGCCGTTCGAGCTGCTCGCGGTAGGACGTGCTCGCGTACTGACAGCCTCTGTCGGAGTGATGCAGCATGTCCGTCGCCGGCACGCGCGCACCCAGCGCCATGCTCAGCGCCTTCAGCACAAGCTCAGTGCGCAGATGATCCTCGAGCGCCCAACCGACGACCATGCGCGAGTGAAGGTCCAAGACCACGGCCAAGAAGACAAAGTCTCCGGCGATCCAGATGTAGGTGATGTCCACCGCCCAGACCTTGTCGCTGGATTCCGCAGAAAACTGCCGGTTCAGCGTGTTGGGAGCCAGCGGCAGCGCGTGGTTGGAGTTCGTCGTGTTGCGCCAGCGCCTGCGAATCTTGCCGCGCAGCCCTGCTGCTCGCATCACGCGCTCGACGCGCTTGCGGCTGATGCGTACGCCGTCCCGGCGCAGCTTCGCGTGGACGCGCGGGCTGCCGTACGTTGCTCGGCTGGCTTCGTGGATCTGTTGGATCTGCGTCGCGATCGCGCCGTCCGCGCGATCGCGCGCGAGGCGATGCGTGCGACGCTGCCGCCAGGCGTACAGCGCGTTCCGGGAAATCTCGAGCGCCCGGCACATCAGAGCGATTGGATAGTTCACCTTCTCCGCCTCGATCAGCTCGCAGGCCGATCCTGTTCCTTGGCGAAGAAGGCCGCGGTTTTTTTAGAAAGTCGCGTTCCATCTGCAGCGTGCGGTTCTCGCGCCGCAGCCGCGCGAGTTCGCCACGCTCGTCCGTGGTCAGCGCGCCAGGCGGCCCCTTGCCAGCATCGGCCTCCGACTGCCTTAGCCACTTGCGCAGCACGTTGGGATTGAGGTCCAGATCGCGAGCGACCTGGCTCAGGTTGCCGACCTGCTTGACCAGCCGAACCGCGTCGGCCTTCTGTTCGGGATTGAAACTACGACGAGACCTTTGTGACATCCGGACATCCTCGCGCATTCCGCGCTATCTGAGGTGTCCACTTTTTCGGGGGAAGGTCAAGGCCGAGAAGCCGTCGCTAAAGGTGATCTACTCCAGTGGGTACCTCGCCGAGGAGGCGGGGAAGGAAGTGACGCTCACGGAGGGCCGGAACTACGTGGTCAAACCGTACCGGCTCGCCGAGCTGCGAAGAGCAGTCCGTACGATGCTCGATGAGGGGTAGGGACGCCATCGGCCAGTCCTAGCACTCCACGCCCCTCACCTCTTGCGCGCCTGCTCTGTTGAGTTGGAATCGGTGCCGGGTGGCTGGATACGGAGTCGCACACCAGCCGCAATACTCACCGCAAAGAGTGCCGCACCACATCTCGCCCTGTGTCACTTGAAAGGAGCGCACTCTAACCGGCCCACTCGCAACTCGTACTCCGCGAGGATGAGCCAGGAAATGGCCCCGCCCGAGCGAGGCCTGAAATGTGGAAGTGGATGGGCGGCGTTCGGGCAGTGGATGGCGTTGCGCCAGCACTCGGGAGGTGCCTACGTCGAGTCGGGGTGGCATGTCCCATGGATTGCCCTTAATCGTCCGCGAGGATCCTGGCTTGCTGCGGCACTTTTCAACGGAGAACTTCCGGGCGGTGTGCGACTCCGTATTCGACTTGAAATTCCATGCACTTGAAATGCGGCCGGCCGCGCACGATGCGCGGCCGGCCGCCCCGATCTTCACTGGCTCGCTCATTCCCTCAGTTGCCGACGGTGAATTGCAACCCGTTGGACAGCGTCGAGTTGTTCGGCGCGGGGAAGCCTTGATCGCGGCCCCAGCACTGTGCATTGACCACCACGCCCGGCATCGTCAAGAAGGGTGCGGGCTGGCCGCCGAGGGCGCCGACTGCGAACGCATTCAGGTCGAGCTGGTACTGCCCCGAGCAATTGTTCGGGGGAGGACTGCCGCCCGAGGTCAGCGGAATCGAACGGCGTATCGGAGTGTTGACACACAGCAGCCCGCCTTGGAACGGGAACGCCGCCGGGCCAGTGTTGGAGTACAGGTACAGTCCCGGCTTGTTGTTGATGACGTTCATCGTCGCAACGATGAAGCCCGAGCCTTGCGTGGCGCTCGAGATTCCGAAGGAACCGATCGACGGGATGCAGCCGAGCGAATTCATCTTGGGAATGCAGTAGGTCACTGGCGGGAGCGGCACCGACTCGACCACGAAGCGCTCGAGCAGCATGCCGTCCACTGTTCCGTTCTTGATTTCGACCGTGCGCATCTTGTCCTGGACGTTGTCGGTCTGGTTGTCGTCCATCAGGTCGAGCTCCACGCGCCCGTCCGAGTACTGACGAACACCGACGACCACCGCGACGTGGCCCTGGAGGTCGATTTCGACATCCTTGCCGGCATTCACCGCGGCGATGAGCCCCGCGATATCCGTGGCCAACAACTGCGTGGTCGTGACCGTCCCCGCGAAGTGCGCGGCCTTCAACGCGGGCCAGTTCGCCCCCGTCCCCGTCGCCGTGGTGCCGATGGCCGTCCCGACATCGGAGATGCTGGTCGGAACACTGGCGGCGAGCGGCGGGTTCCCGGCGGCCTTGAGGTAGTTGAGGCTGTTCGAGATCGCTCCGGGGGCGCATTGGTTCGCGCCCTGGACCTGGTTGACGAAGCTCGCGAGGTTGGGGAGTTTCGCCGAGGCCGTGACCGTGGCGGGGTTGCCACCCTGAGGAGCGGCCGGTGGCACCGGGTTGCCGAGGTCGACCATGTCCTCGCCTCCGATCTGATAGCTGACTCCGGAAACGGGTGCGACCGTCGGCGAGCCCGCGGGCATCGAGGTCGCCGGAGCCGGCGTCAGACTCATCACGAAACTCAGCGAACTCACGTCAACTCCGTCGAGCACGCCGAGGTCGAAGGTGGTCGACACTTCCTGGCTGATGCCCGCGCCGTACAGGCTGTCGACGCCGGTGTTCTGGACGACCCAGCTCCCGTTGACGTTGAGGTTGAGGTAGTGCGTCGAAGACAAGCCCGTATAGCTCATCGTCACACGTCCCCAGGAACTGTCGGACGTGCTGGACGTGAGCCCGACCCAGTCGAGCTGGTCGAACTGGAGCACTTGCCCAAAGGCAGGCGCCGAGCCGCAAGCGATGACGACGAGCAACGAAGAAATGAACCGAGTGGGTGACATGCGATCTCCTGCTTTTGGGTTGGCTTGGGTCGGAGTCGGTCCGACCGCGAGCTGTGGGTGAGTTGCGATGAGCGGGGCTTTTTGGCCCTTGGTCGTGTCCAGGGCCCCCGGGCCGAATTGGCCTGGCGTCGCTCCCGTGTCTGTCGAGGAGGAGCGGAATCGCGTCGTCGGATGTGACCGACGGTTGGAATTTATGAAGCAAAGGCCACCGGGGCCCGGCCTGGGGGCCTCCATAGAGCACGTCCTAATACCTGGCTGGCCGCTTGGGCGATTCCAGGCCGCCAGCCGCGAGGCGCAGCGACGACGCGTATTCGCCTGCAATACTCGGACGAGCTGCAACGTCGCGATGGCGAGCCTGGCATTGGCCTAGCGTCCAGCCAGGTATTAGGACCTGCTCTTAATGGGTGGGACATCCAGCCACCGATCCGGCCGTCCCGGTCGCACACCGGTGGGGGACTGGTGCCTTGCCGAGGCCGTTCACGTGCTTACTCTGGCGCCGCGCGCACGTCGAAGACAGCGGCGCCCACGCCGATCGATGTCCGCCCTATCTGTCTTGCAGGGATTGCTCGAGCTCGATCAGCTTGCTCGCGGAGAATCCACGGTCGTGAAACCAGCGCACGCGACCGGCTTCATCGAGTAGCAGCACGCGGATGTTGCGCGGCTTCTGAGTGCCGGTGAACTCTGCGACACGCTCCGCGTCCGAACCATACAACGTGGCCACGACCGCCCAGTCTTCGCGGGGAATGCCGGAGCGCATGCCCGAGTCGATCGTGCCCGAGATCGCGCGCGGAAATAGGCCCGGGATGGTAGGCAGCTCGTAGAGCTGCACTTGCAGGTCAGCCTGCAGCAGGCCATACAGCCAGCGATCGGCGTCGAACTGGGCGTCCTGGGCATAGCCCACCAGCAGCACGGCCGGCTTGCCCTTGAGGTCCGCGGGAAGTCGCAGCTGGCGTTCTTCGAGAGTCTCGCCCTGCGCCGTGGGGAAGATCTCGCCCACGGGGATTCGATTGGGAATCGAAGATTGGCAGGCGATCAGATTTATGGCTAGCAGGCAGCCCGCAAGGGCGCCCGCAGGGGTTCGGAGCAGGCTCTTCATGCCAGGGTATTCGTTCGCGCGCGGCCACGGATGCAGACGCGTCGCCGAAAGGCTCAGAGCACTGCGAGCGAGAGCACTTGCAGACGGAACTCACCGGCCTGGCCGTCGGAAATCATCAGGCCCACGTTCTGCACGCTGGCCCCATCCAAGGGCCCGGCGTCGGGCACCGGGCGACCGCGCCAGACGGGCACGAAGTCTGCCAGCGCGAAGGAGTGCTCGGTCAGCACGCCGGCCTGGGTCTCGAAGCGCGCCTCATAGCTGACGCCATCGAAGGCCCCTGTCATGCGCAGCCGAAGCTTGTAGGCCTTCCCATCTCCGCGGCAGCTCAGGACCAGCGTGCGCCCCCGCTCAAGGGCCCGCTCCGCAAGCGACGCGCGCACGGAGGCGAAGCCGCCGTTGTTTTCTAGTGAGAGATTTCCAGTGAAGACCGACGAACCGCTGGGGTCGTACACTAGCCGGCTCGCCGAGACACCGCCCATCACACGGTCGTCCACCGGCTGCCAGCGCCGGGCCTCACGCGGATCGGAGAAGTCGATGACCACTCTGCGATCGTCGCTGGCTTGCGTGGGCTGCACCTGGAGTTGAACTTCAAAGTAGCGCCGCTCGCGCGGGACCATGGGGCTATTGTAGGCCAGGGTGCGCAGTGCTCCGACGACCACGAGGTCGCCGCGTGCATCCAGCCAGCGCTGCAGCTCCGTGTGCGCCGCCGCTACTTCTGCTCGCGTCGCGTCACCGCGGCAACCCAGGCTGATCGCCCAGAGCGGCTCGACATCGAGCACCTCGAGTGAGCCGTCGAGTCCTGTCGCCCCAAGCTCCGTCGATCCGTAGAGAAAGGCCATGCTGGCCTCACGTTCGGTTCCCGACCAGCCCATCTCGACCGGTGCCGTCATCGCAATGTCGCCCTTCTGGATGTGCGTGAAGAGCTTCCAGAAAGCACCGCCCGAGCCGCTGCCAGACACGTCGGCGCGCACCATGCGGTAGACCGGATAGCGCTTGAGTTCGATCTCGCCCACCGTCGTCGGTGCCGGGAAGCCCGCAGGCAGCTCGGCCTCGATCAGAGGCTCGAACTCGAGGTCTGTGACAATGCGCGTCAGGTCGCGCGAGAGCTGCTTGCGGGCTGCGCGAGGATCGAACAGGGCTCGCCAGCGCGCGTCATGGGTGTCCGCCGACAGGCTCCGCCCCAGGACGGAGTCTCCCAGCTGTTCGCTGGCGGCAAGGCCGGCGCGCACCAGGCTCGCCAGGCCGACTGGGATCTCGCGCTCGACCTGATCCTCGGTCAGGGCCATGCGCAGCGTGGCCGTCGCGCTGGACCGGCCGGCATACGGGCTCGCGGCGGGCGTGGCCTGGGCTGCAGAGCAAAGCAGGGCGATTCCGGTGAGGAGGAGCATGGTCTGAGTTGGTTGGGAATGCTCGCCAATGCGACTACAAATCCCTGTTCGCGCGGCGACCGCCCGCGGATGCACGCGAGCGGGAGCGGATTGGCATCGGAGTGCGCGAGCTTGTGCCCTAGCAGCCCGTTGAAAAGGTCCCGTCGCGAGGCGAGGCGATCTTCGTCGTGACTAGGAACGCGCCGAAGGGACGACGGGGGGACGGCGGAGGCGGCCTTCCTGGCTGCTGAGCACGGCCCGACGAGCGTGACGACGCCACGGCGAAGAGCGCGAAGCCGCAGCAGGGCACTTTTTCAACGGGCTGCTAGTTGACCAGCTTCGCGCACGCGCTCGCCTTCCGCGGCTCCATCCAGGACTCCCCACACCCGTCGTGGTGCACTCGGTGTGCGCCATCTGGCAGGACTTGACCTCATATATGGATTGGTGCTTCCACTCGCAGCACCTGAAGGGGGCGTGGGGCGCGACATGCGCAGCCGACACAAGCTGGAGCTCGACAACGCCAACCTGCTGGGTCTGACAGGCGGCTACGCGCACATGCCCCCTTTTCGGAATACACCGCAAGCTCATTGCGCTGAAAGCCGACGGCTTCGTCGTTCGCAGGATCTTCAACCGCCCCGGGCTCACGAGCGCCACGGCGACCCGCACTTCTTGCGCGCCTGCGGCGCCGCGCTCGGCCCGAATGGTCCATTCTCCTCCGAGGCGACCTAACCCAAACCTCGGCCTGCCGCGAGCCGCCCGAAAGCCCGCCGCGCGTTCCCGCCTACCATCCTCCGCGCCACTCTCGGACGGCGGTCATGCGCTTGGAGTTCCTATCCTCTAGTCTGTGTTGTTGGATTCCATGAACCGCCCATGGCCCACATTCCGCGGAACTCTCACCCGCAGTGCGGGTTGACCCTCCTCGTGCCCATTCCCTGCCCTGCCCGCGTGCGTTGTTTGATCCCGTGAAGCGCCCCTGGGCCCACATTCCGCGGGTTGCGATCGTCGGCGGCGGACCGGGCGGGCTGTTTACCGCCCATATGCTGGAGCGCCACGCTTCGCGACCGTTCGAGGCGACCGTTTTCGAGGCCAGTGATCGGCTCGGAGGGAAGCTGGTGACAGCGAGTTTTCAGTCGCTCGACGCGCCCTACGAGGCGGGAGCGGCGGAGCTCTACGACAACTCCCCCGTGGACGAGGATCCGCTGCGCGAACTCGTCGCCGAGTTGGGGTTGCCGACAGTCTCCATGAACGGGGGCGCGGTGTGGCTGGACGGCGAGCGCGTCTCGACACTCGAAGACCTGCGCCGCCGCGGCGGCCCGTCGGCGCTGCGCGCCTTCGAGGCCTTCGATCGCGCAGCGCACGGATGGATGGGCACGCGACAGTTCTACGACTCCGATCTGCCGGAGAGCTTTACCGACGAACGCACGCCAGCGCTTTTCGCGCAGTGGCTCGAGCGCATCGGCGACCCGTTCACACGGCGCTACGTCGAGCGGCTGATCCACTCGGATCTTGCCGCGGAGCCGCACCAGACCAACTTGCGCTACGGGCTGCAGAACTACCTGATGAACGATCCGGCGTACATGCGCCTGTACGCGATCGAGGGCGGAAACGAGCGCATAGTGCACGAATTGGTGCGGCGCCAGCGAGCCAGCGTGCAGCTTGGCTGCGCGCTCGAAAGCGTGAGGACCAGCGCTCAAGGACGAGTGCGCCTCACGCTGCGTTCGCCGCACGGGCCGCTCGAACGCGAGTTCGAACACGTCGTGCTCGCGCTCTCGCACGACCACTTGGCGCAGGTGCGTTTCGAGGGCGAACCGTTGCGCTCGGAGCTGCAGCGTCACATCGCGCACTACGACCATCCGGCGCACTACTTGCGCATCTCGCTGCTGTTTTCGCACGCGCCATGGCGCGGCGCCTTCGAGGAGTCCTTCGGCATTTCAGAGCGCTTCGGCGGCGCGTGTTTGTACGACGAATCGGCTCGCCGCCCGCAGGCTCCGTACGGCGTTCTCGGCTGGCTCCTCGGCGGTGACTCGGCGCGGGAGCATGCGGCGCGCAGCGACGCGGAGCTGATCGAGCTCGCCCTTGACGCACTGCCTTCGGAGTTCGCCGGCGCGCGCGGAGCGTTCCTCGAAGGCCGCGTCCACCGCTGGATCGGCGCCGTCAACGCGCTGCCGGGCGGTCGCGTTCCTGAGCCGCTCGAACGGCGGCACTTGCCGTGCGGCCGCAGCGGTCCGAGCTTGCACATCGTCGGCGACTACCTGTACGACTCGACGCTCAACGGCGTCCTCGAGTCTGCGCACTACGTTGCGCAGGCCCTGGGCGCGCGGCTCGAACAGGGCGGCGAATTTTTCCACGCGAACACACCGTCCTTCGACTCCGCGCAACGCGGCAACACGTCGCTGCGCATCTCATGAACTCGCCCACCCTGACCAACGCTCCGTCGTTTCCTGCGGGCACGCGGGTGCTCGCCATCGCGCTCGCTCCGCTCTCCGACCCCGCGCCGGCGTGTCTTGGCGCGAGCGGCGTCGGCGGCCGCAAACCGGTCGAGCGCGCGTCGAGCGCGCCGCAGCAGTTGCACGAACTCGCGCCGAGCGCCGATCCGCAAATCGTGTTGCAACTCCTGCTGGTCCCCTGCGAAAGCGACGACCAGGCCGAATGGGCGCAGGCCCTGCGCGATGCTCTCAGCGAGCGCTTCGCGGCGCCCGGCGAGTCCTGCACAGTGCTGCAGCTTCCGAGTGCAATCCTGGCGCACAGCGAGCGTGCGCTCGCTGTGTGCGCGCCTGCGGACCGCCTCGCGCAGACTGCGCGCGCGGCGCTCGAGGGCGCGTGCGTCGCTCGGGAGCTCCACGAAATCGAGAGCGTCATCGAACAAGGCTGGGGACCCATGGAGCAGGCGGCGCCGCTGGCCTTCGAATTCGATGAGCGCTCGCTCGAACGTCGCCCGGAGCTTGCGGCGCGTTTCGTGGCTTTGATCGGAACGCGCAGCAGGCTCGCGCGGCTCTCACCGCGCATCCTCGCGCCCCAGGTGTATCCGCCGACGCTCGCGAGCCAAGTCGGCGAGCGCTTGCGCGAGCGTCTGCGTCTGAATGAGCGACTCGAGGCCGCTGGAGCGCGCCTGGAAGCCCAGGAACGCGTCTTCGAGCTATGCAGCCAGCGCCTGACCGAATTTTCGCTCGCTCGTCGCGGTCACAGGCTCGAGTGGATCATCATTGTCCTGCTCGCGGGGCAGACTTTGCTGTGGATATTGGACATGCTGGGCAGCGTGAGCAGCAGTTAGCCTGTTGCGACGTTGAGCGCGTTCATGCTGATGGGGGAGTGGACAATCCGCGTGTCGCGTGAATTGATGCCGCGCACTGATCCCATGAACCGCACAGGGTCGCGGTCCGAGACGTTCGAACGACCCAAGCACGCTCAGCGGACTGAATGCCGAACATGCGCCTGAAGTCCGTCGACCTGGTGCGCAGCTCCGCGATCGCCATCATGGTCGTGGTTCACTTCGTCGAGAACCTATCGGGCGTGGTGCCCACGATCGCGGGCTTCGGAGCGCCGCTGTTCGCGGTGATGTCAGGGCTGAGCTACCGGCTGTGGCTCGACGCACAGCGCGCGCGCGGTGCCAGTGAGGCCTTGATCGGAGTGCGAACGGTGCGTCGGGGCCTGTTCCTGTTCGGCGTAGGGCTGGTGTTCAACGTGCTCGTCTGGCTGCCAGAGGACGTGTTCAATTGGGACGTGCTGACGTTCTTGGGGGTCGGCTACCTCACTCTGGAATGGGCACGCCGGATGCAGCCAAGCGTGGTGGCCTGGGCCTGCGCGGTCATTTTCTTCCTCAGTCCCGTCGCACGCGCCCTGGTTGACTACCCGGCGTTTTGGAGTTCCAACTCGTTTGACCCCGACTTCACACTGTCGGACGTGCTCAGCGGATTCTTGGCGACGGGCTACTTTCCGCTCTTTCCCTGGCTCTGCTATCCGTTGGTGGGCTTTCTTGTGGCGGGAGAGCTGTTCGCCGAGCACCCAGCTCGACGTCGCAGCCTGGGGTGGTGCGCCAAGCTCGGCGCGTCGCTACTTGGAGCGAGCCTTGCCGCGCTTGCAGTGCGCGCGGTGTGGCCCGGGCTTGGGTCCGGCTCTGCGGGCCGTTGGCTCGGCGGCTGGACGAACTACCCGGCGACGCCCGAGTTCGTGTGCGGAACGCTCGGCGTCGCGCTGCTCTTCTTCGCCATCGCGCACCGCTGGCTCGACGCTCCCGGCGCGCGGCCGCAGCCGCGCCTGGAAGCCGTGACGGGCCTCTACAGCCGCCACGCGTTTACGCTCTACGTGTTGCACCACATCGTGCACCTCTGGCCGCTGTGGTTGCTTGCGCTCGCGCGCGGCGAAGCGTCGACCGCCTACTGGCAGAAGGCGCTGGACGCCGGACCCGCGCTCGGGCTCGCACTCGCGTTCCTGGCGCTGTGCGGACCGCTGCTTGTCTGGATGGAGCGCCGACGCGTTCGTGGCATCGAAGGCTTCATGCGCTGGGTGTGCGACTAGCGCCGCGCGAACCAGCTGTTGACGCAACCGGGCGCAGCGCCTGCGGCATCCACTGTCCTGAATGATCGCGACCAGCGCCGGTCTTTCGGCCAGCCAACTCTACGGAGCGATGGTGAACGCGATTGCGTCCGTCAGGCCAATGTTGTTAGGCGGCGCGAAGCCGTTGTCGCGCGAGAGGAACTGCGCGAAGATCGTCGTTCCGGGCGTCAGCGAATGCGTGGCGAAGAAGGCGTGCGAGGGCTTGAACACGAACTGGCCCTGATTGCACGGTCGGCCGGTGCCGCCGTAAGTCCCCGATGCGACGCCCTCGAAGCGATACGGTGCCGCGACGCACAAGGTTCCGCCGCCGAAGGGCGTCGACGCTGCCGCGAGGCTCCACGAAAACGCACCGCGGGTCGCGGCGCGCACTTTCGACGCGCTGACGTAGAAGGAATCGAACCCGCTCGCGCGCGGTTCGCCGGCGGAGGTGATCACCGGCGTGCAGCCGGTAGAGGTCACCTTCGCAGGGCAATAGGTGGTGACCGGTGCGACCGTGGGCTGGCGTTCGAGCACGAAGCCGTCGATTGTCCCGTTCGAATCGCCGGCGACCAGATCCGAGTAGTCGGAGTAGAACGCGAGCCAGCGGCCGTCGCTCGAGAGCGCGGCTGGCACGGTGAAGCCGCCGTAGCTGGCACTGGGCTGCGACACCTGCGCGCCGGTGGGCGTCAGCGATAGAAGCTCCGTCGTCGACGTGAAAAGGTCGCGCACGAATAGGTCATCCAACTGGTTCGTGTCTCCGGGAACCGCGTTGGTCGCCCGCGTCGAGAACGCTACAAAGCGCCCATTGGCGGAGAAGCGCGCGCCGACGTAGTCGTCGAGTTGCGCACCGGAGGACGAGAGCACCACGTAAGTTGTGACCCCGAGCTGGCGATCGCGCAGGAACACGTCGTTCTTTGCGTTCAAGTCACCAGGGAGGATGTCGTCAGCGTCGCTCGTGAAGGCGACGAAGCGGCCGTCGTCGGATACCCAGAGGGAACGGGAGTCCGCGTTGCCCGCGACCCCGCCGGCGTCACGCTGATGAGTTCGGTGGTGCCGAGCAGCATGTCGCGCAGGTACACGTCGCTCGTCTGACCGTTGGAGTCCGCGGGATCAAGATCGTCGCCCCCGTTGTCGAACGCGACGAATCGGCCGTTCTGCGAGAGCGGACCGCCATAGGACTCGCCGTTCGATTCCGCGCCTGAATTGCTCAGGCTCGCGCGCGCGGTCGTCCCGGCCTGCAGGTCGACGAGGAACAGGTCGCCCGTGTTGTTGTTGTCGCTGAGAACCAGGTTGGTGGCCCACGAGGACATGGTCACGAACCGGCCATCCGTTGATGTGTACCCGATGTAACTCGTATCGTCGGGCTCGGCGCCGCCAATGCCCTGGCTCACGCGGCTCAATTGCCCCGATGCGCGATCGCTCAGGAATAGGCCGCCGTTCAGCAAGCTGATCCCACCGGGCAGGTTGGTCGCGTAGCATTCGAAGAAGACGCGGTTCCCGTCGCCGCTGATGTGCACCCAGCCGAGGTCCGCGTCGAGCGGCGCTCCGCCCATGCCGAGCGCGATCGGGGCCTGCGTCCCGTTGGCGCGGTCGAGCAAGCGGACGTCCGAGTAGCTGAACAGTGGAGGGACTGGTTCCAGGTACTCGAAGAACACGACGAAACGGCCGTCGTCGGACATCGACTCGATCAGCCCGGAGTGGTCCGGGAACGTCAGGCTCGGCCCGATTTGTCTGCCGTCGATGCGCGTGGTGACGCGACTCGAGTATGGTAGCTGTGCGCTGGCGGCGGTCGCGAGCAGGGCAAGCGCGGCCGAGATGCGCAGGAGTTGGGCAACGGTCGTATCCACAATTGCATCCTCCAGTCGGGCAGGCTTGAAGCCCACAGCGACGACAACGAGTGTCACCGAGATTCGCTGCGGGGTCCAGTCCGTCTCGGGTGGGGCCGCCCCCGACCATCGCGGGCGGATCTGACTTGCAGGCCCCTGATCCTGCCGGCCAGTGGGCCCCCCGGTGGGGGTGCGCGCCGTGAAGCGGCCATTTTCGCCCGGTCCCGCGGGTCGTGGCGTGACTGGCGGCTGGTCGCCGATGACCCCTAACGGAGCCAGGCCCAGCGCCGAGCGATTCGATGCAGGGCCTGCATGCGAAAAACGAAGTCCCCGGAACGCTGCGCGAGCGTCGGGGTTTTGTACCGGCCATGCAGAATTCCACGCTCGTCCGATTCCTGGTCTTGCTCGTACCCGCCTGTCTCGCGCGGGTCTCCCCGGCCCAGACGCCATGGGAAGGGCTGACGTTGTTTCAGCCATTGAGTTCGACGACTACCTACCTGATCGACAACAGCGGGGCCGTGTTCCACTCCTGGTCGGGAACCAACGAACCTGGGAACTCGGTCTATCTCTTGGACAACAACGAATTGCTGCGCACGCTCCACCTCCAGGGCACGGTCGGAGGCTCTGGTGGCGGCGTACAGCGCGTCGCATGGGATGGCACGCTACTGTGGAATTTCCAATACGCGACTTCCGCGCACCTGCAACACCACGACGTCGCGATGTTGCCCAACGGCAACGTGTTGATGATCGCGTGGGAGTACCTGACCAGCGCCCAGGCGATTGCCGCCGGCCGCAATCCAGCCTTTCTTGTCGGTCCGACTTTCGCGCCCGATCACATTATTGAAGTCCAACCAAGCGGGTCCAGCGGCGGGACCATCGTCTGGGAATGGCATGTATGGGATCACCTGATCCAGGACTTCGACGCGAGCAAGGCGAACTTTGGCGTCGTTGCTAATCACCCGGAGCTGATCGACTTGAACTATCCGCCACAGACGGTTCAACAGGGCGATTGGAACCACGTCAATTCGATCACGTACAACGAAACGTTCGATCAGATCCTCCTCAGCAGTCACAACCAAAACGAAATCTGGGTCATCGATCACAGCACGACGAGCGCGGAGGCGGCCGGCCATAGCGGCGGCAACAGCGGACGCGGCGGCGACCTCCTGTATCGATGGGGAAATCCGCAGGCGTACGACGCGGGCACGGCTGCGGACAAGAAGCTGTTCGGACAGCACAACGCGCAGTGGATCGATGCAGGTTTGCCCGGCGCCGGCGACATTCTCGTGTTCAACAACGGACTGAATCGGCCGCAGGGGGCCTTTTCGACGATCGAACAAATCACGCCGGCCGTCGATGCGCAGGGGAACTACGCGCACACGCCGGGCACGGCCTTTGGGCCAGCGCAGGTCAGCTGGAATTACACTGCAGCGGTCCCGACGAGCTTCTACTCGAGCAACATTTCAGGCACGCAGCGACTGGCCAACGGAAACACGTTGATCTGCGAGGGCACCACGGGTTTGTTCTTCGAAGTCACCGCCGCGGGGCAGACGGTGTGGCAGTACCAGAACCCGTTTCCGACGGGCGCGGGCAGCAAGCGCGTGTTCCGCTGCACGCGCTATCGGCCGTGTCTGACTCCTGAGAGTTTCTGTGTCACATCGCCGAACTCGGTGGGCTCGGGAGCGCTGATGGGCTGGTCGGGCAGCGTCAGCCATTCGGCCAACGCTCTCGTGCTCGCCATCAGCGGAGCTCCCAACCTAAAGCCGGGCCTTTTCCTATTCAGTCCCGTTGCGACTCAGCTCCCGCTCTCCAACGGTTTCTTGTGCGTGGGTCCTCCAGTGCGGCGGCTGCCTGGCGTTCAGACCAGTGGCACGGGGAATGCCGCCTATGCGCTCGACTTCACGAACCCGACGCTCTCGTCGAGCGTGATATCGGCCGGTCAGACGTGGCGCTTCCAGTTTTGGTATCGCGACCCGTCGATGGCGCCGGCCGGTGCCGATTTGTCGAACGGATTGTCGGTCACGTTCTGCAACTAGAATTGCGGAGTCGGACTGCGTACGAGTGAGCACCCGGGATTCAGTATGCTTCTCATCGGTGAATGCCGAGCGAGCGCTGATCCCGACCGATGCTGCTCCATTGCTGGCGCACTCGCGCCTGGCCGTGACCGCGGGAACGCGCACGCGAGTCTCTCTCGAGTAGCGCCATCTGCGCGAACGAAATCGCGAGTACGGCGAGTACACGAAACGCATCGAGGGCTTGGTAGCGCGGGCCTTTTGAGGACTGACTACCCCGCCCGGGGGAGATAGACCAGGGAACTTCCCTCATGCCCCGACCCGGCGCGCCCAAGAAGAATAGGATCAAGCGATCTTTGCCTCCCCCCCTGGTCGCCTATCGACGTTGCCCATGCTGTTCCCGCACCTCGCCCTGCTCCTCGCGCTCGTTCCGCAAGCCACCGACCTGCGCGAGCCTGCGCACCAGCTGATCGCCATCGAAGGCGCCGCCATGAGAGCGCGGCCGGCGTTGATCGGCGAGCTCAGCATCGATCACGCTTCGCATTTGCGCGACGGCGGTGTCGAGTTCGCCGCCGGGCCGGATGAGCGCGCGACCTTGCGCCGACTCGGTGTGCCCTACCGGGTCGTCATCGACGATCTGGAGACGTTCTACGCCTCGCGGCTGACCACGGCTCCCGAGGCCGGCGGTCCCTACGGCACCTGGCTTGTTCCGCCATTCGCGTCCGGCGGAATGGGCGGGTACTACACGTTCGCGCAGGTCGAGAGCGTGCTCGACCAGATCGCGACTGCCTATCCGTCAATCGTCACTCCCAAGGCTTCGATCGGCACGACGGGCGAGGGTCGGCAGCTTTGGATGATCAAGATCTCTGACAATGCCGGTGTCGACGAGGGCGAACCCGAGGTGCGCTTCGATGCCATGCATCATGCGCGCGAGCCGGAAGCCATGCAGGCAACGCTCTGGCTAGCGCTTTGGCTGTGCGTGCAGTACGGCACCGATCCGCTCGCGACGTATCTCGTCAACGAGCGCGAGATCTTCTTCATCCCGTGCGTCAACCCCGACGGCTATGTCTACAACCAGTCCACCAATCCAGGCGGTGGCGGAATGTGGCGCAAGAACAGGCGCGTCAACGGCGGCGGCACGTTCGGCGTCGATCCGAATCGCAATTGGCCGGAGAAGTGGGGCTTCGACAATACCGGTTCGAGCCCGACGAGTTCTTCCGAGACGTATCGTGGCACCGCGCCCTCGAGCGAACCGGAGATTGCCGCGATGATTGCGTTCTGCACACAGCGCAACTTCAGCACCTCGAATTCGGTTCACACGTACTCGAATCTGTGGATGCATCCATACGGCTACGCGGTGCTCAACCCGGCGAACAACGCGCACTACTTGGAAGTGTCCGCACTGTCGACCGAAGTCAATCAATACCTGATCGGCCCGATCGGCCCGACGCTGTATCTCGCCAACGGCGTGGCCGTCGATTGGGATCACAATGTCCGGGGCACGATGTCATGGACGACCGAGATCGGCAGCGACACCGACGGATTCTGGCCGCCGACTTCGCGCATCATTCCCCTGGCAGAGGAGAACCTGCTCGGCTTCCAGCGCCTTGCGCTCGCCGCCGGAGCGTACGTGCGCCAGTTGTCTCTCGCGCGCACCGAGATCGGCGACGGCGACGGTTACTTCGAAGCCGGCGAGAGCGTCGAATGGCAAGTGGTCGCGCGCAATTCGGGCCGCGCGGCGACGACTGGGTCGGTGAACGTTGGCCTGGTCTGCACGAGCCCCGATGCGCAGATCACCACCGGCTCGGTGGCGCTGGGTTCTATCGGTTCGTTCGCACAGCTCGATCACAACGCGAATCCGCTGCGGCTCTTGATCCTGCCGAGCGCGCAGGGCGGCGCTCAGCTCGACGTCGACGTGACGATCACCTACGAGGGCTACACTCAGACGTTCGCTTCGAACGTACAACTCGGCGAGCCTATTCCATTCCTGCGCGACACGGTCGAGACGGATCTGGGTTGGACCCGGGGTGTGGCCGGCGATACGGCCACGACCGGCATCTGGGTCCGCGGCGACCCGATCGGAACAAACAGCTCCGGTTCGCCTTGCAACCCCGAGGATGACGCTACGCCGGCGCCTGGCTTGAACGCGTTCGTCACCGGAAACGGCGGAGGCAGCGCTGGCACGGACGATGTCGACGGTGGAGCGACGACCTTGTTGTCTCCTATCTTTGATTTGTCGGGCGTCGGCGCGGCAACGCTGTCGTACCAGCGCTGGTTCGCGAACTTCTCGACGCTCGACGACACCTTTGCCGTCTCGATTTCGAACAACGGAGGCACGAACTGGACGCCGCTGGAAAATGTGACGGCCACCGCAAACGCCTGGACCAACACCGCGTTTCGCGTCAGCGACTTCGTGCCGCATACGGACCGCATGCGGTTGCGCTTCGTCGCGAGCGATACGGGTTCTGGCTCGATTGTGGAAGCTGCGATCGACGAGTTGAAGCTCGAGATCTTCGATAGTGCCCCGCGTCTCAATATCTATGGCACGGTTGTGCAGGGCTCGGCCGTGCGCTTCAATGTCACCGGTCCTGCGGGCGCGCCGATCAGAGTTGCCTTTTCCTCGCAGGTGCCGCCGCCGAGCGGCCAGGCATTCGTGTCACACGCTTGGGCCGGGCAGGCGATCACTGGGGTGGTTCCCGCCAGCCGGCTCGCGGAGTTGAGCGTCAGCATTCCCACGGGCGCGCAATGGGCCGGAAAGACGTTTTACTTCCGCGCCTTCGTCGGAAGCGGCGCAGGGGTGCAGAGTTCGAACTGGGCGAAGCTGATGATTCCGTGAGAGCGATTTACGGCTTGTGAGTCGCTTGTTCCAACGCGGGATGTGAAGGCCAGTTCACCTCGGTGGACTGCCTCGAGCGCAATGATCGACAGCTGCGAGTTGGTCCTGAATGGAACGTGCCTCGCTCCCGCAGCTTTCTTGCAGCGCTTCCTAGCGCGTTCGAGAGGACGTCCGGGCGCTGGTTGTTGAGCGCAGTGCGCTGCGCAAACACGCCGATCCTGTGGCGAAGCGAGTCGAGATCTTCGCGTCGTCGACAATTTCCACGGCAGCAGCGCGAGCGGCGGCATCGGTCACCCCCAGAGCGACGACGGACTGGACTTCAAAGGCCCTGATCCTGCCGTCACCCTTGGACCCCGGTGGGGGATGGGGGCCGTCGCCGTCGCTGCGGTGTCCTTGCAATTTTCCTGGGGAGTGCCGACGATCGGCGAATCCACACGCCATGCCTACCTACCTAGCCACTGCGTCGCTCATCCTCTTCACTGGCCTGGCTCGCGCGCAGACACAGGCGTCCGAGGCTTCGTCGGAGGCCGTGGTCTACCTCGAGTCCGCGCTCGACCAGATCGAGGAGGGCTCACGTGTCTACTCGACCGACTGGGAGGCGCTCCACACCAAGGCGCTGACGGCGATCGCCGCGTCTGGGGCGAAGACACCCGCTGACACCTACCCCGCGATCCGCGACGCGCTCGCCACTCTCGGCGACAAGCACGGTCGGCTACTCGACCCTGAGGCCGCGAAGTTGATGTCCACCAAGCGTCCGGCGAAATCGACCGGTCTGCTCGTCGTGCCTCGCGCGGCAATCGTCGCGCAGGTCTTCCCGGGCAGCCCGGCGGAAGCGGCGGGCCTGGCCCTCGGCGATTGCATTGTCGCAGTGAAGGGGGTGACCGGATTCGCCGACTTGCCGCGCTTCGAATTCGATCGCCTGTTCCGAAGCGGCCAACTCCAAGACCGCAGCACCGGGCCGCTGAGCCTCACCGTTCGCACCGGCTCCGCGGAACCGCGCGAAGTGCAAGTTCCGCTCGCAATTTTCGACGAGTACCTGGCACCGACGGGACGCCTGCTTGACGGAAGCATCGCCTACCTCGAACTGCCCGGCGTCAGCGGCCCCAAAGCCGCGAACTACGACGACGCGGTGCACGAGCTGCTCGGCCAACTTGACGATGGCACGCTGCGCGGTTGCATCGTTGATCTACGGCGCAACTCGGGCGGCAGCGTGGAGCCGCTGCTGGCCAGCATCGGTCCGCTCGCGGGTACCGGCAAGCTCGGGGCCTACGTCAGTTCCCACGCCAGCTCCGATTGGAGCTACGACGCGGAACGCGGTTCAGCGATTTTCGAGGGCTACGAGCTCGCCAACGTCCCGAGCCCGCACCCCCTGCGCGACGACCTGCCTGTCGCGGTGCTCACCGGGCCGATGACTGCACAGGCCGGCGAAGCGCTGGTGGTAGCTTTCGGTGGCCGTGCGCGCGCGCGTCGGTTCGGCGAAGGCACGCGCGGCGTACCGATCGGGAGCACGACAAAAGCGCTCGCTGACGGCGCATTGATTGTGCTGACGGTGACCGTCCAAGCCGACCGCACAGGTGCGCGCTACGAAGGTGTCATCCCGCCCGATGAGGCGGTTGCGATCGACTGGAACCGTTTCGGCGCGGCGGACGATCCCGTTGTGGCCGCGGCATGCCGCTGGCTCGGTTCGGCAGACCGGGCGAAGTGACGGCAACGCGACGCGTGCTCACGGAGCACCTTTGCGCCGCATTTGCCGGAGCTTCCGCACGGTTGTGTTTCGACTCCGCGCGCAGCGCCCATTGGACGAACGCTGACGTCCTTCCCGCTGGCCAACGCCTTGCAGGAGGTGCTGGAAGCCGTGGATGGCCAGCGTAAGCGCTTCCACGAGGGCGAATTGAGGAGTTCGTCCACCAAGCGGGGAGCGCGAGCGATATGGCTCTGGGCTTACGCCGTGTAGATGCGGTGGCAGTCGTCGTGGTCGTCGATCGTCTCGAGGAAGGCCTCGTGCGCTTCACGAACTTCCGGGGCGAGCTTCGCCGGTTCTTTCGGCCTGTAGCCCATTTCCGACTGGACCACGGACCAGCCGTTCGCGCGCAAATATGCCGTCGTCGAATCCAGGTCCTTCGGATCGGTGTAGAAGCGACCCGCGCTGCCTTCGTCCTCGCCACCGAGAGCCTCGGTCGCCTCGAAGTCCTGCGCGCCCGCCTCGATGGCGACGGTCTCCAGGTCGAGTCCTGCAGTCGCCTGCGTAGCTTCGATCATCCCGAGGTGATCAAAGAAGAACATCACCTTGGCTCCGAGTTGGCCCGCGCGAAACAGTGCGCGCATGTCCGGCGCCGTGCGATTGCGGTTGTCAGTCAGGCACTCGATGATCACGGGCACGCCCTGGGGCGACATGCCCTCGTAGGTGACCAGCACGAGCTCCGCAGAGCCGTCGCCGCCGCCAGCGACCTTTTTGATCGCCCGCGAGATTACGTCGTTCGACACGGACAGCTTGCGCGCCGCCTCGACTGCGACCGCGAGTCGCGCGTTCATGCTCGGATCGGGCGCTCCGAGCTTCGCCGCGATGGTGATCTCGCGCACGAGTTTGCTCGTCATCTTCGAGCGCTTGTTGGCGTTGATGTCACGCTTCTTCTGTAGCCATTGTCGACCCATGGGGACAGTCTACCGGACGCGCGCGCGTGCCGCCGTGGCCAGCTCACGTGAACTCGACGAAGTACCACTACTCCCACAGAT
>CANKOY010000036.1 GCA_947484275.1 Planctomycetota bacterium | reverse complement strand
TGAGGGACTTGAGGGGGCGCAACATGGTGACCTCGCGGGGGAGAGGGGCGGTGGTTAGACGGCGAGCGGAGCCTGCGGTTCCATCAGAACCGCGCGAGGAGCAGATGGGCAGGGCCTGAGGGGTGAAATTCGATCAGAGGACTAGGGGTGGAGGCCTTGAACGCGGCCCCCACCCCCATCGTTCCTCCAGCCAGGGGCTGGAGTCTCACTCAGGTCTCAGGGCAGGAAGGTCACGCTGACCGCGTTGGTGAGGTTTGCGCGAGTTCCGCAGGGCAGCAGGGTGTCGCGATGCCAGAACTGGAAGTGAAACACGCTGCCGGGGACCAGCCAGCCGGCCACGCCGAAGTTGGCCACGCTGTAGGCCGCGAGCCCAGGTCCGTAGACCACCGTCCCCGTGCCTCCGGTGCTCGTGCCGGGGTGCCGGAAGATCGGACCGTTGACGCAGCGCCGGCCGTCGAAGAACGGGACACCGGCGACGGTACTGCCACCCTGCAACAGAAGACCCGGCTTGTTCAGCGGCAACTGTGTTGCGGTCAACACCAGGTTGTCCGCCCCCACGCTCGAGCTGCCGCTCGCCGAGAGCAAACCGCCCACTCCGGTGGAGTTCTGGCAACCGGCCGTCGCGTCGTGGTTGCCGCAGGGCCCCAGAGGCGCCGGGCAGAAGCAGTACGCGGTGGAAATCAACTCGCAGGAATCCGGCACGCCGTTCAAGTTGGAGTCGGGCAGGGATCCGACGGCGATCTCGTAGGCGTCCTCGATTCCGTTGCTGTTGCAGTCGAACAGCGGCGCGATCGGCAGCTCGAGCGCGTCGAGATCCGAAGAGATGCCGACGCCCGGTGCCGGAATGCGAGCGGTGGCAAGCCCCAGGTTCTCGGCCGCGATGTAGATGCCCGGGAAGGGCGACACACCGCCGAATGCGATCGGCAAGGGCGTCGTCAGGATGTCGCCTTCGCAAATCGGCAGGCCGAAAATGCTGTCGGGCATGCCGATGATCGCGGAGCCGCGGCGCACGCTGAAGAGCAACATGTCCGTCGCTCCGGCGGCCCAGTCATTGGGGAATACCGACGGCTGGTAGCCGGGCAGGCCGTTCTCGGTGATTGACAGGGCGTCGAGATCGTCGGCGTCGGCGAACGCCATGAGTCCAAGGCCGAGGACCGGCGCCGGGGCGTAGAGAGCCGGTGGTCCACCAGGAAGGGCAACGTGAAGCACATCGCCGCCAAGGAATCCGTGGGCCGCGGCCGAGCCGCTGTTGGGCACACCGGTCAACGGATCAAGAAAGCCCGAGTCGAGGGAGAACCAGATCCCCAGGGGCGGAAACGCCACGGGACTATTAGGGAGCCCGAGCGCCAGGGCATCGAGGTTGTCGCCGGGAGCCGCCGGGCCGGGGCCGGGAGGATTGGGCTCGACCAGACCCAGACCGCGGTAAGTGAAACCGCTGCCCGAAATCAGGCCGTTGCCGTCCAGGACCGCCGTATTGCCGGGCAAGGCAGCAGCGCCGGGAGCGAGGGGCCCGGCCAGCAGGCCTAGACCAACGAACACGTCCGCGCTGGCTTCGAAAACGCCCGGCGCGCTTTCTGACGCGACGCAGGGGGGAATCGGTCCCCCGCCGGCGGCGAAGCGGTCGACCGAGAACAGCACGCGACCTTTGAGCACCATGCCCGGCGCGACCGAAATCGAGCGACCGTAGTCGAGCGCGTCCACTTCCACCAGACAGGGCGTACCGCCGGGGTGACCCGCGCAGGGCGCGTGCATGAACAGGCCCAGACCCGGAACGGGCGCGAACCCAGCGCTGTACTGAATCGCCGGCGGCGCCAGCGGACCAAACGCCGGCACGCCGAGGGCGGGGCGGAGCACATCACCCTCTGTGATCGGGAAGCCGAAAGCGCTGTCGGGCATTCCGACCGTCGGGCCATGCCAATCAATAGAGAAGTTGACGCGCGGGGCCACCTGCGCGCCACTGACGCCTGCGAACGCAAGGGAAGCCAGCGTCCCGAAGGCGAGCTTCGAGAGCCGGTCATAGGACACGGTGAGTTGGGGGAGCTGCATGAAAACCTCGTTCTCGGAGAGATGGGGAGTGGAACCCGGTGGCAGGTGACTGCCCCCGGCAACCCTCCGTGAGGCGAGGCCCTAGGCGGCGACAACTATCTAGATTTTTCTTTTGGCGGCACCCTGGAGGGCGCCGGGTGGCGCGGCTCGTAGGTCAGCGGTGCCACGAGGCGCTTCTCACGCAATTGCTCCCAATCCGTCAGCATCCTGGGTTGGCGTGCGGTGGCCGCAGCCAGTGGATCCAGGGGCCAGACCCACACAGAGCCATCCTCGAACGCGGCCAGGGCCTTGGCCGCCCCTTGGCCCGAGCTGATCGCACCCATGGAACAGGCTCCGCCCGGGCCCGCGAACTGGGCCAGGGAAGTGCCATCGCGGGCGTCGCGGACGAAGGCACCGCCTTCCCTGGCGGTGCTGATCATCCAACGGCCATCGGAACTGAAAGCAGCGCCGGTTACATCCCCGGGGTGGAAATGCCACAGGGTCAGCGGCGCGTCGGTGGACAAATCCTGAAGCCGCAGGGCGCCACGTCCGCGACCGCCCGTGATGAACAGACGCGTGCCGTTTGAGTTGTAGGCGATCGATTGCGCCAAGAAGAGCACGAGTTCCTTGCGAGTCGCCGGACCACCGCCCGGTGAAAAAAAACGCGCGCCTGCATCGCCGCAGGCGACCGCGATCTCACCCCCATCCCCGCGCACTGCCAAGGCCACCGTGCCCGCGGAACCGAAGTCGCGTTTGGTCCAGGTCGAAGTTCCAACGAGCGCCCCATCGCGCGCGTCGAAAGTGCGCAGCGCGTTGTCGGTGTGTCCCGTGACCAAGTGAGCGCGATCGGGCAACCAGGCCATGGCGGTCACGGGCGCGGGCGAATCCAGGCGGCGTGCGGCGGCGCGGCCCGCGGGATCACAGAGGAAAACCTCGCCCGATGGAGAACGTGCGGCGAGGTAAGCACCGTCGGGGGCGAAGGCGATCTCCGCCAGGGGCGCGCTGCCCGTGACCAGCGTGCTAAGTGCCGCCCCGTTCTGCGCATCCCACAACATGGCGCTTCCGTCGTCACTCGCTGTGGCGATGCTGAGGCCGTCGGGCGAGTAGATCGCCGCACGCAGCGACGAGCGATGGGACATGCTGAACAACTGGTCGCCGTGCTCGGGCTCATCGCGCCGAAAGGCCGCCGGCCCAACGGAGGGCGAGGCGTAGACGCGCGCCACCCCGTCCTCTCCGCCGGTGAGGATGCGCTCGCCATCTGGCGAGAAGCAGGCGCTGGTCACGGGCGTGCCGCGCGAGCGCAGGGAGTACACATCGGGCCGCACGCCCGTGTACCAGATCGGCACTGTGGCGCCGTTGGTCAGGGTCGCCAGCCGCCGTCCATCGTGACTCCAGGCCAGTCGCAGCGGCTGGAACAGCCCGCGCAGGTTGGCCTCGACGCGCCGCTCGGCGTCGTTCCACAAGCGAACGACCATGTCGGCTCCGATGAACGCGATGCGCGTGCCATCGGGACTGAAGGCCGCCTCAACGCTGCGTTCGCCGCGGATTTCGATGTGCGTCGATGCGCCGCTGGCGAGGTACCACATCCAGGCACGCGGTCCCGCGCCCTCGTCGAGTAACGCGAGCACCCGCAGACCGTCCGGGGAGAAACGCACGGCTCGCACGGGACCATTGTTGCTCAGGCCGTGCTCGAACGCGCCGTCGCTGGAACGCCAAAGCAACAGTTCGCCATCCTCGGTTCCGCTGGCGAAGCGTTCACCGTCGCGGCGAAATTCGGCGCAGGTGAAGCCCGCGCGCGGGCTCCACTGCCGCAGCAGGCGTCCGTTTTCTCCATCGAGCAACCACGCGGTTTCGGGATCGGATTGGGCCGCGCTGACGCTCCAAAGCAGCACGCGACCTGTGTCGGCATGCAGCGCGGACTTGATCATCCGCTTGGGATCAGCACTCGGCGGACAAGTCCATTCCCAGATGCGCGCGCCGTCGTTGGCGTCGATGCCCACAGCACCACCGTCGGTCACGGCGCACAGGAGTTTGCCGTGGAGCGCGTACTCGATGCTGCGCGCCTCGCCGCTGGAAACCGCGAATTCGGCGAGGATGGCGCCGTTCTTCGCGTCCGCGATGCGTCCGAGATCGTCGGCAGCAAGGAAGGCGATCCGCAGACCGTCCGGGGAAAAGCGCACGGCGCGGACTTCAGGTCGTTCGCCGGGGACCGCGACTTCCAGCGCGCCGGTTTCGACCGTGTGGATGCGCACTTCGCCGTTGTTGAGCGCGATGGCCGCGCGTTCGCTGTCCGGTGAGAGCGCGCAGTCGAGCGCGCGATGTGCAGGGTATCCGTCGATCACCGTGCGCAATTGACAGGCCTGAAGCGCTCGCAGCAGCGACGCGCGCGTTTGGTAGGTGGGCGCGCGCTCCGCTGCTTCGATGCCCAGGGCCAGGGCCGCCGCGGGATCCTCGTCGAGCAGCGTTTCCGCGCGCTGGGCCAGGAGCAGCCCCAGGGCGTAGTCGAGCGCCACCTTCTTCTCCGACAGCGAGTACAGACTGCTGGCGAAGCCGATCGCGAGCGCGAGGATCGAACCAAGAACGGAGTAGGCAATCGCCGGATGCGCCTGAAACCAGCCGCGAAAAATGCGCCAGGCGCTCGGCGGCCTGGCGCGCACGGGTTCGTACTCGCGCACGCGGCGCAGGTCCTCCGCGAAATCCAAAGCGGTCTGATACCGCAGGGCCGGGTCCTTCTCCAGTGCGGTCGCGACAACCACAGCCAGGTCCCGGGAGAGGCTCGGGTTCAGGGAGCACGGGTCGCGCAGGCTCGCGCCACGGATTGCCATGAACAGCGCCGGAACACTTTCGGCGGTGAAGGGACGCTCGAGAGTCAGGGCCTCGTACAGGCTCGCGCCCAGGGACCAAACGTCGGTGCGCCGATCGACACCGCTGCGCTCGCCAAGAATCTGCTCGGGCGACATGTAGGCGGGCGTGCCGAGCACGTCGCCCGAACGCGTCAGTCCGAAACTGTCTGAGGTCTCGTCGCGGGCCTGACCGAAATCGAGCACCACGGGATTTCCGCTTGTGGCGACCATCACGTTCTGGGGCTTGACGTCGCGGTGCACGACGCCGACTTCGTGGGCCGCGTGCAACGCGCGCGCGGCGCGCTCGAAGAACATCATCAGCCCTGCCTGCTCCAATGCGGAACGCGGCGCCATGACCAACGCACCCTCGCGTCGCGGCGCTGGAGCGACTTGACTGGGATCGCGATCTGTGCGCCGCGCTTCGCGAAAGCGCGCGATGCAATCCCCCAAGGTCGCGCCTTCGACGTAGCGCATGGCGATGTAAGGACGATCGCCGTCGATGCGCGCTTCGAGCACGGCGCACAGGGACGGATGGTCCAGGCGAGCGATCACCTCGGCTTCGCGCTGCAGTCGTCGGCGCCGTTCCTGCGACAGCGCCGCGAACTCCGCGGGCAGGAGCTTCAGCGCCACGTGGCGGGCGATGCGGGTGTCCTCCGCCAGCCAGACGGCGCCCTGACCGCCGCGGCCAAGTTCGCGGAGCAGGCGATAGGGTCCGACGCGCTCGGGATCCTCGGCGACCTGAGCTCCGTTCGCCGGCAGGGCAGTTCCGTGGCGGTGAACACTGGAGAGTCCGGCGCGTTCCAGCTCAGCGAAGTACTCGGCCGCGATGGCCTCCTCATGCCCCTGGTAGCGCCCAAGGTAATGGGTCAGGGGCTGGCGCGTCCCGCGCTCGAGGTCGCGCATGAACTCGTCCAGGAAATCGAATACGGCGGCGTCATCCGAGGGTTCGCCGGGGGACATGGGTTCATGATACGTGGTGGACGCTCCGGACACGGAGTCGGGTGAATTCGTACAGGGTTCGCACCGGGTGGTACGCTCCTGTCGTGCAGGACTCCGCTGAGGCTGGCGCGCTAGGTGATCCCTCGGCTGGGGACGCATCGGCGCGTTTCAACGCGCTGTACGAGGCCATTGCTCCCAGTCTCTACACCTGGGCCGAGATCAAGATCCGGCCGCAGATGCGCGGACTGGTGGACCCGTCCGATGTGGTGCAGGAGGTCTGGTACCGGGCCTGGCGCGCGTTCAACGCCGCCAACTTCGAAGTTGAATCCTTCCGCCGCTGGATTTTCCGCGTGGCGAAGAACGTGCTGCTCGAGTCCTTCCGTGCCCTGCGCGGCAGCGACAGCTTGGGCGGCGGCGCAGGGGAGAGCGCGCGCCTGCGACGACTGGCCGAAGTCCCCGATACTGCCACCGCGATTACGCGCCGCGTGGCGCGCGACGAAGGTCTCAAACTTTTCGCGAACTGGACCGTGGGGCTCGACGAGGACGAGCGCGCGCTGGTGGTGCACCTGGGCCTCGAGGATATGGATCGCGCCGAGCTCGCCCTGCGCCTGGGCCTCTCTGAGGCGACCCTGGCGAAGCGCTGGGAACGCCTGATGTCGCGCATGGCGGAGTTGAAGACCACGCGCGACCTGTTCGCCGCCGTGCAGTAGGCCCGCGCGTTATCGCCGGGCGCCCGCGCCTGCTACACTCTCGCTCCACTGCGATACGCTCCACTGCGAATCGTCCTTCCGCGACCGGGAATCCGCTCCTTCGAAACGTCATGGCCCAGACCCGCCCCAGCCCGAATTCCGCCGCCGACGCGCGCAACGCCCCGTTGCCTCCGGGCACGCGAATCGCCGCCGTGGTCTCCACCTACCACGAGGAACTTGGAGCGATGATGGCCGCTTCGGCGCGCCACGAGCTGGAGGCCAGCGGCCTTTCCCCCGACAACTACCTGGAATTGCGTGCGCCGGGAGCCTTCGAAATGCCCCTGATCGCGCGCCGACTGGCCGTGCGCGACGACATCGACGCCGTCCTGTGCTTCGGACTCGTGCTCAAGGGCGAGACCAGCCACGACGAACACATCGCCACGGCCGTGGCCAGCGGGATCATGAGCGCCGCCCTTCAGACGGACACGCCGGTGCTGTTCGGCGTCCTGACCTGCAACACCCTGGAACAGGCCAAGGCCCGCGCGCTCTCCGCCGAACAGGGTGGTGCGTTCGACAAGGGCCGCGAAGTCGCCCGCGCCGCGGTCATGGCCATCGATTCACTGCGCATGGCCGGAGAAATCGGGATCAACGTCAACCCGGCTGGCTTCTCTTCGCGCCCCGTGGCGAGCCGAGTATCACGATGAAAAGCCGCACTCGCGGGCGAGAACTCGCCCTGCAATTCTTGTATCAGATCGATCTGCGCGGCGCCTCCGCAGCCGGTGAGCGCGACCTGTTCCTGCGCGAGGAAGAGCAAGACAAGGAGGCGCGCAAGTTCGCCCTGCTGCGGATCGAGGGGGTGCTCGAATCGAAAGTCGAGCTCGACCGCGCGATCCAGGACGTCGCGCAGAACTGGGACATCTCGCGCATGGCGGTGATCGACCGCAATGTGCTGCGCATTGCGACCTTCGAGCTGTTGCACTGCAAGGACATCCCGCCGAAGGTCGCGATCAACGAGGCGATCGAAATCGGCAAGCGCTTCTCTACTTCGAACTCGGGCGCCTTCATCAACGGGATCCTCGACAAGATCAAGAGTCGTCATGTGGACAAGATCGCCGTGGATGCGAGTCCAGCCCCGTCGCCCGAGGCCGCTGCCGACCGCGCCCAGGCGGCATCGGACGCGGACGACATCGCGGACGACTTCAACGCAGCGCTCTGAACCATGGGGCTCCTGGATCGACTCAAGGCGCGGCTCTCGAAGACACGCGAGAGCATTTCGGACGGGATCTCGGGCCTGTTCCGCGGCGGCCGCCCCATCGACGAGGCGTTGCTCGCAGAGCTCGAGGAAGTGCTCTACACCTCCGATCTGGGTCCTGTGGCCGCCGAGATCACCGCGGAACTCTCGCGCGCGCACAAACGCGGGGAAGTGAAGGGCGAAGAGGACGTGCGCGAGCGCATGCGCGAGGTCCTCATGGCACGCCTTGACGCGCGTGGCGGCGAGCTCGAACTCGCTAACGTGCCCACGGTGATCCTGGTCTGCGGCGTCAACGGCTCGGGCAAGACGACATCGATCGCCAAGCTCGGTCACCGGTTCCGCCAGCAGAAAAAGCGCGTGCTGCTCGGCGCCTGCGATACGTTTCGCGCAGCTGCGGCGGAACAACTGGGCGTTTGGGCCGGCCGCAATGGCGCTGAATTCGTGCGCGGAGGCGAGTCCGCCGATCCGGCTTCAGTCGCCTTCGACGCCGTCGACAAGGGCCTCAAGGCTGGGGTCGACGTGATCGTGCTCGACACCGCGGGACGCTTGCACACGCAGAAAAACCTGATGGCCGAACTGGGCAAGCTGCAGCGCGTGGTCGCCAAGCGCCTGCCGGGCGCGCCCCACGAAGTGCTGCTTGTGATCGACGCCACCAACGGACAGAACGCGATCCGCCAGGCGCGCGAATTCACCGCCGCCGTGAAGATAACGGGTCTGATCGTGGCCAAGCTCGACGGCACCGCGCGGGCGGGCGCGATCTTCACGATCCAGCGCGAGCTGGGCATCCCGGTGCGCTATGTGGGCACGGGCGAGTCCCTGGAATTGCTCGAGCCCTTCGATCGCGCCGCCTTCGTTGACGCCCTAGTCAGCGCGCAGCTGGCCCACTGAACCGGCGCAAGATCCTTGAACGCCGTGGAAGCCCAGAGCCACTCGCGCGTCCCCTCCTCCATGGCATGGCTCGACCCGCTGCTTGGGATCCTGCTGCTTCTGCCCGCGGCCTGGCTCGCGCTGCCGGGAACCCTCTCGGGGCAACTGGAGCCGGAAATAGGCGCCAGCGGTTGGTGGGTGCTTTTGCAATTGGCGCCGGCGCTCGCGGTCATGGCGCGCACGCCGCGACCGAAGCTGCCACTGGTCACGCTGTTCGCCGCCTTCGTGGCCTTCAGCCTTGTCTCGCAGCAGTTCACATCATCCCCGGACACGCTTTCTTCGTCGCGGACGATCCTGTGCGCGATCGCCTCACTCAGCGCCCTCGGGGCCGGCGCTGCTCTCGGGCAAGCCGGCAGGCGCGTGTTCGTGATCGGCATGGTCGCGATCTCCGTGGGATTGAGCTTGGGCGCGCTGCTGGGCGTCTCACCAAGGATGCAGGGCGCGCTGCAAAATTCGGGCGCCACGAGCGAGGCCGCACTGCTCGGGGCTCTCGCGGCCCTGGTCCTGCTCGCGAATTCGACCCGCCGCGCAGTCGCGATCCTGGCGGTGGTGACCGTCGGCGCCTACGGAGCGTTCGTGGCGCTGGCCCCGGTGCTCACAGGAGGCGCGATTTTCGCCGTCGCAGCGCTGCTGCTTTGGTTCATTCGCCGTCACGACCGCCGCCGCGTCGCATTGGGTGCGCTGGTGTTTGCACTGACGTCCCTCGGAGCCTGGACTGTGGCGCGCACGGTGGCCCAGGCCGAGCGGGCGTCGAACTCAACGCCGGAAGTCGCCGCGACGTCTGAGCAAGCGAGCGTTGGACACCTCGGGGGTCTCGGAGTGCGCCTGGCGATTGCGCCGCGCACCCTCGCCATGTTTGCGGACCATCCCTGGATCGGCGTCGGGCCTGGGCAGTTCCGCGCCGAATTTCCAGCCTATCGCGACCCCGCGGAACGCGCGCAATCGAACCGAGCGGCCGGCAACGGCGTCGAAACCGAAGTGGAGCACGGCCACAACGATGCACTGACGACTCTCGCTGAAGTTGGCGTGTTCGGGGGCGCTGCTTGGCTCGCGGCGATGATCTGGCTGGGATACTTGTCGCTGGGCACCTTGAGGCGCGGCGAGCCTGAGCGCGCAGCCCTGGCCCTGGCGTCGCTTGGAATCCTGGTCAATACGCTGCTGCGCGCGCCATTGAGCTTCAATCCCGCCTGCGCCAGCCTGTTCTTCGCCGCCGCGGGCGCGTTGATTGCGCGCGACGACAACACGCTCGCACCCGGACGCCTGACACGGGGGCTGCCGTTCTTGATCCTGGTCTTGCTTGCAATCTCGGCGCCGCGCGCCGTGGGCTTCATGCGCCATGGACGGGCACTGCGCGCACCGGACGCAATGGACCCCGTGGCGGCCATGGTCGCCTGTGCAGATTCACCCCTAGCGCTCGCGGTCCTCGCTCGGCGGCTGGACCAGGATTCCGAGCGAGCTGACGACGCGCGCGAGCTGTGGCAGCGCGTGCTTCAACTGCGGCCTCAGAATCACGAGGCGCTGGTCCAGGGAGGCGTGCTCGCCGCCCGGGCCGGCGATCACGAGCTGGCCCGCGCGCTCTGGCAGCGCGCGCGCGAGCTCGCAACGGACAACAGAACTTTGGCGCACAACCTGCTGCTGCTCGACGCGCGCACAGGTAGCGACGCCCAGTTTGAGGCGACGCTCGCGGCCGTCGAAGGCGTGTTCGAGCGGCCCTGGGCCGAGACTGCGGGAGCGAAAGAGCTGCTCGGTGGCGACGAGCGCGCTGCCGCTCGCCTGTGGCGCGCCGCGGGGAGCCCCTGGATCGACGAGATCCCTGAACAACTCTTCGAACGCGCGCGCGTGGCGCCTGAGGGTCGCTCGGTCGTCGAGAATGCGTGGGAATTCCTGGCGCACGTTCGCTGGGCGCGCGAACACGCCGCGACCGGCGCGTTTGCAGCCAGTGTGCGCAGCTATCGACAGGCCCTGCGCCTGGGTCCGGGATCGCGCACGATCCGACTCGAGTTCGCCGCAGCACTCTGGATCGACGGAAAACACGAAGATGCACGCCAGGAAGTCGAGCGCGCAAAGGCGCGCGCCGAAGACTGGACCCGCCTGCCGCCCTGGGCCGGCGACGCCCTGTTGCAGGCAGGACTGCTACTGGCTCCGGTGTCGGGCTTCTAGACGCCGCCGAGTCTCCAGCGAAGCCACAGCCACGCCGCTGCGATGCCAAGCGTGATCAACGTGATCGGCACGCCGACGCGAGCGTGTTCGCGCCAGCCGACCTTGATGCCCAAGCGCGCCGCCTGTTCGACCACGATCAAGTTCGCGATCGATCCCAGCAGGAACAAATTTCCGGCGAGGGTGCTCGAGAGCGCCAGAATCGGCCCCGCGAGCGGGTGATCGGCCGCGGGGAGCAACAGCATGATCGCGGGCACGTTCGAGACCAGGTTCGAAAGCAGCGGCGTGACCAGGAACAGAACGATGGGGTTGCCCAAGTCCAATCCGAGGGACGCGCAACCTTGCATCCCGCTGGCCGCGAGTCCCGTGGTGTCCAGTGCGCGATGCAACACGAACAAACCGGCAAACATGGTCAGCAGCGGCCAGTCGACGAGCCCCATGAAACGGCCCGAAGCCAGCCTGCGCGAGAGGAGGATCACGCCTGCGGCTACAAGGGCGACGACTTCGCGCGGCCAGTGTCCGAACAGAAAGGCTGCGACCACCAGGGCGAGCACGCTGACGCCCTTGATGGTTTGCCAGCGATCGAGTGCCGGAGCCATTGCTTCCACGGCGGCCTCTGCGCTGCCCTCGAACCTGCCGCGGTAGGCGCGCGCGATCACCCACCAGGTGGCGAACAGCCCCAGCGTCGCGGGCAACAATGCAACGCCGAGGTAGCCCGCGAACGAGAGTTCGAGTTGCTGACCGATCAGCATGTTCTGCGGATTGCCGATCAAGGTCGCCGCCGATCCCACGTTCGAGCCAGCCGCGGTGGCCAGCAGGAATGGCAGCGGATTGAGCCGCCGGGCCTTGGCCAACTCGACGGCGATCGGCGCCAGGGCGAAACACACGATGTCGTTGACCAAAAGAGCCGAGAGTGCGCCCGAGGTCAGCACCACGAGCAGGAGCGTGCGCTCCGCACCCCATGTCGAGCTCGTCAAGCGCCGGGTCAGCGCCGAGTAGAAACCTGCGAGGCGAAATTGCGACGAGACGATCATCAGGCCGAACAGCAGGGCCAGTGTCGGAACATCGATCGCCTCCCAGGCGGCCTCGGGAGTCATCACGCCAAGGGCCACCAGCGCGATGGCGCCGAGCAATGCAATGCCGGATCGATCGAGGGCCAACCCTGGAATCGTCCCCAACATCAATCCCGCGTATACGACGCAGAAAACAACCAGCACCGTGGTGGTCACGGTTTCGAAGCGCACTGTCGCGCGAGCAGCCAAGAGCCCGCTGCGGCCGTCGCGATTCCCGCGAGTGCGAGCCACAGTCCAAGGACCAGACTGCGCGGTCGGTAGCGGAATGCGACGCGGTGAACGCCCGCCTCCAGCGCCACAGCACGAAAAATCGAATTGGCGCGCAGCAGTTCGCGCTCGGTCCCGTCCACTTCAACGCGCCAGCCGGGAAAGTGCTGCTCGGTCAGGATCAACAACCCCTCGCCGTCGAGATCGACTTCCAACTCGACATCGTCGTTTCCCCAGGTCAACTCGCGCACCTCTGCGCGACCAAAGGGCTGCACGGGCGTGAAACTCGCGCCGTCCTCAAGGAAAGCGCTGTGCCTCGGATCGAAGGCATCGAGATTGGCGAGCACGCTCTCGCGCGAGACGCAGCGCGCGACGCAAAAGGCCCGCGGCAGCGGATCCACGGCGCGGTAGATCCAGCATTCGGCCGCTTCGGGTGCTCCGTGCTCGGGCCCGGCGATCCACTGGAAACCTGGAGCATCGATCGGGCCCGCGAGCACCAGAGCGCCCACACCCAGCAGGCGAAACGGCGCGGACTCGAGCTTCGCATTGCGCGCGTTGAAACCCACCAAAGGCTGCACGCCGGGTCGCAACACGGCGCTGCGGTAGCCGTCGAAGGACGCTGGATCCAGCCCGTCGTATCCGTCCACTGCGCGCAATCCGCGCACCATGCCCGTGTTGGCGGGCATCACGCCCGGCTCGGCGAAGTAGCGCCGCGTGCCCAGCTCGCGCGCGAGAATGCGCTCGGTGGCGCTCAGCGGAAAGACGCGCTCGACTGCGACCGAGGGGTGTACTCCATGGAGGAAGCCCAGGCCCTGCAGCGCCGCGAATCCGATCAGCGCCAGAGTTGGAATTCCGGGGGCCAGTCCCAGGACGAACAGGGCCGCGCACAACCAGTACACGGCGGAACTGGCCGCGGGCGCGAGCCGACGCTCGAGGCTCGAAGTCGCCACGACGCGATCCCCGATGAGTGCGCCCTGTTCGTCGAGCAGGCGCAACCTGAAGCGCCAGTGGCCCTCGGGCAAGTGCTCCAGCCAGAGGCGACTAGCGCGAAAGTGCGTCGCCCCCTCCACGGAGGCGCGGTCCGCGCCAAGGGGCGCCTGTGACAACTCCACGGGAATGCTGCGCGGCGCGTCGATGGGAAGCGCTGCTGGGACGCGCTCCACGGAGAGTTCGGCGGTAGCGAAGGCGAGGCCCGGGTGAACCCAACCGCGAACGGCGGACTCCGCGCCGAGTTCGCGCCCGGGCCGCGCGCTGAATTCGACCACGCCGTCGTTCGGGTCGAACTTGCGCAGGGATTCGTCCAAGGGCCCGAGCCGCGTCTGGCACAACGCGAAGAGTGCCAGCACCGCGATCGAAGACACGGCCGCCGTGCGCGCGATCTTCGGTGCGCGCTCCAGGGCCTCCCCGGCGAGCAGCGACAGGCACAGGGCCGACACCAGTGAGAAGCGCACTGGGGCCGCCAACCCGATCAACGGCAGTTGTCGGTAGAGATCACTGACCCCGGGCGCCCCCAGGGCGAGCAAGAGCGCCACGATGCCAAGGGCGATGCAAAGGCCGCGGCGCGCCATGGCAGGCTTCGCGGCTGAGAAGCACGCGGCCAGGGCGAGCAGCGCGATCGGGGCGGCGATCCAGGGGCTCGCCACTTCGAGGTACTGGCCCGCTCCGCGGTACGTCGCGGCGTTGCCCAGGGCCTCGGGCCACAGGAATAGGCGCGCACTTGTGGACCCGCCCGCCGCCGCTGCCCCCAGAGCTCCCGCGCGAGCGAACAGGAGCGCGATGCACAGGCCGATCAGCCCACCGGCGCCCCAGGCTCTCAGGTTCCAGCGGTCGCCGTCGGTGCTCGCCAGCTCCCGCCAGCGCCAAAGAACCCCAACCACGAGCAAGCAAAGTCCCAAAGCCAGCCAGTCGGGTTCCGTCGGCCCGGCCAATCCCTGGCGGGCAACCAACGCGCCGGAATTCCGGAGGTACTCGACGAAGGGCACCAGCAGCGGTGCGGCGAGAAGCGTCCCACAGGCCAGGGCCCCCAGAGCCGCCAGTCCCGTCTGCAACCGATGCCGGGCCAGGGCCAGTGACCAGAGTCCACAGGTCAACCCGAGGTTGAAGGCCGTCTCAGGATGTCCGCCGTAGATCGCCGCTGCGAATAACACGCTGGCCGCGAAAAATGCGCGACCCGGACGCGGCCCGCGCAGTCCTTCGAGGGCGAACAGGCACCAGGGCAGGTACGAAGTCACATGCCCGAGGGAGTGGTTGGCCCACAGGGCGACGAAACCGGCGCTGGAAAATCCCACGGCGCACAAACTCGCGCCACGAAATTCCAATCCGAGGCGTCGGGCCAACGCGTAGGCGCCCACGGCCGCGAGCGAGAGTCGCAGCCAGATCAAGAGGGCAAAGCTCCAGTGAAAGGCCCCCAGGCCCAGCCATTTTTCCGCGAGCACCTGCAGGAACACCTGGGGATCGAGAAGGCCCAACTGCGGATTCCCGAGGGCCGGCGCGCCCGCGTAGATCAACGGATTCCAAAGCGGCGGACCCTCGAGACTCCATTCGCGCGCCGCGAAACGGTACGCCGGGTAGAACACCATTCCCTGGTCGGCCAACTCCGGATTGACCAGCGCCTCGCTGCCCTCGGGGGTCAAGCTCCAGGGAAGTTGCGCTGCGGCCGTGTCGACGCCGAACATCACGCGGTCGGGGTAAAACAGCCCGTGGCGCAGGGGCCAGGCGAACAGGACCAGGGCGACGCAAAGGACCCAGCCCAATTCGCGCCAAGTCACCGGGGAACGCGCGATCGTGGAACTCAAGCGCTCCCAGCAGAGACAAGTGCAGGTCACGCTGCAAGCTGGCGGCGAAAAGCGGCGCGCCCGGCCAGTAGACTCCCGCGGTGCCGTCCCCTCGCCTCTCGGTCGTGGTGCCCGCCTTCAACGAGGGAGCGGTGTTGGAAGCGCACTTGCAGCTTCTGGTGGAATTCCTCGCGCGGCGCGGCGAGGAGTTCGAGATCCTGTGCGTGGACGACGGCTCCAGCGACGACACGGCGGCGATCCTGAATCGGCTCGGACCCCGGGTCCGAACCCTCGTCCACCGCGAGAACCTCGGAAAGGGCGCGGCGGTGCGCACGGGCAGCCTGGCTGCGACGGGCGAGCGCGTCGTCTTCCTCGACGCGGACCTATCCACGGAGTTGTCCGACCTCGAACCGCTGCTGGCGGCCCTCGACGCCGGAGCGGATGTGGCCCTGGGCAGCCGGCGCGTCGGGGGAGCGGGCATCGAGGTGCGACAGCCCGCGACGCGCGAGTTCCTGGGCCGCTGCTTCTCGGGCATCGCGCGCGCCCTGGTGGCGCCGGAAGTGCTGGACTTCACCTGCGGGTTCAAGGGTTTTCGCCGCGAGGCCGCGCATCAGATTTTCAGCTGCGCCCGAGTGAATCGCTGGGCCTTCGATGCCGAGATCATCGCCATCGCCCGCGCTCGCGGGCTGCGAATCGTGCAGGTGCCGGTGCGCTGGCGTCACTGCGCGGGCAGCAAGGTGCACGTGTTCGGCGCAGCCTCTGGAGCGCTCGCCGCCCTGGGGATGATCGTCGGGCGTCGACTGCTCGGGAGCTACCGCCGGTGAACCGCGACGCCTACGACGAGATGCGCGCGCTCGAGGACCAGCATTGGTGGTTCCGCGGACGGCGTAGCGCACTCCGGGAGCACGTGAAGCATGCCCTCGCCTCCGCACCGAGGGGTCCTGTGCTCGATGTCGGTTCGGGCACGGGCGCGACGCTTGCCTGGCTCGCCGGACTGACGGATCCGGCGCGTCTGATCGGCCTCGAGCCTGAGGCGCGCGCCTTGGAATTGGCGCGTGGCCGCGGGCTCTGTGTCCACCTCCTGTGCGCTGACGCCACGCGTCTGCCGTTCGCCAGGAGCAGCGTCGCGTTGGTCTTGTGCCTGGATGTGCTCGAACACATCGAAGACGATGCCGCTGCGTGCCTCGAACTGGCGCGCGTGCTCCCGCCCGGGGGCCAGCTGATCGTCACGGTTCCGGCCGGACCTGGACTGTGGTCCGGGCACGACGTGGCCCTGGGTCACCGACGGCGCTATGCCCGCGGCGAGTTGGAAGGACGACTTGAAGCCGCCGGCTTTGAGGTCGAAGCGCGGCACGGATTCATGCTTGCCCTGTGGCCCCTGGTCTGGCTCGTGCGCCGCTGGAGACGCACCGCGGTCGGTTCCCCGGACGCGGCGAAGCCGAAAACGGATTTCAGCAGCCTGCCACGGCCGGTGAATCTTGCGCTCGCGAAGTGGCTCGCGATCGAGAGCCGCTGCCAGCGCGCTCTCGGTATCGGCAGCGGCGTTTCGCTCGTGATCCGTGCGCGTCGCCGCTGACTCCAGCGTCGCAGGCGAGTAAGTC
The DNA here is from genome assembly GCA_947484275.1 of Planctomycetota bacterium. Lineage (GTDB taxonomy): Bacteria > Planctomycetota > UBA1135 > UBA1135 > JADJQU01. The sequence continues at coordinate 23,372 of CANKOY010000036.1, read as the reverse complement.
CCGCGCCGAATACAAACATCGTACGCGCCCTGCCCGCAACAGAGGCCTCTTTGTCGCGTACGCCTTCACCTCCCTGTCCCCGCCGCGCCACCCGGTCTGTATCCTCTGGTGAAGCGCGGTCCGCGGGGAACTTGATCCAGCGGGCGAGCACGTGGCTCGCCTGCGCAATTCAATGAGTTCCATGTCCACCCCCACTCCGCCGGCGCGCTCGAGAGCCAAGACAATGACCCACAGCATCCTCATCATCGAAGACGAGCAGGACCTCGCGCTCGGCGTGCGCGACGCGCTCACCCACGCCGGATTCTTGGCCGAGGTGGCCAACGACGGGCCCTCAGGGCTCGCGCGTCTGCGAGCTAGTCCTGTGGACCTGGTGGTGCTCGACCTGATGTTGCCCGGCATGAACGGTCTGGAGTTACTGAAGATTCTGCGCCGCGAGCGGCGCGACGTGCGCGTCCTGATCCTCACGGCCCTGGCGGAGGAGGACGACCTGATCGCCGGGTTCCAGGCCGGGGCCGACGACTACATGTCCAAGCCTTTCTCCCCGCGCGAACTCGTGGCGCGCGTGGAGGCGCAATTTCGCCGCCACAATTCGGTGCAGCCCGCCCGGGCGCGCGTCGATTTGCCGGGAGGCATCTCGGTGGACCTGGCGCGGCTCGAGGTTTACCGGGCGGGCCAGGTGAGCCCCCTGACGCCGCGCGAGGGCGACATCCTCGAGTACCTGATGCGCCACCGCGACAAGGTCGTGACCCGCGACGATCTCCTGGTGGATGTCTGGCACTACAAGAGCCCGAACGTCGAAACGCGGACGGTGGACATTCATATCGTCGGCCTGCGGCGCAAGATCGAGCTTGACCCTGCCAAGCCGCAGTTCGTCCAAACGGTGCGGGGCAAGGGCTACCGTTGGTTCAGCTGAGGACTCAGCGGACCGCCCTGATTCTCTACGGGGTGCTCCTCGTACTGCCGACCCTTGTGCTCGGCGGTCTGCAGTGGAATCAGCTACTGCGCGAGTACGACAAGGAGCGCGACGCTGTTCCGCAACAGGCCGAGGAAGCTGCGGCGCGCTTCCTCGGCGCAATTTCCGACCGACTCGCGCGCCTGGTGGAAAGCGAAGAGCGCCGGCAATTCACGGAATACGGAGCGATGATGCTCGCCTCGGACGAGAGGCTCGCCGAGTCCACGCCGGTAACGACGCCTCTGCTGGCCGAGCCGCGGCCGCAGGCGATCCTTGCCTGGTTCGCATTCGATTTGCGCGATCGATTCCCGGCCAGCATCGACCTGTGGGCAGGATCGACCCCGCCGGCGCAGCGCGGGCTCTCCCAGTACGAGCCGCCGGTCCGCCAACTGTTCACGCGCTACTTGGAGGAACGCCAGGCGTTTCGTCTCTCATCGCGCTGGGATGCGCCGCGCATCGTCGATGTGTCGCTGCTGCCGGTCGTGTTCAACCGCATGCACAAGCGCGATCCCGACTGCCTGCAGTACGGTCAGGATCGATTGGCCCAGCGCAAGGTGACGCTGCTGATCACGCCGTTTCACCTGCAGTTCTTCCTCGACGACGCCGGTGAGCCGCGGCTACTGGCCACGCGCCGCGTACTGCTGGAGGGGCCGGTGCCGGAACTCGACAGTTTCGGTGCCTGCTTCGACACACTGAGCGAGGGCATGTCCGTGATCCAGGGTTTCCTGATTGACCCGAAGTGGATCTTCCAAACACTGCCCGCGGATCTTGCGAAGACCGTGCTCGACAGCTCACAACGCTTCGTCCCCTGGGGCGGGCCGCCCTGTTGCGGAGACAATCGCGAGTACCACGCGGACATCCACCTGTTGGCGGACCTGCCCGTGGAAACCAGCGATCCAAGTGAGCTGAATTTCGCGCCGCTGCGCATCGCGGTCGACACAACTGCAATCGACTCCACGTTCCAGGGCGTTTGGCTGCGCTTCCTTGGACTGGTTGCGATGCTTGCGGTCTCCCTCGGCACCGGGATGTGGCTCTTGCTGCGCAGCGTGCGCAAGGACCTCGATCGGGCGGCGCGCACCGAGAACTTCGTCGCGGCAGTCACCCATGAACTGCGCACGCCGCTGACCTCGATCAAGATGTACGGAGAAATGCTGCTCGACGGCGAAGCGAGCGAGCCCGAGAAACAGCGCGAGTATTACAAGCGCATCGTGCGCGCCACGGAACGACTGGGCACCTTGGTGGAACGCGTGCTCGAAAAATCGCGTCTATCCGCCGGAAGCCCGCGCGCTGAACCCGGGGACCTGAACCACGTCATCGGCGGCCTGGAACGCCAGCTGGCCCAGTACGGACCGGAGGGCGACCTGTCCTTCGATCTGGACCCAGAGGTCCCGGACGTGCTGTTGACGCACGATGCGGTGGTCTCGATCGTCTCCAACCTGGTGGAAAATGCGCGCAAGTATGCTCCCGTCGATCCCAGCAAGCCGGGCGCCGAGCCGATCTTGGTGCGCACGCGGGTGGAGCGCGGCGAGGTCTCGCTCGAGGTCCTAGATCGCGGCGCCGGTGTGCCCGAGCATGAGCGTGAGCGGATTTTCGAGGCCTTCTATCGCTTGGGCACCGAGGCCACGCGCACGGCAACGGGCGCCGGCCTTGGCCTGCACTTGGTGCTGCTCCAGGCCCGCTCCATTGGCGGCGACGCGGGTTGCCGAGCGCGGGAAGGTGGCGGGTCCATTTTCTGGGTGCACTTCGCGCCAGCTGAGCCGCAGTAGGCCCGGAATCGGCCAGCCGCGGTCACCGCACCCGCGAGACCAGCCGCGCGCACGCACGGGTGCACCGTCCATAGGCTAGGGTGGCCGTCCTGCTGGCCCCGGAGGCGATGCTTGAGCCCGCGGGCGCGTCAGTCGATCCTAGGTTCGGCGCCGACTCCTCAGGGCCGCTCCCACATGCACGTTGTCATTCTCGGCGCAGGATTGGCCGGCCTCTCCGCGGCCCACGCTCTTTGCGTGGCTGGGCATCGAGTCACGCTGCTCGAAAAGCAAGCTGACGTCGGCGGGATGGCTTCCAGTTGGCAGGTCGGCCCCTTCTGGCTCGACCACGGACCGCACCGCTTTCATTCGCGGGACGAGGCCATGGTCGCGCACCTCTACGAGATTCTCGACAACGAAGTCGTGACGCGCGAACGGCGCTCGCGCATCTACCTCAAGGAGAAATTCTTCGACTACCCGCTGCGCGCGAGCAACGTGCTCAGCAACCTGCCCGTGGGTGTGCTGACGCGCGCGATCCTGGACTACCTCTGGATCCGCGTACGGCAGTGGTTTCGACCGATCCCTGATTCGCACTTCGAGAATTGGGTCGTCAAGCGCTTCGGGCGCACGTTGTTCGATTTGTTCTTCGGCACGTACACGTCCAAGGCCTGGGGCATGCCGACCACCGAGATTTCGGCCGACTGGGCCCAACAGCGAATCAGCCAGGCCAATCTGTGGGACACGATCGTCAAGACACTGCGTCCACCCAAGAACGGCGAAGTGCGCAGTCTGGTAACGCAGTTCTGGTACCCAAAGCACGGCGGCATCGGCCAGCTCAGTCGCAAGTACGCTGAGAAAATCCGCCGCATGGGCGGCGAAATCTGGTTGAGCACGCCGGTGGAACGCATCGACGTCGAGCGCGGCCGCGCGGTGCGTGTCGTCTACATCCGCGAAGGCGTGCGCGTGGAACTTGCCTGCGACCAGGTGATCAGCACGATTCCCCTTCCGCGGCTGTTGGAAACGCTGAATCCGGCCATCGACAATGCGACTCGCGCCGCGATTTCGCGCCTCAAGTACATCGGAATCGTCTTCGTGTACCTCGAAGTCACTCGGCCCTCCGTGATGCCGGACCACTGGGTTTACCTGCCCCAGAAGGACCTGACCGTCCACCGCATCACCGAGTTCAAGAACTTCAGCGACACCTCGGCACCCGGGGATCGCACGGTGGTGTGCTGCGAAATCACTTGTCGGCCCGGCGACGAGCGCTGGAAGCTCTCACTTGCGGAGGCCGCGCGCATCGCCGAGGCGGACATGATCAGGATCGGTCTGATCGCCGCTGGCGAAGCCCGCGCCATTGACATCGCAAGGCTCCCCTACGCCTACCCGGTGTACGACTTGCAGTACAAAGAGAACCTCGAGGTGCTGCGCAAGGCGACGGCGGGCATCGCGAATCTGGGCACCACCGGACGCCAGGGTTTGTACCGCTACAACAACATGGATCATTCGATCGCCATGGGGCAGAGGTTCGCGCGGCAAGTTGCCAGCGGAATCGACGTGGGCGCGGAGTCCGTGGCACTGGAGCGCGAGTACTTCGGGTGAGCGCAGGCGCAAAACTCCCCGCCGCGGACATGATCGATGCAGCCTGCGCCTTGTGCGGATCACGGCAGCGCGGCGTGATCCTGCGCGATGGCATCCACAGCGTCGTGCGCTGCGCGGAATGCGAACTGGTCTACGTCACGCCGCAGCGCACAGCCCAGGCGCTGATCGATGAGGTCTACGACGCGAGCTATTGGCGCTCGTCGGCTGCCCGCGAGCGCGGCTACGGCGACTATGCAGCCGACGAGGAACTGTACCTGCGCACTTTTCGACGCCGCTACGGGCGACTGGCGCCGCAACTGGCGCCCGGAGGAAAGGCCCTCGATATCGGCTGCGCCGCGGGGTATTCCATGCGCGTGCTCGCCGAGCGGGGCTTTGACGTTTACGGGATCGAACCCTCCGCGCCGATTCGCGACGTGGCCCTGCGCTCGATCGAACCGGCGCGCATCCACGGGGGAACTTTGGAATCAGCGCCTTTCGCGCCGGGCTCGTTCGACTTGATCGTGATGTGGGATGTGCTCGAGCACGTCCCTGATCCGGTTCGGGTCCTGGGCCGAGTCCGCGAGTTGCTTGCGACGAACGGCAGGGTCGTGATCGAAACTCAAAATGTCGCGTCAATCTTGGCGCGCGTCCTAGGGCGGCGCTGGACGCACTACAAGCACGCGGAACACTTGGTGCATTTCTCGCCAAAGACCCTTGGACACGCCCTGGACATGGCGGGTCTGCAGATCACGTCGCTCTCCGCTCGCGGCGCTGGAAAGGTGGTTTCGCCTAAGTTCATTGCCGAGCGCGCGCGGCGCCTGACGCCCGGTCTGGCTTGGCTGTTCGGCCCCCTGGCGCGCTTGCCGATTTCCGGTTTCTACGTGAACCCCTTCGACGAGATGATTGCCGTGGCACGCGCCAAGGACGTCCAGAGCTGAGCATGCGCCGCGAAGCATTCGAACAATTCGCAACCCTGGATCGCGAGCACTGGTGGTTCCGTGGCCGGCGCGTCGTGTACCTGGGCCTGCTCGCGCGCGAGCTGGGCGGAAAAAGACCCGCGCGCGCTTTGGACCTGGGCTGCGGCCCGGGTGGGTTTGTGCCGGGCCTGCTTGGCCTTTGCGAGAGCGTCATCGCCGCCGACGAAGATCTCGAGAGCCTGCAGTCGGCCAAGGCCCGCGAGGACATCGCTGGATGCGCGCCCTCCGTCGCGACGACCGCGCGCCGATTGCCCTTCAAGTCGGGTTGCTTCGATCTCGTGTGTCTCTACGACGTGCTCGAGCACATCGAAGATGAGCCCGGTGCCCTGAGAGAAATCCGGCGCGTGCTCGCACCGAGCGGCGTGCTCGCCATGAGCGTTCCAGCGTATCCGTGGCTATTCTCGAACAACGATCGCGTGGCGATGCATTGTCGCCGCTACACGCGCGCGAGTTTGCACGCGGCCCTGGAGCGCGCGGGATTCGAGGTTTCTCGGAACACCCATGCGAACGTCCTGCTCACCCCAGTGATCGTGCCCCTGACACTGATCGCCAAGGCCCTCGAGGCGACGCTGCTCTCCGGCCGAACCGCGCAGCACACGAATCTGAGCTGGCCCTTGCCGCGCTTCGCGCATGCGCTCCTTGAGCGAGTGTTCGCCTGCGAATTGCGCTGGACGGCGCGCTGGGACGCGCGCTTTGGCCACTCGATCGCGGCTATCGCGCGGCGGACTGAGTCAGGTCCCCAACCACCCTAGGGTGATTGGGTCCGTGACTCAGGAACGGTTACGCTCCCGGCTGGGGAATGTCGGTGGAGCCGCGAACGCGCAGTTTGTAGCGCGTCGCAAGCGCCTTGGGCGTCAGATTGGCCTCGATGAAGGACTCGAAGTTCTTGCGCGCGAGCGCGGCCTTGATCGTAACGACGTCGCCAGGGGTCAACTTCGCTTCGAGAGGCTCGCGCTGCCCCAGGGCGCGCACGAGGTAGCTGCGCGAACCCGAGCGGTCCTGTTGCACTCCGACCACTTCGCCGGCCGGGAGATTGCGCAGGAAGCCATTGAAGCGGATGAACTCATGGGACGGCTTCGAGGCCTCAGGGTCGTTGTTCTGCTCGATCGCGCTCATCCAATCGCGGCGCTCCACGCTCAAGCCCAGAGCTTCCACCGCAGCCTTGAAAGCCGCTTCGTCGGCCGTGGGATTCTGATTGGGAGCGGCGCCCTCAGCCTTAGGTAGCGCATCGCGAATCGCGTTCAACTTCGTCTGGGCGAGTTCCAGCGTCTTGCGCTTCAGCCACTCGGCCACGGCCTTCTCTTTCACGGCGTCGAATGTCGGAGGGTTCGACGTATTCTTCTCGGTCACGCGGGTGAAGGCGACGCCGCCGCGGTCGATCGTCACGTCCGCGCCGAAATCGCCAGCCTGCGTGCCGTTGATCGAACGCGCGAGGAACGGGCCACCGTAACCCTCGAGGGTGCTCCATTCAGATTCGCTCTTCGCCCCGTCGACGGGGCGATGGCTGAGCCCAAGAGCAGCGGCTTCGCTCGCGAGGTCGATAGCAGTGCCCGCGATCTTGCGCTCCTTGAGGTCGGCCACGAACGCGCGGAAGGCCTGAACCACCAGAGCTTCGCGCATGGCGAGCGTGCTGATCTCCTCGTAGGAGTTGATCAATCGGTTCTTGCCCTCGGATTCCGGCAGGCCCTCGGGCAGCGGGGTTTCGCGCACGAAACGCACGCTGGAGTATTGGTTGTAGTAGTCCTTGGCCAGTTGCTCCGCGTCCTTGTCCGCGGGCAGCGGATACTTCGCCAGCAATCCCTCGGCGGAGTTTTCCGCGCCGAAACGGAAGGCGATCAACTCTGCCGCGTTGCTCGGCAAACTGAAATCCGCCAGGAAGGCTGAACGCTTGTCGGGGATCGCGTCGAACCAGGCGCGCATGCCCGCCTCATCGGGCTGCTCGGCTTTGGCGGCCTCGTCGAAGGATGCGTGCGCGAGTTCCACGACGTCATAGGCGTTCTGCGGATGGGTGCGCTTCCATTCTGCGTCGATCGCCGCAGTGTCTGCCACCAGGATCGCGCCGCGCAGGAATGCCTGATAGCGGTCGATTCGAAGCTTGCGGCGCAGCACGCCCTCGAACACGCGCGGGGTGACCCGCGAGCCTCCGAGCACCGCCAAGTAGAACTCCTTGTTCTGCATCGCGGGGCACAGACCCGGGTAGCCCTCGTAAATCGCCTTGGTCAGTTCGGCGTTCGAGATCTCGATCCCGCACTGCTTGGCGATTTCGTCGAGCAGGAGTTCGCCGGCCAACTCCTCATCCTCGAAGCGGCCCGACTGGCTGAACACTCCGCGGAACAGGTCCTCGCGGCGTTTTTCGTCCAGGAATTCCACGGCGTTGATCACGCGCTTGCCCACCCCAGGTCCGTCCCAGGTGACATCATCCGTGGCCTGCGGCTGGCGACCGACGGACTGGGTCACCTGATCGCCCACGGTGAAGATCACCAAGATGAGGATCGTGAGTCCCAGGATGAAGAGGAAGCGCAGCTTGCTGGTGCCCTTCGGAACGACGATGGCGTCGTCGTCGTCGTGGAGGTGCTTCTGGGTCACCGGATTCCCCGGCTCGCCGGATCCTTGTTGATTGGTCTTATTGGACATGCTGCTGGTGCGCGGCCTGTGGCGGAGGGGGCTGGAACGAGCCCGAAATCGAGTGTCCCACCGGGCCGCTGGGCCGAAGAGTGTAGGTGCGCCCTCGGTGCCACCGCAACCGCGGAGGGCCCAGCGCCGCCGGGATCAGGAATCTCGGACCAATTCGGCGTCGCGCGGCAGGTCCGCGAGGTCCGCCAGGCCGAAGGTATCCAGGAATTTTCGGGTGGTGCCGTAGAGCAGCGCGTGACCGGGATCGTCGGAGCGGCCGGCCACCTTGACCAAGCCGCGATCCACTAGCGCGCGCAGGATCGGCCCGACCTGGACGCCGCGGACGGCCTCGATTTCGGCCTTGGTCACGGGCTGGCGGTAGGCGACCACGGCCAGGGTCTCCAGGGCTGCGGGGCTGACCTTGTCGTCGCGGCGCGTCTTGGCGAAGCGCGCCACGATGTCCGCCATGTCGCGGGCGGAAAAAATCTGCCAGCCGCCGGCGATCGCCACCAGTTCGAACGGCAAACCGGTGGTGATCAGGCGCGCCGAAATGCGGTCGATGGCCGCGGCGATGTGGGCCGGGGTCGTGTGCTCGAGGCCCTCGGCGATCCGAGCGTTCGACAGAGGCTCGGAAGAAGCGAACAAAATCGCCGCAACGGCGCGCTCCAATTCGTCGTCAGTCCACTGCCGGGGAACAGCATCGGTGCCCGGGGCGCGCGCGCGCGACGCGGCGTGATCGGGCTCCACGAGGTCCTCTGAATTGTCGGGGCTACCTTGGCGCTCTGCGGGTTGATGCACGACGGCGATCTCTTCGGTGACTTCCAGATTCGAATCGGCGTGAATGCCCATAGATGGGTGGAGCTTCGCGCCCGCGCGCCGTGGGGTCAAGGGCGGCGCGGCTTGGTTATGGCGAGATTTCAGCGCTTGGACGCGCTCGGCAGCCGGCTGGCGCGGCGGAGCTTGTGCGTCAGGAGCGCGTAGGAACTGGCCAAGATCGGCTCGCTCTCCCACCAGCCGGTGTCCCGGCTGGTCCATGAATCGCCTTCGCGCTGCAGCGGCATGAGCCGGCGGCTGACCTCCCCCGCCCTTTCGTGTGAGACACCGGCGGAGGTCGCCAAGGTGGGTTCGCCTAAGGTGCTCAGGGTCCTGGCGACCACGAAGTAGTCGTAGAAGTGCCCCTGATGGGGCGATCGAAAGCCCTGGGCGTCGCAGTGCCGCGGCAAGGCGGGATTGCGCTCGGCGGGGGCACTCGCGGACGGCAGCCCGGGCACCGAAGCCGATCCGCTGTTCCAGGGCCAACTTCAGGGAGCGGAGGACCGGAGGTCGTCGGCTGAGAAAGGGCCCACGTCGCTCACTGATCCTGCATCAGGCACCGGGCGTACCCGGGCAGGCTGGCGGCGCCCGGGCCTGGTTTTGTGTCCGACAGGAACTCCGGGGCGTGGCGGCGGCCAGCGACTCCCTCGGGCAGGTTGACCGCAGTCCGCACGGGACCTGGCTTGCCTGGGGCGAGGGGCGCTGACCCGCCGTGGCGGCTTCGAGCGAGCCTTCGGGATCCGTGTGAATGAGCTGAACGGCTCCGAGTCCGCCAGATGAGCCGCCAGCTCGGGCCAACTCACACGCGGCTGAAGGGCACGCGCTCTGACGCCACTGGTGTCAACGGACAGGCCGCGCCTGGAATCGCAGGGGCCGCCGTCGTCGCGGCGTTGGATTAGGGGTAGCGCGCGACGCGCTCGGCGTCGACGCCAGGCGACGATCGTTGGCTAAGAGCACGTCCTAATACCTGGCTGGCCGCTAGGGCGATTCCAGGCCGCCAGCCGCGAGGCGCAGCGACGACGCGTATTCGCCTGCAATACTCGGAGGAGCTGCAACGTCGCGATGGCGAGTTTGGAATTGGCCTAGCGGCCAGCCAGGTATTAGGACGTGCTCTAAGGCGTGGACACTGGGGCGCGCAATGCCATGCCCTCGGAGATGCGAGCAACCCGGTCAGATCAGCGCGAGACTCCGATCAGCCTGAAGAAGGGATCGAGATCGACGTCGTAGCTCTTGACCATGTCGGCGCGCCATTGAACGAACTCGAATTCATCCACTGGGTATTCCTGAAGGGTCATCTCGATCGCCGCGGCGTTCACCTTCCATGCGCCGTCCATCGCCGGCAGCAGTTGTTCCACCTTCATCATCAGGTGCCGACCCTGCTCGGCCGTCAGCGGCCCCGCCACGGTGCCCGCGGGCGTATTGAAGGCCACGCGCGACAACTCGGCGTTGGCGTTCTTGATCAACACGAGCCGCTTGCCGCCCGGTTCCTTCTCGCGGAAGCGGTGAAACTCCCCAGCCAGTGACTCGAAATCCCGGCCTGCGGCCTGGCCAGCGGTGAACGCATCCAGGGCCGCCTGGTCGGGCAGCTCCACCAGGCGCACGACGCAGCGTTCGCGGCTGGTGGCCCAGGTGCGCACGACGCGTTCGGCAAGCAGTTGCCCGATGGCCTCGCGCCGCAGTTGGCGACGGTAATACTCGGTGTCTACACCCAGTTCCGTCTGCAGATGCCGAGCGATCGAAACCCCGCGACCCTGGCGCTCCAGGCCGTCGCCCAGGATTTTCCAGGCCGCCTCCATGCGCTCGTCCACCAGGGTCGGCGAAACCGCGATTTCCTGGCGCTCGGCCTCGAGCAGCGCGAGCCGCTCGACCACGAGGCGCTCGAGTACCTCGCGCGATTCGTCGCTGGAGCGCATCCAAATGCGCGCGAGAAACGCGCGCACGTCGATCGGTTCGTTGGCGACCATTGCGATCGCGAGGTCAGGGTCCGCTGCGGCAGCCGGAGGCACCGCGGGAATCTGCGGGGTCTGCGGACCTTGGGGCTCGACACTGCCCTCGAGCAGGCCGTCCTCGCGCGCGCTCGCACTCATGCGAACTGTGCTCGGCGCGCTCACTTCGCTGTGCGTCTGCGTCATCGACGCGCACGAAAAGGTAAGCGCGCTCACGAGTGCGCTGGAAACGACCGCGAGAAGAACGCGATGGAGTTGCATGGGTCCTTGAATCACCAGAAATTCACGCGCCGGACGCGGCCAATTCGGTGGCACGCGGGGCAATCGACGACAACGAGGCTGGCGCTGTTGGCGCCCGGCCCCTGCTGACCACCGCCGCCACGTCCGCCCTGCCCACCGCCGGGATTCGAGCGCGCACTGCCGGTGTTGGCCACCTCGCGCGTTCCAGTTCCGCCGCAATCCGTGCAGTTGGATAGTTCCTCGTTCACGATGCGCAGATCGCCGCCGTTCTCGGCGTAGAACGCGATCAGCCATTGTGAACGTGCGTAGGAGTTCAGTTCGCGCCAGAAAATCTCCTGGTCGCTCTCTTCGCCTTCCTTTTTCCCCGCGTCGGCTTTCTTCTTGGCCACCATGGTCTGGTTGGCGAGGTAGCGCTTGATCTTCTCTTCGAGCTTGGCGCGCTCCGCCTCCGCCCCAGTCTTCGGCGGCGCTTCGGTCTTCGGCTTGTCTTCGCCGTACTCCTTCAACGCAGCCGCATCCCCAAGGAGCCAAGTTCCCTGGCCGTAGGAAGCGCGGCGAAAGCGCAGAAACTTGCGCTCCTCCCACAGGGTCGTGACCTCTTCAGGTTTGACACTTGCCCCCAGCGCGCGCTGGATGTCCTTGGTGACAGCGGCAATCAGCTCTTCCTTGAGCGCCTCGGAGGCGTAGGCGAGCGCGGCCTCGAGTGTCCCGCCTTCGACGCGCGCCTGCTTGGTGGCGAGGCGCTCGACCCACTTGTACCACTGCTGAACGACCATCTCGCGCATGGCGCCCTTGCGCGACTTTTCCACCTGTTTCTTTTTCTTATCGACTTCGCTGCGCAAGTTCGAGTCCGGCCACTTCTGAGCGAAGGCCTCCAGGGCCCGCAACGCCGGATCGAATTGCCCGCGTGCTCGCATTGAATCCACGGAGTAGAGGTAGTCCAACTGCGCTTGGTTCGCTGCCTTCTCCTGCACGCGCGCGATGGTCGGCTTGAGCGAACTGTTGGCGAAATCAGGCTGGATCTCCTGCGCCGCCTTGTAGTGCTCGAGAGCACGACTGAAGTCAAAGATGCGCTCGCAGTAGCGCGCCAAGTCCACTTGACTCTGGGCGCTCAGGGGATCGAGTCTGTCCGCAGCCTCGCGATACAGTTCGTCGCGCGTGAAAATGTCGAGGGCCGGCACTAGGACGCTGGTCACCGCGCCGCTGATGCGCTGCTTGGGCACGGGCACGAGCCGGTCGGCGGTCTTGACGAAGATCTCGCTGTCCGTGCGGCTGACGATGCGCCCGACGATCTCGGTGCCGTCGTCGAGCACCAGACGGTCAGCCTCAACGGTCAACTCGTCGCCGGAGTGATCGACGTAGCCGAACGTCTCGAGCAGTTGCCCCGACTGGCCGGGCTCCAACTGCTTCCAGGGCATGCGCACGATGCCGCCGTTGTCGAGCCGCTGGAACGCCAAACGTTCGCTGTCGTGAGCAAAGATGCTGCCCCACAGGGAACCGCCGTCGGCCAACTTCAGGAGCATCACTTCGTTGGCGGGCTTGGGCTCCTGCTCCTGGGCCTGCACGGGGCAAGCGAGTCCAAGGAGCACCGCGAGTACGGGTGCGCGGCACGAACGGCCAATAAATTGAGTCAGCTGCATCATTTCTCCTCCACGAACAGACGTCGCAGTCGCTCCGAGAATGGAATCTCGCGCACGCACAACGTCGTGAATTCTTTCTGTTTGCTCTCGCCCGCGCTCTTCCATTGGATCTTCACATCCACTCGATACTCCAGCGCGCCCCCAGGATAGTCCCTCTGGGTCGGATCCGGCGTCGCCTTGGCCGAATAGGTCACGTCGGCGCGCCCGGGCAGGGGCCGATCGACGATGTCCACTGGCGGACCGGCGCGCAGGCTGCCCCCATCCTCGATCAGGGGAAACATGCGCTCCTCGAGGTCGGCCACCACGGCCTCCACCGCTGAAGCGCCGTCGCTGCGCAGGGCCGCGGTGCGCGTCAGTGCCGCGCCAAAGGACAACAGCCCCAGCACGCAGGTCATGCCGAGAAGGAACAGCCCCATGGCGACGACGACCTCGATGATCGTGAACCCCGCCCGCTCTTTCGCGACTTGCAGCGTCTTCATAGGTCCCAATCCTCCTGGCTGAGCCGGATCGGCACTTCGCGCCGATAGGTCTCGCCGAAGTGAATGCGCGCGCCGATGTCGTGGTTCGCTGCACGCGTGCCGCGCATGGCGCGCTGGATCGAAACCGTGCGGCCGCTCACGGCCCCAAGCTTCAACCACTCGCCGTCGATCTTGACGAAGGACTCCGCCGTCTTGGGCAAGCGCTGTTCGTCTTCGACGCGCATCGTTGTGGCGCCGAGGGCCAGGAACTCAGTCAGCCGCGTGCGGCGCGACGCTTCCTTCGGGCGCTCGAATTCCAGCTCCAACTTCACGCGCCGCGGCAGCAGCGCGCGGTTCTTGGCCTTGGGCATTCCCGCACCGGCCTCGTTCCAGGCGTGAACCAGTTTGTTCGGCCGCTCCTTGCGCCACGCGTCCCAGGAGAAACACGAGTTGCTGAGCTCAGTGCCCGCCTTCCAGCCATCCTTGAGGAGCGTTGTCTGCGTGGCGAACTCCAGTCCGAACCACAGCACGCCGCCGCTGACTTCGTTGAGTGCACCTGCGGGCGCCTCGCCGGCCTTGGAGAAGAAACGCGGATCGAAGTAGGACAACTCCGCGGTGGGATCGGGAAGGGCACCGGGGTCGCGCGCGGTGGCGATCCGCTCGCTGCGCATCACGAGGCCCTCGGAACGGCGGTCGGGCTGCTCTTTGCCCTTGTACGCTGGGACCACGGACCAGGCGACTTCCAGTAGCCCCTGCCCGGGGACTTTTTCCGTCGAGCGCGCCTGGAGTCGCGTGATTTCGGCTTGGGACGCGTGGCGCACCAGCAGGAGCCGCGGCCACCAGGAATCCGTGGCGCCATCGGCGTCGCCGTCGAAGGGAATCCACTCGGCCACGAGATCGCCGCGCCCGCCGCCATCGAGCTGCACCAAATCGTTGGCCAACATTTCCCCGATGGCCGAGGCCTCTTCGACGCGCGAGCGCTTGGTCTCGCTCTTGTCCCACACGTCGATGAATCCGCGCAGCACACCGAAAACCGAGATCATCAGCAGCGCGAGCAAGCCCACGGCGATCACAAGTTCGACCACCGTCAAGCCGCGGCGGGAATTGTGCTCGGTCGACTCAGATGTGCGGATCATTCGTCGACCCTCCGCAGCGTCAGGCCCGGCCCAAGGTATTCGACGCCGAAGTGCGTCAGACGCGCGGTGCGCTTCCATCCGTGCGACAGACCGTTGGTGAAATCGAAGGCGTTCGATTCGTAGCGCACGTAGGCGCGCCACTCCACAGCGTCGCGCTGCACGCCGATCGGCAGCGCAGCGCCTTCCCTGGATCCGCGCTCCAGCCGAACCAAGCCCTGGCCCGCGCCGGCCACGGGTTCAGCGTCCCAGGGAGTCAGGGGATTCGCGCGCTGAAGCACTTCGATCTTCGTCCCCGGCGGCTCGTCGGCCTGGAAGAACACTCCGCGCCAAAATGCGTTGGGTTGTTCGATCGAAAGCCCGAGGTAGGCCAGTTCCGGCGCGTCGGCGCGATCCGCCCAGCGGTCCCAGTAGCGGAACGGGAACAGGATCACGGGCTCGCCCGCGCCGTGGGCCGAGGGCGTGGTTCCGAAGCGACCGCGGAACAGTCCCCCGCCGTTCTCATCCATGGCGCCGGGTTTGGAGGAGCCGCGCGGCATCTCCAACTGCGAACCTGCCAAGTGCGTGTAGTGGATCAGCTCGCCGCCGATCAGGACCGTGCCCTGGGACGGGAACTCGGCGGGGTCCTCCAGGGTCAGGATTGACGAAGTGGCGCTGACCGGTCCCGCCAGAGTCGTCACCGCGCGCGACTCGAGCCAGGTGATCGACTCACCGATCTCGTGGGTCTGCTCCGTGGTGCCGAGCAGGCCGCGACCGCTGATGGCCACCGTCACCTGTCCCGTGGAGGAATCGAGCGCGTCGTAGCACAGGATCTCCGAACCGATGCGCAGGAGTCCGGCGTCCTTCGGCAGATCGTCCATGAAGATCCGAACGTCGCCGAAGATCCCGCGCGCGACGCGCACGGCCTTCGTGAGCGTGGTGAAGGCCGGCGCGCCGGGGCCGAAGCTCGTGGTAAGCGACATCTGTGCCGCCTGGGCCGCGTCGCCGTGGACTGAGCCCTCGCCGAAGTGCGGGTTGCCAAAGGCCAGCTCGTCGATGACGGCCGAGGGCACGCCCGCACCGTTGAGCGCGCGCCCCACCTCCACCCGCGACACCTCGCGCGGCCGCTCCCCCGAGGGGAACAACGACAAGCGCGCGCGCAGGCGCGTCTCGATCGCACTGACGTTTGGCAGCGAAGTTCCAGCGGCGATCGGAGCGCGCAGGGCTGCGTTGGCCGCCACGAAAATCGAATTGCCGCCGGGGAAGCCCACTTCCGCGGGGATCGGACTGGTCGAGAACGGTCCCGCCACCGGCGTCATCGGGTCTGAGCCGGGAATCCAGGAGCTCTGCATGTACTCCCGCGGCCGATAGGCGCGGTGCACAACCAGGGGCCAACCTGGATCGCTGGGCGAGGCGTCCACCAGGAACGCAGCGTCACCGTGGCCCGGATGTCCGCTGTTGACGTCGCCGCCGTCGACGCGCCACACAGGATGCACCAGGGTGTTGCGCTGGTGGGCATGTGAGTAGGTGCCGAACACGCCGCGGAACTGCAGCGACGTGCGCGCGGCGCGCGTGACCGGCGCGTCGATGTCCTCGTCGGTGCCGAGGTAGGGCGTCCACTGTGCGGGGACGTAGGGGTTCTGAGTCGCGGGCGGCGGCGTCCAGGGTGCCAAGGGTGCCGTGGGCCCCGGGGGCCCTAGCGACGACGGCGGCGCAGCGGAATTGGGAGCTTGTGGGCCCGGGGAAGGAGGCGGGGGCGGGGGAGGGCCAGCGTCGCCTCGCGGATCGCCGATCACCCGCTCGCGGCATCGCTCCAGGAACACCGGGTCCGAGCGAACCAGTTGGTTCAACTCGATGCGGTCGTAGCGCACCCACTCTGTCAACTCGACCGCACCCACTTCTGTGATCTGCGCGAACTCGGAAGACATCGTCGGTGCAAGAGGCGGCAGAAAGGCCGCGCTCGCGCCGACGTTGAGCGAGATCGGCACGACGAAAATCTTGCGATCGAGCTCCAAGTTGAAATCCCCGCCGTTCAGCGGCTGGATCTGCCAAGTGAGGATGAACGCGTGGGGCCGGGTGTCGTTGTTCTCGCTGGGCAAGGCCGCGCGCCGATCGATGAACAGCCGATCGTTCACCCAGCCGGTGTAGTGGACGATTTCGGTCCCCCACAGCGGCGAGCTGTTCAGCGTCAGCAAGCTGCCAGCCTGCTGCTGGCCCGGAAGTGACGCCGGCGCGAGCTGCATGATCAACGCATACCCGCCCGTCGTCTGGTTGAACGCGGACATCATTTTCGCCGTGGTCATCGGCGCCGGATCCGCGGGCAGCAGTTTCAAGGCGGTGATCTGGCTGTTGTAGCCCTCCATGCCCAGTCCGAGTGGCCCGAAGAACTGCGGGATGCTGATCGGCTCGCCGATGTGCGTTGTGCCGCCAGCTTCGAGGCCGGCGACGTAGCCCACCGCAAAGCGGCCGATGTCCTCGGGCAGCGCGCCCTCGCCGAAGGGCACGTTGGAACCCACCGGCAAGCTGTAGCCGTAGAGTTGCACCGGCGTGCCCGCGGCGTGACTCTCGTTGATCACGCCCTTGGCCATGTTCGTGCCCGGATCGATGCCCGCAGTCGTGCTGAGCGTGAACGTGTTGCGCGCCAACCTTCCGCCGAAGCCTGCGTGGGCACCGATCGCTTCGTGTTGGGCCACGAAACTCGTGCCGCTTTGGCGCGCATACTCGACCAGCTCATTTCCGATGCGAGCCACGCCGCGGTCTGGAAATCCCTCGGCACTCTCCACCGTGAAGACCAGGGCATCGGTGCCGAAACTCGAAGTCAGGCGCGTCAATCCCGGCGTCCGCACGCCGAGTGCGCGGCCGTCGAGCAGAAGCGAAATCTGATCGGGCCGGTTGCCGCGCACGTCGATTTCGATGTGGCTCCAGGTGTCCTGCGCGAGCCCGGGCCCGTTGCCCGGCGCCATTTCAAAGCGCACTTCGCCGTGCTCCTTCATCACCGTGGCGGGATGGTCGCCGGGTCCATCGATCACGCGCAGCACGAGGTCAGGCCCTTCGATTCCAAGCCACACCCGATCGGTGTCCAGTGCGCCGGTGCCGAAGTCGATGAACGTGCCGTCGCCCAGAGCGCGCGGTCGGATCCAGAACGAGGCAGTCAGTCCGCGCGCGAGAGAGCCCGTGGCCTGGATCCACTGGACCTTTTTGTCCTCAGGCAAGTACGTGATCTGCTCGTCAGGCAAATACCGGCCCTCGAGATCGCGCGTCTCGTGGTCGAAGTGCAGCATCCGATCGACGAGGAAAGCGCTTTCCTCAACTCGCGCGGGTGCAAGCTGTCCCCAACCGTCCTCTGCGCGCGAGCCGAACACGTGCTCCGGATTGGGCACTTCGTCCGCGGCCACCGTGGTTCGGCCTGGGATGTAAGGTCTGTCCTTCCAGGTGCCGAAGTGCGCGAACAGGCGCGACGGCGGCTGGGATGCGCCGTCAAAGCGCGATACCGAATTCGGCCCCGTGGCCCACAGCGGCGCGTCGAAGGTCTTGCGAATCGCCTCCTCGAAATCCTCCTGGCGCGACCACAGCGTCAGCAGGTCGTCCTGGGGCACGATCAGGGCCACTTCTTCGCGTACGCCCTTCGAGCGCAACACGCCAGAAGCAGCGTTGACCGCGGACCGGGCGTGCATTCCGTAGACGTCGCGCGAGACGAACGAGAAGGGCATCGTCGAGTACGCAAGCCGCTCGTCGTTGGCATTGAGCGCGTTGGCGTAAACAGCCAATGCGTCGTCGGCATCGATCACGCTGCCCGTGGCGTTGGCCAGCACCGCTGGCTTGACCGGCGCGTCGTCGGGCAGGGCCTCGATGGCCGCCGCGGGCAACACGACCCGGCGCAGGAAATCCTCGAGCCCGGTGAAGGGCCGCGATTCCATGCACAGGGCCGCGAGCTTGCCAGCCTCGTCGCGGGTCACGCGACTCGAACGGCCCAGCAACTGCAAATTGAGGAACAGGCTCTCGAGCACGTCCGCCGAGGCCACGTTGATGTTCACCGGCCTGCGCGCCAGGGGTGCCATCGTCGCGCGGTAGCCCATGTAGTCCAAGCGCACCGGCTCGAAGAGCCGCACTCCGTCGCCGTCCTCGAGCGCGCGCACGATGCCAAACTCGACCATGCGCCCGTTGGTGATCATCACCGTGGTGCCCGGATTGAAATTGCGCCGCTCCGCCACCCTCACGACGCAGTCTTCGTTGGCGCGCATCGTGTTCGTGATGCGCACGGCGCGCTGCCACGTGGGCCCCGCACGCACGCCGCCGTAGACCGTCGTGCGCCGCTCGAGTTCCTCGGTGAAATCCGCGCCGAGGGCGCCGGCAAGGGCCAGGGGCCCGCTGTCGCGCACCTGCTCGATCGAATCGAACGTGCGCAGTCCCTTGGCCGCGGAGGCGATGCGCCACAGGGGCAAGGCATAGGCGCGCTGGTCGATCACCGTCCCATTGATCACGTGATCGCGCGTGGAACTGGGCCCGCAACCGGTCCAATTGCCGTCCTTGTCCACGTTTGCCGCCAGTCCACGCACCAGTCCGGTGAACTTGTCGTCAGTGATCGAGCTGTAGCGTACGAGCTCGGGCCCGACCCACAGGAAGCCCTCGGGCTGGAAGCCCACCGTGCTCAAGACCTTGATGTCCTTGTCGGTGCTCTTGAGCGCTTCGGAGAGCCGCGTCACGGTTCCCATGATGTTCGCGAACAACTGCGGCGGTGCGCTGCCGATGTCGATGCGACTGGCGATGTCGTAGGCTTCGACGTCCCACATCACGCCGCGCGGATCGTGGTTGTTCCAAAATTCAGGCGCGAGCGCGCTGGTGACGCTTAGCTCGTCGTGATCGTCGAAGTACGGCGTCGCGTCGCGCGCCGGATGGGAGTCGCCCAGGGACGCGCGCGCGTGGACGATGCCCGCATCGAGGGCCAGACGCATTTGCGTTCGATCGGATTGCTGGTGACTGACCTTGGACGCGTTGCGCGCGGTCATCATGAACGGCGCGCAAAGGATCAGCAGCGCGATCAATACGAACAGCACGCTGAGCACCGCGAATCCGCGGCGTCCGGCGGGCCCATGAAGTTTGCGGTTGGACTTCATTCCACAGTTCCGTAGACGTTGACGATGACACGCGCCTTGGTCCCGTCCTCGTACTCCAGGCCGATAGTCACCGGCGCGTTGTACAGTTCGCGGTCTAGGGCGCCGTCGGCGGAAAACGAGATCTCGCGCGGCACGTTGGCAGCGAAAATGACCGTGGAGGGCAAGCGTGCCGTGGCGCTGTCGACCACCGCGGAAATCGACAAGGCGTCGATCGACCCCGGGAACGGCGTGCGCGGATCGCCGATCACCAGCGGGCCCTGGAGTTTCAGCACCGGAGAATCCGCCGTGGCGCGCGCCAACTCGATGCCATCGAGAGAAAGCCGCAGGATCCTTCGATTGTAGCTGACCTCCACGCGCATCCAGGTGCCCGGTCGCCATGCGCCCGGCGCGCTGTCGGCCGCCACCAGTCCGCCCGCGGAGACGACGCCGGATGTGGACGTGATCTCGGGTCGGAACCAGGCGCGCAGACTGCCGTCGCTGCGACACTCCAGGCCCGCGGCGGTGCCCAGGTCGAGCACTCGCCCGCCTCGAGAGTGTTCGACCAAGAGCGCACACTCGAGCATGAATCCTTCGCGCAAATCGAAGACCGGATTCTCCTGCAGCGGAATTTCCGCATGGGCTCCAGCGCCAGCACCCAGGAACGACAGTGCCTTGCCGAGATAGCCCTGGTCGAGGAGCGTGCCCCCGCGGCTCGTGCCGTGATCGCCGGACGAGCCCTCGAGGCCCAGGGTTTCGAACTGCCAAGTGCCGAGCACTTCCATGCCCGCCGCGGTGATCGAGCCCGTCGCGGGATCCAGTCGCACCGAGGCCGGCGCGGAGCGCGCGATCGCATTGTTGCGCGCCGAGCGCACCAGGTTCTGCACGAGCCCGAGGGCCGCGCGTTTGCCGGGATTCAGCGAACCCAGCATGCCGATGCCCATGCCGAGCAGGAGCGCGAGCAGACCCATCACGACGATCAACTCGATCAGCGTGAAGCCGCCCCTGCGCCCGTTTTCCCGGTGAAGTTTCACTGCATCACTTCGTGAAGTTGGAAAGGTCGTCCTCGGTGCCGAACTTGCCGTCGCTGCCGGCGCACAGGAGCTGGAACGAGGTCGGCTCCTCGAAGCGGCCGGTTAGGGCACTCTTCTTGGCACGTACGCTGAACTCACTCAACTCGCCAGTCTCCTGGTCCACGCACACGTACCGGAATTCGCGGTCGTAGTCGGAGGCGCGGATGTACGCCAGCGGATTGCCCCAGGGATCCGCCATTTCGAACAGATCCTGGACTTCGAAGCCCTTGGGCCGCTTCGAGAGCGAATCGTTGTCGGTATTGCACAGGTTCTCCGCCTTGCCCAGGGAGGCGTAACCGGCGGCACCTTCGGCGCACAGTGCCAGGTACAGGCACTCCGAGCCCACATTGGTCCCATTCGGCGCGGTGCCGATGTCCGACGGCAACTGCGACGGCGGATACTGGCCGGATTCGTCCGAGTACACGGTGACCGACGTGCCGATCTGCCCCATGCGGTTTTTCGCGATGCCGACCTTGGTCGCGTCCTCGCCGCCCATCAAGCTCACCAGCAGCACGCCGAAGAGCAGCGACAGGATCATCAGCACCGCGAGCAGTTCGATCAGCGTGAAGCCAGCGTTCTTCGCGGCCCGACTGTGAAGTCTCGACATGAATTCATCCTCCCGGCGGATCAAGGCGTGCGGCGTTTGACCACCTGAACATTGTCAATGGAGAGCTCCAGGGGCTGGCCGTTGTCGCCCATGGCGAACAGCCCCACGTGCACCTCACCCGCGGACGCGATCGTGCGCATCGTGAAGCCATTCGCCACGGGGATGCCGTCAATACTGATGCGGCCCACTGAATCGGAGCCCTCGCCAATTCGCTCGATGCGCAGGCGCACGGGCACGTCCTGGGGCCACCAGGGAACGTCGCCCACCTGAGCGATGTCGTCGCGCACCGGCTCGGCGGTGGCGCGATCCATCAGGCGCACCTGCACCGTGCCCTCGGGATGGCGCTCGACGGAGATCTGACTGGTGGGTTCGGTGCGACCGCTGCGCTGCTGGCGCTCGCGCGTGATGAACACGCCAACGCGGGCGAAGGTCTTGCTGGAGACCGTGACGTCCATCTCGATCGAAACGAAATCCGTGGATACGTAGCGGCGCAGCAATCGCGCGCGACCGTCGGTCTGCTTGAAGCTCCCGCGCAGGTGCATCACGCCGTCGCTGAGCCCGAAGGTCGGGCCAGCAGCCTCCTCCACGTCCCATTGATTGCCGCCGGCGTTACCCGCGCGGTCGAAATTGTCCTCCCAAACTTCCTTGGCCACGTGGTCGTCCACGCGCTTGATCTGGGAGCGCGCAAACATGCGCCAGGGGTCCTTTTCGTCAAGGCTGCGGCGCGCGTCGTCTAGGGCCCTGAACAGCTCGATCGAGCGGCCCGCATCGTTGCGACGATACGCGCACCAGGCGAGCCCCCCACGGGCGGCGGGCTCGTTGGCGTCGCCCTCTTGGGAGCGCTTGAAAGCAGCCTCGGCGCGCTGCGCATCGTTGAGCGAGAGGAAGTTGTAGCCGCGGCGCGCCGAAAGCTCCGCGCGCGACGGTTCCAACTCGAGGGCGCGACCGAAGTACATCTCCGCGTCCTGGGCCTCGCCTTCATCCACTGCGATGACGGCCAGGCCGGCGATCGCGTCAGTGAAGTCCAGTTCGAGGTCGAGCGCCGCCTTGAATTCGCGCCGCGCGCCCTCGGGATCGTCGCGCTGGAACAGCAGTCGACCGTGCTGGTACAGGGACCAAGCGTCGTCGGGCGCAGCTTCCAGGGCCAACTCCACGTAGCGCAGAGCCTCGGCCGGATATCCGGTCACCTCCGCAAGCCACGAGAGCGCGCGCCACGCGCCGAAGGCTCGCAGCGGATCAGCGTCGGCCGCGGCCAGCAGATTGTCGCGAGCTGCGGTCCACTGCTTGGCGCGCATGGCCAAGAGTCCCTGGGCCAAGAGCATCTCGAAGCCTGCTTGATCGCGCCCGAGGATGAAGTTCGGATCCGCGGGCAGGCGCTTGACGAGTGCCACGGCCAACTTGCCGCCCAATGCGCGCGCATCCTTGGGTTCGATCGACAAGGCCGAGTCGTACATCGCGTCCGCCCCGGTTGCACCATCGAGCTTGCCGTTGGCGAAGCGCGCTGCCGCGAGATCGAGGCGAATGCCGAGGCGTTGAGCCAAGAACTCTGCCGGCGGTTCGTTGCGGTGAGCGATCTCAAGATGCTCGAGCGCCTCAGGGGCCCGTCCGCGCTTGAGCAGGAAGCGACCGTAGGCGGCCTGGGCCTCGAAGTGCTGGCGAGCGCCGCGCAGGGCATTCTCGAAGCGCTGCTCGGCACTGTCGAACAGACGCAGCCGCGCTTCCAATTCGCCCAGTCGCACCTGGACCTCGATCGAATGGTCGTACTTGGCGAAAACCGCTTCCAATTCCGCGTAGGCCCGCTCGAAGTCGAAGGTCAATTCGAAACAGCGCGCGAGCCCAAGGCGCGGCGCGGGGTCGGCGGGAGAAACGCTCTCCGCCAGGCGGTAAACCTCGATGGCGATCGACAGTGCTTCGCGTGCGTCGTTGCGGCTGCGCACGCATTCATCGGCAAACGCGATCAGGCTCGCGTACTGTCCGGGCGTGACCTTGTCGCCGAATTCACGGCGGCGCTCGAGAATCCGGTTGGCCACGGTCTCAGCAAAGTGGAATTCGGTGACGCGCGAGCGCTCGTAGTCGATCGCCGCTTGACCCGGATAGACCTCCAGGCCCGTGACCGGGTCCAGTTCCAGAAACACCACGCGCTCTTGAATGCGAGACTTCAGCGCGAACTTGTCCTTGTTGCGGATCTGGCCAAAACGCGGCGAGCCGTCGTCGAGCCGCAGCCAATCGTAGAGGCGCTTGTAGCCCGCCAGTTGCGCGACACGTTGCTCCGGCGTCAGTGCATCCTGATACTCCGCGGCAGCGGGCTTGGACGGACCACCGGCGTAGCCCAGGCCTCCCACAGCGGAACCGCCGGCGCCCGGATCGATACCCTCGTCCAATGCGGCCGCGCTGGCCAAATCGGTCGCGAACAAACCCGTCACGGAAGTTGGAGTCGCGTCCGCCCGAAGCAGCGCGCCGTAGTGCGCCGGTCCCGGCCCCGGCATCGGCGGCGGGAACACGCCCCACAGGGGTGCGAGCGGCGGCGACTC